>JASJBI010000019.1 GCA_030066595.1 Alphaproteobacteria bacterium | reverse complement strand
ATGAGCAAGATCTGGCTGACTTCCGACACCCATTTCGGCCATGCCGGGATCATCCGGATCTCCGACCGGCCCTTCCGGGACGTCGGCGAGATGGACCGCGCGCTCATCGCCAACTGGAACGCGGTCGTCCGGCCCGAGGACGAGGTCTGGCATCTGGGCGACTTCTGGCACAAGGGCGAGCGGGCGCCCGGCCACTATCTGGCGCGCCTGAACGGCCGCAAGCATCTCGTCTTCGGCAATCATGACGGCGAGACCAGCCAGGCAACGCAATGGGAGTCCGTCCAGGACTACAAGGAGCTGGTGGTCGACGGGCAGCGGCTGGTCCTGTTCCACTACGGTCTCCGGGTCTGGCACGGCTGCAAGCGCGGCAGCTGGATGCTGTACGGCCACTCCCATGGCGGCCTGCCCGGCAATTCGCAGAGCCTCGATGTCGGCGTCGACTGCTGGAACTACTTACCGGTCGACCTGGCCCAGATTCGCGCCCGCCTGGCGACCCTGCCGCCCTATGAGCGAGCCTAGCGGGCGCCTGCCCTTAACGATGCGCGGCAATTCCGACGGTGCGCAGCCAGGGCCCGCGACGGATCTGGCGGCGCCGCGGACAAGCGGGTAGTTTAGGCGGCGGGACGCGCCATCAGGCTAGCGAGATCGCCATGCCCCTGACACCCGAACAGCAGGCCGAGGTCGAGGCCCAGCGCGACGAGCGTCGCGAGACCCTGCGCACCACGGTGCCCGAGCTCGAAGAGATCCTCTATCAGCCGCTCTCGGTGCTCGACCACGGCTTCGTCCGGGTGGTCGACTATATGGGCGACGACGCGGCCGTGGTGCAGGCGGCGCGGGTCTCCTACGGCAAGGGCACCAAGGCGGTGCGCCAGGACGAGGGGCTGATCCGCTATCTCATGCGGCACCGGCACACCACGCCGTTCGAGATGTGCGAGATCAAGTACCACGTCAAGCTTCCGATCTTCGTCGCGCGCCAGTGGATCCGCCACCGCACCGCCAACGTCAACGAGTACTCGGCGCGCTATTCGATCCTGGACAAGGAGTTCTATATCCCCGCACCCCAGAACCTGGCGGCCCAGTCGGCGGTCAACCGCCAGGGGCGCGGCGACGTGCTGGAAGGGGAGGAGGCGCAGCGGGTGCTCGCGCTCCTGCGTGACGATTCCGCGCGCTGTTACGACCACTATATCGAAATGCTGAACGAGGACGAGGCGGGCAAGGTGTTGGACGAGGAGCGCCAGGGGCTGACCCGCGAGCTCGCCCGCATGAACTTGCCCCTGAACGTCTATACCCAGTGGTACTGGAAGACCGACCTGCACAACCTGCTGCACTTCATCTCGCTGCGCGCCGACCCGCACGCGCAGTACGAGATCCGCGTCTATGCCGAGGTCTTGCTCGAGACCCTGCGCCGCTGGGTGCCGCTCACCGCGCGGGCCTTCGAGGACTACCGCATGGGCGGGGCGCACCTCTCGGCCAAGGGGCTCGCGGTGGTCCAGCGCATGCTCGCGGGCGAGGACGTCCAGCAGGAGGACAGCGGCATGTCCAAGCGTGAGTGGCGCGAGCTCATGGCCGCCCTCGACCGCGACGACTAGCGCCTGGCCGTCCGCCGCCGGTTTGTTCCGATCTGCCAATGTTGCAGGCTCAGGCTTCGTCCTTCGACAAGCGCGGGACGAGGGCCCATCCTTCGACAGGCCTATGCTTCGACAGGCTCATGCTTCGACAGGCTCATGCTTCGACAGGCTCGGCATGAGGGGCACGGAGATGGCAGCCGAAGGAAAGCCTCGTCCTGAGCTCTTCATCCTGAGCGCCGCGCACATCCTTCGAGACGCGCCAAGGGCCGCTCCTCAGGATGAAGCGCGGCAGTCGAAGGACGAAGGGCGAGGCCTACGGACGCTTCAGCAGGCGCGTTCGTCCTGCTTGCAAACGGTGATCTTGAACCGCCTCAGGTCCTTGTCGCGGTAGGCGATGAAAGTACGCTTGTCGGCGCAGCCGACCAGGGCCTGGATGAACTTGCCCTCGGGCAGGTCGCGCTCAATCACCTGGGTGATGTAGGTCACCTCGCAGTTCTCATCCTGCATCATCTGCAAAGAGAGCTGGTCCTCCCAGCTCGCCTGCGCCGCCGCCGCCGCGAACCCGATGGCACCGAACACCAAGCCTGCGATCAAACGTCGCATGCGCGCCTCCGAAAGATAGATCAGCCAGAGGGCTCCACCCTATCGCCGACCCACCCTGCGGCCATGACGCAGATCAAGCGGAAGGGACCGGTCCCTCGCGTTTGGCGCCCGGCGCGGGCTCGAGCTCGGGCGTCAGCGCATAGGTCCATCCGAGGATCAGCCCCGTCAGGACCCAGGCGATCTCGCGGAACCGGCGCAGCACGGCGAGCGCCAGGCCCAGCGCGCCGGAGCCGGTGATGGCGGCGGTGACCAGATAGAACGCGCCGTCCTGAACGCCGACGCCGGCCGGGATGAAGAAGAGCGCGTTGCGCACGAGCACCGTGACGGCCTCGATGACGACCGCGTCGGCGAAGGTCACGCTGTGGCCCAGGAAGTACAGGGCGAAATAGATCTCGAACGTGCCGAGTCCCCAGTTCACGAAGGACACCGCGACCGCGCCGGCAAAGCGCGCGCGGTGGACCGTATAAAAGGTAACCAGCCTGTCTTCAACGTCGCCCACGGTCTCGATCGTCCGCTGCAGGAACTTGGGGCCTCGTCCGCCGAGCCGTCCGCCAAGCCGCGAGACGAGCTTGAAGCGCTGCACCAGGAAAAAGCCCAAGATGCCGCCGGAGAGCAGCGCCAGCCCGGTACCGGCAGCGGTCGTGTATTCGGGCGGCAGCGATCCGGCCGCCAGCAACACCAGGAAACCTACGATCAGGAACAGCGCCAGGCCGAGCGCGCCGGCGGTGCGGTCGAGGATCAAGGACGCGCTGCCCTCCCGGTAGCCGACGCCATAGTGGCGCTTGAGGACGACGGCCTTGACAGGCTCGCCGCCCAGCGAGGCGAACGGCGTGATGTTGTTGTAGGCGGAGCCGACGCAGCGCAGCATCCACAGCCGGTAGAGCCATCCCCGGCTCAGGCGGACCGACGGCAGCGTCAGCTGCCAGCCGATGGCCTCGCCGACCGTCGACACCAGGTGGATCAGCAGGATCACAACGATCCCCCAGATGCCCACCTCGCTGAGCCGCTCCCAGACCTCCGCCATGTCGGTCTCGGCGACGACAAAGCCGAGCAGCACCAGCCCGGCGAGCAGAAATGCAGCCTTCGCGAGTCGCACGCGGTTTCCCCTGAACGAGATGGCGCGCCCGAAGTCGGCTTCCTTGCGAAGCCGTCACGTCGTACGCGCGGTTAGGATATAGGCGCTAAGGGCTACGAATGCATCCTGTTTCTTGTCTCGCCACCCGGCGGCGCTTGCGTCGATCCGCGCCGAAGCCGTCACTGGATGACGATTTTCGGCGCGGTCCGGCTCTCGGCAGCGAGTTTTTCGGCGATGCGTCTGCCGATTGCCCGATAGGCTTTGGCGTGCGGGCTGTCCGGCTGCGAGACCGTGATCGGCTGGCCGGAATCGGAGGTTTCGCGAATCGCCATGTCCAGCGGAATCTCCCCGAGGAATTCCATGCCCAGGCGTTCGGCCTCTCGCCGCGCACCGCCGTGGCTGAAAATGTCGCTGCGCTCGCCGCAATGGGGGCAGGTGAAGTAGCTCATGTTCTCGATGATGCCCAGCACGGGCACATCGACCTTGCGGAACATGTTGAGCCCCTTCTTGGCGTCCAGGAGCGCGATGTCCTGCGGGGTGGAGACGATCACGGCGCCCGCCAGGGGCACCCTTTGCGCCATGGTGAGCTGCGCATCTCCCGTGCCCGGCGGCATGTCCACCACCAGCACGTCCAGCTCGCCCCAGACGACCTCGTGCAGCAGTTGCTCGAGGGCGCCCATCACCATCGGTCCGCGCCAGATCATGGGCGTGTCCTCCTCGACCAGGAAGCCCATGGACATGGCCTTGACCCCATAGTTCTCCATCGGGACGATTTTGCGTCCCTGGGTCTGGCTCGGCCGGCCTGAAATGCCCAGCATGCGGGGCATCGAGGGTCCGTAAACGTCCGCGTCCATGACGCCCACCCGCATGCCGTCCGCCGCCATGGCCAAGGCGAGATTCGCCGCCGTCGTCGACTTGCCGACGCCGCCTTTGCCGGAGGCGATTGCGATGATCGAGCCGATCCCGGGCACCCCCGGCTTATCGGCCTCGGCCGCTTGGCGGGGCGGACCCTCGGGGGCAGCGCCGGCGGCCGATCCGGCCGGTTGCCCGGGCGTGCCCTCGCGATGGGCCGTCAGCACGGCGGTCACGGAGGTCACCCCCGGCAGCTGCAGCACCGCATCTTCGGCCGCCTTGCGGACCGGCTCCAGCGCCTGGCCGCGCGCCGGATCCACCTCGATGGCAAAGCCGACATTGCCGTCCCGGATGACCAGCCCGGACACCATCCCGAGTTTGACGATGCTCGCCTGCCGATCCGGGTCCATGACCGGCTCGAGCGCATTCATGATCTGGTCCTCGGTGATGGTCGGCATGCTTGAAAACCCTGGTCCGTCGAACAATATGCGAACTGTGACCGGTGGGAACGTCTTGGCTCCCCCACCCGCCGCGTTGCGCATGCAGGTGGGCTGTCATATAAGGCCCTTGCGCGGCCTTTGGAAGGCGCAAGGCCGGGCGCCAATCACAAGGATCGATTTATCATGCCATGGAGTAATCAGGGCGGCGGGCAGGGCCCTTGGGGTCGCGGCGCCGGTGGCGGCGGCGGGCAGCCCCCGAATTTCGACGAGATGCTGCGGCGCGGCCAGGACCGGTTCAAGGGCATGGTCCCGGGCGGCGTGGGCAGCGGCCGCGGGATCATCCTGATCATTGCAGTGGCGGTGCTGATCTGGCTCGGCACCGGCTTCTATCGGGTGCAGCCGGACGAACAGGGTGTGGAACTCATCTTCGGCAAGTGGGTCGACACTACGATTTCAGGCTTGAACTACAATCTGCCGTCGCCGATCGGCACGGTGTACACGCCCAAGGTGACCACGGTGAACCGGGTCGAGGTCGGGTTCCGCGGGGTCGGCGACGGGCGGCGTCAGTCGACCCGCGACGTGACCCAGGAAAGCCTGATGCTGACGGGCGACGAGAACATCATCGACATCGAGTTCGTGGTGTTCTGGAAGATCGACCAGCGCATTCGCACGGTGGTCGAGGACGGCGAAGAAAAGGAAGTTCAGGACGGCATCGCCAAGTTCCTGTTCAATATTCGCAACCCGGAACAGACCGTGAAGGACGCCGCCGAAAGCGCGATGCGCGAGATCATGGGCAAGTCGGATTTCGAATTCGCCCGGACCCAGGGCCGCGCGGAGATCGCGATCGAAGCGCAGGCTTTGATCCAGGCGATCCTGGACGACTACGGTGCCGGCATCGAGGTCACCAACGTGCAGACCCAAAACGTCGATCCGCCGGGCAACGTGCTGGATGCCTTCCGCGACGTGCAGGCGGCGCGCGCCGACAAGGAGCGGATGATCAACGAGGCGAACGCCTACAGCAACGAGATCGTCGAGCGCGCCGAGGGCGAGTTCCAGCGGCGCGTGCGGGCCGGTGAAGCCTACAAGGAAGAGAAGATCGCCCGCGCCCAGGGCGAGGCCTCGCGGTTCCTGGCCGTGTTCAACGAGTACAAGAACCAGCGCGACGTGACCACGCAGCGGATCTATCTCGAGACCATGCGTGAGATCCTGTCGGGCATGGACAAGGTGCTGATCGACAACAGCCGCACCGGGCAGGGTGTGGTGCCCTATTTGCCCCTCGACCAGCTCAACCGGCGCGGCGGCGGTTCCAGCAGCGGAGGCACACAATGAACCGCACGATTCGCCTCGCGGCCGGCATCGGCGCCATCATTGTCGGTGTGCTCGCCTTCTCGGCGCTGTTCACCGTGCATCAGGCCGAGCAGGCCCTGGTCCTGCAGTTCGGCAAGGTGGTGCGCCAGGTGCAGGAGCCCGGGCTGAACTTCAAGATCCCGTTCGTGCAGAACGTGATCTATTTCGACAAGCGGGTGCTCGACTACAACAACCCCGCGGGTGAAATCCCGACCCTGGACCAGAAGCAGGTGATCGTGGACGCCTTTGCCCGCTATCGCATCGTCAACCCGCTGCTGTTCTTCCAGACGGTGGCGAACGAAGCGGGCATGCGCCAACGGCTGTCGAACATCATCGACACCAATCTGCGAAACATCTTGGGCGGCGTGCCGCTCGTCACCATCCTGACCGAACAACGTGCCGAGTTGATGAAAACCGTCGCCCAGCAGGTCGATCAACAGGGCCAGCGGTTCGGCATCAACGTGCTCGACGTCCGGATCATGCGGGTCGATCTGCCGGAAGAGAACAGTCAGGCGATCTTCCGGCGCATGCAGACCCAACGGGAGCAGGAAGCGCGGAAGATTCGGGCGGAAGGCGACAGGGAAGATAAGCGCATCCGCGCCGAGGCCGACAAACAGAGCCGCATTATCGTGGCCGACGCCCAACGCCAGGCGGAAATCTTGCGCGGCGAGGGCGACGGCAAGGCGCAGGAGATCTACAACAAGGCGTTCGGCCAGGACCCGCAGTTCTTCCGGTTCTACGAATCGATGAAGTCCTATCGGGAGGGTCTGCGCGGCGACTCGACCCGGTATATCGGGCCGCCGGACGGTGATTTCTTCCGCTTCTTCGGCGACTCCCTGGGCGGTGTCTCGGGCGATTAGCCCGGCGCGCGGTTCGGACGTGTGGCCCATCATCCGGCGGTTTGAGCGCGATGTCGGACCTGGTGGTGGCGCTGGGTTTGGTTCTGGTGATCGAGGGCATTCTGTATGCTGCCCTGCCGGACACCATGAAGCGCCTGATGGCGCAGGTGATGGAGATGCCCGTGGGACAGCTCCGCACGGCAGGACTGGTGGCCGCGGCGGTCGGATTGAGCCTGGTCTGGGTCGTCAGGAGTTGACGCGTCGGCCCGTCTGGGCTTTAGACTTATTGAGTCGCCATGTTCGTGCCCTATTTATTGAGTACCGGGCTTGTGGGATGGTCCGGCCGCCCTTTCGCCGTGTCTGGCGGGGTGTCGGAAGCTTTGGAGGACAGTCTTGACGATCGATTTTGCGATTGAGCGGCCAGCGCCGGCCCGCGGTGGCGACCTGGTCACGCGAGCTGGGCGTTTGCTTGGCACCGCCGGCTTAGCTTTGGCAGTCTTGATGGCTGCGCCGCTTTACGGCGGTACGGTCGGCGAAGCCCAGGCGCGTCCGGCCCCGGAGAGTTTTGCCGATCTGGCCGAGGAACTGGTGCCCTCGGTGGTGAACATCTCCACGACGCAGGTGCGCCGCATGTCGGAAAATGCGCCGGAGATGCCGCAGTTCCCGCCGGGATCCCCCTTCGAGGACTTCTTCCGCGATTTCTTCGAACGCCAGCGCCGCGAGGGGACGCCCCGCCGGTCGACATCGCTGGGATCCGGATTCGTCATCGACTCCAACGGATACATCGTCACCAACAATCATGTCATCGAGGGCGCGGACGAGGTCCGCGTCAACTTCCATGACAACACGACCGCCACGGCCGAGGTGATCGGACGGGACCCCAAGACCGACCTGGCGCTGCTCAAGGTCAAGACCAAGAAGAAGCTCAAGCCGGTGAGATGGGGCAATTCGGATCGGATCCGCGTGGGCGACTGGGTCCTTGCGATCGGCAACCCGTTCGGGTTCGGCGGCACCGTGACCGCAGGCATCGTGTCGGCGCGACAGCGCGATATCAACGCCGGCCCCTATGACGACTTCATCCAGACCGATGCGTCGATCAACCGCGGCAACTCCGGTGGTCCCCTGTTCGATCTCGACGGCGCCGTGGTGGGCATCAACACGGCGATCATCTCGCCGTCCGGCGGCAGCATCGGGATCGGTTTCGCCGTTCCGTCGACGCTCGCCAGATCGGTCATCGACCAGCTTCGCAAATACGGCCGAACCCGGCGCGGTTGGCTTGGCGTCCGCATCCAGACGGTGACCGACGAGATTGCCGAAAGTCTCGGACTCAAAGAAGCGGCCGGCGCCCTGGTGGCCAGCGTCAGCGAAGGCGGTCCGGCCGAGCGCGCTGGCATCAAGCAGGGCGACGTGATCCTGGAGCTCGACGGGAAGGACATCCCAGAGATGCGCAAGCTGCCGCGGATCGTCGCCGAGACCGAGATCAACAAGCAGGTCGGCGTCGTCCTGTGGCGCGACGGCAAGCGCAAGAACGTCAAGGTCAAGATCGGCGAGCTGGAGGAGACCGAGGCCCAGCAGGCGAGCGCTACGGACAACGGCGGCTCCGGCGGATCCGGCCGCGGCTCGGTCCAGACGCTGGGGCTCACCCTATCAACCATTACCGAGGACTTGCGCTCGAACTACGGGCTGGACGAGGAGGTCAGGGGCGTCATCGTGACCGGCGTGCGCGCCGACAGCCTGGCGGCGGAGAAGGGGCTCCGGGAAGGCGACGTCATCGTCGAGGCCGGCCAGAAGGAGGTCTCCCAGCCCGAACAGGTGCGGGACCGTGTGCAGGCCGCCAAGAAGGAAGGCAGCAAATCGATCCTGTTGTTGGTCCAGCGGGGCAGCGAGCCACCGAGATTTCTGGCGCTCAGGATCGACCAGAGTTGATCGGACGGCTGACAACCGCCGACACAAGGATACGAAAGGGCGCCCCAACCGGGCGCCCTTTTTCGTTTTCGGTTGGTCGGTGCCGGATCAGCTGGCCGCGATCTCGTCGCCGCGATAGCCCTGCAGAAACAGCAGCGCCGTAAGATCGCCATGGTCGATGCGTATGGGAGCGGCCGCCGCGACGGCCGGCTTCGCCCGCCAGGCCACGCCCGCGCCGGCCGCCAGGAGCATCGGCAGATCGTTGGCACCGTCTCCCACGGCAAGTGTGGCCTCCGCTTTGGTTTTCTGTTGCTGCGATACGGATGCAAGCGTGCGACGTTTCGTCTCGCGGTCCAGAACCGGTGGGACCACCTGTCCGGTCAGGCGCCCGTCCGCCATCTCGAGCCGATTGGCGACGGCCGCATGAAAGCCCAGTGCCTTGGCGACCGGGTCGGCGAAGCAGTCGAAGCCGCCCGAAATCAGAACGCAGTGCGCTCCGTTCGCCCGCATGGTGGCAACCAGCTCGCGCGCGCCCGGGCTGTAGGCGATGCGGGTCCGCACCTGATCCAAGGCCTCGGCCGGCAGATTGGCGAGCAGGGCCACCCGCTCGCGCAGCGCGCCGACGAAGTCGACCTCCCCGTTCATCGCCCGCGCGGTGATCTCGGCGACCCGTTCGCGCACGCCCACCAGCTCTGCCAATTCGTCCAGCATCTCGTTCTGGATCACGGTGGATTCCATGTCGGCGATCAGGATCGACTTGCGCCGCCCCGCCGCCGGCTGGACGGCCGCGTCGACGGGGAGGCCGCCGAGGGCCGCGCGCGTCGCGGACAGCGCGGCGTCGGGGTCGGTGGACTCGACCGGGATGTCGCAGGCGGCACCCGGGTCCAGCCAGATCGCGTCACCGGGACGTCCGCCGCATTGCTGCAGGGCAGCCCGAACCGCGGCGACGGTGCTACCATGCAACAGCCGCTGCGCCGGGTCGGCGATCAGCGTGAGGACCTTCCGAGAAGCTGCAGTATCCGCCATGCCTGAATCCATTCCCGTCCTGATCGTCGCCGGACCGACTGCGAGCGGCAAGTCCGCCCTGGCCCTGCGTCTGGCCGAGGCGTTGGACGGGGAGGTCATAAACGCCGACAGCATGCAGGTCTATCGGGAATTGCGCATCTTGACCGGCCGGCCCAACGACGAGGACCTGGCTCGGGCGCCGCATCGGCTCTATGGCGTCCTGACCGGAGCCGAGCGCTGTTCGGTTGGACGCTGGCGCGCGCTTGCCGTGGAGGCGATCGTCGCTGCGGACGAGTCCGGGCGTCTGCCCATCGTCGCGGGCGGGACCGGTCTTTACCTCAAGGCGCTGGTGGAAGGCCTGGCGCCGATCCCGGATATCCCGCTGGCGTTCGTTCAGGATGCGGCCCGTCGGCACGAGGCGCTGGGTGGCGCGGCCATGCACGAGGCCCTCGCGGCCCGCGATCCGGCGGGGGCGGCGCGGATCCCGGCGGCCGACAAGCAGCGGCTGGTGCGCGCCTGGGCCGTGCTGGACGCGACCGGCCGGCCGCTCGCGGACTGGCAGGCCGAGACCGGCACGCCCGAGCTCGAGCCCTTCGCGTTCCACTCGATCCTGCTGGACCCGCCGCGCGATGCCTTGTACGCGGCCTGCGACGCCCGCTTCGACGGCATGATGGCGGCCGGGGCGCTGGACGAGGTGCGCGCGCTCGAGGCCTTGTCGCTGGACCCGGAGCTGCCGCTCATGAAGGCGGTCGGCGTACCCGAGCTGCGCCGCCATCTGGCCGGGGAGCTCCCCCTTGAAGCCGCCGTCGCCCAGGCCAAGCAGGCGACGCGCAACTACGCAAAGCGGCAGTTCACCTGGTTCCGCCATCAGCTGCATCCGTCGGCGACCATCGGCGCGCAATATTCGGAAAGCTTCGACGACGAAATCTTTCCGAATATTCGCCAGTTTCTGTTGACCCAGGAAGGCCGAACCGGTACCTAGTGCTGTTCGCGCCTGCAAAAAAGTGCGGCGCGTGACGACAAGGTTCGGCCCTGCGGCGCCCCGGGCGCGCGGGGTCGAATTCACAGAGAGGGACAAACAATGGCGAGCGAGCAACTGACCGGATCGGAAATCGTCCTGCGGGCCCTGGTGGACCAGGACGTGGATGTCATCTTCGGCTATCCGGGCGGCGCCGTACTGCCGATCTACGACGCGCTGTACCAGCAGAATTCGCTTCGCCACATCCTCGTACGCCAGGAGGCCGGCGCGGTCCATGCGGCCGAAGGCTATGCCCGGTCGACCGGCAAGGTCGGGGTGGTCCTGGTGACCTCGGGTCCGGGCGCCACCAATGCGGTGACCGGCCTGACCGACGCGCTCATGGACAGCATCCCCCTGGTCTGCCTGACGGGCCAGGTGCCGACGCACCTGATCGGCAATGATGCCTTCCAAGAGGCTGATACGACGGGGATAACGCGCCCCTGCACCAAGCACAACTACCTGGTCAAGAGCATCGAAGAACTGCCGCGGGTCATGCACGAGGCGTTCTACATCGCCAAGAGCGGCCGCCCCGGCCCCGTCGTCGTCGATCTGCCCAAGGACATCCTGCAGGCGATGGGCGCCTATACGCCCCCCAATGGCGGCCAGCACAAAAGCTATCGGCCTCAGGTCAAGGGCGACCTCAACCGCATCCGCGAGGCGGTTGCCCTGATCGCCGAGGCCAAGCGGCCGATCTTCTACTGCGGCGGCGGGGTGATCAATTCGGGCAAAGCGGCCTCGCAGCTTCTGACCGAGTTCGTGCGGCTGACCGGCTATCCCTGCACGGCGACGCTCATGGGCCTCGGCTGCTATCCGGCCTCGGACAGGCAGTTCCTCGGCATGCTGGGCATGCATGGCACCTACGAGGCGAACCTGGCCATGCACGATTGCGACGTGATGATCAATGTCGGCGCCCGCTTCGACGACCGGGTCACCGGCAAGCTCACGGAATTCTCGCCCGGCTCCAAGAAGATCCATATCGATATCGATCCCAGCTCGATCAACAAGAACGTGCACGTCGACCTGCCCGTGGTCGGCGACGTCGCGCATGTCATCGAGGTGATGATCAAGGAATGGAAGGCCCGGCAGTACCAGCCCGACCAGAAGGCGTTGGCCGCTTGGTGGAAGCAGATCGACCAGTGGCGGTCGCGCGACTGCCTGAAATACCACCAGGACGGCGAACTGATTAAGCCGCAATACGCCATCGAGCGACTCTACGAGCTGACCAAGGACCGGGAGACCTACATCACCACCGAAGTCGGCCAGCACCAGATGTGGGCGGCGCAGTTCTACAAGTTCGAGAAGCCCAACCGCTGGATGACGTCGGGCGGGCTCGGCACCATGGGCTATGGGCTGCCGGCCGCGATGGGCGTGCAGATCGGCCATCCGGACGCATTGGTCATCGACGTCGCCGGCGAGGCCTCGGTGATCATGAACATCCAGGAGATGTCGACGATCGCCCAGTACCGGCTGCCTGTGAAGGTCTTCATCCTGAACAACGAATACATGGGCATGGTCCGGCAATGGCAGGAACTGCTGCACGGCGGCCGCTATGCCGAGAGCTACATGGCCTCGCTGCCGGACTTCGTGCAGCTCGCGGAATCGTTTCACGCGGTCGGCCTGCGGGCCGAGCGGCCGGATCAGGTAGACGACGTGATCAAGGAGATGATCGCCTGCGACAAGGCGGTGATCGCCGACATTCTCGTGGACAAGGCGGAGAACTGCTTCCCGATGATTCCATCGGGCGCGGCGCACAACGAGATGCTGCTTGGCCCGGATGACAAGGCCAAGCCCGTCTCCGAGGAGGGCATGGTCCTGGTATAGGCGGCGCTTCGGACTTGCGTCCGCCTTCCTAATCCGCTGTATAGACCGGCACCGGGCTCCGCGCTGCCTGCGGCGGTCCGGCCCCAACTCGGAGAGCCTTCCGTGGAAAGCACGATCGAACGTCATACGATCGCCGTCCTCGTCGACAACGAGCCCGGCGTCCTGGCCCGGGTGATCGGCCTGTTCTCGGGCCGCGGCTACAACATCGAGAGCCTGACCGTTGCCGAGGTCGATCCCCAGGACAGCCGCTCCCGCATCACGGTCGTGACCACCGGCACGCCAATGGTGATCGAACAGATCAAGGCCCAGCTCGACCGCCTGGTCCCGGTCCATCGGGTCTCGGACTTGACCATGCAGGGCCCGCATGTGGAGCGGGAGCTCGCGCTCGTCAAGGTGGTCAGCAGCGGCGACAAGAGGGTGGAGGCGCTCCGGATCGCCGACATCTTTCGCGCCAGCGTGGTCGACAGCACGATCGATTCCTTCGTCTTCGAGATGACCGGCAAAACCGACAAGCTCAATGCCTTCGTCAAGCTGATGGAGCCCTTGGGCCTGGTCGACATCTCGCGCACCGGCGTGGTCGCGATTGCGCGCGGCAAGGAAGGGATGTAGCGATGGAGTATGCGGTCGTCCTGTCGGTGATCGCCGCGGCGCATCTGTTGGCGGCCATGAGCCCGGGGCCGAGCTTCATCGTGGTGATGCAACAGTCGGTCGCGCGCTCGCGCCGGGCGGGGCTCCTGGCCGCGGCTGGCATCGGGCTGGGATCAGCCTTGTGGGCGGTCCTGGTTCTGCTGGGCCTCAGCCTCATCCTGGAGCAGGCGACCTGGCTCTATGCCACGCTGCGTCTCTTGGGGGGCGCCTATCTGGTCTATCTCGGCATCCGGCTGTGGTTGGGCGCGCAGGTGCCGTTGGATCTGTCCCTGCCCGTGGCCGCAGTCGGGGCCTCGCCCTGGCAGTCGTTCCGCATCGGACTCTTGACCCAGCTGCTCAATCCCAAGGCGGCGGTGTTCTTCGGCAGCATCTTCGTGACGCTGCTCGCGCCGGACCTGCCGGCCTGGCTCAAGCTCGCGGTCGTGGGCTTGATCTTCTTCAACGAGTTTCTCTGGTACGCCATTGTGGCGTATCTGTTTTCCACCGGATCGGCGCGGCAGGTCTATGCCCGGTCCAAGACCTGGCTCGATCGCATCCTGGGCACATGCCTGGCGCTGTTGGGCGCGCGACTGGCGCTCGCCGACCGATAGGCGAGCGGGGAGCGACGCGGGGGAACCAACGAACCATCGGAGACAAGACATGCGCGTTTACTACGACCGCGACGCGGACGTGAATCTGATCAAGGGCAAGAAGGTTGCCATCGTCGGCTATGGCAGCCAGGGGCACGCCCATGCCATGAACCTGCGCGATTCGGGGGTCGCTGAGGTCGCGGTGGCGCTCCGGGCCGGCTCGGCCTCCGCCGCCAAGGCCTCGGACGCGGGCTTTGAGGTCAAGACCCCGGCCGGGGCGGCCGACTGGGCCGAGGTGGTCATGGTGCTGACCCCGGACGAACACCAGGGCGAACTCTACCGGGACGAGCTGGGCCCGAACATGAAGCAGGGCGCGGCCTTGGCCTTCGCGCACGGCCTCAACATCCATTTCCGGCTGATCGAGCCGCGCGAGGACCTGGATGTGTTCATGATCGCGCCCAAGGGGCCGGGCCACACCGTGCGCTCCGAGTACGAGCGCGGCGGCGGCGTGCCCTGCCTCCTGGCGATCGCCCAGAACCCGTCCGGCAACGCCCATGAGATCGGGTTGTCCTATGGCGCGGCGATCGGCGGCGGTCGCGCCGGCATCATCGAGACCAGCTTTCGCGAGGAATGCGAGACCGACCTGTTCGGTGAACAGGCCGTTCTGTGTGGCGGGTTGGTCGAGCTCATCAAGTCCGGCTACGAGACCCTGGTCGAGGCCGGCTACGCGCCCGAGATGGCCTATTTCGAGTGCCTGCACGAGGTCAAGCTGATCGTCGACCTGATCTACGAGGGCGGCATCGCCAACATGAACTACTCGATCTCGAACACCGCCGAGTATGGCGAGTACATGAGCGGGCCGCGGGTCATCGACGCCGAGGCCAAGGCCGAAATGAAGCGGATCCTGGACGACATCCAGTCCGGCCGCTTCGTCAAGGACTGGATGCTCGAGAACCGGGTCGGCCAGACCAGCTTCAAGGCGATGCGGGCGCGCAGCGCGGCCCACCCGATCGAGGAGGTCGGGGAGCGCCTGAGGGGCATGATGCCCTGGATCTCCGAGCATCGCCTGGTGGACAAGAGCAAGAACTGACCCGGGGCCATCTCCAGAGCTTCGAATCAGCGGCAACCGCGGCCCCCAGGGCCGCGGTTTTTTCATGATTTCGTCCCGTCTCGGCGAAAATCGTTACCTGTCGAGATAAATCCTTGCGACAGTGGGCAAATCAGCATTAAAAGGAAAGATGTTAACCAATTCTTGAGGATACTTCTTTATCGACTTCTACGGGGTCGGGAAAAGCTGTGGATAACTTGGCGGACCACGACCCGTTGATCGGGGGTTAACGGAAGTTGCCCGGCACACGGGCGGCAAGGTGGCCAGGTATGAACGCATTGGGCGGCGAGGTCGGCAGCTTGGAAGAGGTTGCGCCCCTGCATGCTCGACGCGGCGCGCGGGGCGCTGTAGCCCGGCGGGGGCGGGTTCAGGACGATGACGTCTAGCACAGCAAACCGCGTCTGGATCTTCGACACGACGTTGCGCGACGGCGAACAGTCTCCGGGCTGCTCCATGAACCTGGAGGAGAAGCTCCGGGTCGCCCGCATGCTCGAGGCCCTCAAGGTCGACATCATCGAGGCCGGTTTCCCGATCGCCTCGAACGGCGACTTCGAGGCCGTGCGCGAGGTCGCCAAGGTGGTCAAAGAGGCCCGCGTCGCGGGTCTCGCCCGCTGCAACAAGGCGGACATCGACCGCGCCTGGGAAGCGCTCGAGCCCGCCGCGCGTCCGCGTATTCACACCTTCATCTCGACCAGCCCGCTGCACATGAAGTTCAAGCTGCAGCTCGAGCCGGAGGTCGTGCACCAGGCCATCGTAGACAACGTGGGCTATGCCCGGAACCTGTGCGACGACGTCGAGTTCTCGCCCGAGGACGGCTCGCGCACCGAGCACGATTTTCTCTGCCGCGTGGTCGAGAGCGCGATCAAGGCGGGCGCCACCACCATCAACATCCCGGACACCGTCGGCTACGCGGTGCCCGACGAGTTCGCGGCGCTGATCGCCATGCTGTTCGACCGGGTGCCCAACATAGACAAGGCGGTCATCTCGGTGCACTGCCACAACGACCTGGGGCTCGCGGTGGCCAACTCGCTGGCCGCGATCGACGCCGGCGCCCGGCAGGCCGAATGCACCATCAACGGGATCGGCGAGCGCGCCGGCAACGCCGCCATGGAGGAGATCGTCATGGCGCTGCGCACCCGGCGCGACGCCATGCCCTACGAGACCGGCGTGGACACGACCCAGATCACCCGGGCCTCGCATCTCCTGTCGGCGATCACGGGATTTTCGGTGCAGCCGAACAAGGCCATCGTCGGGGCCAATGCCTTCGCCCACGAGTCGGGCATCCACCAGGACGGGGTCCTGAAGCACGCCCAGACCTATGAGATCATGACGCCCGAATCCGTCGGCCTGCACGAATCCACACTGGTGATGGGCAAGCATTCGGGCCGGCACGCCTTCCGGGCCAAGCTCAAGGAACTCGGCTACGGCGAGATCGGCGACAACCAGATGGAAGACGCGTTCCGCCGCTTCAAGGACCTGGCGGACAAGAAGAAGGATGTCTACGACGAGGATATCGTCGCCCTGGTCGACGACGAGATGCTGCGCACGAAGGACCACATCAAGATCGTCTCTATCCAGGTGATGTGCGGCACCGAAGGGCCGCAGAAAGCGGACGTGGTGCTCGACGTGGAAGGCGAGATCCGCAAGACCTCGAAGACCGGCGACGGCCCGGTCGATGCAATTTTCCAGGCCATCAAGTCGCTCTGCGGAACCCAGGCCCACCTACGCCTGTTCCGGATCGACGCGGTGACCGAAGGAACCGACGCCCAGGCGGAAGTGACCGTACGGCTGGAGGAGGACGGCAAGACGGTCAACGGGCAGGGCGCCGACACCGACACGTTGGTGGCGGCTGCGCGCGCCTATGTGCATGCCTTGAACAAACTCTTAGTGAAGCGCGAGAAGACGGCGCCGGCGGCCATCACGGTCTGAACAGCACCGGCGCGGGGAAGTGACTGGGGGGACAAGAACGGAGTAATCCGCGGCATCTGGGCGCTGCACCGGGAGTCGCATAACCAGAAAGGCTGGCAAGTAAGATGTTTTCGGGTTTGCTTGGAATGCTTTCCGCCGATATGGCGATCGACCTGGGCACAGCCAATACCCTGGTCTACGTCAAGGGGCGCGGCATCGTCTTGAACGAGCCGTCGGTGGTGGTGCTGCAGGAGGTCAAGGGCCGCAAGCAGGTCCTCGCCGTGGGCGACGAGGCCAAGATGATGCTGGGGCGCACCCCGGGCAACATCACCGCGATCCGGCCGCTGCGCGACGGCGTGATCGCCGACTTCGCCGTCGCCGAGGAAATGATCAAGCACTTCATCCGCAAGGTCCACAACCGGCGCACCTTCGCGAGCCCCCAGGTGATTGTCTGCGTCCCCTCCGGATCGACCGCGGTGGAGCGGCGCGCCATTGTCGAATCGGCCGAGAGCGCCGGCGCCCGCCGGGTGTTCCTGATCGAAGAGCCGATGGCGGCGGCGATCGGTGCGGCTCTGCCCGTGACCGAGCCGACCGGCTCGATGGTGGTCGACATCGGCGGCGGCACCACCGAGGTGGCCGTCTTGTCGCTGGGCGGCATCGTCTATTCCCGCTCGGTGCGCGTCGGCGGCGACAAGATGGACGAGGCGGTGATCGCCTACATCCGGCGCAATCACAACGTGCTGGTGGGCGAGAGCAGCGCGGAGCGGATCAAGAAGGAGATCGGCTCGGCGCGTCAGCCGGAGGACGGCCGCGGCCGGCAGATGGCGATCAAGGGGCGCGATCTCATGAACGGCGTGCCAAAGGAGCTGGTGCTCGACGAGGCGGAGATCGCCGACGCTCTGGCCGAGCCGGTCAGCGCCATCATCGATGCGGTCAAGGACGGCCTCGAGCATTCGGCGCCGGAGCTTGCCGCGGACATCGTCGACAAGGGCATCGTGCTCACCGGTGGCGGCGCCCTGCTCAGAAACCTGGACCAGGTGCTGCGCGAGCACACCGGGCTGCCGGTCTCGATCGCGGACGATCCGTTGTCCTGCGTCGCGCTGGGCACCGGGCGGGCCCTGGAGGAGCTGAAGGCCCTCAAGTCGGTGCTTGTCAGCACCTATTAAGTCGGCAGATACGAGGCGCGCACGCGCCTCAGAGGCGGAGTGAGTGCGGGTGAAGGATAGCGCGGGATCCCTCTTACGCTTGACCACGCCGCTCCGGGTCTGGAGCCAACGCTTCGCCTTCTTCCTGCTGATCATCGCCGCGATCGGCATGATCGTCCTCAATCGCGCAGACACCGCCTTCCTCGAGCGCTTCCGCACTTCGGTCGTGGACACCGTCACCCCCGCCCTCGAAGCCTTCTCCCAGCCAGTCGACGCCATCGGCAATCTGGGCGACGGCATCCGCAACGTCACCGCGCTGCTGGAAGAGAACGAGCGCCTGCGCGCCGAGGTTGCCGCGCTGCGCCGCTGGCGCGAGGAAGCCCAAGCGCTCAAGAGCCAGAATGAGACCTTCCGTGCGCTGCTCAACTACGTTCCCGACGCGCCGACCCGGTTCGTCTCGGCCCGCGTGATCGCGGATTCCGGCAGCGCCTTCGTGCGCAGCGTGGTCGTCAACGGCGGTGCGAACAACGGCATCCGGAAAGGGCAGGCGGCGGTCAACGGCGACGGTCTGGTCGGCCGGGTCGCCGACGTGGGCGAGCGCTCGGCGCGGCTCCTGCTGATCACCGACCTCAACTCGCGGATTCCCGTGCTGCTCGAACGCACCCGCGACCGCGCCATCCTGGCCGGCGACAACTCGATCAAGCCGCGCCTGGTCTATCTGCCGAGTCACCTGCCGATCGCAGTCGGCGATCGGGTGGTCACCTCGGGCCATGGCGGGATCTTTCCGCCCGGCATTCCGGTGGGCAAAGTCTCGAGCGTGCGGCGCTCTTCGGACGGCGAGATCACCGGGGCCACGGTCAAGCCCTTCGTCAACTGGAACCGGCTCGAGCTGGTCCGCGTGCTGCAGCACGAGCCCAGCGGCATGGTCGAGCGGCCGCCGGACGCGCAGGCGGCGGAGCAGTCGCAATGAACCCGTCGTTGATGGCCCAGCTCGACGACTTCACCCGCGGCCTGGTGCCGCTCGGGATCACCTTCGTGCTGGTCCTGGTCGAGACGCTGCCGCTGCCCATGCCCGGGATGGGCGCCGTGGCGCCGGCGCTGTCTCTCATCGCGCTCTATCACTGGGCCATCTACCGGCCCGACCTGATGCCGGCCATCGGCGTGTTTGCGGTCGGCGCTTTGCTGGACGTGGTGACCGGCGCCTCGCTCGGCGTGAACACTCTGGTCCTGCTGATCGTCTACGCCATGGCGCTGAGCCAGCGCCGCTTTCTGCTCGACAAGCCCTTCAGCCTGATCTGGGCCGGGTTCGTGCTGACCGCGGTGTTCGCCGGCCTGCTCTACTGGGTGATCCTGTCGCTCCTGAACAACGCGCTGCTCAATCCCACGCGGCTGATCGTACAGCTCGGCATCACCGTGGCGATCTTCCCGGCCGTCAGTTGGCTCCTGGCCCGGCTGCAGCAGGCCGTGGTCCGCGACGCGCAGACATGAACCCCGACTACGAAAAGTCCAAGCTGTTCACCCGCCGGGCCCTCCTGCTGGCTGGCGGGCAGGGGGCCTTCATGCTGGCCCTGGTCGGGCGCATGTACTACCTGCAGATCGTCGAGTCCAAGAAATACGCCATGCTGGCGGAGGAGAACCGCATCAATCTGCGGCTCCTGCCGCCGCCCCGCGGACGGATCGTCGATCGCTTCGGCGTGCCGCTGGCCGTGAACCGGCAAAGCTACCGGG
This sequence comes from Alphaproteobacteria bacterium, assembly GCA_030066595.1. Lineage (GTDB taxonomy): Bacteria > Pseudomonadota > Alphaproteobacteria > JAJFFI01 > JAJFFI01 > JASJBI01. The sequence goes on along the minus strand of JASJBI010000019.1, from coordinate 89,063 downwards.
TGGACATCGTCGCCGAGCGGACCGGCAAGAGCACCCGCGAGCGCAAGCGCAAGGTCAAGGAAACGCTCGCAGCTTTGTCCACCATCATTCCCTTGAGCGAGGCGGACGCCCGGCGGGTGCTGCGCGAGATCGGCCGCAAGCGCGCCTTCGTACCGATCACCGTGCGCAAGACGCTGACCTGGGAGGAGGTGGCGCGCATCGAGGTCAACACGCCGGACCTGCCCGGCATCACCATCGCGGAAGGTACCGTGCGCCACTATCCGCTGGGCCAGGCGGGTGCGCACGTGCTGGGCTACGTCGCCGCCGTCTCCGAGGCGGAGCAGACCGGGGATCCGCTGCTGGAGCTGCCGGACATTCGGATCGGCAAGAACGGCATCGAGAAGGTGTTCGACGCGCCCTTGCGCGGCGAGGCGGGCACGCAGCAGATCGAGGTCAACGCGCATGGGCGCATCATCAAGGAGCTGTCGCGCGAGGACGCCAAGCCTGGGCAGGAGGTGGCGCTGACCATCGACGCCGACCTGCAGCGCTTCATTGCCGATCGCCTCGGCGAGGAGAGCGCCATCGCCGTGGTCATGGATGTCCATGGCGGCCAAGTGATGGCGCTGTCTTCGAACCCGGGCTACGACCCGACCGCGTTCCACGACGGGCTCGACCCCGAGCTCTGGCGGGCCTGGCGCCGGGATCCGAAGAAACCCTTGATCAGCAAGGCGGTCGCCGGACAGTACGCGCCGGGCTCGGTGTTCAAGATGTGCGTCGCCCTGGCCGCGCTCGAGGCCGGCATCATCGGCCGCTATCACCGGGTCTCCTGCTACGGCCACACCCAGCTCGGCTCCAGCCGGTTCCACTGCTGGAAGCGGGGCGGGCACGGCACCGTCGACCTGCACGAGGCGATCAAGCAGTCCTGCGACGTGTTCTTCTACGACGTCGCCCGCAGGCTGGGCGTCGATCGTTTGGCCGACATGGCCAGGCGGCTCGGGCTCGGACGGTCGGTCGGCATCGACCTGCACGGCGAACGGTCCGGCTTCATCCCGACCCGGGCCTGGAAGCTCGCCACTTTGGGCGAGCCCTGGCAGGACGGCGAGAGCCTGGTGGCCGGGATCGGCCAGGGCTTTGTCCTGACCACGCCCCTGCAGCTCGCGGTGATGATGTCCCGGCTGGTCAACGGCGGCAAGGCGGTGACGCCGCACATCGCCCATCGCCTGGTGACCGCCGAGGGCCTGGCGCCGCGGCCGGCGCCGGATTTCGCCTCGATCGGCGTGCGGCCGGAGAACCTGCGCATTCTGGCGAACGCCATGAACGGTGTGGTCAACGAGCCCGGCGGCACCGCCCGGCGCGGCCAGCTCAGCGAAGAGGGCATGAGCATGGGCGGCAAGACCGGCACCTCGCAGGTGCGCCGGATCACCCGGGAAGAACGCGCCCGCGGGGTCAAGAAGAACGAGGACCTGCCCTGGGAGCTGCGCGACCACGGCCTGTTCGTGGGCTACGGCCCGGTCGAGGACCCGCGCTATGTGGTGGCCGTGGTTCTGGAGCACGGCGGCAGCTCGAAATACGCGGTGCCGATCGCCCGCGACATCATGCGCGAGACGCTCAGCCGCGACCCGTTGCAACCCCGCCCGACCGGCGAGGCAGCGGCACCGGCCGGCGCCCGGGGCACTTGAGGGGACGGGCCATGGAACTCTCCCGCTCCAGCCGTCACCACATGTCGATCATGGCGCGCGTCGCGCGCATCAACTGGGTCGTGGTGCTGCTGCTCTCACTGACCGCCTGCGTCGGCTTCGTGCTGCTCTATTCGGCCGCCGGCGGCAACTTCGACCCCTGGGCCACGCGCCAGATGACCCGCTTCGTCATGGGGCTGGGCCTCTGTCTGCTGGTCGCCACCATCGACGTGCGCTTCTGGTTGCGCAACGCCTACATCATCTACTTTGCCGCCATGGGGCTGTTGGGGCTGATCGAGCTGATCGGCACCGGCACCGGCGCCCAGCGCTGGATTCAGATCGCCGGCGTGCGGATCCAGCCGTCCGAGCTCATGAAGATCGCCGTGGTGCTGGCGCTCGCCCGCTACTTCCACAAGATCCAGATGGAGGACGTGGCCAAGCCGCTCTACCTCATCATGCCGGTGGCGCTGGTGTTCGCGCCGGCGCTCTTGGTCCTCAAGCAGCCCGATCTGGGCACCGCCATGATGCTGCTCCTGGTGGGGGCAGCCGTGTTCTTCGTGGCCGGCGTGCGGGTCTGGAAGTTCGTCGCGGTGGGGCTGGGCGGGCTCGCCGCCATCCCGGTCGTCTGGGCCAACCTGCACGGCTATCAGAAGCTGCGGGTGCTGACCTTCCTCGAGCCCGAGCGGGACCCGCTGGGCGCGGGCTACCACATCCTGCAGTCCAAGATCGCGCTCGGCGCCGGCGGGCTCACCGGCAAGGGCTTCCTGCAGGGCACGCAGTCGCACCTCAACTTCCTGCCCGAGCAGCAGACCGACTTCATCTTCACCATCCTGGCCGAGGAGTTCGGCTTCGTCGGCGCGCTGTTCCTGCTCGGCTGCTACGCGGGCCTGATCCTCTACGGCGTCACCGTGGCGCTGCGCGCGCGCAACCAGTTCGGCCGCGTCCTCGCCATCGGCGTCACCATCAACTTCTTCCTCTACGTGTTCATCAACATCGCCATGGTCACCGGGCTGATCCCGGTGGTGGGCGTGCCGCTGCCGCTGGTCTCTTACGGCGGCACCGTGATGCTGAGCCTCTTGTTCGGCTTCGGGCTGATCATGTGCATCGCCATCCACCGCGACGTGCAGATCACGCGCCGCGAAGGCGACGGGTTGTAGCGAGGTATTCTCCGAGTTCCGTGCGGCACCAGCCCGCTCCCCCACTCGGCCACCCACAAGGATACTGGCATCGGGTGGCCGGGTGGGGGAGTGGGCCGGTGCAGCCGCCGCCTAGAGTGCGACAGCGCTCTGCGGCAAGACCTCACCGGCCGCTCTATCGACAAGCCCGCGAAGCTTCACTATATAGGCAGGGCTTTGACGCGCGCACAGCGCGCAGCGCGGGCGATTAGCTCAGTTGGTAGAGCAGCTGACTCTTAATCAGCGGGTCCGGGGTTCGAGTCCCCGATCGCCCTCCAATTCACGAGCCCCGCCCGTCCCCGGGCGGGGTTTCTTGCGGGCTTACCGGTTCGGCAGACGGAAGTTGTCGACCTGGCTGCGCACCAGCGCCGCCTGCGACAGATCGCGGGTGCACTGCGCGAACTGGCCCGAGCCGCGCTGCAGGCCCTGCTTGGCGCAGAGGCTCTGCACATAGCTCTGGATGCACTCGTTGACCGCCTGCTCCGGCCCCATGACCTGCTGCTTGCAGAACTCGTAGGGGTTCTCGACCAACCCCCGCTCCTTGTCGACACAGCCTGCAATCAGGCCCAGAGCGACCACCAGAAGCGCCGCCGTTCTCATCGCCAACCCCCTCGAAGAATGGTCATCCGCGCGTCGCGTCGGCACCGACGGCCGACCTTCCCACGGCGCAGCATACATCGGCCTGCCCGGAGATGACAAATCCGACCGCGGCCCGTGCAACCGGTGCCGCTCCCGCGCGCTCTCGCAGAGCCGATGAGCGTGCCTAAACTGTTGCTAAATTTTTATCTATTAACAGTAAGTTAATCGAAGATTTCTATAATCTGAATCAAGAGTGGGGAGACCTGGTTCGGCATAGGCGAGCAACTTGGCGATGGAGCTGAGGTGCTGGCTATGACTGAGAGCAAACCGACCCCGACGATGAAATGGCTGGCAGGCGCGGCCGCGGCCATCTGGCTGGTCGCCATCGGGTGGCAGCAGGCGAGCGACCTTCGCGTGCCGCTGATTCTGCAGTCGCACTACATCGACCGGCAGATGGAGCGATGCACGGGCAACGTCGCCCTGCGCTACGAATGCCGGTCGGCGGTCCGCATCTATACCCAGCGGCACGCCTTCGGCCACTGGGTGGGCAAGCTGTCCCTGGTGTTCCTGCCGCCGCTCGCGATTGCCTTCGTGTACCGGCGGGTCGCGCGGCGCATCTGGGACCGGGCCGAGGCGGCGCGCAAGATGGGCTACGCGCAGCGCAAGCAGGCGCAGCGGCTGGCGCAGGCGGTGGCCGGCTAGGGGCTGGTCCGCCGCCGCAGGCGCATCGGGCACAGGCGGGTGCCGGCATCGGCCGGCGCCCGCCGGCGCGATTCGATCCGGCCGGAAAAGGCTCTAGCCACGCCTACGGAACGCGCGCTACATTTTCTCATCAAATCAAGAACGTTCGTGGCGACCGGTTTCCGCGCGGGCTCATCCGCACGGTCCATCGGGCGCACTGCACACGAGCGCAGGAGGGAGGGGTCATATCATGCAGAACGCAGCGACCAAGCGCGCCGCGGCCGTGGCGGCCGTGCTCGCGATCGGGCTCGCCGCCGGCGTGGCGGAGGCCAAGGACAAGATCAAGGTCGGCTTCATCGGGCCGCTCAGCGGCGGCACGTCCTCGAACGGCCTGGGCGGCCGCAACTCGGCCGATCTGGCCGTGCGTCTCAAGAATGCGGACGCCGACGCCAAGTACGAATACGAGCTCGTCGTGCTGGACGACGAGTGCAAGCCGGACAAGGGCGTGCAAGTTGCCACCAAGCTGGCGGCCGACAAGAACGTGATCGCCGCGGCGACGCACTACTGCTCGGCCGTCGCCATCGCCACGGTCGACGTCTACAACCGCTTCGGTCTGCCGATCATCGTCTGGGGCGCGGTGCTGCCGGACATCACCTACGGCAACGACTACAAGGAAGTGCACCGGGTCAACGGCACCATGATCAACCAGAACGAGACCGCGGCCAAGTTCATGACCGGGCTGGGCTACAAGACCTGGGCGATCATCCACGACACGACCGACTACGGCAAGGGACACAACAAGTACTTCAGCCAGTACCTGACCGAGAACGGGGGCAAGATCCTCGGCACCTTCGGCGTCACCGCGGACCAGCAGGATTTCACCGCCGAGCTCACCAAGATCAAGTCGCTCGATCCGGACGTGCTCTATTTCGGCGGGCTGACGCCGCTCGGCGTGCGCGTCCGCTCGCAGATGGAGAAGCTCGGGCTGCGCGCCCTGTTCGAGGGCACCTCGGGCATCGTTTCCGACACCTTCATCGAAGGGTCGGGCGAGCTGGCCGAAGGGGTGCTCGCCTTCCGCGAGGGCGCGCCGACCGAGCTGCTGCCGGGCGGCAAGGTCTTCATGGAGCAGTACAAGAAGCAGAACTATGCCGAGCCGTCCGAGGCCTATGGCCCGTTCGCCTTCGCCGCCATGAACCTGATCCTCGACACCATCGAGGCGGTCGGCCCGGATCGCAAGAAGGTGCGCGACACGCTCAACGCGACCAAGGGCCGGGACTCGATCGTCGGCGAGATCAGCTTCGACAAGAACGGCCAGAACTCGGTGGCCTTGATCACCAAATACGTGGCGCAGGACGGTAAGTGGACCGTCTGGGCGGAAAGCGAATACGCCAAGGGCAAGCGCAAGCTCAAGGGCCAGAAGTAAGACACGCCGCATAGGCGCGCGCGGCCGGGCCTTCGCCTGGGCCCGGCCGCCGCGTGTCTCGCCGGTCTCGGGGGGAAGCAGGGGCGCATGGACGTCGGGCTCTTCGGCCAGTACGTCATGAACGGGCTTATGCTGGGGATGATGTACGCCCTGGTGGCGGTCGGCTTCACCCTGTTCTTCGGCGTGCTCGACGTCATCAACTTCGCCCATGGCGACAGCCTGATGGTGGGCGCATTCACGGGCCTCGCCACCTATCTGGGGCTGCGCGAGCTGGGCGTCGTCTGGCCCGCCGTGCAGGTCCCTGTGGTGTTGGCCGCCGCGACCGCGGCGATGGCCGTGGCCGGGGCGCTGATCGCCCGCTACCTGGTCCTGCCGCTCAAGTCCGCGCCGGCGCTGAATACGCTCCTGATCACACTCATGCTGGGCACGGTGCTGCGCGAGAGCATCCGCCTGTTCTACCCGGCGGGCGCCAACCCGAAGCCGTTTCCGGCGCTCTTGCCCGCGGGCGCGGTCGAGCTCGGCAATTTCAGCCTGCGGGCCGACAACATGCTCATGCTGTCGGCCGGTCTGGTGGTCATCGTCGCCGTCCACCTGGTCATCAACCGGACCAAGCTGGGGCTCGCCATCCGCGCCGTGGCCCAGGACGAGGAGACCGCGCGGACCATGGGCATCGACTTCACCCGCATCGTGCTGGTCACCTTCGCGATCGGCTCGGCGCTGGCGGCCTTCGCCGGCATCATGAACGGGCTCTACTACAACGAGATCAATTTCGGCATCGGGCTGCTGCTGGGGGTGATCGGCTTCAGCTCGGCGATCATCGGCGGGCTCGGCAACATCTACGGCGCCATCATCGGCGGATTTCTGTTCGCCGCGCTGCAGACCATCGGCGCCGTGGCCCTGCCGTTCGCCAGCGCCTACAAGGACGTGTTCGCCTTTGCCGTGGTCATCCTGATCATGGCCATACGGCCGACCGGCCTGCTCAGCGAGAAGGTCAGCGAGAGGGTCTAGGGAGATGCAGCCAAAGACCGGCGAACGCCCCTCGCTGTGGCCCGGACTGCTCGGCATCGCCGGGGTGGCGGTCTATCTGATCGTCTTCCTGATGATCGAATCCCAGGTGGGCGTCGCCGTGCTGTTGGTCGGCGGCGCGGCGGCGGTGGTTCTGGCCGCGCGCTTCGGCGCGCTCGAGCGCATGCGGACCAGCTTCGCCGGGCGCGAGGGCAGCATGGACATCGCGGTTCCGGCCGCGGTGCTGGCGCTGGTCCTGGTCTTCCACCAGGACCATTTCACGCTGCTCCTGGTCGCCACGGTGATGATCTTCATGACCGCCTCGCTGGGGCTCACCGTACAGTTCGGCTTCGCCGGCGTGCTCAACTTCGCGGGCGCGGCCTTCCTGGGTATCGGCTGCTACACGGCGGCGGTGCTGACCAAGAACACCGGGCTCTCGCATCTTCTCGTGATCCTCGCGGGCGGCGTGATGGCGGCCTTGATCGGCGGCCTGCTGCTTTATCCGGTGCTGCGCACCCGCGGCCACTACTCGGCGGTGATCACCATCGCCTTCACGCTCCTGTTCAAAACCTTCCTCGAGGTGAACGATGCGCTCGGCGGTCCGCAGGGTCTGCGCGTCGACGGGCTCAATCTGTTCGGCTGGGCGTTCAACGACAACATCGCGCTGACCGAAACGGTCGAGCTGTCCTTCTACACCAACTATGTGCTGGCGAGCCTGGTGCTGGTATGCCTGGGCTTCGCCTTTCTGCGCCGGTTGGACCGCTCCTGGATCGGCCTCAACATGGACGCGGTCCGGCTCGACGAGACGGCAAGCGCCTGCTTCGGCTACAACATCTCCCGCTGGCAGATCACCGCCTTCACCGTCGGCAACTTCCTGATCGGCATGGCGGGCGCGCTCTACGCCATGATGCTCGGCTTCATCGCGCCGACCAATTTCACCTTCGGCGACTCGCTGATCCTGGTCTCCATCGTGCTGCTCGGCGGGATCGGCAATCCCTGGGGCATCGCCGTGGCGACCACGATCGTGATCGTGCTGCCCGAGAAGCTGCAGATGATCCAGGAGTACCGCTTCCTCTTGTACGCGGCGATGGTGATCCTGATCCTGCTGTTCCGGCCGCGCGGGCTGCTGCCGCGGCCGCTGCGCGCTTACTTCCCCGGATGGCAGCCCAAGTGAGCGCGGTGCCGGAACCCGTCCTGGCCACCCGCGAGCTGGGCAAGCGGTTCGGAGGGGTGGTGGCGCTCGAGGCGCTGACCCTCGCCGTGGCGCCGAACGAGATCCTCGGCCTGATCGGCCCCAACGGGTCCGGCAAGACGACCTTCTTCAACGTGGTCACCGGGATCTATCCCGCCGACGGCGGCGCCGTCACCTTCGACGGCCGGGACATCACGCGCCTCGCGCCCCAGGGCGTCTATCGGGCCGGCATCGCCCGCACCTTCCAACGCTCCCGCCTGTCGCTGCCGCTGTCGATCTTCGACAACATCATGGTCGGCAACCACAAGCGGCTGACCCAGGGCCTCTGGTTCAACCTGTTCCGGCGCCGCGCCTTTCGGCGCGAGTTCGAGGAAAGCTATGCGCGGGCGCGCGAGCTGGTCGCGGTGTTCGACCCGCCCCTGGCCGACCGCATGTTCGAGGCGGTCGAGGGCCTGCCGATGATCGACCGCCGCCGGATCGAGATCTGCCGCGCACTGATCAGCCGGCCGAAGCTCTTGCTGCTCGACGAGCCCTCGGCCGGGATGACCCATGACGAGACCACCCAGCTGATGGACGACATCCTGCAGGTCAAGGACAGCCTCGCCGACCTGACCATCATCATCATCGAGCACGAGATGGGCGTGATCGAGCGCATCACCGACCGCTGCGCGGTGCTGAATTTCGGCCGCAAGATCTGCGAGGGCAGCTATCAGGAGGTGGCGGCGGATCCGCTGGTGCAAGAAGCCTATTTGGGACTGGAATGAGCGCGGCGAATAACGCAACCCTGGTGGTCGAGGACCTCTACACCGCCTATGACAAGGCGGACGTGCTGGAAGGCGTCTCGCTCGCGGCGGAGGCGGGCCGGATCACCTGTCTCTTGGGCTCGAACGGCTCGGGCAAGACCACCCTGATCCGCTCGATCCTCGGGCTGACCCGGCCCAACCGGGGCCGCATCGCCTTCGCGGACGCCGAGATCACCGGTCTGCCGCCGCACAAGATCGTGGCCCGGGGCATCGCCTGCATCCCGGAGGGACGCAAGGTCTTTCCCAAGCTCACGGTCGAGGAAAACCTGCGGCTTGGCGCCTACCAGGAAGCGTCCGGCCAGGTTGTGGCGGAGCGGATCGAGGAAGCCTACGAGGCTTTCCCGCAGTTGCGCGAGCGTCGCGACCAGCTCGCCGGCACCATGTCTGGCGGCGAGCAGGCCATGGTCTCGATCGGCCGCGGCCTGATGAGCGCGCCGAAGCTGTTGCTGATCGACGAGCCCTCGCTGGGCCTGGCGCCGCTCTTGGTCAAGCAGAACTTCGACATCATCCGGCGCATCAACGAGCGCGGGATCACGGTGTTTCTCGTCGAGCAGAACGTGCGCCAGACGCTCGAGGTGGCGCATTACGGCTATGTGCTGTCGAAGGGTCGGGTGGTAGCGGGCGGCAGGGCGGACGAACTGGCCGCCACGCAGGAGGTGCACGAGGCCTATTTTGGGTGAGTACGGGTTCGCCCGATGCGGACGCAATCCGCTATAATGCCGGACCGCCGAATTTGCGCGGGAGCGACCCGATGTCTCGATTGATCCTGGTGATCGCGTTTACGGCTCTGACGGCCTGCGCGAGCGAGCCTCACCCCACCATGTTCGACCGGTGGGTTTATGCCTCGTGCTGGCAGGACGAAGAGATAACCGGCGTCACCTTCGAAGAGTGCCTGGACGATCTCGTCGCGCGCTTCTGCACGGAGCAGGGGCATCAACCCGAGACGCCTGCCTACCGGCGGTGCGACAAGGACGCGCGAAAGATCGCGTTTCTGCAGAACCAGTACAAGCTGCTGAGGAATTCCCAGAAGGTCCTGTTCTAAACAGGGACGCCCAAGTACAACGGCACGGTTTGAGCGCCACAGGTTTCAGGATCGCCGGAGAGGCCCACCCATGACCGAGCGCTGGCGACAACGGCCGCCGGGCTCGAACTGGGGCGAGTTCGGTGCCGATGACGAGTTCGGGCGGCTCAATCTCTTGACCCCCGAGCGCCTGTGCCGGGCGGTGGCCGAGGTCCGGGAGGGGCGGGCCTTCTGTCTCAGCCTGCCGCTCGACCTGCCCGGCGGCAATATCCTGAACCCGCGCCGCGATGCGCCGCGGCTCGAAGCGACGCTGCAGGACGGCGCGCCGACCACCAACTTCCCGATGGACCGGATCGACCCGGCCAACACCGACGTGCTCAACGACGACCGGGTGACCCTCAGCCTGCAGTACTCGACCCAATGGGATGCGCTCGGCCACATCGGCGCCGCCTTCGATGCGGACGGCGACGGCGTCCCGGAGCCGGTCTACTACAACGGCTTTCGCGCCGGCGAGCATGTCACCGAGCCGCATCGGCTCGGCGCTTTGGCGGTCGACCGGCTTGCGGTCCGGCCGCTGCAGGGCCGGGGGGTGCTGGTCGATCTGGCCGCCGAGTTCGGCCCCGGACGCACGGTCGTGGGCCATGCCGGGCTGATCGCGGCCCTGGCCACCCAGGGCGCGGTGATCGAGGCGGGCGATATCCTGGTTGTCCGTACGGGTTTCGCTGAGCGCCTGGTCGAGATGGCCGGGCATCCGGACAAGGCGGTGCTGGATGAGACCGGCGCGACCCTGGACGGCCGGGATACGGCGCTGCTCGAGTGGATCACCGAGACCGGCCTCGCCGCCATCGCCTGCGACAACTACGCGGTCGAGCAGTATCCGGCCCGCCCGTCCGAGGGCCGCCGCCCGGCCCTGCCGTTGCACGAGCACTGCCTGTTCAAGCTGGGCATTCCCCTGGGCGAGCTCTGGTATCTGGGCGAGCTCGCCGACTGGCTGCGCGGCGCCGGGCGGACGCGGTTCCTGTTGACCGCCGCGCCGCTGCGCCTGCCGGGCGCCGCCGGCTCCCCCGTGACGCCGGTGGCGACGGTCTAGCGAGCCCATGGCGTCGCCTGCGCAGGATACGGTTCCCGGACTGCTGGCGGCGGTTGCGGCGGCCCGGCCGGACGCGACGGCGGCGATCTGCGGCGAAAGCCGCCTGACCTTCGCCGCGCTCGAGACCGGCGCACGGCGCGCCGCACACGGCCTTGCCCAGCTGGGCGTCGGCCCCGGGGACCGGGTCGCCCTCTGGCTGCCCAACGGCATCGAATGGCTGGTGCTCTATCTCGCCTGCCAGCAGCTCGGCGCGGTTACCGTGGCCGTGAACACCCGGTTCCGCAGCGCCGAGGTCGAGGACATCCTGGGGCGCAGCGGCGCCAAGCTCCTGGCTCTCGAGCCCGGCTTCAAGGGCATCGACTTCGCCGGCATAATCGCCGACGTGAACCCCTCCGCCCTCGACGCCCTGTCCGCGGTGGTGGTCTGCGGCGCGGGGACAGTCGACCTGCCGGGCCGAAAGACCGTCGGCTACGACTCGCTCGTCGCGCGACCGCCGCTCGATCGTCCCGCGGCGACACCCGAGTCCGGCAGCGTGATCTTCACCACCTCCGGCACCACCCGCGCGCCGAAGTTCGTATTGCTGGACCAGCGCGCCATAGCCGGACATGCCGGCGTGGTGGCGCGCGGGTTCGGCTATGTCGCGGACGGCTCCGTGCTGCTGCAGGCGCTGCCGCTCTGCGGCACCTTCGGCCTGGCCCAGGCCATGGGGACGCTGGCCGCCGGCCGACCCATGGTGTTGCTGCCGGCCTTCGATGCGGCCGCCGCGGCAGGACTGATCGCGCGTCATCGCGTGACCCAATTCAACGCATCCGACGAGATGATCCAGCGTCTCATGGATACGGCGCAACAGACTGATCTATATAGTATTCAATGGATCGGCTATGCCTCCTTCGCGAACCCGGAGGCGCGGACGCTGGTGGACGCCGCGGACGCGCGCGGCCTGACGCTGGCGGGGCTCTACGGCATGAGCGAGGTCCAGGCCCTGTTCGCGCGCCAGCCCGAGGACGGCCCGGCCGAGCTCCGGGCGCTGGCCGGCGGCCGGCCGACCTCGCCCGCGGCCGAGGTGCGGGTGCGCGATCCGGAGAGCGGCCGCCTGCTCCCGGTCGGCGAGGCCGGCGAGCTCGAGCTCAAGGGGCCCAGCATGTTCCGCGAATATTACGGCGACGCGGCGGCGACGGCGGAGGCTCTCACGGAAGACGGATTCGTGCGGACGGGCGACCTGGCGCGGCGCACGGAGGACGGCTTCGTGTTCCTGACCCGCATGGGCGACAGCCTGCGTCTGGGCGGTTTCCTGGTGAGCCCCGGCGAGATCGATGCCTGGGTGGAACGCCACCCGACCGTGGACGCCTGCCAGACCGTCGCGGTCGACGGAGATCGGGGCCCGGTGCCGGTCGCCTTCGTGCTGCCGCGATCGGGCGCGGCGGTCGACGAGGCGGCCCTGATCGCGCATTGCGCCCAGGGTCTCGCCAAGTTCAAGGTGCCCGCGCGCATCCTGGCGATCGACGCCTTCCCGGTGACCGAGAGCGCCAACGGCGTCAAGATCCAGCGCGGCCGCCTGCGCGAGATGGCGAGAGGCTTTCTGGCGGAACGTCCGGCCGACTGAGAAGGGGCTCCCGGTGACCGAGACACGAAGAGACAATGACGACGCGCGCCTATTGCAGGGTCCGAACCCGCCGTTCGACGAGCTGTGGCGGACCGTTCGCATCGGACGCGAGTTCTGGCGGGGCTTCCGGACGTTAAGGGGCGTTGGTCCCTGCGTGACCTTCTTCGGCTCGCACCGCTTTGCCGCCGACCACCCGTATTGCGTCTTGGCGCGCGAGACCGCGCATGCGCTGGGCCGCGCGGGGTTTTCCGTGATGACCGGCGGCGGGCCGGGCATCATGGAGGCCGCGAACCGCGGCGCGCGGGAGGCCGGCGCGCTCTCGGTCGGCTGCAAGATCCGCCTGCCCGAGGAGCATGCGCCCAACCCCTACATGGATCGCTGGACCGACTTCCATTACTTCTTCGTGCGCAAGGTCATGCTGGTGAAGCATTCCTGCGCCTTCGTGCTGATGCCCGGCGGCTTCGGTACGCTGGACGAGATCTTCGAGACCGCGACGCTGATCCAGACCGGCAAGATCCGCAACTTTCCGATCGTCGCCATGGGCCAGGCCTACTGGTCCGAGATCGGTCCGTTCCTGCGCGAGACCATGGTCGCGGCGGGCACCATCGACGCGGCCGACCTGGCGCCGATCTTCAACACCGACGACCCGCTGGCGGCGGCCGAACACATCCGCGCGACCACCGGTTTGGGTTGATCCGGGGCGGAGAGGCGGGCATGAGCATCCGCTGGCGTCGGCGGCCGCGGCTGATCGATCAGAGCGCTTCCCGGAAGCCGAAGTTGCCGCGCACGATCAAGTGAACTGGTCGGCCGAGCCGCTTGATCAGCAACTCGCGGAGCCTTTCCGTAGTCATTTCCTCGGGGAACAGGCTGTCGATGTTTTCGGGCCGCCACTCGACGAAGCTGGCAAAGGGAACGTCGATCTGCAGGAAGAGTTCGACCACGTCATACGCCACGTCGACGCTGATGACCTTAACCGGGGTGTCGCCCTTCCATTCCCGAACGACTTCCACCGAGATTGCGCGATCCCGCAGGTGCCCGATGTTGTCGGTTGTCCGCATTCCCAGCGGTATGCCGACCGCCAAGACGAGCATAACGGCGCAGACGAGGCCGAGCGCGACCCTCAGGTTCGCCCGCCATTGGCGCACCTTTGGCTTGAAGCCCATGAGCAATAGCACCGCGCAAGCCGAGAGGATGATGGCCGCGAGATTGGTCAGGTAAAGGAGGAACGCCTCCCAGGCGAGGCCGAATTTCTCGATGTAGGCCAGAAAGCCCGCGGCGCAAAGCGGCGGGACCAAGGCGACCGCGACCGCGACGCCCGGGAGCGCAGAGACGGCTTCCTTGCGCACCAGCATGTAGGCCCCGGCGGTTCCGGCGGCGAGCGCGATGATCAGGTCCGGCAGTTCGGGATTGGCGCGCGCCAGGATCTGTTCGGGTATGACGAACTCCACCGGCACTCGGAACAGAAACGGAATGATGTAGGCGGTGCCAAAGGCAAGCGCCGTGGCAACGAACCCGCGGAGGACGAGCCGCAGCATGCGGACCGGCCAGCCCATGACCAATGCGGCCGAGATCGCCAGCATCGGCGTCATCAGCGGCGCAATCAGCATGCCGCCGATCACCACCGCCGGCTGGTCGATGCCCAGGCCCATGGTCGCGATGATCACCGAGATCAAGAGCAGCGTGTAAAACTGCCTGACGTAGGGCCAGTACCGCTCCTTCTCGAAGAAAAGCTCGTCGAGGATCTCGCGTCGGCGCTCGGGCGTCAGCGACCGGCGTTTGTGTCCAATCTTGAGCCGGCCGAACTCGTATTCGTCCCGCTCCCAAGCCGCGAGTTGGGCATCCTCCGTTGCGTTGCTGTCCTGCTTGGCCTTGTCGGCGGTCGTCCTGTCCGCTGCCGTCCGCGGTGAGTCCTCGTCCCGCCCGATCGCCTTGGCAGATTTGGAACTCGCCATGCCCTGACCTCTCCGCACGTGCGCGCCGATTCAGAGTGCGAAAATCAACTGTCTTGATTTCGGTGAACCGACCCGCACCGGGTCAGCGTACAGGTTTTCGATGACACCGGGAATACTGACCGGAGTCATGTGCCTGCCGGACCGGATGCGACTATTCAAACGCAATTGGTCACGGCGAATTTATCGTTCTTGATTGTCCCCCTAGGGGCCGGTGCTTACATCATGAGAGAAGCAGCGCACGCGATATCGAGGGGATACGACGCGATGTACAAGGCAGCTTTGCTGTTCGCCGCCGTTGGCCTCCTGGCCGCCTGCGAGACGCCCCAGCAGGCGAGCGCAGACCCCATCGAATTCTGCCGCGAGCAGAAGCTGGACCCGGGCGCGTCCTACTTCGAAAGATGCCTCGACGTCTATGTGCGCCAGCGTTGCCAAAGGCTGGGCTATACGCCGGGGACCGACGCGTTTCGCACGTGCCTGTGGGATCAGCGCCAGCAGACCGCCGCGCGGGACCAGTTCGAGAACCTCAGGACCTTCTTCCAGGGCTTCCCCGGGAGCACCACCGTCCGGCGGTGACGTCGAGGCTCAGCACTCAGTCGCAGGTGTAACAGCGGCTCATGCTGCCCTCGGCGTAACCAGGCGTTGTCGGCGCCGTTGCGGCGAGGGTCACGAACAAGGCGGCAAGAACAAGACACCAGCGGGCGCAAGCGTGCATCTGTCCGTCTCCTGAGCTCAGTTCCAAGGGCGGCGCGCCGACGGGCGCGACTCTGCCCGTCTCCTTACGAGTTGGGCTCAAAGCGGCGGATGGCAACGGGCGTCGCCGGCGGGAGCGCCTCCTGTCCGTCACGGCAATATCAATTGCGCGGCTGCTTTCTAGCGCGTACCGTTTCGCTTTGCGTCAAGCGGGACGTGTAAGCCATGGCCGAAGTTTCGGCCCTGCCAGAACGGTTGCTCGTTGCCATTGGCGGCAACGCTACCCATCCCGGACACATCAGGGGAACGGTCGCCGAGCAGGTGGAAATCGCCGCGGCCACCGGGCAGGCGCTGTTGCCGCTCATGCAGCTCGACAACGAGCTGATCATCACCCACGGCAACGGCCCGGTGGTGGGCAAGATGCTGATGCGCCAGGCACTGGCCCGCAGCCGCGTCGCACCCATGTCGCTGGATATCTGCGTGGCGCACAGCCAGGGCGGGATCGCCTATCTGTTGATGCAGGCCCTGGAGAATGCTCTTCGCGAGGCGGACAATCCGCGCCACGTGGTCTGCCTGCTCACCCAGGTGGAGGTCGACCCGGACGACCCGGCCTTCGGCTCACCCAGCAAGCCGGTCGGGTTCTTCTACTCCAAGGACGAAGCCGACGCGCTGGCCGGCGAGATGGACTGGCTGATGAAGGAGGACGCCGGGCGGGGCTGGCGTCATGTGGTGCCGTCGCCCGAGCCCAGGCATGTGGTCGACATCTCGCTGATCCAGGCGCTCGCCCGGCAGGGTGCGGTGGTCATCGCCGGCGGGGGCGGTGGCATTCCGGTAATCCGCGGTCCCAAGAAGGTGCGGCACGGGATCGAGGCGGTGATCGACAAGGACCTGACCTCGGCGCTGATGGCCAAGGTGCTCGGCATCGAGGAGATGCTGATCCTGACCGCCGTGCCGCGGGTCAGCATCTATTTCGGCACCCCCGCCGAACGGGCGCTCGGCCGGGTCACGCTCTCGGAGCTCAAACGCCATCACGCGGACGGCCAATTCCCGCCGGGCAGCATGGGCCCCAAGGCCGAGGCGGCGATCCGCTTTCTCGAGAGCGGCGGCAAGCGGGTGGTGATCGGCCACCTCAATGAAGCGCTGCCAGCCCTGCGCGGCGAGACCGGAACTCAGGTGGTGCCGGACGAGGGGTAGGGCGGACGGTCGCGCGGATCAGGAAACAGTCGCTACGGCTGCGAATGAACAGAATGCCGCCTCCCGGTTCGACGGCGCGACGATCACGCCCGCCTCCCGAAGGGTATTGGCCTGCGCCGAGTAGCTCTGCGGATCCTGGTCGGTGCCGCAGACCGAGGCCACGACGACGGGCCTTGCCTGGCCGGCCGCCGCAACAGTGCTGGCGATGTCGCCGGCCGGGTCGGGGTGGGCGCCCGTGCCGATGACCACGTCGAGCAGCACCACGGCCACGTCCGGGGCGGCGAGCGCGTCGACCAGGAGCGCGCGGCGGCCCGCCGGGTCGATCATCGGGTGCGGCCGGCCGCGCGTGTACTCATCCGCGCCGAGGTCGAGCAGCGTGTGCGCCGGGCCAGTCAGTTCGGAGACCGATGGGATGCCCGGGATCGGCGCGTTCGACGCCAGGGGCGCGCCCTGGCCCCGGAACACCACCTGCGCCTCGGCGCAGAGCGTGCCGCCCGAATAGAGACCGCGCACCCAGCGCCGGCCTGCGCCGGGCGAGGCGGCCTCGATGTCGAAGTCTGTCCCGATCTCTTTGTCCCCGAGCGCAAGTTCGGCGGCTGCGTGCAGCGTCGACGCCAGCATCGCGTTGGCCGGCAGCGTGGCATCCTCGAGGCCCAGGAAACAGATCGTAAAGGGCTTGGCGCTTTCCGCCGCCCGCGCCAGGACCCTGTCGGCGACGGCCGGAGCCGGGGGTTTGGAGATCAGCACGATGCGCTCGGTCGCCGGATCCTGGTCGAGGCGGTCGATCGCCATGCACGTGGTGATGCCGCCGATCTCCTCGGCCAGGTCGCGGCCGCCAACCCCGATGGCCTGCGAGATCCCGCCCCCGTTGCGCGCGATCAGGCAGGTCACTTCCTGCAGGCCGGTGCCGGACGCGGCGACCAGCCCGATCGGCCCCCGCGGCACCAGGTTGGCGAAGGCCAACGGTACGCCGTCGATGATCGCCGTGCCGCAATCGGGCCCCATCAGCAGGCGGCCGCGGGCCCGGGCGTCCTCCTTCAGCGCGCGTTCCTCCGCAATCGGCACGTTGTCGCTGAACATCATGACGTCGAGGCCGCGGTGCAGGGCGCGCCGGGCCTCCCGCGCGGCGAACTCGCCCGGCACCGAGATCAGCGCCAGGCTTGCTTCGCCTAAGACATCAATGGCGCCTGACAAACTTTTGTTTTTCCATTCTTCTTGTTCGGAAGAACCGCTTTCGGTGGGTCGGTCGAGCAGCGCCTCCGCCTGGTCGAGCGCCGCATCGCCCGCGGCCTCGGTCGCGGCCCGCACCGCCAGGATCAGGTCGTTCGCGCCCGCCGCCCGGCCCGGCGCGGCCAGCAGGCCGGAGTCGGTCAAGAGATCCTGGTTGGTGCGGGAGCCGATCATGAGGGCGGCGTCCTCCACGTCGGGTGCCGCGGCCACAGCCTGGGACAGACGCATGAGGGCAACCGAGTCCATGTAGAAGCCCGCGCGCACCCGATTGCGGATCACCGCCATGACTTGGTCCTCTATCCCTCGCTAGGCCGTCGCACCGGCATGGGCGGCGGACCAGACGGGCGTCGGCGTGTAGGGCTCGACCACGTTGCAGTGGACGGCATCGATGTCGAGCAGTTTCTCCGAGACCCAGGCCTTGGGCTCGCTCACACTGACGGTCATGCGCTAATGCCCCTTGTGTTGCCGCAATTGGCGGGCCTTTTGTCCGGCCACCGAAGCGTTGTTAAGAGACCATGGCGCGCATTGCAACCACGCGCTCGGCCGACCGGGGTCAGCGCTGCGCGCACGCTTGGCGTTCCGCGGCGCGCCGGCCTATGATCCGCGCTTTCCGAACCGCCAGCAAGGACCGCCTCATGCGTCGATGTCGTTGGATCATCTTTCCGCTGCTCGTCACCGCCTGCACCACGGTCAAGGACATCTCGGAGCTCAGACCGATCGTGGATCCGATGGCCGCGGAGTACGGCGACTGCGTGGCGGAGGTGTCGGCGCACTACGCGCGCACGATCAACAATGCGAAGAAGATTCGCGAGGTCGCGACCAGCGTGTGCGAGGGCAAGCGCAGGGCCATCGAATCGGCGCTGTTCGACAATGATGCCAACGAGAAACAGGCGGCGGAATATATGCGGGGCGTGAGAATGGGCGCCAACGAAACCATTGCGGCTGCGATCCGCCGGGCGCGCGCGGAAAAGGCCGGCAAACAGTAGGCCGAACGGTCGGGCCTTATCGCTCGCCCTTGTCCGGGCGCTTGGCGCCCAGGAAGTCGTACCAGCCGCCCTTGCTGTCGGGCTTGAGCTTGGGTGTGCCCAGATAGCCGGCCTCGAACGCCTTGCGGGCGAGGGCGGGAACCGCATAACGCTCGCCGCAGGTGGCTTCGAGATACTCCTGGGCGTGGAAGAAGGAGTCGAAGGCCGCCGCGTCGTCCAGCAGCTCGAACACGCCCATGGGCCAGCCGAGCCCGGTCTTGACCATCTCGTCCACCTCGGCCGGCCCGGCCACGCCGAGCTCGACCAAACGGATCGCCTCGGCGATGTAGGTGTTGATGAACCGGGTCATGAAGAACCCTGGCGAATCCTGAACCGAGACGGGCTTCTTGCCGATGGCGCGGAGGTAGGCGAGGGTTCGTTCGACGGCGGCGGGCGCGGTGCCGTCGCTCCGCGCCACCTCGACCAGCGGCATTACGTTGGACGGGTAGAACCAGTGGGTGCCGACCAGCCGCTCGGGATGCGCCATGCGGGCGCCCAGCTCGGCGATCATGATCGCCGAGGTGTTGGTCGCGAACACCGTATCCTCGGCGACGTGCCGCTCGGCATCGGCCAGGGTGTCCTGCTTGAGCGAGACCACCTCGGGGATGCTCTCGAAGACCAGCTCGGCGCCGTCCAGACCCGCGGCTTGATCGGTGGTGCCCGAGAGGCGGGCCCACATGCCGGCGGCTTCCTCGGCGGTGATCTTGTCCCGCTCGACCGCGCGGCCTAGCCCGAACGGTCCGTTCTTGATCAAGTCCAGGCCGTGCGCGACGGTCTCCTGCCGGCGGGAGATGATGCGCACCTCCGCGTCGCTGCCCTGCAGGCAGGCGAGCGCGATGCCATGGCCCATCAGCCCGCCGCCGCCCAGCACGGCGACGCAGCGAAAGGGTGTGGAGGCGTCGGCCATCGTCGCGGGCTTCAGCCGTCTTGCCCGTCCGCCCAGGCGCGGATCATGTCGATCGCGTCCTCGGCGGTGGTGCCCGGTCCGAAGATCGCCTTGACCCCCCATTGCCTGAGCGTATCGGCGTCCTCGTTCGGGATGACGCCGCCGCCCAGCAGCATCACGTCGTCGAGGCCCTGGTCCTTGAGCCCGGCGATGAGATCCTCGAACACCGGCATGTGGCCGCCCGAGGAGCTGGACACGCCCACCACCTGGACGTCCTCCTGGACCGCGGTGTTCACGATCTCGGCGGGCAGCAGGAAGTTGGTGAAGATTACTTCGAAGCCCGCATCCCGGAACTTGCGGGCGACGTAACGCACGCCGCGGTCGTGGCAGTCATGGGTCGGCTTGGCCAGAAGCACGCGCACGGGTCGGGTCATGGTCGGCCTGTTCGGAAATCTGCTTGGCGATTGGGACAGTCCCCGCCTCCCTGATCCTCCCCCTCCAGGGGGGAAGGAAGCAAGGGCATCGCAGCCCGGCAGGACAACCCCCTCCCCCTCGATGGGGGCGGGTTGGGGTGGGGGTGACGTGGAGACAGAGCCATCGGTCAGAACTCGTGCGGCGGGCCCCAGCCGAGCGCCGACTTGAGCACGCCCATCATCTCGCCGGTGCTGGCGTCGGCCCGGGCCGCCTCGATGGCGGCCTGCATGAGCGCGCCATCGCCGAGGTCCGCGATGTCCTTGGCGGCGAACGCCCCGGCTGCGTCTGCGAAGGCCTGCATGGCCTTGGCGTGGCGGGCCCCGTCCCGTTCGGCGCGGAGCCCTTGTATGCGCTCGACGGCGACGCGCTCGACCTCCGGGTCGACCTTGAACAGGCCCGCCGGCGTCTCTTCCTCGACCTGGTAGCAGTTGAGGCCCACCACCTGGCGCTGACCGTCGTTGACCATCTCGCGCCAGCGGTCCGCCGAGCCTTCCACCTCGCGCCGGATCCAGCCGCTCTGCTGGGCCGCCACATAGCCGCCCTGGGCCTCGACCTGCTCGGCCAGCGCCAGCGCCGCCTCGGCGATCTGATCGGTCAGCGCCTCGACGTAGTAGGAGCCCGCCAGCGGGTCGGAGACCGCGGTGATGTTGGTCTCCTCCTGAATGACCTGCTGCACCCTGAGCGCCAGCGTCGCCGCCTCCTCGGTGGGAATGGAGAGCGCCTCGTCATAGGCCGAGACTTCCATCGCCTGGGTGCCCGAGAGCGCGGCGCCGAAGGCGTGCAGGGTGGTGCGGATCAGGTTCACGATGGGCTGCTGTGCGGTCAAGCAGGCGCCCGAGGTGTGGGTGTGGATGCGCACATGCATCGAGCGCGGGTCCTTGGCGCCAAAGCGCTCCTGCATGGTCGTCGCCCAGATCCGCCTGAGCGCGCGAATCTTGCACACCTCCTCGAAGAAATCGTTGGCCTGGGCGATCTGGAAGCCGAAGCGCGGCAGCACCGCGTCCGGCGCCAGCCCCGCCTTCTCGCAGGCACGCACCAGCTCGATGCCGAAAGCCAGCATCAGGCCGATCTCCTGGATCGCCGATCCGCCGGCCTCTTCGATGCCGTAGCCGAAGAAGTTCGTGGTGTTCCAGCGCGGCATGTGCTGGCTGCAATAGCCGATCAGCTCGACCGCCAGCTTGAGGCCCGCCGCAGGCGGAAAGGCGCTCATGCCCACATAGGCCGACTGGTGGTACCAGTTCATGGAGTTGCCGCGCAACTCGCCGGGGGCGACGCCCTGCCGCTCCGCATAGGCGATGTACTGGGCCAGCGCCGGGATCACCTGGTAGTAGGTGATGTGCACGACGTTCATCTCTTTGAGGTTCATGTCGTGGAACAGGCGCTCCATGTCGGCCACCGAATAGACCGCCATGCCGCACTGGCCGATGCGGCCGCGCGCCGCCGGATGGTCCGGGTCGAGGCCTTCGTGCGAGACCAGGTCGTAGACCAGGTTGTAGAAGCGCTGGCCGAAATAGCCGACCATGCCCTGCGACGCGAGCAGGTCCATGCGCGCGCGGGTGTCCTCGGGCAGGCCGTAGCCGATCACCGGCTGGTTGGCCCAGTTCATGAGCTGGTACTGCGCCGCCAGGTTGCCGCGGGTGAAGGGCTCCTGGCCCGGCGCGCCGATGGTGCTGAAATCCAGCCCGGCGATGTCGTGCGGGTAATAGGCCGTCTTGATCGGCAGACCCGAATGCGTCATCGGATGGCGCGCCTGCGCCGGCGCTTTGTTGCCGAATTTCTCGACGATCCGCTGGTAGTCGGCCTCCCGCCGCGCGGCCAAGTCCTTGGACTGGGCCAGCGTCCGTTCGTCGAACATGTCCGCGCTCCTTCCCCTGATCGACCGAGATTCGTTACCGAACGATCGTTCGGTTAACCTATCAATCGGGCGAAAGGCTCGTCAAGCGTGCTGCGCGATATTGCGCTCGAAATCGAGCCGCGATATGCTAGCCGAACGATCGTTCGGCTAACGAAGAGGTGATTCCCATGGTCGGGAACGCGTATCTCGTGGACGGGGCGCGGAGCCCGATGGGGCGGTTCGGCGGCGCGCTGCGCCCGCTGCGGGCGACCGAGTTCGCGGCCCCCGTGGCCGCGGCGCTCTTGGACCGGGCCGGGCTCAGACCCGGAGACGTGCAGCGGGTCATCGCCGGCATGGTTCTGCAGGACATGACCGAGTCGAACCCGGCGCGCATCGTCGCCCAGCGCGTCGGCGTGCCGCATGATGTGCCCGCCTTCACGGTCAACATGCAGTGCTGCTCGAGCATGGTGGCGCTGATCCTGGCGGCCCAGCAGGTGGCGCAGGGCGAGGTCGATTGCGTGCTCGTGCTGGGCCTCGAATCCATGAGCAACGCGCCCCATATGGTGCCCGGCTCGCGCTGGGGGCATCGGCTGGCCCATGGCGCCTTCGTCGATACCTTGAAGGAGTGCACGCTGGCCGGCTCCAAGATGTGGGGCGATCCCTGGGACATGATCACCGTGGCCGAGAACCACGCCAAGGTGGACGGCATCAGCCGCCGGGAAATGGACGAATACGCCGTGGTTTCGCACCGCCGCGCGCTCGAGGCCATGGACGCCGGCCGGTTCGACGGCGAGATCGTGCCGATCGAAGTGCCGCACGCAAGGAAGAACGTGCGCCTGCTCGAGCGCGACGAGCATCCGCGACGGGATATCAGCCTGGAGGAGCTGGCGGACCTCGAGGCGGTCCGCCCCGATGGCGCGATCACGGCGGGCAACGCGGCGGGCATCAACGACGGCGCGGCCGCGGTGCTGGTCTGCAACGAACAGGGGCTCACGCGGCTGGGTCTCGACCCGTTGGCCCAGATCTTGCTGCCGGGCACGGCCATGGTCGGCTGCGACCCGCACCTGATGGGCTACAGCTGCGTCCAGGCGCTCGACGCCGCCCTCGACGCCGCCGGCCAGCGGCTCGACGATCTCGACCTGATCGAATGCAACGAGGGCTTTGCGGTCCAGCTTCTCGCTTGCGCGCGCATGGCCGGCTGGCCCAGCGACCGGCTCAACGTGGACGGCGGATCGGTCGGGCTCGGCCATCCGGTCGGCATGTCGGGCCTGCGCATCGCCCTGCACCTCGCACACGCCCTGAAGCAGCGCGATCTCAAGCGTGGCGGTGCCACGGTTCCCGCTGGCAGCGGCCTGGGCGCGGCCGTCATCCTGGAGCGGGTCTGAACGGGTCCCATGTGACCAAAGAGCGCTCGAGGTCACGGACTCACTAATGAGCGCCGCAAGTGCGAACGTCCGCTAGCTCGCATATGAACTCTACTTGCAGGGTGAGACCAGACCTCGACCGGCTGCACTGCCGAGGCCCGGTAATGACCCTGAGCGGACCTCATTCAAATCGCTCTCTACTCCTCAATCGAATTGAGGGAATTACAGAGATGCTTTCTCGTCGGACAAGTCCAAGGTCATCTCGCCGAAATGAGCGCCCGGCTCACCCGGTTGCATCCGTATCAGTCGTGAATCGGCCACAGCGGCTTGCCGGTGGCGCACCGCCTTGCGGTAGTCAGGATCACGCAGCATGGCGACAAAGGCATCCTTGCTTGGATATTCAGCGATGAATGCCAGGTCCCAGGTTTCCTTCTGTGGGCCGATTAGTGTGAGCTCGGGCCTTCCGGCCCACACTTGGCGTCCACCCAGACGCTCAAAGATTGGCCCGCTTTCACGTGCGTAATTCCGATAGGCCTCAAAGCCCGTCGCAATCGTCCCATCGTCATAGGCAGCCTTGTCACGAAATTTCAGCAGATTGAGCATATGAACGGGACCGGGTCGGTCCATTTCGCGAAACCGCGCAAAGTCCTCCTTCGTTGGGTCAATGAAACCTGTCGATTTGTCTTCTGTCACGGGAACCATCCACTTGTTCGAGAGGCCAAACATCCGATTCGCCAGGCCAGGCCTAGGAATCACACTCCTTATTCATTGTAGCAACATGCCTCCTGATACGAACCGATTGCAAAAATCAGCGAGTTTTGCGCGACCACCGGTTTGACGGCACAATCACAGGCTTGGGCGTTTCGTGGAGGGTTGGTTGGCTGGCGGCAGCTATTGGCTACACCCAGACCTGAACATCCTCGCCGAGCGACTGCCGCTTAAGGGCACATAGCCGACATCAGGTCGAGAATGTCCGCTATGCCGCGCTCTAGTTCTGCTGGCGGAGTGAGAGCGGACTTGAATTAGCTGCACTGCCGAGGCCCGCTGATGACCCAGAGCGGAAGTTTCTGCCTCCGGCTGGTACCCATTCACTGCCGTTGGGCGGAAACGCTAACGTTTGCATAAATTGATCTGTACCCTTTGACGGAGCGCTGAATTCAGGGAGACGGCGATGGCTGAACTGGTTCAGGTGCTAACGCCGATTGCTTTGCTGGACAGCACCTCGATCATTCCTCTTTGCATTGTAGTCTTGGTAATTCTGCTTGGCGGTCCGAGCCCGCTGTTTCGAAGCACAGCCCTACTGGCTGGCATTTTCGTGACCTACCTGGTCTGCGGATTGTTGGTCCTGTTCGGCCTGCAGAGCGTGTTCGATACGATCAACGCCTACGCCCTAAAGGTCTGGCAAGACCCCAATACCGAAGAGCTAATATTTCAGATCTTGATCGGCTTCATACTTGTCGTCCTTGGCCTTCGCATTGCCCGAGCCCGCAAACAACAGACCGAGAAAAAAGCTCCCACTGCGATGACGGCTAGCCAGGCCTTTCTCGCCGGCGCCGGGATGACCATCGTTGGTTTACCGGGTGCTGTGCCCTATCTCGCGGCCATCAACCTCATCCTCAGAAGTGATCTGACGACCAGGCAAGAAGTCATGGTACTCGTCGTCTACAACATCGTATTCGTTGCGCCTCTCGCTGCCGTCGTGGTCTTGAGTCTAGTGCTCGGTGAGCGCAGCCAGCGCCTTCTACACAATATCAGGAGCTTTTTTGACCGATGGGGCCAGAGGCTCATCGTTAGCCTGATGCTTGTGCTTGGAGCTCTGCTCATTATGGACGGTGTCGGTTGGTTCCTTGGTACACCGCTGATCCCGGTTTGAAACTCATCGGCATCCCTCCACCCCCTTTTCGACGTTCTCATCATGCGTGGCCGGACCGCAGCAGGCGGAGTCAGCGCAACAGACACCAGCAAAGGCCATTGGCGGTCCAGCCGAAGTTGCCAGATAGGTTCGGAATACAGTCCGAGTCCACCTGATATGTCCCGGTTTAGCGGCCAGTGATTGAGGCTACTGGCAGGCTTAGTACAGAAAGCGCAAGCCAATTCCGACGCCCGCGTCGAATGCGTCGGTTCGTAATACGCTGTCGCCCACAAATACCTCACCAAACACATTGATCCGCTCAGAGACTGAAGTGCCCAGCTGCAGCTCCAACGTCTGTGTGAAATCGTTGCTATCTTCGTGGTCGATGCTGGTCTTCAGGTCGATCTTGCCCCAGCCGTTGATCGCCGGAAGCTTGCGGATGTAGATCAGCCGCGGGCCGGTCTTGCGGACCTTTTCGACGTTGGCAGCCTCCCGGTAGGAGTGGAAGTACTGGACCAGGGTGATGATGAAGTCCTGATCGGTCGGCAGCCAGCCAATGCCGACCAGGGGACCAATCTGGTCAGTTCCCAGCCCGGTCCCCCTCTGATTGCTTCCCAGATCCTTGATCCACTCGCCACCGATGGCGAACTTCGCCGGGATACCGAAGGGCTTGAATGGGAACAGGAAGATCGGCTTGAGGCTGAGTTCCCGGAAGTCAGTCTCCCAATCACCGGCCTTATTGGTGCGCACCCCGTTGAGTTTGTGGGTAAGCTTGAAGGCCGGCGAAAACACGACAGAACCTTCGGCCTCCAAGACGTACTCTTCATTGCCCCGGCTCAGATCGAAGTAGCGGAATTTAACATCCTGGAAGTTGACGGCCGCCGTCGGGTTAGAGGCGGCGGCGCCGCTGTCATCCACGTCTTCCGGCGGATCGGCGTGAGCGGGACGGTCAGCGACCAGGAGGAGAGCCGCAATGAGCACCCAGGTACGCATGGCCGACGTCCCATTGCTGACAAATGAGGTGGTCACGGACCAATGTGTAGGCCTAATCAAAGCGTAAAACGACCCGGGCCAGCTGTCCACGCATTGACAGCTATCCGCGGGCCGACCCGACGTCGACCACTGTCACCGATGTCGCGCTCGAGTTCGGCTTGACCCACCTCGGCCGCTTCGCCGGCGCCTATGAGAACATGTTTGGCGAACGGCCGTCCGACACCTTGAACTCATGAACGGTGGCCCCGCCGAGCCTTCGAGCGGAATGGGGCTGCGGATTTTGCATGTCGCCTTTGGCTAGTTTTCCCCGTCAGACGAAAGCTTGAGCTTCTTCTGCTTATTGGCTGAAAGCGGAAGTCGAGGCTATGTACGGCCGCTCAGGGCCGCAGAGCGGACCAATCAGTGGGCTGCGAGATCCGTCTGAGTCTGACCCTTAGCAGACAACGCGCGACGATCCCATTCCGCTTTAGGATTCAGACCGGCAGCACCAAAGGTGATCGTTACATTGGACCAAAGACCCGTCATGCACTAACTCTCAACCCAGACCAGTCAATGGGGGCTGATCAGCTCAATTCGAAGGGGGCACGGGGGGAAGCTCGCGCAATCCCCTTATCGGATAGGCTTTCACATTTATTGCTCAAAATCTGGAACCAAGGCATTACATTCTAAATCTCAGCAGAAGCAACCTCGGATGGGGGCAGCCAATGACCACGCTTGCGTTCCCTAGCCTCCGTCTTCCCACGATCTTCGCAGCGTTGCTCGTGTTGTTCGCTGTCCCAGCCCAGGCTGCCAAGGATAAGGTCTACAAAGCTTGGCTCAGCGATCTAGCAGTAAGCGGATATGATGCCGTTGCCTACTTCACAGAGGGTAAGCCGGTCGAAGGCTCCGACGACTTCACAGTAGAATACAATGGAGCGGTGTGGCGTTTTGCTTCTGCGGAAAACCGAGAGGCGTTTACCTCCAACCCCGCCCAATACGCTCCTCAATATGGCGGCTACTGCGCTTGGGCCGTTTCCCAAGGTTACACCGCGAGCACCGATCCCGAGGCCTGGAAGATCGTAGATGGAAAGCTCTACTTGAACTACAGCCGGTCGGTTCAGCAGAAGTGGGAGCAGAACATCCCAGGCAATATCACTGCCGGTGACGCGAATTGGCCTAAGGTGCTGGAGTAGTGATCAGCCCCCATTGACCGCCTTGCAATTGCACAGTCCCACTCCTGTCAATGGCTATTCTCGGAACAAATTGGGTCCTCGGTGTAAGGTCCGGAACCTCGCGCCAAGCGGACTTTCAGCTTTCATCCTTCCATGTCGGGTGTGTGAATAGTTGGCCCTAGCCTTCGTCGTCCGATCCGCCGACCACGATCGCGGCCGCGGCGACGGCGGCGTCCTCGAGATCCCGCTCGCCGGTCAGGACCGCCTCGCAGAGTGCCTCCAGGCGGCTGTCGTCCAGACGCGCCAGCCGATCGCGCACCTGATGGCCCGCCGCCGCGGCGAGCAGGCGCCTTACCCGCAGCCGGGCGGCGTCGTCCCGGGCGTCGGGGGCGAGCTGGGCATGATGGGCGGCGATCCGGTCCGCGAGCGCGGCCACGCCTTCCCCTGAGGGGGCGACGGTGCGCAGCACCGGCACCTGCCAGCCTTCGCGATGGGTGAGGGACAAGGCGTCGCGCAGTTGGCTCTCGGTCTTGTCCACGAGCGGCATGTCCGCCTTGTTGATCACCAGGATGTCGGCGATCTCGAGGATCCCGGCCTTGAGGGCCTGGATCTCGTCGCCCAGCCCCGGCGCGCAGACCACCAGCACGGTCTGGGCCACGTCCATGATCTCGACCTCGGACTGGCCGGTGCCCACGGTCTCGACGATCACCAAATCGAGACCGGCGGCGTCCATGACGTCGACCACCCGGGCCGCGGCGCGCGACAGGCCGCCGAGATGGCCGCGCGAGGCCAAGGAGCGCACGAACACCCCGGCATCCGAACCGTGCTCGGACATGCGGATGCGGTCGCCGAGGATGGCCCCGCCGGTCAGCGGGCTGGACGGATCGACGGCCACGACGCCGACCGTTTCGCCGCGCTGTCGATGTTCCCGGATCAAGGCGTTCAAGAGGGAGGACTTGCCGACCCCCGGCGCGCCGGTCACGCCGATCACGCGGGCGCGGCCCAGCTGGCCGCGGATCGCCTTGAGCAGCGGGCGCGCATCGGTCCGGTCGTTCTCGACCGCCGTGATGGCGCGGCCCAGCGCGGTCCGGCCGCCGGCGCGCAGCTCGGCCACCAGGTCGTCCGCCTGACGGGTCAGGCGTCCCTTGGTCTTATCGGTCATGTCCCCGTATCGAGCCGGTTGCGCAGGAAGCCCAGGAACTTTCGCGCGATCTTGGCCGGCGATTCGGCTCCCGGCCGATACCAGCGATAGGACCAGTTCATGGCGCCCAGCAACATCAGGCGCAGGTCATGCCGATCGACGCCGCGGGGCAGGGGCAGCGCGTCGAGCAGGTCGGCGAAGATCTCTTCATAGCGGTCGCGCATACGGGTGACGCGCCGGCGGCCGGGGTCGGACTTGGCGGGCATCTCGCGCATCACGGCCTGGAAGAAATCACCGCCCTCCAAGAGCACGGTGAGGTGCGCGACGCAGGCCGCCTCGAGCCGGGCCCAGGGCCCACCGGGTTTCTCCAGAGCCTGTGCGACCGCCTCGGTGATGCGGCGCATGCCCTCCTCGTGCACCGCGACCAACAGCTCCGCCTTGGACGGGAAGTGATAGTAGATCGAGCCTGGCTGCATGCCGGCGTCCGCGGCGATATCCCGCATGGAGGCGGCCGCATAGCCCTGGTGCAGAAACTGGCGCGCAGCGGCCTCAAGCAAGAGGGCGCGCCGGTTGCCCTGCCGGCGCACCACCCTTTTTCTTGCCGCCTGCGCCACGTCCGCCATCTCTGCCCGCTGCCGCCGCCCGAACGTCCGTTCGGCGATATAGCACCCCGGACCGGCGGACCGCAAAGCGCTCGTCAGTTGGCGGCGGCGTTGAGCTTGCCGTCGGCCCGGTACCGGTCGTTCTTCTCGCGCAGTTCGGCGATCAGGCCGTCGACCCCCTGGCCGCGCTTCTGGATCACTGAAGCGAACTCCTGCTTGTAGGTCAGCGCCTGGCTGGTGCCCTCGATGGTCACGTCGATAACCACCAAGCGATCCTTGCTGTTGCGCACGCGCCATTGGATCGGTTGGGGATCGACCCCCGCGCGCTTCAGCACGCTCATCACGAAGATGTCGGTCTTGGTGGCGGGCCGGGTACCGGTCACGGTCAGGATCTCGCCGGCATCGTCGTCCTTTTCCGGCGTGTAGGACACGATGCGGTTGATGTAGACCTGCACGAGATATTCCTCGAACGCCTCCAGATAGGCCTCCATCTGGGCGTCACTGGTCTGCCGGCGATAGACGCCGAGCGCGAACTTGCCGATGGTGTTCACGTCGAATTTCTGGCGCAGCAACACGCGCAAATTGTCCGATTTCTGCTGCTTGCTCTTGCCTTTCGCCCGCAAAACGTCGAAGGCCTCGTTGAGCCCTTCCTGGACAAAGGTCTTGGCCCGTTGCGGATCGGGCGCCGCCGCGCTGGGCATGGCCCAGCCGGCACAGAGCAACACGATGGTCAATCCGACCCAAAGTCTCTGACTCACATCGCTCTCCTTATGCATTTGCCAAAACGGGAATCGCGCCGATCCCGCCTCCGTTGGGACGCAACGGCGGGGCCGGCGAAACGGTCAGCGGCCTTGCCACCCGACGGGATCAATGTCCCGGTAGGAAGAAAGCCTGAAATGTCAATACCTTAGCAAGGGGCGCAACAACCGCCTTCAAGCTCTTGGATGGAATGGGAGCCCATACTGCAAGTGGCACCCGGCCACTCGGCCAACAGATAGGTGCTGGTTGAGCGGGATCAAGCGAAATCCGTCGGCAATGGATTGCCGGTTCTGTCGATCGGCGACTTAGCCATGTTTGTCAACATCTAACGATGCGCTCGGCAGGCAGGTAGACCCGGACCGTCGTGCCCAGGCCGGGTTGGCTTTCGATCTCCAGGCTGCCGCCATGCAGTTCCGCCAGCGACTTGGCCAGGGGCAATCCGAGTCCGGTGCCTTGATGATTGCGCGCATAGGGACCGTCGATCTGACCAAATGGGGCGAGCGCCTTGCGCAGGTCATTGCTGGCGATGCCGATGCCGGTGTCCGCCACGCTGAGCATGGGTCGGCCGTCGGCAGCGGTTTTGGCCCGGATCGCGATCCTTCCTCCCGCTGGCGTGAACTTCACGGCATTCGTGAGAAGATTGAGGAGGATCTGCTTCATCGCGCGCAGGTCGGCGCGCAACTGCGGCAGCTCGTCATCCAGCTCGATCTCGATGCTCAGCCCCGCGTCGTCAGCGCGCGCCTGAACCAGCGTGAGCGCTGAGCAGACGAGCTGCTCGACGTCGATGGGACCCTCCTCCAGCTCCAGTTTTCCAGCCTCGATCTTGGAGATGTCCAGGATGTCGTTGATCAGGCTGAGCAGATGGCTGCCGCTCTCATGGATGCCGGCCACATAGTCGTGGTATTGCGGCGCGCCCAGGGGGCCGAGCAGCCGATCCCGCATGATCTCGGAGAATCCGATAATGGCGTTGAGGGGGGTGCGCAGCTCGTGGCTCATGTTGGCCAGGAATTCGCTCTTTGCCCGACTCGCGAGTTCGGCCTGTTCCCTGGCAGCCCGCTGCGCAGCCGCCGCCCGCATCACTTCTGTCACGTCGGTACATGTCGCCACATTGCCGCCATCCGGCAACGGCCTGTGGACCACTTCGATGATCCGTCCGTCCGACAAGTACTGATGCACAATGCCCCGCTGTGGGTTGCTGGCCAGCGTCAGCCGATCCCTGATCGCCGCTTCGGCGATGTCCGGTTCGTAGTTGCCGACCCTGACACTGTGTTCCATCAGCTCGCGCAGATGGACGCCCGGCCGAGCCACCTCCGGCGAGATCCCGTAGACGTCGAGATAGCGCTGGTTGCACAAGACCAGTCGCTGATCGCTGTCATACAACGTGAGGCCTTGCATCATGTTGTCGAGGGCGATGTCGAGCTGGCGTCTCTGCTCTCTGAAATCCTTTTCCGCACGGCGCCGCTCGGTCACGTTGGTCTCGACGCCGCCGATCGCGACGATGGCGCCGTCGGCGTCGACGACCGGGAATTTGATGACATGCAGGACGCGACCGGACTCGTCGTATGGGTCGTCTAGATCCTGTTCCACCGGCCTTCCGGTGCGCAGCACTTCGCGGTCCGTTCGCGAGTAGGGTTCGGTGCCGATCCCCGGAAAGATCTCCGCGGCGGTCTTGCCGATGACGTCCGCGTTCACGACGCCGTAGGTCTGCTCGAAGGCGCGGTTGATCAGCGTGTAGCGACCTTCGCAGTCCTTTAGGTAGATGATCGCCGGCGCATGATCGACGATCGCGCGCAGATGAGCGTTCGTCTGAAGCGCCGCATCTTCGGCCTGGGTGCGGGCATCGACCTGCCTGGTCTCGTCCGTGGCCGTGCCGCGGTATCCCCTGAACGCGTTGTCCGGCCCGAAGATGGGCTTGCCGCTGACCTTCCAATGGTGTCGCCGCCCGCGGCTGTCGACAAAGCTGTAACGGAAGTCCCGGAACGGCTGCCGCGCCTCCAGTGCGCCCATGTGCAGGCGCCATGCCGGATCGCGCCGCGGATCCACACCCACAAGCTCCCAGGGCCGCCTTCCGATCAGCGGGCTGGCTTCGGTCTCGGCCAGATCGCCATCTGTGCTGGAGACGAAGGTGAAGCGGTGGGAGTCGTCCGATTCCCAGACCCACACGCAAGAGACCTCGAGGAAGTCCAGGAGCCTCTGCGCGGCCTCGTCCGAAGGCGGGGCGAACGCCAGCGAGTCGGCCGGCGACGACCGTCCGGCCGGGCGCAGAGCCGGCCCGCGCGCGGTGGTATTCTGACGGCTGCCCCGGCATTTCCCGGACTTTCGTTTCCGCGAGGGCCTAGCGTTCAGAGGCATCGTATCGGTCCCACCTGGACACAGGGTCCGGCCCATGGGTTGGCAACAGGGGTCTTGCCGGTGCCGCAGGACGGGCCCCGGTCGGCAGGCATACGCCCGCGGCGATTATCTAACGGGTTGATGGTTAACGATTCCCTTGTTCTCGGCGGGCCCCGGCGGCCAGGCCCTGGCTTCGCATGGCTTCCGCCCGGCGGCGATCGGATGCTATGAAGGGGCAGGGGCCAACCGCCCACCGAATTCGTCAGACCGGAGAGGACGTGATGGCCATCGACGAGATCAATGGCGGGACCGCGACCGCGCGGCGGGACCGCGTGCAAAGCCTGCCGGCCTTTGGCGTCTGGGCGCCGGCGGTAACGCCGCTGGATCAGGACCTGTCGCCGGACCCGGATCGGTTCGTGGCACTGCTGCGCTGGCTGCTGGAGGTCGGTTGCCACGGCGTCGTTGTGTTCGGCACCACCGGCGAGGCGCCATCCTTCTCCGTCGACGAGCGCATCGCATTGCTGGACGCGGCGCTCGAGGCCGGCCTGCCCGCGGATCGGCTGATCGTGGGAACCGGCTGCCCCGCCTTGACGGATACGGTGCGCCTGACCGCCGATGCGGTCGGCCGCGGATGCGCCGGTGTGCTGGTGGTGCCGCCCTACTATTTCAAGGAGCCGTCGGAGGACGGCGTATTCGCAGGCTATTCGGAGCTCGTCGAGCGGGTCGGCACGGCCGATCTGCGGCTCTATCTCTATCATTTTCCCCGCTTGTCCTGCGTGTCCATCACCCATGGCCTGATCGCGCGCCTCAGGGACCGTTTTCCGGGCGTGGTCGCCGGCGTGAAGGACAGCTCGGGCGACTGGCAGGGCACCCGCGGTTATCTCGAGCGGTTTCCGGACCTGGCGATTTTTCCGGGCACCGAGGTGCTGCAATTCCAGGCGCTCTCGGCAGGCGGTGCCGGCTGTATCACGGCGACGGCCAATGTGAACGCCCATGGTCTGAGGTCAGCCTTCGACGCCTGGTGCGACGAGGACGCGGCGGCGGAGCGGCGTCAGGAGGAAATCACCGCGGTGCGCAGGGCGTTGGACGGCTATCCACTGGCCCCGGCGCTCAAATACCTGTTGGCCGACCATCGCGGCGATCCGGCCTGGCGCCGGGTGCGGCCGCCTTTCGTGCCGCTTTCGGACGAGGACGGGGCGGCGCTGAAGCGGTCCCTCGAGGAGGCCGGCTTCGGCTTCCCCGGGAACTAGGAAACAAAAAGCGCTCCGGCGGCTCGGCTGGTCGGAGGCGAGGGAGGACAAGATGAAGATCAAAGCAGCGGTCCTGAACGAGATGGGCAAGCCCGCGCCTTATGCCGAGAGCGCGCCGCTGGCCATCGAAGAGCTCGAGCTGGACCCGCCGGGCGAGGGTGAAGTTCTGGTTCAAGTTAAGGCCGCAGGGCTTTGTCATTCCGATCTTTCCGTGATCAACGGCGACCGGCCGCGGCCGACGCCGATGGCGCTGGGCCACGAGGCGGCCGGGGAAGTGGTCGAGCTGGGCCGCGGTGTGCACGACTTGGCGCCGGGCGACCATGTGGTCATGGTGTTCGTGCCGAGCTGTGGCCATTGCCTGCCCTGCAGCGAGGGGCGTCCGGCGCTCTGCGAGCCGGGCGCCGTCGCGAACGCCGCCGGCAGCCTGGTCTCGGGCACGCGCCGGCTGCATCGCAACGGCGACGAGGTGCATCACCATATGGGCGTCTCCGCCTTCGCCGAGTACGCGGTCTGCTCGCGCAATTCGCTGATCAAGGTGGACCGGACTCTGCCGTTGGAGGAGGCGGCGTTGTTCGGCTGCGCCGTCCTCACAGGCGTCGGCGCGGTGGTGAACACGGCGGCCGTGCCGCCGGGTGCGACGGTCGCGGTGATCGGCCTCGGCGGGGTCGGGCTCAACGCCATGCTCGGGGCCGAGCTGGTGGGCGCGCGGCAGGTGGTGGCCATCGATCTGCACGACGACAAGCTGGCGCTGGCCCGGCAGCTTGGCGCCACCGATGCCTTCAGCGCGGCCGACCCGGACTGCGCCGAGCAGGTGCGGGCGGCAACCGGCGGCGGCGTCGATTTCGCGTTCGAGATGGCCGGGTCCGTGCAGGCCATGGAGCTGGCTTACAAGATCACCCGCCGCGGCGGCAGTACGGTGACGGCAGGCCTGCCCCATCCGGAGAAGAACTTCGCCTTCCAGCAGGTCAGCCTGGTGGCGGAAGAACGGACGGTAAAGGGGAGCTATATCGGGAGCTGCGTGCCGCTCAGGGACGTGCCCCGGTTCATCTCCCTTTACCAGCAGGGCAAGCTGCCGGTGGACCGGCTGATGAGCGAGCGGGTCTCGCTGGGCGAGATCAACGCCGCCTTCGACCGGCTCGCCTCGGGCCATACCGTACGGCAGGTGCTGCTGCCGGGGTAGGGGGCTTGCGCGGTTCAAATTCCATCGCCAGCCCTCTCCCCCACCCGGACACCCCAAGGATACTGCCATGGGTGGCCGGGTGGGGGAGAGGGCTGGGGCAGATCCAGTCAGGACAGAAACCGCCCTAGCGTGCGGCCTTGCGCAGATAGGCGATGACGTCGCGGCGGAAGGCCTCTTTCTTGAACTTGTTCTTCATCTTGTTCTTGACCTGCCGCCGGTCGAGATAGCGCTTCAGAAAGGCGGTCGGGTCCCCCAGGTAGGCGAAGACCTGTTCCTCGTCCCAAACCAGGCCCTTCTCCCCGGCTTCCGCGAGTGACGAGGAGTATCTGTAGCCCGCGACGCTGGCCGCGGGCCGGCCGAACAGGCCAGCCAGGGAGGGGCCGACCTTGGTCTTGCCCTTCTCCAGGGAATGGCACACGCCGCACTGGCGGAAGTGCTTCTTGCCGTTCATCGCATTTCCGTCTTCGGCCCGGGCGGCCCCGAGCCCGGATACCAGGAACAGGGCCACCGCAAGGCTGACCAAGTATTCGACCTTCGATTGTCCCATGCGTCCGTCCCCGCTTGGTTCCGCGCCCGCCCATGATCGGATCTGCCGCCGACGAAAGGCAATTCACGGCGCTTCACCATGGCGCGAGCAGGGGCAGCGGGGAGCCAAAACGCGAACCGGCGGCCCGAGGGCCGCCGATACACGGATACGGCTGGATGCCTCGCGGCTCAGGAGTCCGTGGACACCCACTGATAGCTGCCGTCTGACTGTTGCTGGCGGCAGGCCGAGCCCTGGACCTCGGAGGTCTGCCCCTGGTGGGTGATCGTCGTCACGTAGTCCCGGCAGGGCTGGCCCTGGGCGTTGGTCCAGGTGCGGGTCGGCGTGGTGCTGCCCGAGGCGTTGTCGTCCGGGTTGCGCCAGCCCGAGGAGGTGCCGGTGGGCTGGCTCTCGAGCGCCTGGTTCTGGGTCTGCACCGCCTTCTGCTGGGAATCGCAGTCCAGCTTGCGCCCGATCTCGTTGCCGACGATCAGTCCGCCCAG
Organism: Alphaproteobacteria bacterium; assembly: GCA_030066595.1. Lineage (GTDB taxonomy): Bacteria > Pseudomonadota > Alphaproteobacteria > JAJFFI01 > JAJFFI01 > JASJBI01. The sequence continues at coordinate 53,902 of JASJBI010000019.1, read as the reverse complement.
ACCGCCCAGCGCCATGGCAACGCTGCGGCCCGTGCCGCTGCCGATCAGCGAGCCGATGCCGATGCCGGCCGCGGCTCCGGCGACCCCGCCGATGAGGCCTCCGGTGCTGGTCCGGCTGCAACCGTCATCTGCGTGCGCCGGCACGGTGCCGCCGCCGAGCATGGCGGCCAGCGCCAGGGCGGCCACCCCAGTAGTGAAAATATTCCTCATGAGTCTCTCCTTCGTGCCCACGGCCCGCCGCCCCCATCCCGCGCCGATCGCGGCGGGCCGCCCATGTCCCAATGATCATATTGTGTTTATTCTACCGCCTTCAACAGAATGGCGGGGTGATCGCCATCACACCCGCCGGCCGCCGCACGCGGACCCGCCACGCCAGCTGCGAGGACCCACGATAATGGCCTTTGAGACCATCCTGCTCGAGATCGACGACCGCGGGGTCGCGACCCTGACCCTGAACCGGCCCGAGGCGCACAACGCCATGGACGAGACGCTCATGGCCGAGGTGCCCGAGGCGGTGGCGCAGATCGAGGCCGAATCGCGCGTCCGGGCGGTGGTGCTGACCGGCGCTGGGGAGAGCTTCTGCGCCGGGGGCGATCTCCGATGGATGAAACGCATGCTGACCCTGCCGGTCGACGAGAGACTGGCGGGCAGCCGCAAGATCGCCACCATCCTGGGCGCGCTCAACGGACTCTCCCGCCCGGTCATCGGCCGGATCAACGGCCAGGCCTATGGCGGCGGCGTCGGGCTGGTCTCGGTCTGCGACATCGTGATCGCCGCGCGCGAAGCCAAGTTCGGCCTGACCGAGGTCAAGCTCGGCCTGATCCCGGCCAACATCGGGCCCTATGTGGTGACCCGGCTGGGCGAGGCGAACGCGCGCCGGGTGATGCTGAACGCGCGGCTGTTCGGCGCCGAGGAGGCGCGGGCGCTGGGCCTGGTGAGCCAGGTGGTGGACGCGGCCGAGCTGGACGCCGCAGTCGAGAGGGAGATCGGGCTGATCCTCAAATGCGGGCCCGAGGCGGTGGCCGCGACCAAGCAGCTGATCGCCCATATCGACCGGCACGGCGCCGCCGACAGCATCGACCACGCCATGGCCGAGCTCGCCCGCATCTGGGAAGGGGCGGAAAGCCAGGAGGGCATCGCCGCCTTCCTCGAGCGGCGTGCGCCCGGATGGGTGAAATCCGGCGGGTGAGCCGGGTGCCTGAGCCGTGTACCACCCGTCGGATCGGGCTTGTACCAAGGCGTGAGTGAACAAGTTCGGGCCTCGCCCTTCGTCCTTCGACTGCCGCGCTTCATCTTGAGGAGCGCCCAATAGCGCGTCTCGAAACAGAAGCGCGGCGCTCAGGATGAAGGGCTCAGGGTGAGGCCCTCGTGCTGAGCTTCTCAATCCTGAGCTTGTCGAAGGACGAGGTATGAGGGCCGTCTGCCCATACGGCCTTTCAATGGCTCGTTGGTATCAGACCTCCAAGTCCTGGCCGAAACACAATGCGTGACCGTCCGGGTCGCGCACCACGAATTCGCGGCAGCCATGGGGCTGGTTCGTCGGCGCGCTGAGGATGTCGGCTCCCTTGGCGGCGAGTTCCGCGTGATAGGCGTCGGCGTCGTTCACGTAGATGTAGGCGTCCCATGCTTCGGGATCGAGCGCGCGGTTGGGCTGCGGCTCTGCCCCGCTCGGCGCTTGGCGCAGCATGATCTGGCTCCGGTCCCGCCAGACGATCGCGAAGCAGGGCGGCTCGCCCCAGTAGCGCTCGAAGGCGAAGCCGAGAGCGTCGCGGTAGTACTCGGCGGCGCGCACGACGTCCGCGACCAGGAAGTTCGGGCTTGTCCCAGATAATTGTGCGCTCATCGCCGGTCTCCGGCCTCGCTCAGATCACGCTCTGCAGCTGCATTGCGATGCCCATGTTGCCGGCGACCTTGAGCTTGCCGGTCATGAAGGCCATGGTCCCGTCGAGCTCGCCCGACAGCAGCGCCTCGAAGTCCTCCGCCTCGATGGTGATGGTGCAGTCCGCGTCCCGGTCGTCATTGCTGACCGTGCCGGGCATCGAGGTCGCGTCCAGGAAGATCACGCCCTCGTCGGGCAGCACGAACTTCACCGTGCCGTCCAGCGTGGCGTCACCCTTGAGCATGCTGCGGATGGTGTCGGTCAGGCTTTCGAGGCTCATGGCGCGGCTCCCTGCGGGTCGTGGCGACGGCCCGCCGCTTATACCGCGTTTCCGAGCAATTTGCCTTAGCTTGTGGCGGCCTCGTCCCAGAGCCGCTGCATCAGCCGGCGCGCCAACACGCCCGCGACCCGGCGCCGGTAGTGGCCGGGCGTGAAGGTGGTCTTCATGGCCATGATCTGGTCGCGCACCAGCTCGTCGAGGCCGTCGGTGACCCGGTCGTCGAGCGGCCCGCCGCAGAGCGCCTCCGTACCGTCGAGCCGGACCGGCCGCGGATTGGTGCCGGTGATCGCCACCCGCAGATCGGCGAGCGTGTCGCCATCGCGCCTGAGCGCCACGCCCGCGCCCGCCACCGGATACTCGATCGAGCGGCGGATGCGCATCTTGTCGTATCCGGAAACCAGACCGGGCGCGTTCCTGGCCCGCACGCGCAGGACGAACTCGTCCGGCTCGAGGCTCATGTAGGTCTTGCCGTCGCCGGTCGAACCGTCCTGTCGGGAATAGCCGATGTAGAGCTCGGTGAGCGGCAGGCTGCGCCGGCCCGAGGGGCCGGCAAGCTCGACCTCGCCGTCGAACAGCAGGAAAGCCGGCGCCAGATCGCCGCTGAAGGTCGCGAAGCAGACGCCCTTGCTCTTGGGCGCCACATGGCACATCTCGCCGGTGGTCTTGAGGCAGTGATTGTTGCTGCCCCGCCACCAGTCGCTCTGATTGTAGAAAATGCAGCGGGTGTCCAGGCAGATGTTGCCACCGACCGTGCCCATGACCCGGTGGGTCGGCCCGGCAATCTCGCCCGCGGCCGCGGCGATCGCGGGATAGTGGGCGCGCACGTCCGGGTGTTCGGCCAACTCGGCCAGGGTGACGGAAGCGCCCACGGTGATCGCGTCCGCGTCGGCGTCGATGGTCTTGAGCTCGTCCACCCCGGTCATGTCGATCAGCGCCGGCGGCGCCTCGATGCCGCGGCGGATGTTGACCACCAGGTCCGTGCCGCCGCCGACCAGGCGGCTGCCCGGATGGGCCGCGCGGGCCGCGACCACGTCCTCGACCGTCGTCGGCCGGACCACCTCGAATTCGGGCAGGGCGTCCATCAGGCGGCTCCTTTCTTGGCGGCTTCGCGGGCCCGGGCCCGCTCGCGCTTTTCGATGGCGGCGAACACCCGGTCGGGGGTCACCGGCAGATCGTTGAAGCGGATGCCGATGGCGTCGGCCACCGCGGCGGTGAGCGCCGGGAGGAAGCTCGACAGCGAGCCCTCGCCCGCCTCCTTGGCGCCGAACGGGCCGTGCGGGTCCATGCTCTCGACGATGTGGGTCTCGATCGGCGGCGAGTCCTGGATCGTCGGCACCCGGTAGTCCAGCATGTTGCCGGTGACCATGAGGCCGTTGTAGTAGCCGGTCTCCTCCGACATCGCCTGACCCATGCCCATCCAGACCGAGCCCTGGATCTGCCCTTCGACGGTCAGGCGGTTCAATGCCTTGCCGCAGTCATGGGCGACCCAGACCTTGTCCACCGCGACCTCGCCGGTCTCCTCGTCCACCGTCACCTCGACCACCTGGGCGGCGTAGCTGTAGGCCATGCTGCCGCCGATCGCGGCCCCCCGGTACTTGCGGCCGCCGCGGGATTCGGGGAGCGTGCTGTAGTTGCCCTTGACCGTGATCGTGCCCGTGTCCCTGAGCGCCTCGGTGACCACCTCGTCGAAAGTGAGGCCCGTGTCCTGGGCGCCGGCGCGGTAGACCTCGCCCAAGACCTCGATATCCTCGGGCCGCGCCTCGAGCTTGCGCGCGGCCGCCTCGACCAGCACACCCTTGAGCCGTTCGGCCGCCTCCAATGCCGCATTGCCGACCATGAAGGTCACCCGCGACGAGTACGAGCCGTTGTCCTTGGGCGTGACCTCGCTGTCCGAGGCGACGATCCGCACCCGCGACATGTCGAGCCCCAACACGTCTGCCACGGTCTGCACCAGGATGGTGGACGAGCCCTGGCCGATCTCGGCGGCACCGGTCAGCACCACGATGGAGCCGTCGAAGTCGAGCTTGAGATGCACCGTGGCATGCGGCTCGCCGGTCCAGTTGACCGGCTTGGAGGCGCCGCTGACATAGTGCGAGCAGGCCATGCCCAGGCCCTTCTTCTTGCCTGGGCCGGGGCTCTGGAGCTTGCCCCTGCGGTCGCGCCAGCCGCTCGCGGTCTCGATCCAGTCGAGGCATTCCGGCAGGCCGTAGCTGTTCACCATGAGGTCGTTCTCGGTGAAGGTCGGCGCCTCGAGCAGGTTGGCGCGGCGGACCGCGAAGGGGTCGAGCCCCAGCTCTTGCGCCATCTCGTCCATCAGGCTCTCGAAGGCGAAGCGCACGTTGACCGTGCCGTGTCCGCGCATGGCGCCGCAGGGCGGCGTGTTGGTGAGCACCCGCTTGCCGACATACTTGACGTTGTGCAGGTCGTAGATGGCGTAGAGCAGCGAGCCCGAGTAGAGGATCGTCACGATGCCATAGCCGCCATAGGCGCCGCCGCGCTGATAGGTCTCGCAGTCGACGCCCGTGATGCGCCCGTCCTTGGTCATGCCCATCTTGATGCGGATTTCGGTCTCGGGCCGGCCGCGATGGGTGATGAAGGTCTCTTCGCGGTTGACCACCAGGCGCACCTTGCCGCGCGCCTTGCGCGCCAACAGCCCGGCGATCAGCTCCACGTTCAGGGTCTCGGTGCGGCAGCCGAAGCCGCCGCCGATATGGGGCTTGACCACCCGGATCTTCGACTTAGGCATGTCCAGCGTGCGCGCCAGCATGAGATGCACGTAATAGGGCACCTGGGTGCTGGCATGGACGGTCATGCGGTCGCGTTCGGGATCGTAGTCGGCCAGGGCGGCGTGCATCTCCATCTGGGCCTGGCAGACCTCGGCGCAGTTGTAGGTCTCCTCGCGCACCAGATCGGCCTCGGCGAGGCCGTCTGCCACGTTGCCCAGTTCGAAGAAGACGTCCCGCTCCACGTTGCCCGGGCGGTCCTCGTGCAGGAGTATCGCCTCGGGTGCCAGCGCGTCCTTGATGGTGTAGTAGGCGGGCAGCTCCTTGGCCGTGACCTTGATGCGCTTGAGCGCCTCCAGCGCGGTGGCGTCGTCCACCGCCGCCACGGCCGCGATCGGCTCGCCGCGATAGCGCACCCGGTCGCGGGCCAGCGGATATTCGGTATAGGCGATCGGCAGCACGCCGAAGGTCTTGTCGCAGTCGGCGCCGGTCACCACGGCGACGACGCCCGGCATGGCCTCGGCCGCGGAGGTGTCGACCTGCAGGTCTTCGGCATGGCTGTAGGGGCTGCGCAGGATGCGGCCGGCCAGCGCGCCGGGGTCGACGAAATCGGCGGTGTACTTGGCCCTGCCGGACACCTTGTCCGGGCCGTCCACCATGGGGACGTATTCGCCGATGGACTTGACGGGCGCGATCTCGGTCATGCCGCGGTCTCCTGTTGCTTGAGCAGGTCGGCCGCGTGCCGGACCGCCTCGATGATCTTCACATAGCCGGTGCAGCGGCAGATGTTGCTGCCCAGCGCGTCGCGGATCTCGTCCTCGCTGGGGTCCGGATTGCGGCGCAACAGCCCCTCGGACGCCATCAGGAAACCGGGCGTGCAGGCGCCGCACTGGGCCCCGAGCTTCTCGTGGAAGCCGCGCTGGATGGCCGAGAGGCGGCCGTCGTCGGCCAGGGCCTCGACCGTGTCCACGCGCTTGCCGGCGCAGGTCACGGCGAGCGTCAGGCAGGACAGCACCGGTTTGTCGTCGATCAGCACCGTGCAGGCGCCGCATTCGCCGCCGTCGCAGCCGGTCTTGGTGCCGGTCAGGGCCAGGACCTCGCGCAGATAGTCGAGCAGCAGCATGTTGTCGGCGGCCACGCCGTCCTGCGGCCGGCCGTTCAAAACGAGCCTGAGCAGTCGTTTGGCCATGACGGCCTCCCCCTAGGGCGTTGAAATCAATGAATAGTGGAGGTGCTGAAAATTGTTTGGTAACCAAACAATTTGAAATCTATACTATTTTCTGAGAGGGCGCAAGGGTCTCCGTGGACGCAACGGCCGCAGAATTGTCATGCCGGCCGCCTATGCTTGGGCTAACGTGCGGACCCACCAATGCGAGGGAGACGAGACATGGCAGGACAGATCGCAGGGCACGGCATGGTCCACTGGAACGAGCTCATGACCGGAGACGTGGAGAAGGCAAAGGCCTTCTTCCAGGAGGTCGTCGGCTGGACCTTCGAGGACATGGAGATGGAGGACGGCGGCACCTACACCATCCTCAAGGCCGGCGATCAGATGGCCGGCGGCATGATGGACATGACCAAAATGCCGGTCGCGGCCGGCACGCCGGCCCATTGGATGACCTATGTCGAGGTGGACGACGTGGACGCGGCGGTCGGCAAGACAGAGGCGGCCGGCGGCACCATGCATCAGCCGCCCTTCGACGTCCCCGGTGTCGGCCGCATCGCGATCATCGCCGATCCCACCGGCGCCGTGCTCGGTCTGATCACGCCCGCGGCGCAACAGGGGTAGGGCACAGGTAGAGACCGTCTCTTCACCTTCATCCCCACACCAGCCTTCCCCCATCAAGGGGAGGGAGGAGGAATGTTGGCCAGCGCCTCTTTCGCTCTCCCTTCATGGGTGAGGTGGGGAAGGCTGATCGGTCCACCAAAATCTTCATCCTGAGGAGCCGCCTTCTCCTTCGAGACGGCCCAGCGGGCCTCCTCAGGATGAAGGCGGCGTCTCGAAGGATGAGCCCGTCCAAGGACGGGAGGGTGAGGAAGACGGCTCCCGGACCCACATGCAACGTGGCTTATGGGTCGCCCCAACGTCAGCCGATCCCTGCAGCCCCAGCTTGCACGGCCGAATGATGGCCTAATCGGGGACCAGGCGGCCGATCGGCATGCCGCGCTCGAATCGGCCCGTGAGTCGCGTCCCGTCCGGCTGGATCAGCGTTCCCTGGCCGTGCATGGTGCCGTCCTTGAACGCGCCTTCGTAGACCACGCCGCCTTCGGCCGTCAGCTTGCCTTGGCCGTCCATTCGGCCGTTCCGGAATTCGCCTTGATATGACTGGCCGGACGCGTCCCGGAAGATTCCGAGACCTTCGGGTCTGCCGTCCTGCATGGTGCCGTCGTACCGGGCCAGGAATTTGCCGGCGGCCGTGAGCTCCCAGGTTCCGACGCCGCTCGCGCGGCCGTTCGGGCAGGGGCCGGACCAGCGCATCGTGAGCTCTGCCGGTGGGTTCGGCTTGCCGTGCCAGAGCAAGCATCCCGTCGTCGGATCCTTTGCCCATTCACCGGCGAACGCGCACAGCGGCAAGATCAGAGAGCCCAGCACGAGCACGGATCTGAGGAGACCATTAGGCATCGCATGCACCGAAGGCTTGGGCGGTTGCGCCTACTGCCGCAGCTTGAAGCGCTGGATCTTGCCGGTCGCCGTCTTGGGCAGCTCGTCGACGAAGTTGAACCAGCGCGGATACTTGTACTTGGCGAGCCCGGTCTTGCAGTGTTCCAAGAGCTCCTGTTCCAGCGCTTCGCCTGCGTCCACCGCTTCCTTGAGGATGATCCAGGCTTCGGGCTTGATCAGTTCGTCGTCGTCGGCGCGGCCGACCACCGCGGCCTCCAGGACCTTGGGATGCTCGATCAGCTTGCCCTCGATCTCGAAGGGCGAGCACCAGATGCCGCCGACCTTGAGCATGTCGTCGCTGCGCCCGCAGTAGACGAAACGGCCGTTCTCGTCCTGCAGGTAGGTGTCGCCGGTGTTGAGCCAGTCGTCGACCATGGTTTCCTGGGTCTTGGCCTCGTTGCGCCAGTAGTACTTGGCGGTCGAGCCGCCGCGGATGAAGAGCGTGCCGGACTCGCCCTGCGGCGCGGGCGCGCCGTCCTCGCTGAGGATCTTGGCGTCGTAGCCCGGCACCTCGCGGCCGCTGGTGCCCGGCGTGACGTCGTCGGGGCTGTTGGAGATGAAGATATGGAGCGCCTCGGTCGAGCCGATGCCGTCGAGGATGGTGAGCCCGGTGGTGTCCTGCCAGCGGCGGAAGATGTCCGCCGGAAGCGCCTCGCCGGCCGAGACGCAATAGCGCACGGAGGAGAGATCCGGGCTGGCGCTCTCCAAATACTGGAGCTGCGCCGCATACAGCGTGGGCACGCCGAAATAGAGCGTCGGCTTGAATGTCTCGACCACCTCGAGCGTGTTGTCCGGCATCGGCCTCCCGGCCAGCAGCACGCAGCTCCCGCCGGTCCACAAGGGGAAGGTCATGCCGTTGCCGAGGCCGTAGGCGAAGAACAGCTTGGCCGCGGAGAAGCAGACATCGTCCTCGCGCACGCCCAGCGTGTCGACGCCGTAGTACTGGCTGGTCACCACCATGTCCCGGTGCGCGTGCACGGCGCCCTTGGGCCGGCCGGTGGAGCCCGAGGAGTAGAGCCAGAAGCAGTCGTCCCCGGCCGTGGCCGGGGCGGGGTCGAGCTCGGGGGAGGCGGCCGCGACCAGGCTCGCCAGCGTCTCGCCGTCGCCCTCGGTCAACAGCGTGCGTTCGGGCTTGTGGGATGCCGCGGCCAACGCCGGCTCCACCTGGGCCGCGAACTCGGGCGAATAGACCACCGCCGCGCATTCGGAGTTCTCGATCATGAACTCGTAGTCCTTGGCGACCAGGAGCGTGTTGAGCGGCACCGGCACGATGCCCGCCTTGATCGCGCCCCAGAAGGTGTAGAAGAAGGCCGGGCAATCCTTGACGATTATCAGCACCCGCTCGCCGGCGCCGATGCCCAGGTCCTTGAGCGCGTTGCCGCAGCGGTTGACCCGTTCGGCGAGCACGCCGTAGGTCACCGCTTCTCCGTCGCTGGTCCGGATCACCACCTTATCGGCCCGGCCTTCGGTGAGATGCCGGTCGATGAACGGGACCGCGACGTTGAAATTGTCTGAAAAGGTCAGGGCGCCGCCCTTGCCGGGGGCGACCTCGACGACGTGCTCGGCCATGTCTCTGCTCCTCCCAGAGAGGTGTTCTTGTTCCGCCTCTTTTTTGCCCCTCTCGCGTCGGCCAGTGTATACGCTCTTGGGCCACGAGGGCCAAGCCATGCACGGCTGCGACAGAACGCGCCTTGACCGGGGTCAATCACCGCACACCCTCAGCCATGGTTAGCTTGATCCGAGCATGACACACACCGAAGCCCTGAGTCTGCCGGCCGAGCGCCAGGCCGACCGCACCATCGCGGTTTGGCTCCTGGCCATGTGCGCGCTTGTCTACGCCATGGTGGTGCTGGGCGGGGTGACGCGGCTCACCCAGTCGGGACTGTCGATGGTCGAATGGCGGCCGCTGCTGGGCTGGCTGCCGCCCATGTCCGAGGAGGCCTGGCAGGCGGTCTTCGAGAAGTACCAGCAGTTCCCGGAATACCAGAATAAGAACCTCGGCATGACGCTCGCCGGGTTCAAAGGCATCTTCTGGCTCGAGTATCTGCACCGCCTCTTGGGCCGGCTGATCGGCCTGGCCTTCCTGCTGCCGTTCCTGTGGTTCTGGCTGCGCGGCCAGATCCGGCGCGGCTTGTGGCTCAAGCTGCTGCTCGCCTTCGTGCTCGGCGGCCTGCAGGGGCTGATGGGCTGGTACATGGTCAAGAGCGGCCTGGTCGACCGGCCGGATGTGAGCCAATACCGCCTGACCGCCCATCTCGGCCTGGCGGTGCTGATCTACGCCTATCTGTTTTGGCTGGCGCTCGACCTGATCGGGAGGCCGGAAGCGGGGGCGCCGGCGGGCATGCGCCGGGCGGTGTTCGCCGTGACCGGGCTGGTCACCCTGACGTTCCTCTCGGGCGGCTTCGTCGCCGGCCTGGACGCAGGCTTCATCTACAACAGCTTCCCCTTGATGGACGGGGGGCTGGTGCCGGCCGGCTATTGGGATATGGGGCGCGCGAGCCCGTTCGAAGACATCGAGACGGTGCAGTTCAACCACCGCTGGCTCGCCAAGCTGACGCTTGCGGCCGTCCTGGCGCTCTGGATCTGGGGACGCCGCTTTGCCCCTTCGCCGCGCGCACGGCTCGCCCTCGATCTCCTGCTTTGGATCGGGCTCGCCCAGTTCGCGCTCGGCGTCGCGACGCTGCTGTCGGTGGTCGCCATCCCGCTCGCCGCCCTGCATCAGGCGGGGGCGCTGGCCCTTTTCACCGCGGCGCTCTGGCTGTGCTTCGAGACGCGGCGCGCGGCCCCGGCCTGACCCGTCGCAAAGCGCGGCGCTCAAAAACAATTGAAACCGTTTCGCGGGGATTCAGAAATCCTCGCGAAACCGGCGATGGCTAAAAGGCAGGCAATCCCGGCTCGGCTGGGTTTCGTGTCGAACGGCAAACAGGAGTGCCGCCATGCCTCGCGGAGACAGCCCCAACGAACGGGTTGCGGACGAGCGGACCCCGGCGCCGGCAGCCATCGGCGTCGACGCCGACCCATCGGCCCCCGGTGGCGCGGATTTCGATACCCGCGAGGACCAGCTCTTCAAGTCGCTCGATTTGAACAACGACAACCACGTTCTGCGGACCGAATTGGAGCGGTCGCTGGCGCGCGTCGGCCTGGGCGCCGACGACACCCGCCTGTCCGACAGCATGGCGGCCCTGAATGCCTATCAGCGCAGCCTGAAGGGCGAGGCCGAAGAGCCGGTCGAGATCAGCATCCCGAAGGCGCACTTCTGCAAGGCGGTACGGCACAATATCCGGCTGATCGAGCGTGCCTTGCAAGGCGGCATGGTGATCCCCGACTTCGAGGATTTCGCGGCGGACATCGCCCGGATCTACGACCTCACGCGGACGGACCGGAGCGGCGAGGCCGCAAACTACATCCCCCAGCTCGACCTGCCGCAGCCGGATGTCGACCGGTACGGGGTGGCGCTGTGCACGATCGACGGCCAGCGACACGCGGTGGGCGATTCGTCGACCTTCTTCTCGGTGCAGTCGACCTGCAAGCCGGTCAACTACAGCCTCGCGCTCGAGGAGCACGGCGCCGAGGCGGTGCATACCGCGGTCGGGTACGAGCCCAGCGGCCAGAGCTTCAACGAGCTGACCCTGGACAAGCGCGACTGTCCCCACAACCCGATGATCAACGCCGGTTGCATCATGAGCTCCGCATTCATCAGTCTCACGGAAAAGCGCGCGGCCATGAAGGACGGGAGCTTTTCGGAACTCGAGGCCCGCGGTTGGAGCGGCAAGCGTTTCGACTATGTGATGAACCGGTGGCAGGCGCTCTGCGGCGGCGAGAAGCCGCGGTTCAGCACGTCGGTCTACCTGTCCGAGCGGCAAACCGCGGACCGCAACTTTGCGCTCGCCTATTTCATGCGCGAGAAGGGCATTTTCCCGGACGGCGCCGATCTGCACGACGTCCTGGATTTCTATTTCCAGTGCTGCGCCATCGAGGTGAACGCCGAAATGATGGCGCTGGTCGCCGCGACGCTGGCGAATGGCGGCGTCTGTCCCACCACCGGCGAGCGGGTGTTCAGCGCCGAGACGGTGCGCAGCTGTCTCTCGCTGATGTCGTCCTGCGGCATGTACGACGCATCGGGCGAATTCGCCTTCACGGTCGGCCTGCCGGCCAAGAGCGGCGTTTCCGGTGCGATCATGATCGTGATCCCGAACGTTCTGGGCATCTGCACGTGGTCGCCGCGCCTGGACGCGACCGGAAACAGCGTCCGCGGCATCGCCTTCTGCCGCCGTCTGGTCGAGACCTTCAACTTCCACAACTATGACAACGTCACCGGGGTCTCCGGCAAGAAGGATCCCCGCCTCAGCCGGCTGCAGCTTCAGGCGATCAAGGTCAACGACCTGATCTGGGCCGCGAGCAAGGGCGATCTCGGCGCGATCCAGGACCTCTTGTTGCGCGGCGCCGATCTCGGCTGCGCCGACTACGATCTGCGCACGCCCCTACACCTGGCCGCCGCCGAGGGGCAGGGCCACATCGTGGACTTCTTCATCCGGCAGAGCCTGGAGGCCGGATCCAGGATCGATCTCAATCCCAAGGACCGCTGGGGCGGGACGCCGCTCGACGACGCCTACGGGCACGGGCACAAGGCCATCATCCAGATGCTCGAGACGGCAGGCGCCGTGCGCGGCCGCAACCTCCTGGCGGTCGGCGGCCGAGTCCGCGCCCCCGCGGCCGCGCTCGCGGACCCCAACAAGACCACCGAGATGATCTGGGCCGCCAGCGTAGGCGATTTGGGCGCGCTGCGCCGCCTGGTGGCCCAGGGGGTGCCGCTGGAGATCGCCGACTACGATCTGCGGACGCCGCTGCATCTGGCCGCGGCGGAGGGCCATCTCGCGGTGGTTCAGTTCCTGCGCGCCCACAATGTCAGCCCCAATCCCCGCGACCGCTGGGGCTACACCCCCTTGGCGGACGCCTTGCGCCACGGCCGGCAGGAGGTCGCGGACTTCCTCAAGGCCAATGGCGGCACGGTGCCCGGCTCCGGAACCGCTCGTGCGAAGGGGGGCAACGGCACCGGCCGCTCCGCCAACGGCCGCCGTTCGCGCCCGCCGGTCCGGCGCAAGGCTTAGCGGGGGAGATCGCAAGCCGCGGCGATGTGGGGCGGTCAGGAGGTCTCCCGGCGGCCCGCCAGGGTCGCGTCGACGACCCGGCACAGCTCTTCGGGCAGAACCGGTTTCTCCAGCACCGGGCGGCCGGTCTTGGCGAGGAAATCGCTGATGCCGGGACTGAGCGTGTCCCCGGTCAGGAAGATGAAACAAGGAATCAGGCCGGGCCGGGCGGCCTTGACCCAGCGGTAGAGGGCCCGGCCGTCCACGTCGACCATGCGCACGTCGCTGATGACGATGTCGAAGTCGTTCGCCTTGAGCTCCTGAATGGCCTCGCGGGCCCCGCCGGCGACCCGGGCGTCGTAGCCTTCCTTGTTGAGGATCTCCAGCAGCATGGCGGCCACGTCCTCTTCGTCCTCGACCACCAACACTCTGGGGGTGTCCGCCGTCGGAACGCGTCTGGGCGCGACGGTTTCGACTTCGGCGCCGCAGGTCGCGACGGGCAGCGTCACGACGAAGGTCGCGCCGCCCCCGGGCGTGTCTTCGACCAGGATCGTGCCCTCATGGGATTCGGCGATCGCCTGGCACACGGACAGGCCGATGCCGGTTCCCTTGCCGACGGGCTTCTTGGTGTAGAGCGGCTCGAAGATCCGGCTGCGGATGTCGCGGGGCACACCGGGGCCGTTGTCTACGACCGCGATACGGATGCTGTCGCGCGCCACGTTCCGCTCCGTCCGGACAATCAGACGCCGCGGCCGGGGCTGATCCGACAGGGCCTGCTGGGCGTTCAGGATCAGGTTTGTTAGGAGCTGGTGCAGCTGGTCCGGATCGGCCTGCAGGAGCGGCAGGTCCGGCGCCAGGTCGTGGGAAAACTCAACCCCGGATGTCTTCAGGCTATTGCCCAACAGCTCCAGGATATTGCCGATCAACTCGTTGACGTTGAGCAAGCGGCGCTGCGGCTCCCGCTGGCGGGCCATGTCGAGGAAGGTCTTGACGATGCGGGCACAGCGCTCGGCCGCATTCTTGATCTTCTCGGCCCGTTCCGCGATGGCCGGATCCTCGGTGTCCTCGGACAGCATCAAAGACTGACCGACGACCACGGCCAGCGGGTTGTTGAGTTCGTGTGCGATGCCGGCCAGCAGCGATCCCAGCGCGCTGAGCTTCTCGCTTTGATGCAGCGCTTCCCGCTGACGCTGGATCTGCTCTGCGGCGGCGCGCCGCTCGGTCAGGTCGAACAGGCCGGTGATGATCGCGTCTTGTCCGTCGAACACGATCCGCCGCGAGGTCAGCGACACCCAGAACATCGTGCCGTCCGCCTTGCGCACTTCGACTTCGAAATCGTTGACCACACCGTCCCGCTCCAGGATCTCGAGAAACCGGGCCCTGTCGGCCGGATTCGCGTAAAAGCTCTCGGAGGATCGGCCGATCGCGTCTTCGCGTGAGATACGGAATAGGTCGGACCAGGGCTTGCTGACGTACAGCATCTTCCCATCGGACATGCGGGGTATGGCCACCGGCACGGGATGCACTTCGGCCATGCTGCGAAAGCGCTGCTCGCTTCGTCGCAGCTCCCGCTCCATAGTGACGCGGGCGCTGATGTCCCTGAGATAGGTGGCGAAGGCACGCCCGTCCTCCAGGTGCACTTCCGAGAGCGCGGCCTCGAGCGGGAACACCGAGCCGTCCGAGCGCATGCCTTCGATCTCGAAGCGGCTGCCCATCAGGCGCATTTCGCCGGTTTCCAGATACCGGCGCATGCCCTCTTCATGCTGCTTCCGCAGATGGGGCGGGACGATCACATCCTTGACATTGCGCCCGATGACGTCCTTCCGGTGGTAGCCGAACACCCGCTCCGCCGCCGGGTTGAACTCGATGATCGTGCCGGTCTCGTCCGCGGTGACGATGCAGTCGAGGGACGACGAAATGATCGCGGCCTTCAACGCTTCGCTTTCCTTGAGCTGCTTTTCCGCCTGCTTGATCTCGGTGATGTCCGTTCGGATGCCGACGCGGCCGCCGTCGCTGGTGGGATGAATGCTGAGCATGAACCAGCGGCCGTCGTCGATCTCGATCTCGAACGGCTTGACGATGCCCGCCTTGTACCGCCCGAGGATAAAGCTCTTCCAGTCGTCAGGTCCGCTCACGCGCCGGCCGTCGATCGACCGGATCAGTTCGGCGGAGGCATTGCTCAGCTCCTCGAGCGTGATGCCGACCATCTCCTCCGGGGCCTTGTCGTAGAGCGCGGCATAGGGGGCGTTGCAGATCGCAACATTGCCATCCTTGTCGAAGACGACGAAGCCGTTCGGAATGCTCGCAAGGGCGTCCTGGAGCAGTTGGCTCAGGCGCTGTTGTTCCTGCTCGGCCTGTTTGCGATCGGTGATGTCGGTGCGCAGGAAGACAAAGCCGCCGTCCGCGGTGGATTGCCGACTCAGCAGCAGCCAGCGGCCGTCCAGGAGCTCGACCTCGACCGGCTCTCGGTCGCGCCAGTGGTGTCTCAGTTCCGCCGCCAGCGCGTCCTCTGTGGCCGGCACCGGCCGGCCGGCCACGGTCTTGAGCTTGACGCGGAACATCTCGCGCAGCTCCGGATCGCTGAGCCCGATCAGCTCGTCCGGCGCAAAGCCGTAAAGCTCGGCATAGGCGGTGTTGCACAAACCCAGCCGCGCGTCCGCATCGAACACCGCGAAGCCATTGGTCAGGCTGTCCACCGCGTCCCGCAGCAACTGGGCGAGACGCTGCTGTTCCCGCTCGGCGATCTTCAGACTGGTGACGTCACGCACGAACTCGTAGTACCCGTCGATCTCGCCGGCCCGGCTGATGTGGGGCGTGAAGACTCGCTGGGTGTACCGTTCGGTCCCGTCGGAATAGACCATCCAGCCCTCCCAGCGGACGGTCTCGCCGGTCAGCGCTCGTTCGCGGCTGGCTTTGTCCTTGAGAAAGTTCTCGTCGCCAAGAAGCTCGGCCGCCGTCTTGCCGACCAGTTTCTCCGGCGCAACGCCGAACAACAGGCCGCACTCCCGGTTGGCGTACCGGACCCGGTGGTCATGATCCATGAACCAGATGCGCGCCGGTATGGCGTCGAGCATCAGGCGCAGCTGACGTTCCGTCACCAGCTGGGGGCCGGTCATCAGATCGGTGTCGGGCCTCATCGTGCGGGACATCTAGGTTGCTCTCTCAGCCGTCGGCTGTGGCGTTACTCACCGCGAGGCACAAACATGTAGCCGACCCCACGGATGGTCTTGATCGCCGCCGGCTTTTTGGGGTCGTGCTCGATCTTGCGGCGAATCCGGGCGATGCGGATGTCGATGCTGCGATCGAACGGCTCCCAGTCCCGGTTGTGGGCCAGATCCAGCAGCTGATCCCGGTTCAGCACTTGGTTGGGGTGCCGGGCAAAGGTCTCCAACAGGTCGAACTCCATGGCCGTGAGCGGCTGCTCGTTGCCGTCCTCGTCGATCAGGCTATGCGACTCGAGGTCGAGCAGACAACGGCCGAAGCGCACACGGCGGGGCGTCGGCGGCGCTTCGGCGGCGTGATCCACGATCTCCGCCTGGGCTTCCCGGCTGCGCTCGATGCGACGCAGCACCGAGCGGATGCGGGCGCGCACCTCCCGCAGATCGAACGGCTTGGCCATATAGTCGTCCGCGCCGATCTCCAGGCCGACGATCCGGTCGACCACGTCGCCCGCCGCCGTGACCATGATCACGCCGATTTCTTGGTGCTCCCGGAGCCAGCGCGCCAGGCTGAGCCCGTCTTCGCCGGGCAGGTTGATGTCCAGCAGCACCACGTCCGGCGTCACCGTCTCCACCAGGGCGCGCAGCGCCGGACCGTCCGCGGCCAGGTCGACCTCGTAACCCTGTTTGGTCAGATACTCGCCGAGCATGTCGCGAATCTCCGGTTCGTCGTCCACCACGACGATGCGAGGCGTGTCGGTCATTGTTTCCGGCTGCTCCCCCAAGCTCGACACCTGTTCCCGGTTTGATCCTTTCAAGCCCCGGTCAATCTAGAGCATTATTCGATCATATGGACACAATTCTGTTGCGGTTTGGGGGCGGCAGCCCGCCAGGCGCCGTCCGACACGCGATGCCTGGGCATCGGGTGAGGGCGGCAACGCCGCGGATGCCCGCCCAAACGCAACCCTCCTGTCCGCTGGGACACGCGGTCGCGCCGGCCCGCACCCCCACCCGGCCACCCACAAGGATAATGGCGTTGGGCGGCCGGGTGGGGGTGCGGGCCGGTGCCGCCGCTTCAACGGACCGCTTAAGGGCCGGGGCCTTTTTCGCCATGACGTCGTCGAACGCCTTGACCGTATGACGGATACGCTCAGCAGCGCTCTCCTGGTCACGGCGAAAAATGCCGCCGGCAGAATGGGTCCATACGGTCGAACAATGCTCTAGCACAAAGCCGACGCCATCCGCGATTCCGCAGAGATCGGCCGCGCTGAAACACAACCGACATCTCGGGATACAACTGAGACCAAAATCCTCTGGGCCCGACATCAAGCCGATACAGAGGGCGCTTACATAGGGCAGCACAGGCGGAGCGCCAAACCGGACCTCCGCAGGATCAAACGTTCTCGGACCGCCGGGAACCAGGAGCAAGACCAATGACCACAGATGTCAAGCGTACCTTCGGACCCATGCACGGGCTGTTGCACGACGACTATGCATCGGCGATCGCGGCACCGGTCTCCGGCGAGCGCTCGGTCGATGCGATCCGCGCCGCCGGTGGATGGCTCGCCCGCCAGGCCTCCGCCACAGGGCACGCAATCGTCCGCGCCTACCGCCGCTGGAAGACCATCCAGGAACTGCAGGCGTTGGACGACCGCATGCTCAAGGACATCGGGATCGATCGTTCCGAGATCGAACGCGTCGTGAAGATGCAGCAGTCCCACAGGGTCCACCGTCCCCTTCTCTAGCGTGAATTCCACGCAAGACCACTCGGCACCGGCGGCGCACCGTTTTCGCGCTGCTCCGCCGGTCGCCGGAGGATCCCGCCATGACAACGACCTATCTCGAAGACATCGACCTGTTCCCGCATTGGGCCGCGCGCAGCCGCCCATCCACCACGGGCGATCGCCTCGCCAATCGGGCCAGGGTCGCGATCCGGCTCATTGCCATGCCGGCGCGCGCCCTGGCGCGCCGCTATCGGGAAATGCGTGCGATCATCAGGCTGGAAGCCCTGGACGATCGCATCCTCGAGGATATCGGCATCGCCCGCTGGCAGATCCCTGAGGTGGTGCGGTCCCGGCGCCTGTCCTGAGTTCGAGGCGGCGGGTCGCCGGTCACCGGTGATCCGATCATGACCACGACCTACCTCGAAGACGTCCATCTGTTCCTGCGTTTGGCCGCGCGGAGCCCCGCGTCCTCGGCGTGCGGCAGCCTCGCCAACCTTGTCGGAGCCGCGATCCCACCGCTCGTCACGCCGGCGCGCGCCGTAGCCCGCAGCTATCGGAACGCGCGTGCGATCTTTCGGTTGGAGGCTGAGGACGGCCGGATCCGCCTCGGCACAGCGTGCACACACCAGAATCACACTCTCAAACAAGGCTCTTGGAGCAACTGCCATGTCAACCGGCACGAAGACACCGAATGGCTCACACACTGAGGATCGGCCCCTGGCCACGCCCGAGGACGTGCACGCCTTCTTGGCGGCCGCACGGCGCGCCCAGTCGGCCTATGCGTCCAGACTGATGGGCCGGGGCCTTGCCGCCCTCGGACGGGCCGTCGCCAGCCTGCTGCATGTCCAGACCGGAAGGCATTGCCCGGGGGCCAGCTGACCCGCTGGCAAGTCCCGGAGCTGGTCAGGCCCCGGCGCCCGTGCTGCGTTCGAGGCGTCGGGCGCCTGCGACCCCAGCCCTTCAAGTTCACTGCGGCGCCCCGTGATCGGGGCGCCGCAGCATATTGAGAACCGTAACGTGGCCTGAGGGCACGCAAGAGCGCCATCAGCCAGCGAGGGGCCATATTCTCCGCGTGTCCTCCGCACCGGCGGCCGGGCTGTTTTCGTCGGCCGGCGCGTCCAGGAGATCGAGCACCCGCTCGATCACGGCGCCGGCCTCGCCCGTCGCTTCTTCATCGGCCATGTCGAGCCAGAGGCGACGCAAGGCCTCCCGATAGGCGCTCTTGTCCAGGACACCGCTCTTGTCCAAGGCGATGACCAGCGCCGCTACGGCGGCGCAATGACCCACTCGCGGGTCATCGGCGGGTTCGACGATCAGCGGCATATCGCTGCTCCACAAGGGTTTTGGGTTGGCCTCACTTGGCCGCAAGCGCGGCGA
Source organism: Alphaproteobacteria bacterium (assembly GCA_030066595.1). Classification (GTDB taxonomy): domain Bacteria; phylum Pseudomonadota; class Alphaproteobacteria; order JAJFFI01; family JAJFFI01; genus JASJBI01. The sequence continues at coordinate 35,012 of JASJBI010000019.1, read as the reverse complement.
GCGCGTCGGCGAGGGCTACGGGCTCGGCCGGGAAGCGCGTGGCGCCATCGGCTCGGTCCTGCCGACCGGCCTCGACGGCCACGCCGTCAGCGCGCGTCCAACGGCCGCTGCGGCAGACCTTGTCTCGGCAGGTGACGAAACCGCGGTCGGTGGTGCAGGACAACTGCTCGCCCCACTGCATGCCCTGGTCGTTGTAGAGCCAGGACCGCTCGAAGCGGCCGTCATGCTCGATGCAGACCTTGCGCAGACCGGCGTGCTGGACGGCTGCGTTGCTTTCCGCAAGTGCTGCGCTCGATGCGAGGGTCCAGCCGAGCCCCATGAGCACCGCGGCTAGGGTGCGGTTCATTGTCTTGGTCATCCGGTATTGCCTTTCATCAACGGCCGCTGCCAGACCGCGCCTGACCCAAGGGGCCGGCATGGTGCGGCGAGAGCGGTCTCGTTCTGGTCGCCCCCGTTTCCGTGCCGGCTCTATCGCACCGGCGCGGGCACCATCTGCGGCAGATGTTTCGGCTCGATGTCAGGCAGCCGACAAAACCGTTTCGATTGTTTCAGCCCGCCGGCCGGTTTCGGGGTGTGTCGGCCAGGCGCCGATCGGCCGGAATTCGCGGCTCACGCACTTAACGCGACATTAACCATGTTTTTACACCTCTGGGTTCAGGGTAGTGGTGGGACATTCAGGCCACGACCCACGGGAGGCCTTTTTATGGCGATGACCCTGAGCCAAGGACTTCAAAATTTCGGCAGCCCCGCCGAGGCCGAGACCGAGACCGAAGCCGGCGCGCGCGCGACGGCTGCCGGGCAATCGCAGCTCGCCTGGCTGGCGACGGCCATGCGCGGCCAGTACGCCGACCCGCACCGGTTCCTGTTGGTCTTCCGCTATGCCGTCATCAATCTGGTCGGATTCGCCCTGCTCGCGGCGGCCTATGTTCACGGCTATGTCGACCAGGTCATCGCCGCCGACCAGACCCGGTTGGTGCTGGTGATCGGGTTCGCCTTCCTGGTCGGATTCGTGATCTGCACCTGGAAGGTCGCGCAGACCAGCCATGAGCTCAACCAGGTGAAATCCTTCGATCCGCTGGTGCGGTCGCGCGCCGCCGCCTATCTGGCGCAGGTCCGGGGCCGGACCGCGGACAGTCGAACCTTGGCGGCTGCCGCGCTGAGGCTCAAGCTCTCCCATCGCATCGCCATCGTGCAGCATTTCGCGAGCAGCCTGGTGTTCATGGGTCTGATCGGCACGGTGATCGGCTTCATCATCGCGCTCTCCGGGGTCGACCCGGCGCATGTCTCGGACGTGGAAGCGATCTCGCCCATGGTCGCCAATCTGATCGAGGGCATCTCGGTGGCGCTCTACACCACGCTGGTCGGCGCGGTGTTGCATCTCTGGCTGATGGTCAACTACCGGATCCTGGCCAGCGGCACGGTCAATCTGATCACCGAAATGGTCGAGCTGGGAGAGACCCATGCAGGGACTTGATGGCTTCGACGAAGACAGCACCGGCACGGTCTTTCGCGATGTCATCATGCTGGCCCTGTTGGGCTTCGTCGCCATCGTCATCCTGCTGCTGCCGCATCTGAAGCCGCCGACCAAGACCAAGGAAGCCGTCACCACACCGGGCAACGTGATCGTGGAGGTTGACTGGCCCAACTGGCTCAATGCGGACGTCGACCTTTGGGTCGAGGCGCCGGGCGATGCGCCGGTGGGCTATTCCAACAAGGGTGGCCGTTTCTTCAATTTGCTGCGCGACGATCTGGGCCATCACTCCGACGTCACCAACGTCAACTACGAGGTCTCCTATACCCGCGGCCTGCCCCAGGGCGGCTATACCGTGAACCTGCACCTCTACGAAAACCACACGGAGTTCTATCCGATCCAGGCGACCGTGGTGGTCAGCGTCAAGGACTCGACCCGCGGCGCGGTGAAACAGATCCTCAAGAGCAAGGTCAATCTGCAGCATCGGGGGCAGGAGCTGACCGTGTTCCGCTTCCAGCTCAATGACAGTGGCAAGTTGGTTCCGGGCAGCGTGCATCAGCTGCCCCGTCCGCTCAGGAGCGCCAAGAGCAATGGATGACCTCATCTATCTGTACGCGGTGTGCGTGACGCTCGCCGCCGTTCTGGTCACCATCTGCGTGTGGTCGCCGCGCCGGGTGCGGATCAAGCTCACGGCCCTGGCGGTGGCGACCCTGTTCATCCCGCTCGCCTACGGCAGCCTGTCGGATCTGTTGAGCCGGCCCAAGCCGGTCTCGCTGGAATGGGTCAGGCGGGCGGCCGAGGAAGCCACTGTATTGGGCACCAGCATGCGGGAGGGCGAAGCCATCTATGTCTGGCTGCAGCTGGCCGGCGTTCAGGAACCGCGCGCCTATGCCTTGCCCTGGCACCAGGCCACCGCGCGGCAGCTGATGCAGGCCCGCCGCGACGCCGAGCGGCGCGGCCAGCGACTGAAGATGGCACGTCCGTTCGAAAAGAGCCTGGACAGGAACCAGCAGAAATTCTATCCGGAGCCGCAGCAGAAGCTGCCGACCAAATCCACCCCATCGCAGAAGCCCTTGGAGTTTTGAGCCGGACCGCGGGCGCTGCTCCGGCACAACCTGTTCCTGACTAAGTTACGATCTCACTCGAACTTAGGGCCGTAAGTCTCTTTTTTGAAATCATAAATATTGCCGCTTTGCTTCCACGTCAGGAGGCGCCACCCTTTTTCTTTTCTTCGGATTGCGGTGCTGCCGTCTCCGGCGGTTGCGGTGTGGACTGCGCCGGTTCGCGATGCGGCGCGGCCAGGTGATACTGCCGGCGCAGCAGGAAGCGGTTATAGAGGAAGGCCACCATCATGCCGGCGACCAGTCCTTCGACGAAGGCCCAGACCGCGCCGGCAATGGCGCCCGGAAAGGTCGGGCCATAACCGATGAACAGCGAGGACAGCACCTGGGCGGCGGTCACGCCCCAGCCGAACAGGCCGGCCACCACGCCCAGGATGAACACGAAGACCGCCGCGGTGACGCCCAGGGCGAGACCGAAGCTGATCACGCCCAGTGTGGCGTGGGTTCCGTCACGTGCCATTGGCTTCCCCCGACCCTGCTGTCATCCAATCCCGTCGCCGGCACCTGCCCGGAGAGGCGCGCGTTTCGCAAGGCCGCCGCGCGTTGGCCACTCGCAACTCAGCTCCGCATCCAGGCGCTGCCCCAAAGATTGAGGGCACGTTCTCCGTGCTCCCATTCCCCGGCGTCCTGTTCGGGTGGGCAGATCTCGAGTTCGGCCGAGAGCTCCACCTTGCTGCCGTCCGGGTCCTCGACCATGAAGAACAGATTGTTGCCGACGCCGTGCCGGCCGGGCCCCCACCAGAGCGGCACGCGCAGGGCGGCGAAGTGGTCGGCCCAGTCGCGGATGTCGAGCCAGCCGGTGGTCTCGTAGGCATGGTGGTCGAGCCGCGCTTCGGGCGCGCGGAACACGGCGAAGGAATGATGCTCGGGGTCCGAGCGCAGGAAGCAGGCGGTGACCTCGCCGCCCTCCTCGAGCACGTAGTCGGACACCAGGAAGCCGAGTTGGTCCCTGTAGAAGGCGATCATCGGGTCGAGCCCGCTGCTGGCGACGACGAAATGCTGCAACCGCCCCGCGAGGGGCCCGTCGCCGGCGGGCGCTTCGTCGCCGATCGGCGGCAGCCCGAAGGCGAGCCGGTTGCCGTCCGGATCGGCGAGCGAGAAGGCGTCGCCGTCCAGGAGCGGGGAAGGCGAGGCGGCCGGGGTCAAGCCCTGGCCTTCCACATGGGTGCGGAAGGCCGCCAGCTGATCGGCCGTCTCCAGAACGAAGCCGGCAAAGCCCAGCGAGGCCGGGGCGCCGTGACCGATCAGGACACGCCGTTCGCGGCCGCGCAGCAGCCAGACCTGGTCGGCGAGCGCTTCGACCGAGAGCTGCAAGCCTTCGCGGAAGAAGTCGACCAACCGCTCCGGTTGGTCGGAATTGCGCCGGATGTGGTGCAGCCGGGCGGGCCAAAGGGGGGAAAGGGCGTCGCTCATCGCTGCCGATCCTCGCCAACGCGGTTGGACTCGTCTTTGCCCACGCCGATCAGCGCCTCCAGGCGTTGCCGGTCCTGTCGCAGCTCGGCGCTGGGCCCGTCATAGATCACCCGGCCGCGATCCATCACCAGGGCGCGCTCGGCAAAGCCCAGCGCCACGCGTGGGTTCTGCTCGACCAGTACGATGGCCATGTCCGCGTCCGTGCGCAAGTCGTCCATCGCCCGTTGAAGCTCCTCGACCAACAGCGGCGCCAGGCCCTCGGTCGGCTCGTCCATCAGCAAGAGCCGGGGGTTTCCCATCAGCGCCCGGGCGATCGACAGCATCTGCTGTTCGCCGCCCGAGAGTTGATTGCCCATATTCCCGAGCCGCGCGGCGAGATGGGGAAAGAGCTCGAACACCCGCGCTCCGTCCCAGCGTCCGGGCCGCGCCCCGACATGCAGGTTCTCCTCGACCGTCAGTGAGGGGAAGATCTCGCGCTCCTGCGGCACGTAGCCGATCCCGGCGAGCGCGCGCCGGTGAATGTCCAGGGCCGAGATGTCGTCGCCGTTGAGCTTGATTCGGCCCCCGTGCAGACGGGTATGTCCCATGGCCGTCGCCAAGAGAGTGGTCTTGCCGACGCCGTTGCGGCCAAGGATGGTGATGCTTTCCCGGGCGCCCACCGAAAGGCAGATGTCCTCGATCACGACGGTCTCGCCATAGCCGGCGGACACGCCGTCGAAGGCGAGCGCCTCAGCCATGCGCGGCCTCGCCGAGATAGACGGCGCGGACCTCGGCGTTGTTGGCGATCTCGTCCGGGCTGCCTTGCACCAGGATGGCGCCGCTCACCAGCACCGTGATCCGCTCGGCAAATCGGAACACCACGTCCATGTCGTGCTCGATGATCAGCACCGCGATGTCCGCCGGCAGGCCGTCGATCACGTCGAGGATGATGTGGCTCTCGGCCGAGGGCACGCCGGCCGCCGGCTCGTCGAGCAGCAGCACGCTGGGCTCGAGCGCCAGCGCGAGGGCGATCTCCACCAGGCGCTGCCGTCCGTAGGGCAGCTCGCGGATCGGCTTGTGGGCGTCGTCTTGCAGTTGGAATATCTCCAGCAGCCGCAGCGACTGGTCGATAACGTCCCGACGGTAGCCGGCCGGGCGCCACAGCCCGGTCGCCGCCCCCGTGCGCTCGGCCACGGCGACATAGAGGTTCTCCAGCACGGTGAGGCCGCGGAAAAGCGCGGTGATCTGAAAGGTGCGGACGATGCCGCGCTTGACCCGCTGGGCCTGCGCCAGCGCGGTGATGTCCTCGCCGTGCAGGATCACTTGGCCCCGGCTCGGCGTCAGCGCGCCGGTCATCAGGTTCACGAAGGTGGTCTTGCCGGCGCCGTTCGGTCCGATCAGCGCATGGCGCTCGCCGGCGGCCAGGCGGAAGTCGATGTTGCGCGAGACCTCGAGCGCCCCGAAGTTCTTGCACACGCCCTTGGCCTCCAAGACCGGCCCCGTCATGACCGCGCTCGCTTGCGAAACCGTTCGGCCGCCTGCGCGAACAGCCCGGTCAGGCCTTCGCGCGCGAACAAGGCGATCAATACCAGCACCAGGCCCAGCCCGAATTGCCAGAACTCCGGGAACTCCTTGGCCAGCTCGTCCTCGAGGATCATGTAGAGCGCCGCGCCGACAAAGGCGCCGTAGAGCCGGCCATGTCCGCCGAGGATCAGCACGATCAGCGCCGTGGCCGCGCGCTCGAGGCTGAGGACGTCCAGGGTGATATAGGCGTTGACCTGGGCGAACAGGCCGCCGGCCACGCCGGCGATGGCGGCCGAGATGGTGTACACAGTGACCAGCCGCTGGCGCACCGGCGCGCCGACCGCGTGCATGCGGAGGATGTTCTCGCGGATGCCGGTCAGGCTGTGCCCGAAGGGCGAGTAGACCACCCGCCGGACCACCAGGAACATCAGGAACAAGAGGCCCAGGGCGTAGAGATACTGCCCGCTATAGGTAAGCGGGCTGAACCTGAGGAGACCGAGGACCGGGTCGATCTCGACAGGCAGCCCGTCGAAGCCGCCGGTCAGGTTCTCCTGCTCGTTGGCGAGCTCGTGCAGCAGGGTCATGGTCGCCATCGTCAGCATCAAGAGCGTCAGCCCGTGCGTCCGCAGCAACACCCAGCCGGAGACCAGCCCCACCAGCGCCGCCGCGGCGGCCGCCACGATCAGCCCGGTGATCGGTTCGTGCCAGTCGAGATGGGCGGACAAGAGCCCGACCGCATAGGCGCCGGTGCCGAAGAAGGCGGCATGGCCCAAGGTGACGATGCCGGCGTAGCCCAGCACCAGGTCGAGGGACAGGGCGAACAGCACCAGGATCAGGATCTGCGTGCCCACCGCCAGATATTCGGGCAGGGCGAAGAAGGCGGCGACGGCCAGCACCCAGGGCAGCGCTTCGAGCGGACGGACGCGATGGCGGGTGGCAAGCGCGGTGGCGGCGGCTTCGGCGACGGTCATGCGCCTACCTCCGGCCGAACAGGCCCTGCGGACGCCACAAGAGCACCGCAATGGTGATGGCGTAGATGAAGAAGGCGCCGGCCTCGGGATAGAGCCGCTTGCCCGCGAAGTCGAACATGCCGATCACCAGCGCGGCCAGAAAGGTGCCGCGGATGCTGCCCAGCCCGCCCACGGCGACCACGATCAGGAAGAAGACCAGGTAGTTGAGCGCGTATTGCGGGTTCAGGCCGATGATCTCGATGCCCAGCCCGCCGCCCATGGCGGCGAGCCCGCTGCCGAGCGCGAAGGTCATCGTGAACAGCCGGTCGACGTTGATGCCCAGCGACTGGGCCATGCGCCGGTTGTCGACGGCGGCGCGGATCTGCGCCCCGATCGTGGTGCGCTCGAAACCGAGCCAAAGCGCGACGATCATGGCCGCGCCGACGCCGATCATGAAGATCCGGTAGGCCGGGAAACTGGTGAAGCCGAGATCCATGGGCCCGGCCAGATAGGAGGGCAGCCGAATGGTCTTGGGCTCGGTTCCCCAAAAGAAGGTCACCGTGGCGATCATCATGAAGACCAGCCCGATGGTCAGCAGCACCTGGCTCAACTCGTCCGCCCGGTAAAGCGGCGCGTAAAGCAACCGCTCGAACACGACGCTCACCAGTGCGACCAGGACGAAGGCGGCCAGCAACGCCAGGAAGAAGTTGGCGCCCAGCCCGCCCATCAGCGTGACCACGACGTAGCCGCCGATCATGGCGAAGGCCCCGTGCGCCAGGTTGACGAATCCCATGAGCCCCATGGTCACGGAGAGTCCGACCGAGACGATGAACAGCAGCATGCCGTAGGCGAGGCCGCCCAGCACGATGCTCGGGATGTCGATGCTTTCCATGGCTGATCCGCCGCCGAATGCGGAAGCCGCCGACCGCGCGGCGGGCGCGGCGGCGGCTTTCCTCAGACGGTCAGATCACGCGCCGGGCGCGATCCGCCTCACTTGCATTTCCCGACCTTGAGCTCCTTGCACGGATCCTTCACCTGCGGGATGGTGGCCACGACCTCGATCATCAGGCGGTCGCCCTGCTTGGTCACCTTGTGCACGTACTCGTTCTGCACGATGTCCCGGGTCTGGGGATCGATCATGATGGGCCCGCGGGGGCTCGCGAATTTCCAGCCCTTGAGAATGTCCATGGCCTTGTCGGCGTCGATCTCGCCATTCAGCTTGTTGATCACGTCGACGATCGCGGCCATCCCGTCATAACCCTGCACGCCCATGAAATCGGGCGTGCTGTCGGCGCCGTAGGCCGCCTTCCAGGCCTTGACGAAGGCCTTGTTCTCGGGCGTGTCGTAGTCGGCCGAATAGTGGTGCACCGTCACCAGACCCTGGGCGCCGTCTCCCATGCCCTGCAGCTTGGTGTCCTGGGTGATGTCGCCGGGACCGATCAGCGCGATGCCGGCGCCTCGCATGCCGAGATCGTTATAGGTCTTGACCACGGCCGAGGCATGGCTGCCCGCCGGGACGAACATGTAGAGCGCGTTCGGCTTGGCGTCCTTCACCTTCTGGAAGAAGGGCGTGAAGTCGGGCACCTCGCGCGGGCCGCCCATGGGGATCAGCTCCTGCACCTTGCCGCCCGCGTCCTCGAAGCCGCGCTTGAAGGCGGCGGCGCTGTCCTTGCCCGGCGGGTAGTTGGTGAAGCCCGCCATCGCGGTCTTGTAGCCGAGCTTCTCGGCCGCGTATTTGCCCATGTGATAGCCGGACTGCCACATGGTGAACGAGACTCGCGCGTAGTAGGGCGACATGGCCGGAATGAAGGACGTCCCGGCGTTCATGATCACCATCGGCACCTTGGCCTCCGTCACCAGGGGCGCCACCGACATGGCGTTCGGCGAGTAGACGAAGCCGCCCAGGATGTCGACCTTCTCGCGGGTAATCAGCTCCTGCACCGCGACCTTGGCGATGTCGCCGCCCGGGCGCTTGGAATCGCGCGTCACGAGTTCGACTTCGTGGCCGCCGAGCTTGTCCTTGTTCTGCGAGAGATAGAGCTTCATGCCCTTCTCGATCTGCTTGGCGAAGTCGGCTCCGCCGCCGGTATACGGCAGCACGATGCCGACCTTGACCGTCTTGGCGTAAGCCGCGCCGGCGCTGAACATGGCGGCGACAGCCGCCGCCGCAACAAGTCTACTGATTCTCATTCTTGTGCCCTCCCTGGTTTGGCGAAGCCTCGTGTCGTGCACCGCCCCGGGGTCGTTGCCCGGGCGTGCGGTGGCCCAGTCGATGTCAGGAGTCGCTCCCCCGCGATCGCAGACCGGTTCGTCCCCCCGGCGCGGCCCGCCTCTGGTTGGATCCAGATCGGCGCGGCGCGCTACAGCCAATATTGCATCACGTAGTCGAACGGACCCTCCACGTTGACCAGATCGACCCTTTGCAGCCTGATCCGATAACCGTCATCGGTGTTGCAGAGATCGTGGCGGTACTTTCCAGCGAAGTACCGCATGGCGTCAAGCCGGTACTCCGCGACGAAGAACTTGGACCGGACCAGAATATCGCCGGTGCCCGGATCCTCATGCTCGATGATCACGTTCGAGACCACATGGCTGGTGCGGTTTCGCGGCGACTGGGACCAGGCGCGGGGATGGTCCAGGCGTCGGATCCGGGTGCGCATGAGATAGAGATCTTCGAAGAAGATGTTGGGCAGGCCGTCCGCGCTGGTCTGCTCCGGCGAGGCGGGCATCCAGTAGGCCCCATCCTCGGTCCAGAGCGCGAGCCAGTCGTCCCAGGCCCGATCGTCCAGGATCTCCGCCTGCCGGAACAGGAGCTGCTCGACCTTGCGCTGGGTCTCCGGGCTGACGTCGGCGATCGCGGTGCTGGCCTCGCTGACCGCGGCGAAACTCTCGATCTTCGGTTGGACAATGGTCGACATGGTCGATCACCTCGCTGCCATGAAGTCGGTCCAGGCGCTGAACATGTTGCGCATCGGCATCTCGCTGAGGCCTGTGACCGAGGTGGTGACGCCGTTCTCCGTCGGGTCCTGACCGGCGTTGCGGTGGAAACTCACCCACTCGCCGCCTTCGCTGCGCAAGCCCTGATGGCAGCGCCAGAAGTTGTAGAGATCGTCGGCGTTGACCATGGTCGAGGGGGAATTGACCAGGTAATAGTAGTCGAGAGCCCGGCGGTAGATCGCCTCGGGCGCGCCCTTGAGCCGGAAGTGCCAGATCTCGGTGAGCGTGCGGTCCGGCGCCAGCGGACGCACGGCGCGGAGCTGCTGCAGCGGCGACTGCACCGAGAGGCAGGGGTAGACCAGCACATGGTGGATGTTGACCGAGAGGATCTCCTCGGTCCGCTCGGCGCCATAGTGCTCGCGCATGACTGCTTCGTATTCCAGCGTGTCCGGATCCTGCGGCCTGAGCCCCATGTAGCCCTGCAAGAGGCAATGCCCCTGGGGATAGCCGACCGTCTCCATCGAGTCCCATTTGTGGATCGGCGTCGTGAAGGCGGACAGGTAGTGGTAGGAGAGCGGCGCGTCCTCGCCGGTCTTCGACTTGATCTCCTTTTCCACCTCGGCGGCGGCATGGCCGGTCGAGCCGTGCGTCACCGACGGGTGCAGGGCGTCGAGCTGGTTCTCCAGAAAGATCTTCCAGTTCGACTTCTGGATCATGCGGAAGCAGTTGGGCACGACCTCCACCTCGCCCTCGGGCGCCCGGTCGCACATGTCGTCGAAGGCCTGCTTGGCGCCGCCGAGATGGCTCTCCAGGTCGGGGCCGTCCTCCGCCAGGCTCGCGAACACGAAGCCGCGATAGTTCTCGACGCGGGGGGCGGGCTTGATGTTCTTGGCCGGGTCTTCGGCGCAGAGACGGGTCTGCTCGTAGCCTTCCTCCGACGGGATGCCGTAGACCTGGCCGTCCAGGTGGAACTGCCAGCCATGGTAGGAGCACATGAAGGTCTTGCCGGCGTGGCCCATGTGCTCGTTGCACAGCATCGCGCCCCGGTGCGGGCAGCGGTTGTACAGCACGTTCACCTGGCCGTCCTTGCCGCGGACCATGATCATCGGCTGCTTGCCGATCTGCGTGGTCGCGTAGTCGCCCGGGTTCTTCACCTGGCTCTCATGGCCGACATAGATCCAGGTCTTGTGGAAGATCTTCTCGAGTTCCTGCTCGAAGATCTCGGGATCGGTATAGCAGGTGCGATGGACACGATCCGGCTCGACCAGCCGGTCCAACGGCAACCCTGAATTCTGCGACATTTCGCTCCTCCCTCAACCGTGGCGGCCCGGCGGCGGTCGCCGCACCCGGTTTCTCTGCTTTCTGCCCGCCGCGCCCGTCCGCGGCGGGATCCCCGATATAGCAAATCCGCCCCTTCTTTCATATTTCCTATTCGGCCAAAATCCATAACAATGAGTTATGAGCCTCGATCAGCGGCAGATGCAGATCTTTCTCGCGGTGGTCCGCGAAGGCAGCCTGGGACGGGCCTCCAGGGCGCTCAACCTGACCCAGCCGGCGGTCAGCAAGGCGATCCGGCGGCTCGAGGACGACCTCGAAGTCAAGCTGTTCGAGCGCAGCCCGCAGGGCATGATGCCGACCGAGTACGGCGAAGCGCTGCGGCTGCATGCGGAGTTGATCTCGACCGAGATGACCCGGGCGCGGGAGGAGATCCAGGCGCTGCGGGGGGTCTCCAAGGGGCGCATCCTGGTGGGCGTCACGCCGAGCGTCGCCGCGGGCGTGCTGCCCCGGGCGGTCGGGCGCCTGTTGCAGGCGCGGCCCGGGCTCACCATCCGGGTGACCGAGGGGATCGAGGGCGAGCTGCTGCAGGCTTTGATGCGCGGCGAGACCGACCTGGCCATCATCGGCGCCATGCGGCGCATCTATGAATACCCCGTGGCGATCGAGGCGCTCTACCGCGACCGGGTCTCGGTGGTCTGCCGGACCGGGCACCCGCTGCGCCGGCGCAAGCGCATCCGGCCGGCGGATCTGCTCGACTTTCCCTGGGTCTTGCCGGGGCGGGACAACGTCATGTGGCGCAGGCTCAGCGAGTTCTTCTACGACCACGATCTGGAGCCGCCCGAGCCGGTCGTTCTGACCGGCTCCGCCTCGTTCATGCGGGCCGTGGTCGCCGGCACCGATTCCCTGTCCTATCTGCCGCGGGTGCTGATCCAGGAGGACGAAGCGGCGGGCCGACTGACCTCGCTGTCCGACCACCTGGCGGTCTGGACGCGGCAGGTCATCGTGGTCTGGCGCAAGGAGGGGTCCTTGCCGCTGGCCGCCGTCGCCTTGATCGAGGAACTCAAACGCCTGGCCCGGGAACCGGACTTCCTGCCCGCCTCCGCCATGGCTTGACGCGGGGATCGCATCGCTGATCCGGGCTGGCCCGCGGGACGGTTTCCGATATAACCACCGCAGCGAAATCGGAGCGGGGAGGACCGGCCATGCCGTCGCAGGAAGACTACGAGGCCATCTATAAGGATCTCATCGGGTTCACGCCGCCACGCATCCACGAACGCATCAAGCTTGGCCTCGAGGTCGATCCGGAGCTTCTGGACTTGGTCGAGAAGATCCGCGAGAAGGCCATGTATCCCGAGTGCCTGGACATCAAGACGGCACAGCTCATCCTGTTCGGCCTGCTGCTCTCGCATGTCGCCCCGGCCTCCGAGTTCCATGCCCGCGCGGCCAAGCGAGCCGGGGCCAGCAAGGAAGAGCTGCACGCCACCGCGGCGCTGGCTTTTCTGTTCCGCGGCCTGCCGGCGTTCAACCTGGGCGCGGAGATCATCAACAAGATCCACGCCGAGGACTGAGGGAGATGCGACCCCGACGCGGGGGCAACTGGCGGTCTGGCCCGGCCGGCGCATCGGTTCGGGCGGTGGGCGTCACAAGCCTGTTGTGAGCCGCCTGCGCGCTCCTGTCCTCGATCGGGGTCCGGGCGCACCCGGGCAACGGCGATCTCGTCACGCTCATGGGCGTCCAGCTGTCCGCATTGCACGCGGACGATTTCCTCTTGTGACCGGTCCACGCGGCGCGGCTACCGAACCGACACCTCCGGCGCGAACAGCCCGATCAAGAGCCCGACGCTGATCACGGAAATGGCGGTCGAAATCAGGATCGCCGTCGTCGCCCGGGCCACATAGACCTCGTAGGTCGACGCCAGCAGATAGACGTTGACGCCCGAGGGCAGGGCGGCGGCCACCGTCGCGACCGCGACCGACAGGGGGTCCAGCGCGAAGACATGCGCTGTCATCAGCCAAGTCAGCGCTGGCATGACCACCAGCTTGAGCGGGATCATGGCCAGGCTGTGGCGAACGTTGCCGGCGATGTGGAAGGTGGTCATGGTGGCGCCGACCGCGAACAGGGCGGCCGGCGTGGCGCCCGCCTTCAGCATGTCGATGAAGGTTTCCACCGGCCGCCACAGGCCGAGATCGGCGGCGCGCCAGAATAGTCCGGCCAGCATACCGAGGATGACCGGGTTCTTGAGCAGCCCCTTGAGCGCCGACCAGAGGATCTGCAGGGCGTTTTCGCCATGGCCGCGGGCCACCTCGATCACCACCGTGGGCAGGGTGATCAGGATCAGCGGGTGAAAGCTGATGATCAACAGCATCGCCAAGAGCCCCTGTTCGCCGAAGGCCAACAGGACCAGAGGCAGGCCGAGCAGCACCATGTTCCCGAAGGTGCTGCCCATGCCGAAGATCGCCGCTTCGTCGAATTTCAGGGCTAGGCCCTTGCGCGCAACCAGAAGCCCCGAGGCAAAGACCAGTCCGCAAGATAGGAAGTAGGCGGGGATGATCGCGAAATCGACCGTCTCAGGGATCCGAAGCGTGCTCATGGAGCGGAACAGCAGCGCCGGGATCGCCACCCAGAAGACGAAATTGTTGATGCCGCGGATGCCCTCGGCCGTCAGCAGCGGCGTCCGGCCCACGAGATAGCCGCACAGCACCATGCCGAACACCGGCAGCACGATCTCGAGGGTGGCTTGCACGACGTGCCGGTTTGGCGAGCGGCGCCTGACGGTCAGGCCGCGGCGGTGGCGGGCGCGCCCAGCCAGGCCAGCGCGTTGCCGCCGAGGATGCCGGCCCGCGCCGTCTCGGACAGGAACTTCGCCTCGCGCACCAGCCCTCCGATCCTTTGCTCGCCCAAGGGGAAGGGGTAGTCGGAGCCGAGCATGACCCGCTCCGGCCCCATCACCTCGACCAGAAGCCGCAGCGCGCCCGGATCGAACACCGCCGCGTCCACGGAAAACCGGTCGAGATAGTGGGACGGCGGCCGGTCGATCTCGCCCCGGGCGACGTCCCGGTTGTGCCAGGCATTCTCCAGCCGGCCAAGCAGGAAGGCGAAGCTGCCGCCGCCGTGAGCGAAACAGAGCCGCAGGCTGCGCGGCAGCCGGTCGAAGCCGCCCGACAGGATCAGCGCGACGATGGCGAGCTGCGTCTCGGCCGGCATGCCCACGGTCCAGGCCATCATGTATTTCGGCATGCGCTCGCGCGCCATCATGTCCCAGGGATGCACCAGCACGGCCGCGCCTTCGTCGGCACAGTGGTGCAGGAAGGTGATGATCCCGGGATCGTCCAGGTTCGTAAGTCCGACATGGTTGCCGATCTGCACGCCCCGGTGTCCGGCCCGCATGGCCCGCGAGAGCTCCCGGCAGCTCGCGTCGACGTCCTGCAGCGGCACCTGGCAGAGGGCGGCGAGCCGCCCCTCGCTCCGGGCCGTCATCTCCAGAGCGGCATCGTTGAAGTGCTGGGCCACGTACAGCGCCTGGTCGACCGGCCGGTCATAGGCGAACAGCACCGGTGTGGCCGAGATCACCTGCAGGTCGATGCCCTGGGTGTCCATGTCGGCGAGCCGGGTGGGCACATCCCAGCAGGGCGCCTGGATCGGCCGGAACGGCTTCTCGCCCAACAGGATCATGGCCTGGCCGGGCCCGGTGTGCGCGATCCGCGGCCAGGGCGCGCCGCCGAACCGAGCGCCGAAATCGGGCCAGTCTTCAGGAAAGAAATGGCTGTGGATGTCGACCGTTGGCGTCGCGGCCGTCTGGTCCGATGGGGTCATGTCGCAGGGAGCAGCTTTGCCGCTGATCTGCAAGGGGCCACCTGCCTGACGAGTTCGACGGTCATACAAGCTTCCCCAGGTCCTTGGGCGGGCGCTTGCCCGGATCCTGCCAGCCGCAGCTCGGACAGACCCGCAGCGCGGCGTCCGCGTAGTAGTCCCGGAACACCGGCGGCAGGTCGTCGACGATGCTCTGCAGCTGCACCTCGCGCCGGTGGATCAGCCCGCCGCATTCGTCGCAATACCATTCGAAGGCGTCCTTGGCGCCCTCGGGACGAACCCGCTCGATCACGAGGCCGTAGCTGCCGGACTCCGGGCGCTGCGGCGAATGGCGCACATGCGGCGGCAGCAACAGGACATCGCCCTCGCGGATGGGCACGTCGCGCATGCGCCCGTCTTCGATGATGCGCAGGATCATGTTGCCCTTGAGCTGGTAGAAGAACTCCTCCAGCGGGTCGTCATGGAAGTCGGTCCGCTCGTTGGGCCCGGCGACGATGGTGACCATGAAGTCCGCATCCTGCCAGATCTGGGCGTTGCCCACCGGGGGTTTGAGGATGTCCCGGTGGTCCTCGATCCATTGCATCAGGTTGAAGGCCGCCAAGCCCGCCATGGTGATCCTCCCTCGGCGCTTTCCTGCCGCGCTGCGACGGGATAATACGGCATGAGCGATCGCTGACAAAGCCAGGGAGGGAGAGCCAGATGACCGCGAAGGCACGGCCGCGCGCCAATTATCCCCACGTCCGGCGGGCCGGCGATTTCCTGTTCGTCTCCGGCACCAGCGCGCGCCGGCCGGACAACAGCATCGCGGGCGCGGAGGTCGACGGGCTGGGCACCCGGACGCTCGATATCCGGGCCCAGACCGAGGCGGTGATCGAGAACGTCCGGCGCATTCTTGCGGATGAGGGGGCGGGGCTCGAGGATCTCGTCGAGCTGTCCTGCTTTCTCGTCAACATGAACGACTTCGGCGGTTTCAACGAGGTCTACAACCGCCATTTCGACGCCGCCACGGGTCCCGCGCGAACCACCGTGGCGGTGCATCAGCTGCCCCATCCCGACCTTCTGGTCGAGATCAAGGCGGTGGCGTGGAAGCCCGCGGGCGGGTAGTTCGGCGGTCCGAGCTCAGGCCAGCGACCGGGCCAAGTCGGCGAGATAGTCGAGCCCGGCGATGGCGCGGCTGCCGTACCACTGGGTATAGCTGCCGTCGATCAGGGCGAGGCGGGCGCCGCCGCAGTCGTGGGCCTGGGCGAAGGCGTCCACATCCGCCTGGGTGAAGGCAAAGGGCTCGGTGGCGAACAGCAGCAGGTCGGCCGTCCGCAAGAGATCCGGGGCGAGCTCGACCTCGGGGTAGCGCACATCCGGGTCGTGACAGAGGGTCTGCCAGTTCACCAAATCCAGCAGCGCGGCGACGTAAGTGTCGCGCGAGACCGTCATCCAGGGGTCCCGCCAGATCCAGTAGATGACCTTTCGGGCGGGCAAGCGCCCCGCCGCCCGTTCGAGGCGCGCGTAGGCGTCCTCGAAGGCGCTCTCCAGTCGCGCGGCCGCCGCCTGCCGTCCGAACAGCCCGCCGATCAGGCGGTAGAGCGCGAGGTTGTCGCGCGGCGCGAGCGGGTGGGTGACCACAACGGCAGGGCCCATGGCCGCGATCTCCTCGGCCATCGCCTTGGGGTTCTCATCGACGTTGACGATGACATGCGTCGGGGACAATGCCGCCAGCCGGTCCAGCCGGATCTTCTTGGTGCCGCCCACGGACGGGATCGCTGAGACCTGGTCGGCCGGATGGATGCAGTATTGCGTGCGGCCCACGACCTGCGCGCCGAGATCCATCTCGAGCAACAGCTCGGTGATGCTCGGGACCAGGGAGACGATACGGGCGTCCGGCCCGGCGGGCGGGTGGCGCGTGCCTGCGGCGTCGATCAACGGGTCCGGCATGGCGAGCACCCGTTCAGAGTTCAGCCTGGAAGATATTCCAGCAGCGGTAGCCGCCGGCCCGGGATTGCGTCCGACGGCGCGTCGCCGACGCGCACCGCACCGTGCGCCTCGTAAAACGGCACCGCATGCGGGTCCGAGAGGATGATCAACCGCCGACCGCCGTTCCTGGCCAGCCACTGGAGCACGGCGTCGAACAAGGCTCGGCCGATGCCTCGCCTCATGGCGGGCGGATCGACGAAGAGGTGGGTCAGATCGTAGGTGGCGGTATCGTCCAGAGGCTCGATCCCGGCGACGCCGAGCACCGTGCCGCCGGGATCGGCGGCGGCATAGACGCGGCCCCGTTCGATGGCTGCGGCGTCGACGGCGAGGGCGGGCGCAGACAGTTGCATGAACGCCTCGTCATATCCCCAGTGCCGCTTCGCGCGAACCGCCAGCGCCGTCAGGAGCCGGGCCTCGTCCGGGCGTGCCTGTCGGATCTGGAACGGGGTGGTCATCGTCCGCAGGATTCGCGGCTGCTCAAACGCGCACCTATCGGGCTAAGGCGTCTCCTTGGGTAGGCCCGCGACCCCCCAGCTCGCGTGCGGCACGTCGCGCAACAGCACGCGCACCGAGTCCGGCGGGTTCCCCGTGACCCGGCAGAACGCGGCGGTGACCTCTCTGATGATCTCGGCCTTCATCTCGTCGCTCCGGCCTTCGAGCATGCTGATGTCGATGATGGGCATACCGGTTCTCCGCTCATGTCGTTTGCTTCAGCCAGGCTCAATGATAGACCAGACCATGCGCCCTGGCCCGCTGCGACCCAACCCTTCCATGTCTCAGAGAAAAGAGGACCGCCCGGTTGGGCGGTCCCCCATGTCGCGAGCGTATTAGGCTTCTTTTAGATTGACCGCCTTCGGCCCGCGGGCGTCCGGCTGCACCTCGAATTCCACTCTCTGGCCCTCGGACAGGTAGCCGAGACCGGATCGCTCTACAGCAGAGACATGGACAAAAACGTCCTTCGATCCGTCGTCAGGAGCGATGAAGCCGTAGCCTCGGGTCGTGTTGAAGAACTTCACGGTTCCAAGCATGATCCATCCGCAAGTTTGGTTCGTCGGTCGCCAAGCTCCTCCCGCGTGACGAATATCGCGCGGTTGCAGAGAAACTTGAGCGGAGAACGGCGCCGCCCACGGGTCTGCGATTCATCCCCATTGGGCACCCGCCATGGCCTAGAAGATGGCCTGTGGCGGCCGAGACTTCAAGCGTAATCGACCCGTTGCGAGGTCCGAACAGAAACCCGCAACCCATTAAAGTTTTACGCAAATATTTCGCAGCTCCGTATAGAACTCGAGCGAGTGGACGCCGCCCTCGCGGCCGATCCCGGATTGCTTGGAGCCACCGAATGGCGTGCGCAGATCGCGCAGGAACCAGCAGTTGACCCAGGTGATGCCCGCCTCCACCCGCTGGGCCACGCGGTTGCCGCGTGACAGGTCCGACGTCCAGATCGACGTGGCGAGCCCGTAGGGACTGTCGTTGGCCAGTGCGATTGCCTCGTCCTCGTCATCGAAGGGGCGAACATGGCAGCAGGGGCCGAAGATCTCCTCCCGGACGGCCGCCGCGGACTCGTCGAGGCCGGTCCAGATCGTCGGCTCGATCCACGAGCCCTCGGCGTAGCCGCCGGGCATGTCCGGCACGCCGCCGCCGGTGATCACCTCGGCGCCGGCATCGACGGCCTTGCCATAGTAGGACAGCACCTTGTCCCGGTGTTCCTGACTGATCAGCGGTCCCATGGTGGTCGCGGGGTCCATCGGATCGCCCCGCTGGAACCCTTCGGCCTTGTCCTTGAGGGCGTCGACAAAGCGATCGAAGATCGAGCGCTCGACATAGACCCGCTCGGTGTTCAGGCAGACCTGACCGCAATTCGCAAAGACCGCGCGGGCCATGCCCTCGATCATCTCGTCGAAGTCGCAATCGGCGAAGATCAGGGCAGGGTTCTTGCCGCCGCACTCGAAGGAGACGTCGCGCAGCCCGACCGCTGCCTGCTTCATGATCTCGGCACCGGTCACGGTCTCACCGGTGAAGGTGATGGCGTCGATTCCGGTATTGCGGGTCAGGTGCTCGCCCGCCGAATTCGGACCGAAGCCGTGCACCACGTTGTAGACCCCGGGCGGAATGCCGGCGTCGTTCATGACCTCGCCCAGGAGCGTCGCGGTCACCGGCGTTTCCTCCGACGGCTTGACCACCACGGTATTCCCCGCCGCCAGTGCCGGGCCGACCTTCCAGGTCATGAGCAGCAGCGGCAGATTCCAGGGGCAGATCACCGCGATCACCCCCTTGGGGATCCGATGCGCATAGTTCACCGCGCCGGCGCCGTCCGGCGTTGCCATGCCAAAGGATTCGGTGGCGATATTCTTGACCAGATCCGCAAAGACCCGGAAATTCGCCGCCCCGCGCGGGATGTCGATGTGCGCCGCGATCGAGCGCGGCTTGCCGGTGTCGGCGATCTCGGCGGCGAGGAACTCGTCGAAGCGCGCGTCGATGCCGTCCGCCACCTTGTGCAGGAGCTTGGCGCGGTCTTCCGCCGCAAGCGCTCCCCAGGGCCCGGCGAGCGCTCGACGCGCCGCCGTGACGGCCGCATCGACCTCGTCTGAACCCGCTTCGTGTACCAGTGCCACCAGGCTGCCGTCGACGGGGGCCCTGTCCTCGAAAGTCCGGCCGAGGCTCCCCTCGGTAAAGCGCCCGTCGATGAAGTTCTGCACGATCTGATTGGTCATACGCCGTTTTCCCTCCGGGCTGTGCGCTGTCGTATCGGCATCTTCGTTAGTATGCAAATGGTTTGATTTCGCCGATACGAGCCAACATAATGCAGCCCCCGCCGCACGCAAGACGGCGAGGAAGAGGCGCGGACAACGCGCTTCGGGGGGAACAAGAATGAACGCAGCCGATGAAGTGCTGGGTCCGCCGCTTGCCAGGGGCTATGGCAGTGCGATCGCGCTCCGATGGCGCGACCAGGAAATCAGCTACAAGGCGCTCGCCGAGCAGGTGAATCGAGCCGGGCATGCTCTGCGGGGGCTCGGAGTTCGCCCCGGCGATCGGGTCGCCATACAGCTGACCGACACGCCCGAATTTGTCGCCTGCTATCTGGGTGCCATGAAGGTCGGCGCCGTCTCCGTGGCGTTGAACCTGAGGCTCGGGGCGGACGAGATCGCCTATATCCTGAACGACTGCGAAGCGAAGGTGCTGCTGATCGACCGGCAGTTCCGCGCCACCTACGACGGAGTCGCAGACCGGATCGGTCATGAAATGGCGGTCATCGAGGCCGATGTAAACGGCGACGGTGCCTCCGAGCTTGCGGCGCTCCTCTCCCGGCAGTCGGGCCGGCTCAAGTCGGTCGAGTGTCCGCCCGAGGACATGGCGTTCTGGATCTATACCTCCGGTACGACCGGCGGTCCGAAGGCGGCCGTGCATGCGCATCGCGATGTGTGTGTGGCGGAGCTCTATGCCGGCGAGACCCTCGGGGTGCGCTACCGCGAGGTGCTGTTCGCGACTTCGAAGCTTTTCTTCGCCTATACGCTGGGCACCTGTCTGTTCGGCGCCCTTCGCCTGGGCGCGACGACGGTTCTGTACGAAGGCTGGCCGGATGCCCAGGGGATCGCCCAGGTCATCAACCGGTACAGACCGACGATCGTTTTCTCCGTGCCAACCATGTACCGCAACATGCTGGCTGACGGGGTCACGGACGGTCCGGGATTCTCTGATGTTCGACACTACGTTTCCGCGGGCGAGCGGCTGCCGGCAAGTCTGTGGCAGCGTTGGCGCGACGCCACCGGGGTCGAGATTCTGGACGGCATGGGCACGTCGGAGACGATCTATATGTTGCTGACCAACAGCCCGGGAGCGGTCAAACCTGGCACATCCGGCATGGCGGCGCCGGGGGCCGACGTGCGCCTGGCGGACGCTGACGGCGCCGACGTCAGTCCCGGCGAGCCTGGCATCCTGTGGGCGCGCATTCCGTCCTGCTGCAACCGATACTGGGGCCGGCAAGAGGAATCGGCCGATGTGTTTCGCGGCGGCTGGTTCCGCACCGGCGACATGTATATCGTGGACGAGGACGGCTACTGGCACCACCAGGGCCGGCACGACGATATGCTCAAGATCTCGGGACAATGGGTCAGTCCCGGCGAAATCGAGGAGGTGGTCTTGGCCGAGACCGATGCGCGCGACGCGGTCGTGGTGGCAACGGAGGACCAGGACGAGCTGGTGCGGACCACGCTGTTCGTGGTGCCGTCCGCGCGCGACTTCGATTCGGCGGCCTTGGAAGCCGAGATCCGCGAAACCCTGCTCGGCAAGCTGGCGCCCTACAAGTGTCCGAAATGGATCCGCTTCGTCGACGCCATTCCTAGGACTGCGACCGGCAAGGCCCAGCGCTACAAGCTCAGGTTGGGCGATGGGGAGCAAGAGGCGTGAAGCGGTCCCGGGTTACCAGGACGGTCAATTTCGCCGACTGCGACCCGGCCCATATCGTGTTCTATCCGACATTCTATCAGTGGTTCGATCGGGGAACCGAGATGCTGTTCCGCTCGGTCGATCTGCACTGGGAGAAAATGATGGGCAGCGAGATGGACGGCGAGATCTGGCTCGGCGTCCCGCTGGTCGACACCTCCGCGCGCTTCATGTTCCCCTGCCGGTTCGGCGACGTGGTCGAAGTGGAGAGCTGGATCGACGAAACCACGGACAAGACCTTCACCGTGCGCCATGATGTGCACAACCAGGGCCGGCTGGCCTGCGAAGGGCGCGAGGTGCGCGTCTGGGCGGTTAAGGACCCGGCGCGCCCCTCCGGCATCCGCGCCATGCCGATCCCGGAGCAGATCCTGGCCTTGTTCGCGGAGGAGAGCTAGAGAGGTCATCCATGCCGAAGGAAATCATCACCGCGCCTGGGGCGCCGACCACGGGCTTCACCGACAAGAGCAAGGCGCCGCCGATCGCCCAGGCGATCCGATGCGGCAATATGCTGTTCGTCTCGGGACAGGGACCCTTGGATCCGGACACCAAGGAGGTCGTCTCGGACGACATTCAGGAACAGACCCGGCAGACGCTCGGCAACCTGATGGCGATCCTTGCGCACGCAGGCGCGAGCCTGGAAAATGTCGTGAATATGAGGGTTTGTCTCAGAGACGTGAACGATTTTCCGAAGTTCAACGAGACCTTTCGGGAGATCATGGCCGGCGAGAAGGTCACGCGCACCTGCATCGGTGGCACGCCGCACCGCAAGGGCGTAAACGTGGAGATCGACTGCGTCGCCATGTTCGACTGAGGGATCGAACGGAATACGCGACGGGAGAACCGAGGGAGAAGCTAATGACTGGTGGAGTTTGCCGCGGCATCGTCGTCCCGCATGCGCCGCGCCTTGGCTTACCGGAGATCGTGCCGGACTTCGCCAAAGCCTTGGTGCAGGGGATTGTCGACATGGGCGAGGACATCCGCAAAGACAAGCCCGACGCGATCATTGTCTGCTCGGCGCACTACGTCTCGACGTTCAACTGGCACGCCTCGACGGTCGAGCGGCACGAGGGCTATTCCGTCGCACAGGAGGCGCCGGACCTGCTTCCCGGCCAGCATTACAGCTATCCGGGCGACCCCGAACTGGGCCACGCGATCAAGGACGAGATCACGGCGCTCGGCTTTCCCTGCGTCGAGAACGCATCCGAGCACTATTCCTGGGACTACGGCACTTGGGTCCCGATCCACTACATGGACCCGAACGCCGAGATTCCCGTGATCAACATTCCGGTCGTTTTGGCCGCCGACCTCGAAGAGAGCTTTCAGGTCGGCCAGGCCCTCCACCGGGCTTGCGAAAAGACGGGGCGGCGGGGCCTTGTCGCCGCCAGCTCGAGCTTCGCCCACAAGCTTGAGCGGGGCCCGGAGAAATGGCCCTCCCAGGAGCGCCAGGACCGGGATCGTGAGTTCATCGGCTTGCTGCTCGACGGCCGTATTGACGACGCCTGGGCGGGATTTGCGGACTATGCCGGGTTCGTCGTCAACGAAATGGGCGGGCGGCCCATCGCGCTCTTGCTCGGCGCGCTGACGGCGGCCGGCGCGACCAAGTGGGAAACCGCCCAGTTCGGCCCGTACGGCCAGTCTTCCGCCAGCGGCAACGCCAATGTCTCCATGAAGGTGGCGGCGTAGCGGCAAGACGCTGCGCGCCGCTGCCCGACCCGATGGGCTCATCCTTCGAGACGCCGCCTTCATCCTGAGGAGGCCTGCAAGGCCGTCTCGAAGGGGAAGGCGGCTCCTCAGGATGAAGCAACTGAGAGTAATGGAAGCTAGCAGCTCATGGCCCAGATCGACCTGACCGATAGCATCCCCAACAATGTCGGCTTGGCGGACCAGGCCGGCCTGAGCCGGACTATGGCCCAGTTCCAGGCCGACTACATGGACTGGTGGCGGGAATGCGGGCCCCAGGGCTTCGATGCCGCCGACGTCTACCTGCGCATGCCCACGGGCGTCGATTCCCGCGGCTGGGCGACATACGCGTACAGCCAGCTCGCGGACTTCCGCTGGGGACTGTATCAGGCCGAGCTGGACGAAGAACGCCGCGCGGTGTTCGGCCGTCTCGCCGGAGAACCGGTGCTGCGCGAGGTGCCAGGCGAGTTCCGCGACGCCATGCTGAAGCTCTTGGTCACCCAGGCCGACACCGAGCCGGCTTCGGTTGAGCAGATCACCTATCTCGGCCGCATGGCGCCCTCGAACTACGACCTGCGCAACCTGTTCCAGATCAACTGCGAGGAAGGCCGGCATCTCTGGGCCATCGTGCACCTGCTCGTGGCCCATTTCGGCAAGGCGGGCACCCAGGAGGTCGAGGGGCTGTTGACCCGGCGCTCGGGCTCGGCCGACAACCCGCGCATCCTCAACGCCTTCAACTCGCCGATCGAGGAGTTCCTGTCCTTCCTGTTCTGGTCGACGCTCGCCGACCGGGACGGCAAGTTCCAGCTCTTGTCCATGAGCGAGAGCGCCTTCGATCCGCTGGCGCGGACGACCCGGTTCATGCTGTTCGAGGAGGCGCACCACATGTTCGTGGGCGACGACGGGCTTAGGCGTGTCATTCAGCGCACCGCCGAGCTCATGCAGGCGCACGACACCGACGACGTCGCCCCCCATGGCGGCATCAACCTCGCCACGCTGCAGCGCTACATGAACTACTGGGCGCCACAGACCATCGATCTCTTCGGCAACGAGCTCTCGTCCTGGTCGGAGGATCTGTTCGACGCCGGGCTCAAGGGCCGGCCCTACGAGGCGGAGCACCATGACGAGCATGTCCGCCTCGACGACACGCTGCCCGTGGACGTGGTCGCCGACGGCGCGCTGGTTCGGCGCGACGTGCCCCAACGCAAGGCGATCAACGAGGCCTCCCGCGCGATCTATCTGCGCGAGATCGGCACCGTGGTCCATCGCTGGAACCGGATGCTCGGCAAGATGGGGATCGATTTCCGCTTCTACGTGCCGGACAAGCGCTTCAACCGGCGCATTGGCGTCTACAAGGACTTCCACTTCTCGCCCATGGGCGAACCCGTGGGCGCGGCGGCGTTCCAGGAGGGGCTCGCCGACTGGCTTCCGTCGGAGGCCGAGCAAGACCATGTGAAATCGCTGATGCAGCCGGTCTACGAGCCCGGCAAGATCGCCGGCTGGATCGCGCCGCCGACCCGCGGCATCGACGGCAAGCCGGTCGCCTACGAGTACGTGAGGTTGTGACGTGCGCTTGTACTAGGAACGCTTCGAACGATACTTCCGGTAGGCAACATCCAAGATCAGGCAGAGCGCCAATCCCAACAAGATCGACAACCCGCCTTGCCAGGGCACGGTGCTGCCGCCGTTCAGGGCGACCAGCGCCTTCTGAACGGCCAGGGCGGGCAACAGAAAGGCTTTCCCCAGGAAGAAAAGGACCTCCTGGACGCTGGGGCTCCAGACAACCAGCCAGAACAGGGCGCCGATCGTCCAGTAGGTGAGAGCCGGATTGCGGCGCACCAGATTTGCGAGGGTCATGTCACGCTGCCCATGTCGGTTGAAGCCACCGTCCAGGATACCGACACGTGGTAAAGGCGGCGTTCCAGGCGTTGGTAAACGGCCGGCGGGGCCAGCCATGGCAATTGCCCACCGGCGCGGGATCGCCCGCATTTGAGACATTCACCGCACTATTTCCAGCCGGCGCCTCCGCCGGCGGCGGACGCTACAAGACCCGGCGGCCGAGCTCGGGGAAGACCTTCGAGACTTTGCCAAGGAGATAGTCGCCATAGGTTCCTTCGAAGGCCTGCAGGTCGGCGCCGTCCCAGCGGGGCGCGTCGGCCGAAGCAGGACCGATCCGCGCCTGCGCCGGCAGCGGGCGGATCTCGGCGGCGAAGTCCGGGTCGAAGAACAGCGGGAAGGACAGGCGGTCGCGGCCGCTGTCGTTGCGCACCCGGTGCGGGGTCGAGCGGAACCAGCCGCCGGTCAGCCGGTCCAGCATGTCGCCGATGTTGCAGACCAGCGTGCCGGGGAGCGGCGGGGCGTCGATCCAGCCGGAGGGCGTCTTGACCTGCAGGCCGCCCGACCGGTCCTGCGCCAGGAGCGTCAGGAGACCGTAGTCCGTGTGCTCGCCCACGCCCCAGACCTCGGCCGGGTTCTCCGGGCCGGCCCAGGCGGCGGGATAATGAAAGATGCGGAACAGGATCGTCGGCTCGGCCGTGTAGTGGCGCGCGAAGTAGTCCGCCTCGAGGTCCAGGCTCATGGCCACGCCTTCCATGAGCGCGTGGCCGGCGCGGGTGGCGGCGGCGATGTAGGCGAGCGCGGCCTCGCGCAGCTCGGGCACGTCCTCGGGCCAGAGATTGTCGCCGTGCAGGGGCCAGCCTCCTCGGACCCGCGGATGGTCGGCCGGGAGCTCGGTCCCGAGATAGAGCCCTTCCTTGTTGTCGGGCCGGCCGGATGTCAGCTCGCCCCCAACCGGGAAGTAGCCGCGCCAAGCCGCGCCGCCCCTGGCCATGGCGATCGCCATCTTGTTCTCGACCGGCAGGGCAAAGAAGCGCCGGCTCGCCCGCTCGAGCGCCGCGATCGTCGCCTCCGCGACCCCGTGGCCGGCCACGTAGAAGAAGCCGCTGGCCCGGCAGGCGGTGCGGACCGCCTGCGCCACGGCGGCGCGGCCCGGCGCGTCTCCGCGGTCGAACAAGGGCGCCATGTCGATGACCGGCAGGCCGGCGTCCGGATCGGTCGGTTCGGGTGTCACAAGGCGAGCTTAGACGATGAGGTGCGACCGGAGAATTCCGCTGTTCGCTAATTCACACCGACAACAACTTAGGTTAACGACAGGCGCCTGCCGCTTCCCCATCCTGGCATCGAGTGCCATCGGGCCGGGTTCGGCCCGATGGGTTTCGTAGTCTCAACAGAGGGGTACCAGACATGCAAAAGTATTGCCTTTTGTCGGCTCTTGCAGCCGCGATGGTGCTGAGTGGGACGACTCTGGCACTGGCCGATGACACGGCTTGTGGTGGCGGTGACGTGTTGACCGGGAAGATCGACGGCAATGTCATCGCAGACAACGGCCTTTGCACACTCGACGGCGCCCGAGTGAAGGGCAACGTCGAAGTCGAGGGTGATGGATTTCTCTTCGTGCAAGGGACGACACGGGTTGACGGCAACATCCAATGTGATTCCTGCGACGCCGTGCAGATCGTCGGCGCGACGATCAAGGGAGACCTCCAGATCAAGGGGGCAAGCGTCGTGAGCGGTTACAGTGCCGACGACCCCGTCAATATCCAGGGCAACGTCCAGTACGAGGAAAACCCTGCTCTGCTGGCTGCGATCGGCGGCATCGTTGGTGGCGACGTCCAGGTGTTCAAGAACACCGGCGGGGCATTGATCGGTGGCAACACCATCGAAGGAAACCTGCAATGCAAGGAAAACGATCCCGCACCGACTCCCTTCGGCGCCCCCAACACCGTGGACGGCAACAAGGAAGACCAGTGTGCCGAAAACCTCGGCTTCTAGTTTGAGGCGCGTGTGGTCAGAAGCTGACGACAGGTCTCGGGTCTTCTGACAAACAATCCCGAGTCCCGAGAACGAGGCGCTCCCGAGGCAAGGCTTTGGGAGCGCCCTTTTTTCCGGGAGAATACTGCGCGCCTGTCACGGGTCCGGGACGCGCCTCCGGCGGTAGCAGTGCAGGCGCGGCTCCGGATCAGTCGAAGAAATAGAGCGTGCGGATCTCGATGCTCTCCCGCGGCTTGGCGTCCGGCGGCCGGTTGGGGTCGTCGAACGAGCCGTGCGCGGTCCAGCGCGCGGTGCCGTCGGTCAGGGAGTCGAAGCATTTGAGCAGCACCACCTCGTCGCCCTGCATGTGCGGAAAGTAGAACCAATGCTGTGCCGGATTGTAGGCCAGATAGTAGATGCCGCCGATCCGGCCGTCCGGATAGTGCCGTTCGGCGGGGATGAGATCCGCGTCGTCGATGCTGTCATAGCTGCAGATGACCAGCGGCTTGTTCTCCACCGGGCTCACGATCGGCCGCCAGACATTGATCGAGCCATAGCGCTTGCCGAGCCGGGCCTGGGCCTCGTGCTTGGGCAAGAGATCGCGCACCCGCTGGGCGGCCGAGCGGATGGTAAAGTCGTTGTGCACGCCGCTGACCGGCGCGCGGACCTTGCGCTCGGTCTGCTTCCGTTCGTCCTCGACGCGGATGGTGTGATCGAAGACGACGACCTTGGCTGCACCCGTGGCCTCGGCGACGAGCCGCTCCATCTCCGGGTAGTAGACGCGGCGCAGCTCGTCGTCGTCGTAGAAGTCGCGCACGGCCGTTTCCCGGCTCAGCAGGGCGAACCCGTGGCGATCGAGGTCGAGTTGCTCGGCGATCGGGCGGGCGTCGTGGATGGCCACTTCGCGCCGTTCGGTGGCGCCGCGCCGGTCGTCGGGGCCTTGTCCCGCCTTTTTCACCAGCGCCACCGGAATCTCGCCGGTCTTGACATAGAACTCGAGCGCCGCCGTCACCGACACGAGTTGGATCTCTTCGAGCGCGCTCACTGGAATTCCTTTCCCGACGAGCATCCAGGCCTTTTGGGAGGTAAGCAGGTTCCGCGCCGCGGTCAAGGATTGGGTCACTCTGCGCGATGTCGGGCGCGCAGGCGGGCTCAGCTCTGTTGATTGTCTTCGCCCTTCAACACCCACACAGGCACATCGCCTTCCCGTCCCCGGATCTCCTGGCCACCCGCTTCCGTCAAGCGCGCCAACAGCCGTCCCGGGTCCTGATCGTTCGCACGTACGGCCTGAACGAGCTGGTCGCTGACCACGAGGGGGCTATGCAACCGGCGCGTCAGCTGTTCGAGGCGGCTGGCGATGTTCACCGTGTCTCCGATCACGCTGTACTCCAGGCGGCGCTCATTGCCGATGTCGCCCGCGATGACCGGCCCGTAATGGAGGCCAATGCCGACGCGCACGGGTTGCGCGCCCGACGCCGTCCGCTCCGCGTTCCAGGTTTCCAGCGCCGAAACCATGTCCAGCGCGCAGTGCAGGGCGTTGCGCGCATCCTCCGGGTGCGGCGCGGGCGTGCCGAAGGTCGCCATCAGTCCGTCGCCGATATACTTGTCCAGGGTGCCACCGTTGTCGAAGACGGCCCGGCCGAGGCGATCGTGGTAGTCGCGCAGCAAGGCGATCACGCCATCGGGCGTCTCCCTCTCGCAGAGGCGCGTGAAGCCCACGATGTCTGCGAACAGCACGGCGGCATTTTGCTCCTTCACGGTGCCGAGCCAGTCCTGCGTGCCGCTCAGTCGATCCACCACATTGGGCGAGAAATACCGAGCCAGACTTGCTCTCGCGCGCTCCGCCATCGACCGGGTCTCCACGAGTTGACGGGATCGAGCCACCACGACCGCAAGGCCCGCCGCGACGATCAGCGCGACTATGACCTCGATTGCCCAATGACCAAGAAAGACGAAGTTGGGGTTGGAGGCGGCGGCGATCAAAGACGGCAGGGTTAGGTCGGGCAGATCGAGGTTGGTGACCACGCCCGGCTGTCCGACGACCCAGAGCAGCATCCCCGACCGCGCCAAGACGATGCACAGGCCGCACCAGAGGACAAGACGCGGCCGCAGACTGAAGGCAGCCTGCATCAGGAAGACGAAGAAGAAGGTGAACGGGCTGCCGTGCATGGCGAAGGCCGGCGGCACCGCAAGATCGGAGAACGGGTTTTCGGCGGCCAGCAGGAGCGCCAGCAACGCGCAATCCACCGCCACGAAGACGTACTTGAGCACGCCCATATGAAAGCGCTGTCTGGCGCAGGTGAATTGCAGGAGACCGAGCACGGCAAAGGACGCCACGCTCGCCAGGTCATAGACATAGGCTAGCCCGCTTTCGGGGTTGTCGAAGATCTGCCAGAGGAGAATGACCAGGAGCGCGATCGTCCGGGTCTTGGCGGCGAGCATCAGTCCCTGACGTTCCTCGTCCGCGAAGGCGCTCTCGGTCCGGTGTTCCAGACGTGTGAGCGCGTCTGGCGGGTTTTGGGTCTGCTGGTCTGCAAGCGTGGTCACCGGATGCGCCACAGCGACCTCCTTCCGATCCGTTGCCGTGTGGCCCCCAAGTCCTTCACGTCGGCGAACGCGCACCAGACGACCGTTCTGGGGGACAGATTTCCGATCTCGGGTCTGGCGCTCGTCTCGGCTTGTGGCCCGTGAGTTCCGACGCGGCCTACGCGTCCGGCCGCTGCCCCTGCACCGTCGAGCCCGGCCCCGGCTGGTTGTTGATGTTCCAGGCAATGGTGATCCGCGGGCGGGCGCCGAAATAGGGGGTGACGAAGTGCACCAGCTGGCCCGGGAAGATGATCATGTTGCCGGGATCCAGGGTCGGGAAGAAAGGCGAGGTCATCACGCCCGGCTGCTCGCGGCAGCACAGGTCGAGGCGCGGGTCGACAAAGCTGAACCGGCCGCAGAACGGCTCGCCTTCCTCTTCGTCGCCCAGGTCCAGCATGTAAACCACGCTGGCCGTGGTGTTGCCGTGACCGTGCGGCGCCGAGCAGTCGCCGGTGCGGTAGACATTGGCCCAGCAGAGGTCCACATGCGCCTCGCTGGTCTGCAGCGTCTGGCGATAGAAGGCCAGCGCCCGGGCGTGCAGCAGGTCCGCCTCGGGCACGCCCCACTGGTGCACGTGGTAGATCTTGATGCCGCCGAACAGCCGCGAGGCGGGGATCGAGACGTCGTCCTCGCGGTCCGCGCGGTCGAGGAGGTAGCGGATGAGACCGGGATTGATCGCTTCGGCGTCGGCAAAGGCCGCGGTCTGGATGTTGGCGTCGAGCGGCGTAACCCGGGTGCCCCGCGGCCAGACCGGCAGGTCGCGCCCCTCGACGGTGATGCTGTCCGTATTCATGCTCTCGGCCCCTCTCGCCCGGCGGCCGGACTATAACGCAGCCGCCGGAAGCGCGAAGGGGTTTTCGCGGGGCTCGGAGCGGGCGACTAGCGGAAGAGGGCCGTGCGCACCCGCTCGCCGATTCCCGTGAGCCGGTCCACCGGCTCATTGCTGAAGACGAAGCGGATGAACCGGTCGCCGTTGACCACGCCCCAGTTGACCATCGGGGTTGCGGCGATCCGGCCGATGTCCATGAGCCGTTGGGACGCCGTCTCGCTGTCGAGGCCGAGAGCGCCCACGTCCAACATCATCGACCAGCTTCCGGCGGCGGGGGTGAGCGGCAGGTCGCCGAGCTCCGTCACGATTACGTCGCGCCGGCGCTGCCATTCGGCGACCGCGTCGGCGACGTCGCGCTCGGGTTCGGCGAGCGCGGCCGCGGCCGCCCCCTGGCCGATGCCGACCTGGGTGACCACGTCCGAGATGCTGACCAGCCCGATGTCCGGCATGACCGCGGCCGGGCCGACGACCCAGCCGACGCGCCAGCCGATCATGCGCAGCTCCTTGGACGCCGAGCCCACGGTGATGGTTCGCCCGGCCATCTCCGGCAGGCCGGCGGGGTGGATCGCCTCGCGGCCGTCATAGACGATGCGCTCCATGGCCGCGTTGAAGATCAGCCAGGCGTCCGCCTCGGCAGAGAGCTCGGCGATCGCCGTCCATTCCGCCTGGGTGAGAACGGCGCCGGACGGCATCGACGGGCTCATGATCAGGAAGGCGCGGGTCTTGGTCGTCACGGCGGCGCGGAGCGCGTCCAGATCGAGCCGCCATTCGCCGGCCTCGCGCACGAACGGGACCAGCTTCGGCACGCCGCCCGCCAGGCGCACCCGGTTGATCATGCCGATATAGGTGGGATCGGTCAGGATCACGTCGTCGCCCACATCGATGGTGGCGAGCAGAGTCACCAGGATGCCGTTCAGGCCGCCGGCGGTGACGATCACCTGGCTCTGCCAGTCGTAGTCGAGGCCGGCGCGGCGTCCCACATGGGCGGCCGCGGCCTGACGCAGCGGGTCCTGGCCCAGGAAGGGGAGATAGCTGTTGCAGTCGTCGCGCTCGGCGGCGGCCTGGGTCGCGGCGATGGCCGCGGCCGGCGGCCGCAGGTCGGTGTCCAGGTTCTCGAGGCGCAGGATGGACGGATCCTCTGCCGCGCGGCGGTCGGCCTCGGTGCCGACCCGGTCGACGGCGATCCCCGGCATGTCGGTCAGGCGTGCGGGTCGCATGGTCAAGGCCCCCCTCTTCTCTTGGCTGAACTCCGATAATATATTATATATAATCATCGCTGCTCGAGGAGAGTCAAGGATGTTGGCGGACGCACCACCCGAGGCCCGAGACGGGCTCGTCCATCAGATCGCGGCCGCGCTGCGCGAGCGCATTCTGACCGGCGCGCTGGCGCCCGGGGTGGCGCTGCGCCAGGACCATGTGGCGGCCGAGTTCGAGACCAGCCACATCCCGGTGCGCGAGGCCTTTCGCCGGCTCGAGAGCGACGGCTTCGTCGTCGCCTATCCCCGCCGCGGCGTATTCGTGGCCCGGCTCGATCCCGAGGAGGCCGCGGAGATCACCGAAATGCGCGCCGCCCTGGAAGCGCTGGCCGTCCGCCGCTCCGTACCCCTGGCGTCGGCCGAGCATTTCGAGGCCGCGGCCGCGGCGATCGCCGCCGGCGACGCGAGCCCCGAGTTGGACGCCTGGTCGGCCGCCAACTGGCGATTCCACCGCGCGCTCTACGCCGCCGGGGGCCGGCCGCGGCTGATGCAGACGCTCGACGGGCTCTGGCTCCAGGTCGACCGCTATCTGCGCGTCGTCTGGCGGGTGGCCGACTACCAGCCCCACTCCCAGGACGAGCACCGCGCCATTCTGGCGGCCTACCGGGCGCGGGACGTGGAGACGGCGGAGCGGCTGACCAGGTCT
Source organism: Alphaproteobacteria bacterium (assembly GCA_030066595.1). Lineage (GTDB taxonomy): Bacteria > Pseudomonadota > Alphaproteobacteria > JAJFFI01 > JAJFFI01 > JASJBI01. The sequence goes on along the minus strand of JASJBI010000019.1, from coordinate 3,314 downwards.
CACATCCTCGACGCCGGCAAAACCCTGCTGCGGCATCTGGCCGGCTGAGCGGTGCTCCGGTCTGCCCGAAACTGTTTCCAAAGCCGCACGGACCGGTCACACTGATCGCCAAGCAGCCTTGGCTGGCGATTGGGGAGGGCGAAAATGATCAGGACCGGGGACGAGTACCGCGACACCTTGCGCGACGGACGCGAGGTGTGGATCAACGGCGAGAAGGTGGACGACGTTCCGAGCCATCCGGCCTTCAAGCCGATCGTCGACATCCGCGCCCGCATCTACGACATGGCGCACGAACCCGAGTACCGGGACGTGATGTCCTATGTCGACCCGGGCACCAACGAGCCCAACAACATCGGCTACAAGCCGCCGACCACCCAGGACGACTGGCAGGACAAGCGCCGCGCGGTGGACGCGGTGATGAACGACATCGGCGGAGTCGTGATCCGGGTCGGGGACGAGACCATCGGCGAGGTTTGGTCGCTCTGGGACGGCAAGGACGTGCTCGACGAGATCGACCCGCAGTTCTCGGCCCATGTGGAGCACCATGTCTGGCACGCGCTCCGCGCGGACGCCTTCCACGTCTCGGCCAACACCGACCCCAAGGGCGACCGCTCCAAGCGCCCGCAGGAGCAGGACCCGGACATGCTCCTGCACATGGTCAAGGAGACCGACAAGGGCATCATCGTGCGCGGCGCCAAGTACGAGACCGCCGCGGCCTACGCCAACCAGGCCTTCGTCAAGCCGACCATTGCCAACTGGGGCGACGAGAAACTCTCGGACTATGCCCTCGGCTTCATCGCCGAGATGGGCTGGCCCGGCATGAAGCATATCTGCCGCACCGGCTTCGCCGGTCGCGCGCCGGCCGCCGACTATCCCATCGCCAACCGCTTCGACGAGGTGGACACGCTGATCGTCTTCGACGACGTGCTGGTGCCCTGGGAGAACGTGCTGTTCTACCGGCACACCAAGGCGGCGACCTTCATCCGCAGCACGCTGCACCGTTATTCCGCCTTTCCCTTCGTGCAGCGGATCCTCTATCTCGCCGACATGATGATCGGCGCGGCGCTGTTCAACGTGCGCCAGACCGGCCTCGACAAGCAGCAGGCGGTGCGCGAGAAGCTCGCCGAGCTGGCCTGCTATCGCGAGACCATCAACGCCCATCTGACGGCGGCGATCGCCACCGCGGAAGAGAGCCCGGCCGGCCTCCTGATGCCGAACCAGTCGCTCTTGTTCACCGGGCGAGTGCACGCCTGCTCGCGCCTGCCGGCGATGATGCATCTGGCGCGCGAGCTGTGCGGCGGGCAGATCTGCATCACGCCGGACATCGCCGCCTTCCAGGACCCGGAGACCAAGCCCTATCTCGACAAGTACTACAGCGTGAACGAGGCCTGGGTCGCCGACGACCGGCGGAAGCTCCTGGCCTTCGCCCGCGATCTCCTGAACTCGGACTATGCCGGCCACCGGGTGACCTTCGAGCTGTTCGCCCAGTCGCCGCCCTTCGCCCATCTGAACGCGGTCTACAACAACTTCGACTTCTCGGGCCCGCTCGAGTTCGTCCAGAAGGCGGCCGACCTGTCCGACCGGGTGATGGACAAGCCCAAGCCCTAAGGATTGATCCGTGGGCGCCCTGTCCCCCGCACAGTGCGAGGCGTTCCGGAGGGACGGTTACACGCTCGCGCCCGGCGCGGTGACGGCAGGCCAGCTCGCGGCGCTGCGGGCCGAGCTGGCCGCGTGGGCGGCGGACGCGCAGAGACGTGGCGAGAACTTCGGCAAGACCGTGGACGGGCGCGCCCGCTTCGACCTTGCGCCCGGGCCGACCCCGACCCTCCGCCGGGTCAACAATCCGGTCGAGGTGTCGGACGCCTATCGCGCCGTCATGGCGGAGAGCGCCATGACCGACATGGTGGCCGCGCTGATCGGCCCGGACGTCAAGTTCCACCACAGCAAGATCAACCTCAAGCTGCCCGGTGCAGCGACCGAGGTCCGCTTCCACCAGGACTTCTCCTACACGCCGCACACCAACGCGGATGTGGTCACCGCGCTGCTCCTGTTGGACGACATGACACTTGCGAACGGCTGCCTCAGGGTGGTGCCCGGGTCCCAGCGGGACGGGCAGATCAGCCTTTGGCAGGAGGGCCGGTTCACCGGCGTCGTGCCCGAGGACGTCGAGACCGAGGCGCGCCGCCGCGCCCGTCCGGTCACCGGTCCGGCCGGCGCGGCCTGTCTCATGCACACGCTCGCGCTGCACGGCTCGGACGCCAACCGGTCGCCCGCGCCCCGGAGCCTGTTCATCTGCGTCTATTCCGCCGCGGACGCCTTTCCCCTGGCGCCGTCGCCGGTGCCGAGCCGGTTGGAGGGGCAGGTGGTGCGCGGCCAGGAGAGCCGGGTGGCGCGGCTCGACGTGGCCGAGGTTGAGCTGCCCGAGCGCTACATCGAGAGCTCGTTTTTCGACGTCCAAGCGCGCCGGTCCGGAGATTAGGCTTACAGACAAGAGAGCCTTAGACATGACTCTGGCCTCGCCCTTCGTCCTTCGACTGCCGCGCTTCGTCTTGAGGAGCGCCTCATGGCGTGTTTCGAAAGAGAAGCGCGGCGCTCAGGATGAAGGGCTCGGGGTGTGGCCCTCATGCTGAGCGTGTCGAAGGATGAGGGCCGCCGAGTCCTCGGTCACATGCTCACTGGCATTGGGATCTGGCCCTGGCCTTACGGTTTGCCGACAAAGCCGCAGGCGATCAGCGCGTCCACCAGCTTGTCCGCCAGGATCGTGTTGCCGACGCCGAAGACGTGCCAGGTATCCACGAAGATGCGGGCGTCCACGCCGGCAAAGGCGCGGCTCAGATCCGCGACGCAGAGCCGGCTCTGGCCGCCGTGCTCCTCGGACAGGTCGGACAGTACCGCCCGCGCACCCTCGAAATAGGTCGCCCGGGCGCCCCGCTCCCGCGCGCTCAAGCGCGCCTCGATCACCCGCTCCTCCGGCGTCAACGGCTTGCCGCCGATGGTCATGATCGGATCCAGCGCGAACAGGATCGGCACGCCCTTGGCGGCGGCCGCGTCGGCCATGCGGCGCAGATTGTGCCGGTACATCTCGAGCGCGGCCGGCACGAAGACGTCTTCGCCGCTCTCCCGGCCCGCGGGCGCGGCCCCGATCATCGGCATGGCGTCGCCGAACAAGCCGGTCCACAGCCGGCCGAGGACATCCACCGTCGCCAGCTCGTCGGCGACGAACCGGAGCTGCAGGGCGGCCGCCTGGAGTGCCGTCGGCCGACCCCTGGCCGCCGCCTGGAGCGCCGTCGGCTGACCCCTGGCTGCCGCCTGGT
>JASJBI010000075.1 GCA_030066595.1 Alphaproteobacteria bacterium | reverse complement strand
ATCAGCGCCTCGGGCAGCGCCGGCCGCACGCCCGACCGCCCGGTTGCGAGCGCAGCTATCTTGAGGCCCAAGACCATGCGCACGACCGGGCCGGGCAAGAGCGGTCCCGTGCCGCAGGCATTGGAGAGCACCAGCCGGCGTTGCAGCTCCTCGAGATCGTCGTCCGGGATTACTCTGTCCGCCAGCGCCCCGAAGCCGGTGTTTACGCCGTAGGTGCGGCGGCCCTCGCCGATCAGCCGCTGCACCACCGCCAGACCTGCGTCGATCGCCTCCCGGCTCGCGGGCGCCAGCGCCAAGTGGAGACCGCCCGCCCCGATCCGGCGCAGATCGGTGAAGGTCAGACGGCCGGGTTCGAAGGTCAGAGTGTCGCTCATGTCGTCCTTTCTTGCGCGCGGACAGCCGACGGCCGCCGGCCGCGTACTGGGGCGGCCCGGAGATTGAGCCCGCCCGTTGGCGGGACTATGCTCGCCTCCAACACAAAACAATCCAATAAACGGGAGGGGGCGGCGATATGGCGAACGAAAACCTGGTGAAGATCCCCGCCGGTCACGGCAAAGCCACGCGGCTCACGGCCGGGCAACAGGTCAAGCTGATCAACACGTACGGGACGCAGGTGGTCGACACCTGGGCGCTCAACGCGTACGAGCTCCACGAGTACATGTCGATGGAATCGTCGCGGGTGTGGAACAAGCGCCTCAACCCCAAGGTCGGTGACGTCCTGGTCACCAATCGACGGCGTCCGATCCTGACCATCGTCGAGGACACCACGCCGGGCATCCACGACACCTTCATGGCGGCCTGCGACCGGTACCGCTACGAGCTGCTCGGCTTCAAGGAGTATCATCGCAACTGCCAGGACAACATGTTCGAGGGGCTCTTGGAACTCGGCGTGACGCCGCCCTTCCCGATCGCGGCATCGTTCAACGTGTTCATGAACATCCCGGTCCTCGAGGACCGCAACAGCGTGGACTTCCGCCCGACGGAATGCGAGCCGGGCCAGTACATCACCTTCCGCGCCGAGATGGACTGCTACGTGGCGTTCTCCGCCTGCCCGCAGGACGTGCTGCCGATCCACGGCGTCGGCGGCGCGCCGCCCAAGGATGCCCATTTCGAGGTGCTGGACTAGCCATCGGTCAGGCGACTTCCGCGCCCACCCGCAGCAGCAGCTTGCCGGCGACCCCGCGTTCCTCGAGCCGCCGCTGCGCCGCGCGCACGTCGTCCAGGTCGTAGACGCCCTCGATCGGCACCTGAAGCCACCCCTCTTCGAGGCCGCGCAGAACATAGCGCAGCCCGCGCCGCCAGCGGGCCGAGCCCGCCTCCGCGTGATGCAGCTCGAACCCGGCGAGCGCGGTGGACCGCTCATAGAGCTTGGGCCGGATGTCGAAGTCCGGATAACCCGCGGCCTCGCCGATGTTGATCACCCGGCCGTAGGTCCGGAGCGCGTCGAAGCTCTTCGGCAGGATATCGGCGCCGAGCGAATCGATGACGAGATCGACACCGCGCCCGTGGGTCAGCTCCATGGCGATCGCGACGAAATCCTCCTTGCGGCTGTCAACGACCCGCGCCGCACCGTAGGCCAGCGCCCGGGCGGCCTTGGCGGGCGTGCCGACCGTGCCGATCACAGTCGCGCCCCTGCGCACGGCGATCTGGGTCAGCAGCAAGCCCACCGCCCCGCCGATGGCATGGATGAGGACGGTTTCCCCCTTGCGCAGCTGGTAGGCGGTGTGGAGCAGGTGGTAGGCAGTCAGGGCCACGACCGGGAAGGCCGCGCCCAGCTTGAGCGGGATCGCCTCGGGCAGTGGAATGACGAAGCGCGCGCCGACGACGCAGCGATCGGCGAAGCCGCCCAGGAAGCGCGGACCTGTGATCGCCGCCACCCGGTCCCCGACACGGCAGCCTCGGACGCCCGGGCCGACCGCCGAGACGGAGCCGGACACCTCCAGGCCAAGGATCGCCGGGTAGCTCATCGGGTCGGGGTAGACCCCCTGGCGGCGCTGAATGTCGCTCCAGTTGCAACCCGCGTAGGAGGTCAGAATCTGCACCTCGCCCCGACCAGGCGCCGGCTCCGGAACGTCCTGCAGCTCTAGCTGGTCCAGCCCGCCCGGCTCGGCCACGACGACGGCACGCATTCTTCCGCTCCCCCGGCCGCGCGCTTCGAGTCAGATCCGGATCAACGGCTGGTGGGCGCACCGGAACGAGCCGCCCGCCAGGTAGACCTCGCCATAGGGCAGCCGGCGGACGTCGAAGTTCCGCTCCTGGAGCTCCGCCGCGAGCGCGTCGTGCGGCTCCTCCGCCGGCATCACCACATAGTGGTCGTTCATGATCAGGTTGTTGCAGCCCAGGTAGACCTTCGAGATCTCATAGGGGACGTCGATGATGTCCCAATCCCGGAAGAAGTCCGGCACGCCGTCGAGCATCGCCTCCCTGCAGATGGCCGCCACCCCTTCGCGCGGCGTCATCAGCACGCAGTCGAGATGCGCGAAGTTTCGGTCGATCCGCACCATCTCGACGTCGTAGTCGGGGCCGAGCACGTGCTGCAGCCAGCGCGCGCCCTCCGGGTTGCTGGCGTTCCCGGAATGGCCGACCAGGATCTTCTGCCCGAGCACGAAGATGTCGCCACCCTCGAGATAGCCCCAGCCCGTCTCGTCGTCGTCATGGGTGTCGTCGGCGCCGCCGTCGGGCTGCGCGAAGTAGCGCGCGCCCCGCTCCATGGTCTGGGCCAGGATATGGCGCACGGAGAAGCGCTGGCGGCGATGGAACAGCGAGCGCGGGGCGAGCTCGATGACGTTGTTGCCGATGGTCACGAAGGGATCGCGCAGCCAGCCCGTCAACACCCCATGGTTCTCGCCGCGCGGATAGCGCATGTTGGCGTCGCTCATGTAGGTGGGTTGATGCACCCGGACGCCCTCGCTGCGAAGGAAGTCGACCGCCCCCTCGACCTGGGCGCTCCAGCGCGCGAAGTAATCGGGATCGACCTCGCGCACGTCCCGCTCCTGATTGTCGAACCAGAACTGCCGGAACGCGCCCGACGGGCGGACGTCCGCGTCCTGTAGGAACTTGGGAAAGACGTATTGCTGTCCCCAGCCGTAGACGCATTCCTTGAGTTCGCCCCATTCCGTGCGGACATTGATGTCGTCATCCGTCTTGAGCATCGCAGGGCCCCCTTCTGCTGCGCACCACGCGCGCCATGGCGCTGCGGTCCGCGCTGTTGTCGCTGCGGGCCATCTACTTGGCCTCGCGCCGATACGGGATGCCGGCGGCCGCGGGCGGGCTGGGCCGGCCGACCAGGCCGACCAGCGCCAAGATCGAGACCACGTAGGGCATCGCCACGAAGATCTCGTGCGGCACTTCCGGATTGAGAAACTGCAGCCTGAGCTGCAGGGCGTCGAAGAACCCGAACAAGAGACAGGCCAAGAGCGCGCCGACCGGGTTCCAGCGTCCCAGGATGACCGCGGCCAGCGCGATGAACCCCTTGCCCGCGCTCATATTCTCCGAGAACAGGAACACCTGCGACAGCACCAGGAAGCACCCGCCCAGGCCGGCGAAAAGGCCGCTGCCGAGCACGCAGGCGTAGCGCACCGCGTTGACCGAGACGCCGGCCGTATCCGCGGCGCGCGGGTTTTCCCCGACGGCCCGGATGTTGAGGCCCCAGGGGGTCGCGAACATCATGAAATAGAGCAGCGGGACGACCGCATACATCAGATAGACCAGCAAATCCTGGCCGAAGAAAACCGGTCCGATCACCGGGATCGAGATGAGCCCCGGAATGGCCAGCGGCTTGAAGCCCTGCAGGTTGAGGGTGTTGGCCTGGGCCCCGAACACGACCCGCGACAGGAAAGAGGTCAGGCCCAGCACGAACAGGTTGATGGCAATGCCGGTGACGATCTGGTTGACGCCCAGCGACACGCCGAGTACCGCCAGGATCAGCGCGGCCAGCATGCCGCACATGGCGCCGGTTACGACCCCCGCGAAGGGCGTGTCGAAGAAGAAGGCGCCGACCGCCGCCCCGAAGGCGCCGGCCAGCATCATGCCCTCGAGCCCGATGTTATAGACGCCGCTGCGCTCGGAGAGGACGCCGCCCACGGCGGCGAACACGATCGGCACCGAGAGGCGCAGGCTGGTGCGCAGGAAATCGGTCAGCAGCGCGGGATCGAGAAAGATCTCAATCATGGCGGGTTCTCCGGCTGTCCGTCCGGCGAAAGCTCGCCGGCGACCTCCTTTCGCTTGCGCAGGACCCGCGCCCAGAAGGTCTGCTCGAAGCGGAAGGCCAGTCCCATGGCCAGAAGGATCACCACCAGCCCCTGGATGGCCTCGACGACCGTGGTGTCGACGCCGACCGCACGCTGCATGATGCCGGCCCCGCTCCTCAGCCCGCCGAGGAAGGCTGCGGCGACGACGACGAACAGCGGATTGCCGCCGGCAAGGAAGGTGATGACGATGCCGTCATAGCCGTAGCCCGGGCTGAAATGGTGGAATAGCCGGTATTTCAGGCCCAGCACCTCGTATGTGCCGGCCAGCCCCGCCATGGCGCCGGCGACCACGAAAGCGACCACGATATGCCGCTTGACGGACATGCCGGCGTAGCGGGCGGCGTCCGGATTGCGCCCGACCGTGGCCAGCGAGAAACCGAAGGTGCTGCGGCGAAAGACGGCGAACAGGACGATGGCGAGCACGACGCCGACGACGACGCCGAGATGGGCGTCGGTGCGCGGCAGAACATGCGGCAGGAACAGGCTCTCCGGGATCTCGTCCGAATAGGGATAGGGGGCTTCCGGGGCCATCATCGGACCGCTCACCGCGTAGCTCACGATGTTGATCGCGACGTAGTTCATGAGCAGCGTGACGATGATCTCGTTGACCCGGTGGTAGGCCTTGAGCACGGCCGGGATCAGCGCCCACAGGCCGCCGCCGATTGCGCCGGCAATTGAGCAGACCAGGACATGGATCCAGCCGGGCATGGCCGGCAGGTAGAGGGCCGCCAGGGTGGCGAACAGGGCGCCCATGTATATCTGGCCTTCAGCGCCGATGTTGAACTGTCCGGCCCGCAAAGGGATGGTGACCGCGAGCCCCGCCAGGATCAGCGGCGACATCTTCACCAGGGTGTTGCCGAAGCCGAAATACTCGAAGAACGCCCCTTTGAAGAGCGCGGCATAGGCGTCCAGGGGATCGGACCCGGCTAGCTGGATCAGGATCGAGCCCAGCAAGAGAGCCAGGAGAATGGCCCAGACGCTCTTGAACAGATAGATGAACCGGATGACGCCCAGCATCGCCCGCCTCACCCGCTCACGCCGGCCATGAGCATGCCGAGCTTCTCGGCCGTCGCATCCGCCGTCTCGAGCACGCCGGTGATGCGGCCCCTGAAGATCACGGCGATCCGGTCGCTCACCGCCAGCAGGTGCTCGAGTTCGGTCGAGATGTAGAGGATGGCCACGCCCTTCTCGCGCTGATCCAAGAGCGTGTTCTGGACGAACTCGATGGCGCCGACGTCCAGCCCCTTGGTCGGCTGCGAGACGATCAGGACCCGCGGACCCTCTTCGATCTCCCGCGCCAGGATGACCTTCTGCTGATTGCCCCCCGAGAGATACCGCACCTCCTGTTCGATGCTCTGGAGGCGCACGTCATATTGCTCCACCAACCGTTCCGCATTGGACTTGATCGCGCCGAAATTGAAGATGTGGTGCCGCGCGAAGGGCAACGACTCATAAGACCGCAGCATTAGGTTCATGGCCACCGGATGGTCCAGGACCAGGCCAACGCGCTGGCGGTCCTCGGGCACGTAGCCGATCCCGAGCCGGTGTTTTCGCTCCGCGACCGACGCCTCGCCGATGTCCCGTCCCTCGACGGTGATGTGCCCGGCCTCGAGCGGTCTCAGCCCGGCAATGACTTCCGCGAGTTCCGCCTGGCCATTGCCGTCGACGCCGGCGATGCCGAGGATTTCGCCGCTCCGCACCGAGAGCGAGATATCGTCGAGGGCGGCCAAGCCGCGGTCGCTGCGGGCCCGGACCCCCTTGATCTCGAGCAGGCTTGGCCCGGCTTCGCGGTCCCGGTGCTCGATATCGAAGACGATGTCCCGGCCGATCATCAGACGGGCCAGCTCCTGCGGATTCGTCTCGGAGGTCTCGACCTCCGCAGTCACCCGACCATCTCGCATGACGGTCACGCGATCGGCGATCGCCATGACCTCTTCCAGCTTGTGGGTGATGAAGAGGATCGTCTTGTCCGCCTCCGTGAGCCGGCGCAGGACGTCGAAGAACGGCCCCGTCTCGCCGGGCGTGAGCACGCTGGTCGGCTCGTCGAAGATTAGAATGTCCGCGTGATGGTAGAGCAGCTTGAGGATCTCGACCCGCTGCTGCATGCCCATTGGCAGCTTCCAGACCGTCTCATGCGGGTCGATCTCGAAGCCGAAGGAATCGCTGAGTTCAGTCAGCCGTTCGGCATGCTGCTTGAGATTGAGACCAGGACCGTTCGGTTTCATGCCGAGAATCACGTTCTCGGTGACCGTCAGCGGGCCGACCAACATGAAATGCTGATGCACCATGCCGATGCCTTGCCGCAGCGCGTCCTTGGGGCTCTCGATCCTGACCTCGACGCCGTCGACCCGGATATGGCCCTCGTCCGGGTGGTACAGGCCATAAAGGATGTTCATAAGGGTGGTCTTGCCCGCCCCGTTCTCGCCGAGGATGGCGTGGATTGAGCCCCGCTCCACGTGCAGGCTGACGGCATCGTTGGCGCGCAGATCGCCGAACGTCTTGGTGACGTTGTCGACGACGAGGTGAGGGTCGGTCGCCACTACGAACGTGTCCGACAGGATGATCTTCGCCCGGAAGAAACGGGCCCCACGCCGGTCGGGCGTGGGGCCCCTGCGGCGTTCGCCGCCGCTACATCTTCCACTTGCCGGATTTCATGTCCGCGACGATCCGGTCGATGTCCGCTTTGACGTCCGCCGGCACCTCCGGGTTGATCGTCCCGAGGCTAAGCGGCTTGGTGCCCACGTTGAAGACGTAGTTCTTGCTCTCGTTCTTGCCGTCCATATACAGGGCAGCGTAGTGCAGAATGGCCTGGCGCCAGTCCTGCGAGACCGAGATCAGGTTTGTCTTGGGCCAGTTCGTATTGAGATCGGTGATCGCGCCGAGGCCGAATTTGCCCTTTTCCTCCAGCCCCTGCATCACGCCGACGATGCCGTTGTCGAGATAGGGCAGGACCGCGTCCGCGCCCTGGCTGACCTGGCCGAAGGTGGCTTCCTTGGCCTTGGCGACGTCGTCCCAGTCGTTGGTGTAGGTGATCAGAACCTCGCCGCCGCCGGTCGCGTCCTTCATGCCTTTGCGCATGCCCTCGGCGATGTCGAGGATCGGCTTGATCTTCTGGCCCGAGACGATGCCGAGCTTGCCCGTCTTGGACATCTTGCCGCCGACATAGCCGAGGATGTAGCCGATGGCATGGTTGTTGTAGCCGACGGTCGCAACACCCTCGACCACGGCGCAGTTCAGGCAGACGAACTGGGTGTCCTTGTAGCGCCGCGCCGCGCGTTTCGTGGACTCGACGAATTCACCGCCGGCGCCGAACACGAGGCCATAGCCGCGGCGGGCATAATCCTCGAGGTGCTCGGACTGGTCCGCCTGCTTGACCTTCTCGCTGTAAGCCGTCTCCACGCTGAGTTCTTTGCCCACCAGCACGATGCCCTCGTAGAGCACCTGGTTGAAGGCCTGGTCGGTGATGCTGCCCGGCAGCACGATCGCCACCTTCTTGTCTGCCGCACCGACGGCCGCTCCGAAGGCCCCCGCTGCGAACGCGGCCGCCGCCGCGCCAATGAGCACTCGTCTCGTCAGGTTCATGACATCTCTCCCTGTCTTGGTCTTGCCTGTTATCCTGTGGTCGTCTTCGGCGGTTTGGCGCCTCCCGTCATGCATGCACGCTCTGCGCCTCCTGCTCGTGAGACGGCTCCGTAATCGCGTCGACGAAGGCATCCGACGTCGCGATACTGCCGAAATACCCGCCCTCCTGCTTGATCATGCTGAGCGCGGCGACGTGATTGCTCCTCAGCGTCGCGGCACAGCAATCCTCGAGCAAAAGACAGTCGAAGCCGCGATCCGTCGCCTCCCGGATCGTGCTGTGCACGCAGACATCCGTGGTGATTCCGGTGAACACCATGTTGACGATGCCATTATGGTGCAGCAAGAGCTCGAGGTCGGTCCCGTAGAACGCCCCGCTGCCGGCCTTGTCGATCACTGGTTCGTCCTGCTCGGGCCGGAGCTCGTCGATGATCTGGAATCCCCGCTCGCCGCGGATCATGAAGCGCCCCATCGGTCCTGGCGCGCCGATCTCGGCGCCGCCCCTCCGGCTGCGCCAGCGCGCCACCTCCGGCAGGTCGGAGAGATCCGGACGCCGGCCCTGGCGCGTGTGCATAATGTGGAACTCCCGCCCACGGGCCGCCGCCAAGACCCGCCGGATCGGCTCGACCACCGCCATCATCGGCGCGACATCATAGCCCATGGCATGGAAATAGCCGCCCGACGCGCAGAAGTCCTTCTGCATGTCGATGACCATCACAACGGTGTTTTCCGGCCGCAAGTCCCCGTTAAACGGAAAGTCATAGGGGTCGGCGCGAACGTAGACTTCCGTCGCGCCCTCCGCCGCGATGGCCGGGCGCATGGTCATGGTTGGGCAATCAGTCGCGCCCTATCGACGCGGGGCGAGCGAAAGGCCGCCTCGAGCGCGCCCGCAACCAGATCGACGAACTCGTCGACGAGCAGCTTGCCGATCTCGCCGCTCGATCTGATCGCCGGGGTCAGGACGCCGGACGGCGGCACCCACTCGGCAGCCGTATGCGGATACAGGTCATAAGGCGGGAAGTTGGCGGGCGGATCCAATGGGACCCGGTCCATATTCACGAGATGCGGGAAGAGATAGAGCATCATCGAGGTCTCGAGGATGCCGCCATGCTCAAGGTCCAGACCCGGATAGCCATTGGGATAGAACTGCTCGATGTACTCGAGGGTCTCCGGTTTGACCTTTTCGGGATAGCGCATCTTCAAGATCTGCACCGTGTCGATGCCCTGGGCGCGAAGGCGCCGAACCGCCTGCTCGCAGCCCTCGGTCAGGAAGAACTGGTTCTCGTAATGGCCGTCTATGACCGCCAGCTTGGCCGCGCCGGTCCGTCCGAGCTCTGACAGCACATCGCAGAGGAGCCGGGACAGGTTGTCGCCGTCCAGGCCGGTGGACCCCGGAAAATGGTCGCCGCCGCCCGTGCGCGGCTGCGATTTGTAACCGTAGCTCAGCGTCGGCGCGACGATGCCGCCGACGCGCGCGGCCGCCCGGCGCGACATCTCGCCTGCCAAAATCGCATCCGTGCCGAGCGGTAGATGCGGGCCGTGCTGCTCGACCGCGCCGACAGGCACCAGGACGATGGCGTCTTCTTCCTTCAGGCGCCGCTCGTACTCGACCCAGGAAATCTCGGCCATCAGTACCGAATCGTGCATGCTCTCCTCCCCTTGCGGAGGGCCGCGCCAACCGGCATCTAAACTTTTGATATATCGCGGTTTTTTGTCTTTCACCCGATCCTAAAGCGGTCCGGGACCCGGTCCTCGGCAGCCTCCCGCGCAGATAGTGTCAGCTTTCACGTCCCCGAAAAATAGCAAAGTCGGGAACTTCAGATTGATATTTGTCGATGTATCGTTGCTAAAAGTGAAGTATGGTCGATTTATTGCCGTTTTCCGGGCAGGTTCGGGGCTTTCAGCGATGATACCCAGACTGGACCAGGTCGACCTCCGTCTGCTGCGGGTTTTCGCGACAGTTGTCGAATGCCGGGGGTTTTCAGCCGCACAGGTGGAGCTGGGGGTCGGCCAGTCGACGATCAGCTCGCACATGGCGGATCTGGAGGCCAAGCTGGACATCAGGCTGTGCGAGCGGGGCCGCGGGGGATTCCGCCTGACCGACAACGGCCGCGAGGTCTATGAGGCGGCCCAGCGCCTGTTTCGCTCGCTGGAGACGTTCACTTCGGACGTCGAGGCGGTACGCGGACGGCTCGTGGGCGAGCTCCATATCGGCACCGTCGACAACCTCATCACCAACGAAGACTTCCGCCTCAGCGAAGCGATCGCCCGCTACAAGAGTCGTGCGAGCTCGGTCCGCCTGACCGTTCACGTGGGCACCCCGACCGATATCGAGCGCGCGGTGATCGACGGGCGCCTGCAGCTCGGTCTCGGCGGATACACCAACCAGGCCTCCGGCATCGATTACATCAAGCTGTTCAACGACCCCCAGAATCTCTATTGCGCCCGGAGCCACGCGCTGTTCGAGGTGGCCGACGAGCTGGCGGATCTTGATCGGCTCCGCAGGTTCGAACATGTCAAGCGAGGCTACGTGCCCGACTCGGACTTGCCGTTCGGCGCGTACATCAACGCGACCGCCCAGGCCTCCAACATCGAGGCGATCGCCTTGCTCATTCTGTCGGGCCGGTTCATCGGCTTTCTCCCGACCCACTATGCCCGGCGCTGGGTCGCGGCAGGCGCCATGCGGGCGATCCGGCCGGATGTTCTGCACTACTTTGCGGAGGTTGAGCTGATCGTGAAGCGCAACCGGGCGCAGCATTCGCTGGTCGACGTCTTCATCGACGATCTGCTCTTCGTGTGCGAGGGCGCCCGCGCCGCCGCCGAGTAGCGGCGGCGACAGCCAGGCCCATCAGGTCGCGTTCACCCTCGCACTTCGACAGGCTCCGCGTGAGGGTAAGCAGTCTCCCGGACCTGACCTCATCCTGAGCTTGACGAAGGGTGAGGTCAGACGAACTCGCCAAGGAAATTTGGCAGCCTGCTAAGCGGCCACACCCACGGACCGCCCGCTCAGCTCAAACAGCCGGCCAAAGCCGTCGATCTTGTCTTCGATCCCAGCGCTGCGCAGGCAGTCCCACATCATGGCCTGGTTGCTGACCACCACGGGCTTACCGACCTGGGCTTCGAGCTCGGCGACGATGTCGAGCGCCCTGAGCGCCCCGCAGCAGACGAAGACCGCGTCCGCCTCCGGCCGGTCGAGGCTGGCCGCGAACTCCCGGATGTACTGCGGGTCGACCAGATCGATGTCCGTGTTGGTGCCGATATTGAGGCCCTGCAGGTCCAGCACGTCGAAGCCGTGCGCGCTCAAAAACCGGAGCACATGGCCGTTGATCTCGTCGAGATATGGGGTCGCCGCGACGATGCGCTTGGCGCCGAGCGCCTTCAGCGAGCGGACGACGCCGGTCATCACGGTGGTCGGCTTGGCTTCCGGCTTGGCCCGCGTGAGCGCGCCCGCGACTGCGTCTTCGCCGATCACCATCGTCCCGCAGTTGCAGGTGTAGCAGACCACGTCGAGCCGATCCTCGGGCAGGATCAGGCCGGCCGCGGCCTCGATCCCCGGTGCCATGTCTCTCAGCGTCTCGAGGGTCGCGGTGTTCGACATCTGCAGCCGGCTGAAGTGGACGCCAACGCCGGGCGGCGTAAGCCGGAAGACGTCGTCCTCGACGGTCTGCTCCATCGCCAGAACGACAAAGCCGATCTTGGCCCGCCAGTGGCGGCCCTTGTCGTAGCGCACGTCGCGCGGCGCCGAGACGACGGTCGGCAGTGGTTCGGCCATGATCCTTCCTCCCCCATCGACGACGAGAGGCTGGCCTAGGCGGTTGGCCCTCGCGCCCTCGACGATGATCGCATGCGGCACGATCCGTTGACGACAAGTGTAGTCGTTGACTGTGCCTGCCGCAATTTGGGGGAGAGGTAAGCCTGAATGACGAACACCAGGCCCCCCGCGAGCACTCGAATACGCCCAGCTCAGAGATTTCGCAGCCGTCACGTCACTGTGAATGGGAAATTCTTCCAGTGGTAGTAGGATCGGAGTAGAGTTGGAGCCGACTTGCAGGCTGGCCGGGAAATCTCCATCCAGAACCAGGGGGGCTTTGGACATGTTCGGGTTCCTAGCGGAATTGGCAGCGAAGGTCGGGCATGAACTTGCGCCCGAGATCGTAAGCAAACTGGCAATCAACAAGTTCGCCGGCGCGACCACCCCGAGGCCGCGCCCGTACAGCTTGTGGTCTGATCAGGAAGGAAAAATTTGCGATTACGTTTCTTGGCCGTCGCTGACGGATCGAAGTTTTTTCGGGCGCCACCTGCGCGCCGCTCCCGAGAGTTTCGTTGACGGGCTACCGGTCGATACGCCCTACGAGTCCGAACAAAACCACGGTCAAGTTACAGGTCTCTTCAAACGCACAAGCCCGATCGACTGTCCGCGATCGAGTTTGCTTTTTCCGTTTTTCGCGCAGTGGTTTACGGACAGCTTTCTCCGGACCGACTCCAATGACCGGCGAAAAAACACGTCAAACCACGATATCGATCTCTGTCAGATCTATGGCCTGACGGAAAAAACCGCCGGAATCCTGAGGACGAAGACCGGAGGCAAGCTCAGGAGCCAGTTTGTCGGCTCGGAGGAATATCCGGACAACCTGTTCGACGCCGACGGCGAAGTCAAAGCGGATTACAGTGCGCTACCTTACGTCAGCAATGAAAAGGTATTCGAAATCCTGAACAGGTTCGGCGACGCCGAAGACCGAAAGAAGAACTATTTCGCCTCGGGCCTGGAGCGCGGCAACTCGAGCGTCGGATACACCGCGATCAGCACCTTGTTTCTTCGCGAGCATAACCGGCTCTGTGAGGAGCTTCAGTCGCGAAACCCAGGCTGGGACGACGAACGGCTCTTCCAGACCGCGCGCAACATCAACATCGTGCTGCTGCTGAAGATCGTCATCGAGGACTACATCAATCACATCGCGCCCATCGAAACACCGATCTTTATGGTCGACACGTCGTTTCCGGAAGAGGAGGAATGGTACAGGACGAACTGGATATCCATCGAGTTCGACCTGCTGTATCGCTGGCATGGACTGATTCCTGACGAAATGACATTTGGCGGTCAGGATTACGGACCGAGCGAGTTCATGCTCAACAATTCGGTTCTGATGGAACACGGTTTGGGCGGGATCATTGACGCCGGGTCCCGGCAAAAAGCCGGCAGGATATCCTTGCACAACACAGCAGACTTTCTGCTGGGCGCGGAGTATGCCGCCATCAAGATGGGCAGAGACTATCGCCTGAGAAGCTTCAACGAATACCGAACCCAGTTCGGGCTGGACGAGCTGGACGATTTCGACGACTTGACGTCGGATCAGAACCTCGAAGCGGAGTTGAAGGGGTTGTACGGCGATATCGACAATCTCGAGTTCTTCGTCGGTCTGTTCGCCGAAGAGGCGCGCGACGGCGCACTCTTCGGAGAACTGATGACGACCATGGTCGCATCCGATGCGTTCACGCAGGCATTGACCAATCCGCTGTTGTCCACGCGCGTCTTCAACGCGGGCACGTTCACCAAGTACGGCATGAAAATGATAAAGAGGACCAGCTCACTCCGGGATCTGGTGGATCGCAACGTCAAGAACCCGGCTGATGTAAAGGTCTCCTTCGCGCGTTGAAGACCGCAAGGGCGGGCCGTGTCTGTGCACGCCGATGTCGCATTGAGCCGCCCGGGACACCGCAAACGAGCGCCGGATGACGGACGAACCGCCGCGCTCAGCGGCTCGGCCATGATCCTTCCTCCTCCATCGGCGACAGGACGGCTGACCGGCGCGGTCAGCCCTCGCGCCCTCGAAGACGATCGCGTTCAACACGATCTCTTGGCCGTCAGTCTCGTCCTCGACCGCGCGTGGCACAATTAGGCAACCGGTCGCCCGACAGCGGCGATCGCGAAGGCAGTTCAAATTCTCGCGCCTGCTCGTATCGCGAAACGGATCACGTCGACCGGTTCAGCCCTTCATGACGGGTTCAGGACGTCGTCGAGCGCGTTGAGAAAAGACCGCATCTGCTCGTCCGACAAACCGACCGAGCCCTTGTCGACGATTTCCGAGAGAATTGCTGCGGCGACCTCGCCGCGCCTATCCGGATCGACCGCGGGCAGCATCATCCCAATGCAATGCGGCATCATCGTCTTCAGCATCATCTCGGGCATCTGCGCCATATGCTGTTCATGTCCGCCCTGCATCATTTTGGACATCATGTCCTGCATCTTGCCGGGACCGTCGCCGGCACCTCCAGACATCATGCCCATCATCATCTTGGGCATCATCTCCTTCATATCGAGGCCTTCGGTCATCTTGCCCATCATGGTCGCGAACATCTCTTTTTTCTCTTCCGCACCCATGCCGCCAAAGAACTGCTCCATCATGGAGCGCATCATCGCCTGGCGATCGCCTTCGCTCATCGAAGCATCCTCCGTCATGACATCACCTTCTCGACATCTGTGCTGAAGACCAGCCGGCCGGGTCATCCGGCCATAGTCAAAAAGCTAACGCCCACGCCCGCTGACGCGCCTTGATGCTGATCAGTCAACGCGATCACGTTTCCAGGCGGGCGTGTCCTGCCCCTCGGCCAGTTCGGAGGCGGGTTCCAAGTGCTCAGCCGTTCACCGTGCTGAGCGTCGGCTAGCGATTGGCCAGATCCGTCAGGCAGGCGGTCAGCACGCGGGCGCCGGCCGCGCAGTCGCCCGGCGTCGCGGCCTCGGCCTCGTTGTGGCTGATGCCGTTCTCGCAGGGGATGAAGACCATGCCCGTCGGACAGAGGCCGTGCATGTTCATCGCGTCGTGCCCGGCGCCCGACGGCAGCTCCAGGTGAGAGATCTCCAGCGCCTCCGCATGCCGGCGGACGGTCGCCACCATCTCGTCGGGGAAGATGGTCGGCGCCGCGTTCATGGTCTCTCGAACGGCGACCTCGCAGCCGGCCGCTTCGACAACGGAGGTCTTCGCGATCGCCGCCGACAGCCTTTCGATGGTCGCTCCGTCCGGATGCCGCAGATCGATGGTGAAGACGACCCGCCCCGGCACGGTGCTGGGGGCGCCGGGAAAGGCCTCGAACCGGCCGACCGTGAACCGCACCACGTCGTCCGGATCCGCGAGCGCGCGACCCAGCGCGGTGACGATCCCGGTTGCGGCCTTGAGGGCGTCCTTGCGGGTCTTGAGCGGGGTCGTGCCGGCGTGATCCTCGCGCCCCGTCACCTCGACGTCGAACCAGCGGATGCCCTGGATCCCGGTCACGACGCCGACGGTCTTGCCGGCCGCCTCAAGAACCGGGCCCTGCTCGATATGCGCCTCGATGTAGGACGCCACGGGACCGCCCATGTCCCGCACCGGGATATCGGTCTCCGCGGCCCGGACCTCGGCCAGGGCGCTCGCCACCGTGATGCCGTCCCCGTCTGCCACCCCGAGGGCATCGTCGAGCGCGAGCCGGCCCGCGAACACCGACGAGCCCATGACGCCCGGCCGGAACCGGCTGCCCTCCTCGTTGGTCCAGGCGACCACCTCGATCGGCCGGCGGGTCGCGACACCGGCGTCCTCGAGCGCGCAGAGCGCCTCGAGCCCCGCCAGCACGCCGTAGATGCCGTCGAACTTGCCCCCCGTGGGCTGGCTGTCCATGTGGCTGCCGGTCATGACCGGCGCCGCCTCGGGGTCCGATCCCGGCCGGCGGACGAACAGGTTGCCGATCCCGTCCGTCGTGACCTGGAAGCCGCGGGCGTCGGCCCAGCGCTTCATCCGGCGCCGCGCCGCGACGTCTTCGGGCGAGAGGGCCTGGCGGTTGACGCCGCCATTGGCGAGCGCGCCGTAGGACGCCATGGTCATGAGACGGTCCCAGAGCCGCGTCTCGTCAACGGCCCGCGCCGCCCGCGTCTCGGGCGTCTCCGTCATGTCCGCCGCTCCTCGGTCGTTCCGTCGAGCCGGCGTTGCACGTGATAGCCCTCGCCCGCGAGGCCGATGCAGTGATGCGAGACGAAGGACGCCATCGCCTCCAATTCGACCCTGAGCCCGGCATTCGCCGCGCGCAGGCGGTCCGCCGCCGCCTGGGCCTGGCGCCGCAGGCCGTCATAGTCGAAGGACGTGAAACGGCGGCCGGCCAGCACCATCCGGCCGTCGATCATGACGCTGTCCACGGCGCTGCTGTCCTCGCAGTTGACGATCTGGTTGGCCGCGTCGCTCAACGGCACGAAATTCACGTTGCCGAGATCGAGAAACACGATATCGGCCTTGTATCCCGGCGCCAGCTTGCCCATCGGGACGCCGAAGCCCAGCGCCTTGGCGCTGCCGAGCGTCGCCATCTCTAAGACCTCCCAGGTGCCGAGCCAGTGCTCCGGGTCGGGAGAGACGATGCGCGAGACGAAGCTCGCCATGCGCATGGCCTCGAACATGTTCTGGTTGTCCGACGACGCGGACCCGTCGGTGCCGATGCCGACGGGGATGCCCAGATCGCGCATCTGTCGCGCCGGCGCGATGCCCGAGCCGAGGCGCAGATTGCTGCCCGGGTTGTGCGCCACCGACGCCCCGCGATCGCGCATGCGTTTGAGATCGTCGTCGTCGAGCCAGATGCAGTGCGCGCCCGTGAAGGTCGGGCCGATGAGGCCGAGCGCGTCGAGATGCTGTGTGAGCGTCTTGCCGTAGCGGCGCAGCCCCGACACCGCCTGCATCTTGGCCTCGGCGAGATGCATCTGGATGCCGATCTCGAACTCGGCGGCCAGGCGGCCACAGGCCTCGATGAACTCGTCACTGCAGTGCAGCGGGATGGTCGGCCCGAGCGCGGGGCGGACCTGCGCCCGGTCGAGCGGCCAGGCCCGCAGCAGCGCCTCGCAGCCGGCGATGTGCTCCGTTTGGGGGGCCGCTCGCATCGCTTCGACCTTGCTGCGGTGGGGCTCAGGCAGGGCGTCGAGCAGGCCGGGAATGGCCCGGTAGAGGGTCGTGTCGGCCATCATCGGCGCCACCACGGCGCGCACGCCCACCTCGGCATAGGCCCGACAGACCGCCGAGATGCCCTCGACGGACGGCGATGGGAACTCGAAATACATGTCGTAGGCCGCCGTGCAGCCCTTGAGGACCATCTCGGCGGCGTTCAGGCGGGCAGCGGTCTGCATGTCCTCCAGCTTGAACCCGGCGGTGAGCCACGGGTTGGCGTTGAGCAAGAGCTCCAGCGACCACTTGTCGCCCTGCCCCTTGCCGAGGCTGCCCTGGCCGTGGGTGTGGGCGTTGACCAGCCCGGGCATCAGCAACCGGTCGGTCGCGTCGATCAGCCGCGCCTCCGGGGGCGCCGCCATGCCGGGCCGCCCGACCTCCCGGATCTTGTCGTCCTGAATCAGGATGTCTGCGGCGGCAACCGCGCGCTCGGCCACGTCGAGGACCAGCCCGTTGCGCAGGATCTGATAGGCCGCGGTTTCAGCCATCGCGTGCTTCCCCCCATGCGGATTCCCGGCTGCTTCTTCTCACATGCATAGCAGCCGTTGGCGACAGCTTATCCGATCTGCGGATTGGCGCTATCCTCTACAGCCAAGCCGTCGGGTCGAAGGAGCGTGTCCATGGGCGTGCGGATTGCCGAGCACTGGTTCGAGCGCAAGCGCATCGACGACGACATCACGCTCCTCTGGGAGCCGCATGTCGACCCCTTCGTCCGCTGCAACATCTGGCATGTGCGCGGGC
>JASJBI010000023.1 GCA_030066595.1 Alphaproteobacteria bacterium | reverse complement strand
CTGCGTGAATTCGTCGCCCCGGAGCGTGCCGCAGCAGCCCCTGAGTTCGAGAGCCTGGGGTTTGGGCGCGGCAAGACCCACCGGGCCGCCCAGGACCTCGCGATGGGCGAACTGGTTGTGGATGAACTCCTTCCATCTGTCCTCCGGCTCGATCTCGATCATCTTCTCGGCGATGTCCCGATAAGTCGCGTTTGCCTCGGGACCCTGCAGCAGCGCGAGTATGATCAGCGCGGTCATGTGCTTGCCGACCCGGAACAGGGTTTCCGCCTGATGGAAGTGCTCGGGCCTGTGGTAGTCCTCGAAGATGTCGGCCAGGATGTCGTAGAAGGCGCCGGTGAAGACCTGGGAAACGTCGTGGACTTGGTTCGACACGTCGCTCAGCTTCAGGTCGTTGTCCGCGTTCCGCAGCCCCGTCCTGTGTCCATAGAGCGCTTCGCCAAACTGCTCGGCAACCGCTGGAAAGAACGTCTTGGCGTGCAAATCGCCCTTGGAATGGGCGATGATCGCCTCGCACTGGTCCATCTGGGCCAGCATCATCAAGATCGCCGTGATGTCGCCAAAGGCCTCGTGCAACCCGCCCGTCTGGGGGTGCCAACTGCCCCAATAGCCTGGCCGCAGCGAATCCAGGACAGCGTGTCCCACTTCGTGGGCGACGATGTCGAACGAGCGGCAGGTATAGACCAGCGGCCTTGCTTCATTGCCGCCTGGGTGGAAATAGAAGAAGCGGAGCGATTTTTGACCGCGGCTGTAATAGGCGTTCGCGTCGAGACCGGCCCGGGGAAACACGTCGATCGGCGCGTTGCCGCCCCATTGCCAGTCGAACCTTTCCGTAACATTGTTGCGGTCCAACGCACGCCGGTACATGGTCAGGACCTGGCGCACCACGGCGAAGGTGTGAACGGCATCGAACTCCGTGGGGTTCTCCGCCGGATCGAACAGAAAGTCGTTGTCCAGGTTGCCGATCACATGCGGCATGCCGCGGATGGCGATGTCTGCGTCTTGCGGACCATGATCGATCTCGGTTGGTATATAGGCCGTGCGGATCCCAGCACTTGTGACGCTCGGATCCTGCTTCCAAATCTTAACTTTGCTCCCTGCCATGATGCACCTCCATCGGTGGACGGGCGGTGTGGTCCGGCACGCAGGCGCGACGATGATGCACGAGTTGGTGTGTTCGATCCGAAGCGCGTCGGCCAGCGCAAGGACCCGTTGCGCACATATGGGTCCGGCAGCACACGCCCGATGTCCGGCAATGTTACGCGATCATGCCGCTGGTTCTTGTGGTCATTGCCACACTGCCCGCGCCGCACGGCATTTTCCGCTCACTTGGCGGCATAGGTGCGTCCCTTCCAGGCGCCGCCGCGACCGCCCCAGTGGCGCCGCGCCGAATCGACCGTCATCAGCGCATAGAGGACGCCCGCCGCCGGCAACAGAAAGGCGGCGGCGGCAGGCTCGCGGTAGAGGCGCAGGGTCGGCGCATAGGCCAGCGCCATGACCAGCCAGGTGGCGATCCCGGCGAGGGCCGGCGCCCAGCCACCCGTCGCAAGACCGGTCAGCAAGGCGACCAGCGGGACCAGATAGAGCAGGATCATGCCCAGCGCCGTGCCGGCCAAGAGCACGGCGGAGTAGCGAAGCTGGGTGAAGGCGGTGCGCGCAACCATGTGCCAGATGCCGTCCAGCCCCGCATAGGGACGAACCGAACGGGTCTCTTCCGCGAGCCCCAGCCAGATCGGTCCCTCCGACTTGATCCGCCGCGCGAGCGCACAATCGTCGATGATCTCGCCACGAATGGCTTCGATGCCGCCCGCCCGCGTCAACGCCGCGCGCCGAACCAACATGCAGCCGCCCGCGGCGCCGGCGGTCCCGCGGCGGGGATCGTTCACCCAGGGGAAGGGGTAGAGCATCTGAAAGAAGAATACGAAGGCCGGGATCAGCAGCCGTTCCATCCCGCCCCGGCAATGCAGCAACACCATGAGAGAGACCAGATCCAGGCGATCCTGTTCGGCCTTGTCGACGAGCCGGCGCAACGCGCCGGGCCCGTGCACGATATCGGCATCGGTGAGCAGCAGATAGCCGGCCTCCGGCATCACTTCGGATGCATGCGCGACCCCGCGCGAGACCGCCCACATCTTTCCGGTCCAACCCTCGGGCAAGGGGGCGCCGGCGACGATCGTCAATCGATCTTCGGCGCCGGCCTCGCGGGCGGCCGCCCGGGCCGCATCGGCGGTGCCGTCGCTGCTGTCGTCGTCGACCAGCACGACCTTGAGCTCTCCGGGATAGTCTTGGGCGACCAGCGAGGCGACCGCGCGGCCGACAAACGGGGCTTCGTTGCGCGCCGGAATGACGGCGGCGACCGGGGGCCAGCTTTCGCGGCCGCCCGTCTCGGCGGGCAATCGCTGGTCGGCGCGCCACCAGAGGCGGCCATGGCCGAGCAGCAGGTAGAGCCAGGTTGCGAGCGCGAGAACCGCTGCGGCCGTCAGGGCCGTCACCGCGCGCGCCCTGGCTGGAAATCATGCCGCCGACCCGAGAAACAGCACCCTGGCCCAAAGGCCCTCATACTTCGTCCTTCGACTGCCGCGCTTCATCCTGAGGAGCTCCAAGGGAGCGTCTCGAAGGAGAAGCGCGGCGCTCAGGATGAAGAAGCTCCGCATGAGGGCCTCGTCCTGAGCCCTTCATCCTGAGCTTGTCGAAGGACGAAGGGCGAGGCTTCCGGCAGTTCTCAAATTGGGACTCAGACCCGGAAGACATACTCCTTGTTCGGATTGCGGGCGATGTCCGGTGGGTAGCTCTCGAATTTGTCGGCATAGTATTGCGCCCGGTGGTCGCCGGCCGAGGCCCGGTTATAGGTGACGTACAGCACGCGTCGGGCGGCGTCCGACAGGTTCGGCCCGGAGCCGTGCGGTGCGTAGCAATCGAAGAACACCACATCGCCCGGCTTGGTCGGATAGGGCCGGATGCCCATGGCTTGCCACTCGTGCTCGCCGATCGGCACCCATTCCTCGCCGATAATCCCTTCCTTGTGGCGTCCGGCGGCCAGCTCGAGGCAGCCGTTCTCCTCGGTCGCCTCGTCGACGCTGACCAGGGCCGTGATGAAGAAGTCCGCATACTTGCCCCACCCGGCTTGTTGATCCTGATGCGGCTTGAAACCATCCCCGCCCGGAAGCTTGAGGTTGATCTTCTCTTTGTACAACACCGCGGGCTCGCCCAGCAGCTCGGCCATCGCGCCTTTGAGTTTGGGACCGTCCATGAGTTGGCGAAGACCGTCGTGAAAAGGGTAGAAGTTCTCGATCCGGTTCAGGATACGCCCGCCGCCCGCAATCAGGCTGTCCTCGAAGTACATCCATTGCCGGTCGGGCCGTTCGGGGGCCGAGGCCACCTCGTCAGTCCAGCGGGCGATGTCCGCCAGTTCGTCGGCGTCGAACAGGCCTCGCTTGACGACGAATCCGTCCCGGTGGAACGCGGCGATGTCGCCATCGATCAAGACGCGCCTCTGGCTCATGCGAGCGTGTCTCCGCGGTCCAATGCTTGGGCTGTTCCCCGAGGCTGACCATGCCCAACTCGTTGGCACTCCGCAAGGACCCCGCTGCTGGCCAGCGGGCGCAGAACCGAGTGCGTGACGAGCGCCGCGGATCCCGGCTATGGCGCGTCCGCTACACGGCGGCCTTGCGCGGTCTCTCCTCGCGGCCGAGCGCGGCCAGGACGTTGGTGACGATGTGCGGGGCGGTCAGGCCGGCCTCCTGGTACATCGCTTCCGGCGCGGCCTGGTCGATGAACGTATCGGGCAGCCGCATGGTCCGGATCTTGACGCCCTGGTCCAAGAGGCCGTCGTCGGACATGAAGCTGAGCACATGGGCGCCGAATCCGCCTTCGGCCCCTTCTTCGATGGTGATCACCACCTCGTGCTCGTGCACCAGCCGGCGGATGAGGTCGTGGTCCAGCGGCTTGGCGAAGCGGGCGTCAGCCACGGTCGTACTGAGCCCGCGGGCCGCAAGCTGCTCCGCGGCCTTGAGACATTCGGCGAGCCGTGCCCCGAACGACAGCAGCGCCACCGCCGTGCCTTCCCGCACGATCCGCCCTTTGCCGATCTCCAGCGGCACCCCTTCGCTCGGCATCTTGATGCCGAGGCCCGCACCGCGGGGATAGCGCACGGCCGAGGGACGGTCGTCGATGCGCGCCGCGGTGGCCACCATGTGCATGAGCTCGGCCTCGTCGGCGGCCGCCATGATCACGAAATGCGGCAAGGTCGCCAGATAGGCGATGTCGTAGGCGCCGGCGTGGGTCTGGCCGTCCGCGCCGACCAAGCCGGCCCGGTCCATGGCGAACCGCACCGGCAGCTTCTGCACGGCCACATCGTGCACCACCTGATCGTAGGCGCGCTGCAGGAAGGTGGAGTAGATGGTCGCAAAGGGGCGATAGCCCTCGGTCGCGAGCCCCGCGGCAAAGGTCACGCCATGCTGTTCGGCGATTCCCACGTCGAAACAGCGCTCGGGAAAGCGCTTGCCGAACAGATCCAAACCCGTCCCCGACGGCATGGCGGCGGTAATCGCGACGATCTTGTCGTCCCGTTCCGCCTCGCCGATCAGGGCCTGGGCAAAGACCTTGGTATAGCTGGGCGGGCCGCCGTTGGATTTCTTCTGCTCGCCCGTCGCCACGTCATACTTGGCGACGCCGTGATAGCAGTCGGCCGACGCCTCGGCCGGAGCATAGCCCTTGCCCTTGCGGGTGCGGATGTGCAGCACCACCGGCGTCTTGTCGTCGGACCTGCGCAGCTTGTCCAGCGCGTCGACCAACGCTTCCACGTCATGGCCGTCGACCACGCCCACGTAGTCGAACCCGAGGCCGATGAACAGATTCGCGCCGTCCCCGGCCGCCGTGTTGGCCTCGCCGGACAGGGTCATAAGATGGTTGTTGAGAGCGCCGACCGGCGGCGCGATCGACATGCGGTTGTCATTGAGCACGACGATCAGCCGGTGGTTCATGGCGCCAGCGTTGTTGATGGCCTCGTAGGCCATGCCGGCGCTCATGGCGCCGTCGCCGACCACCGCGATCACGTTGCGCTCGGTCTCGTCGAGGTCCCGCGCCACCGCCATCCCGAGCGTCGCGGACATCGCCGTCGAGCTGTGCGCGGCGCCGAAGGGGTCGTAGGGGCTCTCGGAGCGCTTGGTGAAGCCCGAAAGTCCGCCGCCTTGGCGGAGCGTGCGGATGCGGTCGCGCCGGCCGGTCAGGATCTTGTGCGGATAGGCTTGGTGCCCCACGTCCCAGACCAAGCGGTCGTGCGGCGTGTCGAACACGTAGTGCAGCGCAACCGTGAGTTCCACCACACCCAGGCTGGCGCCCAGATGGCCGCCGGTAACGGAGACGGCGTCGACGACCTCGGCGCGCAGCTCGTCCGCCAACTGGCGCAATGCGCCGCGCGGCATCCTGCGCAGGTCTTCGGGATAGTTCACGGTGTCAAGGAGCGGCGTTTCACAGGTCACTTTGGAACGTTCCCCTTCTGTTTTGGCGCGGGTTGGTCTGCGATTGCGTTGCATGCGCGCCTGTTTGTGTCCGGTTCATCCACCCCCCGCTAGACGGTTCATCAATCGGTTCAGCCGCCCTAGCCCATAATTAACATCGCTTCCCGGGATGGGCATTCAACCCCGTCGAGAACGGGTTGGTGGCAGATCCCACAAATGAACAAATTCCGAGATTAGCGGATTTACCAACCCATACCGAAGGTCAAACATGTAGAGACTGTTGCTATCGGGGGAACACTGTGTGCTCAGCGCAACAGTGCTTGCGCGACCCCCTGGGCGCCGCAAAGCAGGAATTGAGCGCGTGTGAGTTCTACGCGGCCGGCAATCGGATCATCCCCACGCAGGCGATCTATCAGCCGATCAGCGATTCGGACGATAACCGCGGATTCCATAGCCAATCTGCGGCTTTTGAGCGCGCCCGGAAGCTTGCGCGCCAGTCTCATGAGGCCCTCCGTGGCGTCCAAGGTGCGGTCCAGCACGCGGCGCAGGGCAGGGCTCGCCGCCGGGGCCTCCAAAGCGGTCACATCGCTGCCTTCCGCGGTCAGCCAGTCGGTGGAAAGATAGACCCGATCCAGGTTGCGGTAGTCGTCCTGGCAGTCCTGCAGGTGGTTTATGACCTGCAGCGCGTTGCACAGCGCGTCGGAATATCTCCAGCCGTCGCGGGATTCGCCATGCAGGTCAAGCAGATAGCGGCCGACCGGTGCGGCGGACCGGTTGCAGTAGTCGACCAGCTCGTCCCAGTCCTTGTAGCGCAGCTTTACGGCATCCTGTTTGAAGGCGGAGACCAAATCGCGGCCGTGCTGGATGGGGACGCCGGTCTCGGCCATGCTGTCGCGCAAGCGGATAGCCTTGATATAGGCCGGATCGTCGATTTCGCCCATGAGCGCCCGGTCGAAGCCGTCCAGCCGCCCGACCTTATCCTCCGGCGCGAGCTCGGAATTGTCGGCAATGTCGTCAATCGCGCGAGCGAAGGCATAGTAGATCGCCACATGCGGGCGCAACGCGGCCGGCAGCAGGAACGACCCCACGGGGAAGTTCTCGTCTCCCGAACCCTTGCCCGAAGGCGCCTCGGCAATGGTGGCGGACATATTCATGGCGAAAAGTGTAATCCGGAAGTCCGCGGGCACTAAATGGCCTATGTAGGGGCCGAACGGTGGCGCTGCAATGGTCGATTTCGCGCCTTGACCGCTTGAGGTCGCGGGCCCCAGCGGCGAAAGTGCGCCGCCATGAAGACCGCCGCCTTCGATTTCGAGCTGCCGCCCGAGCTGATCGCGGCGCGGCCCGTCTCGCCTCGGGACGCGGCCCGCCTGCTGGAGGTGCAGGCGGATGGAACCCTGCGTGACCGCACGGTGCGGGACCTGCCCGGGCTTCTCCGTCCCGCGGATGTGCTGGTCGTCAACGACACCAAGGTGATTCCGGCGCGACTTATCGGGCGGCGGGGTGACGCGAAAATCGAGATCACGCTGCACCGCAAGGAGAGGGAGGCCCTGTGGCGCGCCTTCGCCCGTCCCGCGAAGCGCCTCCGCGCCGGAGACCGGATCGAGTTCTTCCAGGGCCTTGCGGCCGAGGTCGAGGACAAGGGGGAGGGCGGCGAGGTCCGGCTGCGCTTCGACCGGGGCGGGGCGGCGCTGATGGCGGCGCTGCATGCCCAGGGCGCGATGCCGCTGCCCCCCTATATCAAGCGGCCCCAGGGTCCCGACCCGCAAGACCGGGCGGACTATCAGACGATCTTTGCCAGCCGGGAGGGTGCGGTCGCGGCGCCGACGGCGGGTCTGCACTTCACGGAGTCGCTCCTTGCCGCGCTCGACGCCCGGGGCGTCCGGCGGGTGGCGGTCACCCTGCATGTCGGCGCCGGCACCTTTCTCCCGGTCAAGTCCGAGGATATAAGCGGCCACGTCATGCACGCGGAATACGGCGAGATCGGCGAGGAGGCGGCGGCGGCGATCAATGCGGCGCGGGCCGCGGGCGGTCGGGTGGTCGCGGTGGGCTCGACCTCGCTGCGCCTCTTGGAGGCAGCGGCCGCTGCGGACGGCACGCTGCGGGCGTTTGCCGGCGAGACCGACATCTTCATCACGCCGGGCTACCGCTTTCGCATCGTGGACCTGTTTCTCACCAACTTTCATCTGCCCCGCTCGACGCTCTTTATTTTGGTCGCCGCCTTCGCCGGGCTCGATCGCATGAAGACCGCCTATGGGCACGCGAAACAGGCGGGCTACCGCTTCTATTCCTATGGTGATGCCTGCCTGCTGCATCGGCCCGAGGTGGATGATGCCTAGCTTGGCTTTGCGCCCGGTTCCGCGGCGTGTTGTTGGGCGCACGCCCTTGCAGCGGAACACCCACACCCCAACCCTCCCCCATCGAAGGGGAGGGGGTGTCGCGAACCGGACCTTTCCCTCCCGCCTTGTGAGGGAGCGGCAGGCTGGGAGGTGCTGATGGTCGGCACTGGATTTGCCGTTTCGGCCCGGGACGGCGCGGCCCGCGCCGGGCGGCTGGAGACCGGCCGCGGCGCCGTGCAGACCCCCGCCTTCATGCCGGTCGGGACCGCGGCGACGGTCAAGGGCATGTTGCCCGGCGCGGTGCGCGAGACCGGCGCCGAGATCATCCTGGGCAACACCTATCATCTGATGCTGCGCCCGGGTGCGGAGCGGGTGGCCAGGCTAGGCGGCCTGCACCCGTTCATGAACTGGCCGGGGCCGATCCTGACCGATTCCGGCGGCTTTCAGGTCATGTCGCTGGCCCAGTTGCGAAAGCTCGATGAGAGCGGCGTCACCTTCCAGTCGCACATCGACGGGACCCGCCATCACCTGACGCCGGAGCGTTCGGTCGAGATCCAGCGCCTCTTGGACGCCGACATCACCATGGTGCTGGACGAGTGCACCCGCTGGCCCGTGGAGGAGCCCGAGGCGGCGGACTCGATGCGGCTCTCCATGCGCTGGGCCGCCCGCTCCAAGGAGGCCTTCGCGCCGCGCGCGGGGTACGGGCTGTTCGGCATCGTGCAGGGCAGCGTGTTCCAGGCGCTGCGCGAGGAATCGGCCAAGGCGCTGGTCGAGATCGGCTTCGACGGCTACGCCATCGGCGGGCTCGCGGTGGGCGAGGGATGGGAGACGACCGAGCAGGCGCTCGACGTCACGGTGCCGTTCCTTCCCGACGACCGGCCGCGCTATCTCATGGGCGTCGGCCGGCCCGAGGACATGGTCGGCGCGGTGCGGCGCGGCATCGACATGTTCGACTGCGTGCTGCCGACCCGCTCGGGCCGGACCGGCAAGGCGTTCACCCGCCGGGGCGAGATCAATATCCGCAACGCCCGGCACGCCGAGGACCCGCGCCCGATCGACGAGGCCTGCGGCTGCCCGGCCTGTCGCGACTATGGGCGCGCCTATCTGCATCACTTGTTCAAGGCGGACGAGATGCTCGGGCCGATCCTGCTGACCTGGCACAATCTCAGCTACTACCAGGACCTGATGCGCGCGCTGCGCGACGCGATTGGCGCGGGGCGGCTCGACGCCTATGCGGCGGCGTTCGCGGCCGAGCAGGCGAAAGGCGACATCGAGCCTTTGTAGATCAACCCTTTGGCGCTTGGTCACGCCGCGGTTCCGGCCTAGATTGTCGCCCATGACCGACGCGAAGGCGGAAAACCTGACCCAGCTCGGCCGCGAGGTCGCGGTGCCGGCCTCGCCGGACGAGGCCGTGCTCGAGACCGTGGCCAACCCGCATTCCGGCGAGACCTACCTGGTGCGCTTTGCCTGCCCGGAATTCACCGCGCTCTGCCCGATCACGGGCCAACCGGACTTCGCCCATCTGGTGATCGACTACGTCCCGGGCGAGGCGCTGGTCGAGAGCAAGTCCTTGAAGCTGTTCCTGGCCTCGTTCCGCAACCACGGCGCCTTCCACGAAGATTGCACGCTCTCGATCGGCAAGCGGCTGGTGGCGGCGATGGCGCCGCAATGGCTGCGCATCGGCGGCTACTGGTATCCCCGCGGCGGCATCCCCATCGACGTGTTCTGGCAAACCGGCCCGCCGCCCGAGGGGCTCTGGCTGCCGGACCAGGGAGTCCCGGGCTATCGGGGTCGCGGCTGAGCACCGGGCCGCGGCGGCGGCGGATCCCAAGGCGGCGATCCGCACCCGCGCCTTGGCGCTTGGGTTCGACTCGATAGGTTTCACGACACCGACGCCGACGGACGGCGCGCCCGAGGACCTCCGCGAATTCCTCGCGCTCGGCCTGCAGGGCGACATGGACTGGCTCGCGCGCACCGCCGACCGGAGGGCCGACCCGCGCGTGCTCTGGCCCGCGGTCCGGAGCATCGTCGTGCTCGGCCTCAACTACGGGCCGGAGCAGGACCCGCTCGCCTTGCTCGAAGCGCCCGACCGCGGCTCGGTCTCGGTCTACGCCCGCAATCGGGACTACCACGACATCCTCAAAAAGAAGCTCAAGGCGCTCGCCCGCTGGATGCATCAGAGCTTCGACTGCGAGGTCAAGGTCTTCGTCGATACCGCCCCGGTGATGGAGAAGCCGATCGCCGAACGGGCCGGGCTCGGCTGGCAAGGCAAGCACACCAACCTGGTCTCGCGCGGCTTCGGCTCCTGGCTGTTCCTGGGCGAGGTGTTCACCACGCTCGTGCTCACGCCCGATGCGCCCGAGGCGGACCATTGCGGCCGCTGCCGCAACTGCCTGGACGTCTGTCCGACCGACGCCTTTCCGGCGCCCTACCGGCTCGATGCGCGGCGCTGCATCTCCTACCTCACGATCGAACACAGGGGCCATATCGACCAAGAGTTTCGCGCCGCCATGGGCAACCGCATCTATGGCTGCGACGATTGTCTGGCGGTGTGTCCCTGGAACAAGTTCGCGGCCCGGACGCAAGAGATGGCCTTTCTGCCGCGGGTCGAGCTGACTGCGCCGCGGCTCGCCGACCTCGCGGCGCTCGACGACGCAAGCTTCCGCCAGGTGTTCGCGGGATCGCCGATCAAGCGCCTCGGCCGCGACCGGTTCCTGCGCAACGTCCTGATCGCCATCGGCAACAGCGGCGACGGGTCGCTTGCCCCCGCCGTCGAGGGTCATCTGACTGATCCGTCCCCTTTGGTCCGGGCCATGGCGGTCTGGGCCCTGTCCCGCGTGCTCGACGCGCAGGCGTTTAAGGCGCTGCGCGGGCGGCATTCGGTCCGCGAGACCGATGCCGCGGTGCGCGCCGAGTGGCAGGCCGGACCTTCCGAATGAGCCCGGCGCGCCGGCCCCGATCCTAAGGTATACCTTCGCGGATCGAGAGTAGCGGTGTAAGCTTGTGCGCGCGGTGGCGCTTGGGGGGCAAGACATGTCTTGGCGCGTGGGCTATCCGGAGCGATTTAGCTACCTCGATGACGAACACGAAGACCTCGGCAGCCGATTGAACGCGCTCAAGCGGGTCAGCGACGGGGACGAGACCGGGGATGCAAAGTCCTTGGCCATGGATGTCTTCGTCAAGCTGGGGCTGCATATCAAGACCGAAGAAAAGATCATGCAGGAGTTCGAGTATCCGGAGCGGGATCTGCACGAGAAGAGCCACCAGCATCTTCTCGACAGCATCAAGACGGTCCTGGAGTTCCTGGACCGGGAAAGCGCCTCCCGACACCGCACCCTCGTCGCCAAGCATATCGAGAACAGGATCCTCGAAGAGCTCTTTCTCGATCGACTGCTGGCCGAGTTCCTGAGCGAGAATGAGGCGGGCGGCTAGCTCCTACCCGGCGTCACAAATAAGATAGTGGGCAACCGGTCATCGCCGAAGGGCGACAACCTCAATCCCTGTGCCTGTCTCCTTTGTCTGAGAAAGCGTCCATAGCCATGAAACTCTATGACAACGCCTTCAGCCCGTTCGCGCGCAAGGTCCATATCGTCCTCGACTTCAAAGGCCTCGATTACGAGACGCTCGATGGACTCGCCAAGCAGAATCACGCGGCGCTGGAAGCGGTGAACGGCCGGGTCGAGGTGCCGACCCTGGTCGACGGTGCGGTCACCGTGGTCAATTCGGCGGATATCGTCGCCTATCTGGAACACGCCTATCCCGAGCCGTCCGTCTACCCGGCCGATCCGGCTGCGCGCGTGCGGGCCCGGGCCTGGGAGCGGTGCGCCGACACGGTGGTCGACCCGATCCTGGTCGACGTGTCCTACTGGATCTGGGCCGAGCGTCCGGACGACATGCCCGCGGGCCTCAGGGAGGCGGCGCAGGCGGACATGGATCGGGTCTACGACGCGCTCGAGCGCGACCTGGACGGTCGGGATTTCCTCTGCGGCGCGCTGTCGATCGCCGATATTGCGCTGTTCCCGCATCTAGCAGCGGTGCGGCTCCTCGGCGTGTCCTTCTCGCGCGAGCGCCATCCTCGCCTGGCGGCCTGGTTTGGGCGGTTGCGCGCCATCGAAATATTCCGGGCCGACCATGAACGCACCCGCGCCTATCTGGCCGACCTGGACGCGCGCAACATCGAGCGGCGAAAGATCTTCTGGCGCGGCGACCGCATCGAGTGGGTGCTGGCGCGCGGCTATCAGGACTGGTTCATGAAGGAAATCGCCGAGGGGCGGGTCATCTGGCCCGGCCTCGGCATCCCGGGCCCAACGGCTTGAGCATCAGAAAAGCCAGCGCCCTGCTCGAGAGCGATGAGCAGGGCGCAGAATGCCTATACAGAGGACTTCCGGAAGGCCCTAGGGCTCACGCGAAAGGACTTCTGGAAGGCGGACG
Source organism: Alphaproteobacteria bacterium (assembly GCA_030066595.1). Classification (GTDB taxonomy): domain Bacteria; phylum Pseudomonadota; class Alphaproteobacteria; order JAJFFI01; family JAJFFI01; genus JASJBI01. The sequence goes on along the minus strand of JASJBI010000023.1, from coordinate 160,103 downwards.
TCAGGTGGCTTTGACTCGAGAAACCGACGTCGTAGGCGACGGCTGAGATCGGCTTGCTGGTATTGGCCAATTCCCACCGGGCGCGTTTCAGCCGCTGCTCGATCACGTATTGGTACGGCGTCTTCTTGAAACGCTGGCGAAAGCCGATCAACAGATTGTGCACGCTCTGACCGGCGATTCCGGCCAGATCCTCGAGCGTGATCTTCTCCGACAATTGCGCGTTGATGTACTCCTGGAGCGCCTTCGTCGCTGTCCGCGATAGGATCTCTCGTGCCACGCGGGCCGGCTGTCGGTCGGCGCCGACGCCATAGTCCGTGAGGAGATGCAGTCCCAAGGTCCGATTGAGGGTGTCGCCAAGCAGGTCGGACAAGTTGTCCGGGTCGTCGACGAGCTCGACAAGCTGGCCGATCGCGTCGGAGATCACCTCATCGCGATGGGAAAGCCGCGGCACGATCGTCGCAGCACCGGAGAGACCGGCTTCATCAGCAATGCGTTGCAAGACGTTCGGGGGCATTTCCCAGACCGCATAGCTGGTCGTGCGACCTTGGAACGTCCCGGAAAACGCCTGTCCGGCGGGAACGATCGACATGTATCCGGAAGTCGGCGGTTGCACTGATCGGGTGCCGTCCTCGAGCTCGACCTCGAAATGGGTGATCAGGCCGCCCAGATTGACGACCACGGTATGGTTGGCGGTCACGTCGCTCCAGGAGCGCGCCTGTCGGATTTGCTCGGTCCTCACCAGCAGCCGCGCACAAGGCCATGCGCGTCTGGCTTCCGCGATCACGTAACGCTCGCCGTCCCACTGCGCTGCTTTTTCGCCCCCCAGGCCATCCGATCGGGAATTCGGCTGGTTCACCTCGTGCCCTCCAAGAGCAGCAGCGGCATGACCTCACCGTGGAGCCTAGCAAACGGCGGATCTCTCCGATAGCCGCCGGGCGCCGCAACGCGCCGACCGGATCGTGCGGAGATCTTGAAAGATTTGCCCGCTGCTCTCGCCGCATACTCAGGGCGTGTGAGCTGCAGAGGAGTGATCAAATGATCCGTCTGACCGTCAACGGCGAACCCCACCGCCTCGATATCGATCCCGAGATGCCACTCTTGTGGGCGCTGCGCGATCACCTGCACCTGACGGCGACCAAGTTCGGTTGCGGGCGCGCCCATTGCGGTGCGTGCACCGTGCATATCGACGGGGAGGCCGTGCGCGCATGCGCCATGCGAGTGGGCGATGCGAGAGACCAGACGATCACCACGATCGAAGGCGTGTCCGGCGACGTGGCGGAGGCCGTGCAGGACGCATGGCAGAAGCGCGACGTCGTGCAATGCGGCTACTGTCAGTCAGGCCAGATCATGTCGGCCATCAGCCTACTCGGCAGCACGCGGAAGCCCACCGACGCCGATATCGATGCCGCCATGGACGGCAACATCTGCCGATGCGGCACCTATGTCCGGATCCGGCAGGCCATCCATGACGCGGCCAAGGCCTTGGCGTAGGGGGAGGCGGTCATGACGACACCCAGCATTTCAAATGCGCTGTCCCTGGCGGCTTCGCGCCGGACGTTCCTGCAAGGCGCCGGGGCCGCTGTCGGCGGGTTCATTCTCGGCAGCTTCGTGCCGTTCGGCAAACACGCTCTCGCGGCCGGCAAGCCCGTCGCAGGCGTGTTCGATCCGAACGTTTTCTTGAAGATCGGTGCGGACAACCTGGTCACGGTCATCACGAAGCACTTCGAGATGGGGCAGGGCGTAACCACCGGCCTGGCCACCCTGGTCGCGGAAGAGCTCGACGCCGACTGGTCGCAGATGCGCTACGAGTTCGCGCCGGCCAACCCCAAGCTCTACAACAACCTCTTCTTCGGGCCAAACCAGGCGACCGGCGCATCGACTTCCATCGCCAACTCGTGGGAGCAGATGCGGAAGGTCGGCGCCGCGGCGCGGCTGATGTTCGTCGCGGCCGCGGCGGCGCGGTGGAACGTGCCGGCCGAAGATATCGTCGTGGCGAAGGGGATCGTCCGCCATCGCGGGTCCGCTCGCCAGGCAACCCTGGGCGAGCTTGCGGTTGAGGCGATGGCAGTTGACGTCCCGCAGAAGGTGAACCTCAAACCCGCGAGCGAGTGGAGGCTGATCGGCACTCGGCTCCCGCGGCTGGACTCAGCGGCCAAGACCGCGGGTACGGCGGTCTATGCGAGCGACGTTCGGCGCCCGGACATGCTCACGGCGGTGGTCCGGCGGCCGGATCAGTTCGGCGCCACGGTGGCGTCCTTCGATGCCAGCGAGGCGACCAAGATCCCCGGCGTCGTCGACGTGGTTCAGATCCACTCGGGGGTCGCCGTCCTCGCCCGGGATACCTGGTCGGCCCTGCGCGGCCGCGACGCCCTCAAGGTGACCTGGGACACGCGCGCGGCCGAGACGCGCTCGACGGCCGAAATCCTCACCGAATATCGGGCGCTGACAAAGACCCAGGGGCTCACGGCCCTGAGCCGCGGCGACGCCGCGGCGGGCCTCGCGTCCGCGGCGAGAACGCTGGAGGCGGAGTTCACGTTCCCCTTCCTGGCGCACGCGCCGATGGAGCCGTTGAACGGCATCATGGAGTTCCGCGGCGACAGTGCGGAGATCTGGTCCGGCTGCCAACTGCAGAGCATCGATCAGCGCATGGCGGCCCGGGTGCTGGGCCTGAAGCCGGAGCAGGTCAAGATCAACACATTCCTGGCCGGCGGCAGCTTTGGCCGCCGCGGCTCAGCCGTGGGCGATTGGACGATCGAGCTCGCCACACTCGCCAAGGCGATCAATGGGCGGGCGCCGGTCCAGATTGTCTGGACCCGAGAGGACGATATCAAGGGCGGGTTCTATCGACCCATGCTGCTGCACAAGGCGACGGCGGGACTGGACGCGCGCGGCCGGATCTCCGGCTGGCAGCACAAGGTCGTCAGCAAGCGGATCTTCGTCGGGACCCCGTTCGAGCGGGTCTTCCTGAAGGACGGCGTCGACCGCAGCACCATCGATGGCTTGAACGACATCGCCTATGACCTCGCCAATTACTCCGTTGAGGTGCACAACGCGCCCTCGCCGGTTCCGCTGCTCTGGTGGCGCTCGGTCGGGCACAGCCATACCGCGCATGTGATAGAGACGGTGATCGACGAGCTGGCGCATCTTGCGCGCCGGGACCCCGTCGCCTTCAGGCTCGATCTACTGGCGCAGCATCCGCGTGATGCGGCCGTCCTGCGCCTCGCCGCCGAGAAGGCGGGTTGGGGTGAAACGCTCCCGCCGGGGCGGGGACGCGGGGTCGCCGTGCACCAGTCGTTCAAGACACGTGTCGCCATGGTCGCCGATGTCAGCGTCGAGGGATCGGCCGTTCGGGTTGATCGCATCGTTGCCGCGGTCGACTGCGGCGTTGCGGTCAACCCGGATATCGTCGTCGCCCAGGTCGAAGGCGCGGTCGGCTTCGCGCTTTCCTCGGTTCTGCGCAACCAAATCACGCTCACCGACGGGGTCGTCGACCAAGGCAATTTTGACGACTATGAGCCGACCCGCATGTCGGAGATGCCGAAGGTCGAGGTGCACATTGTGAAATCGGACGCGGCGCCGACGGGCATCGGCGAGCCTGGCTTGCCGCCGCTCGCGCCGGCCATCGGCAATGCCATCTTCGCCGCGACCGGCACGCGCCTGCGTTCGTTGCCCCTGGCGGCAGAGGCATGAGGCCCGCCCCGCTGGTTTGACCATCTGAGACGCCAGCGCCCTGCTCATGAGCCATGAGCAGGGCACCAAAGGCGTATCGGTTGGGTAGCCCGTCGCCGCGGGCTTGGAGACGCGGCGCGGGTGCCGCCGCGACTAATTCGGTTGCGGCACGATCCGGATATAGGGCTTCGGCGACTTCCAGCCCTCCGGGAATTTTTCCTTGGCCTGCTCGTCCGAGACCGCCGGCACGATGATGACATCGTCGCCCTGCTGCCAGTTGACCGGCGTGGCCACTTGGTGCTTGGCGGTGAGCTGGCAGGAATCCAAGAGCCGCAGGACCTCGTCGAAGTTGCGGCCTGTGCTCATGGGATAGGTGAGCGACGCCTTGATCTTCTTGTCCGGGCCGATCACGAACACCGAGCGTACGGTGGCGTTGTCCGCGGGCGTGCGCCCCTCGGAAGTGTCGCCGGCGCCGGCCGGCAGCATGTCGTAGGCCTTGGCCACATTGAGCTCGGGATCGCCGACCAAGGGATAGTTGACGGCGTGGCCCTGGGTCTCCTCGATGTCGCGGGACCATTCCTCATGCGAGGCCACCGGGTCCACGCTGAGACCGAGGATCTTGCAGTTGCGCTTCTCGAACTCGGGCTTCAGCCCGGCCATGTAGCCAAGCTCGGTGGTGCAGACCGGTGTGAAGTCCTTCGGGTGCGAAAATAGAATGGCCCACCCGTTGCCGATCCAGTCGTGGAAGTCGATGGTTCCTTCCGTGGTTTCCGCCGTGAAGTTCGGCGCTTCGTCATTGATTCTGAGCGACATGGCTCGCCTCCTGTCGTTCTCCTCGTCAAGGGGATTTCCGTGTGAAGTGGTATTTTTCCCGGCGCGGGCCAGAGGGCCGACGCGATGTGGACTGTACCATAGCTCAGCCAATCCCCTAGGGAATTGGTGTTTTGGTATCAGTTGGTTTCAATTGTTTCAGTTCGGTAACACGGCCGGGGTCGGTCTCCCGGCCGGGGCGGTCCAACGGGCGGTCACGCCGGCATCAGCTCGATCTTGGTCTCGTTCTTGACCTGGGCTAGCACGAACATGGACTCATGCGATTGCAGGTTGTCGTCCTCGGCGAAGGCCTCGATGGCGAAGCGGGTATAGGCCGCCACGTCGTCGACCACGACATGAAGCACGAAGTCGATCGGTCCCGAGACCATGTAGCATTGGAAGACCTCGTCCCGGGCCAGCATCTTGGCCGCAAAGGCCTCGAGATGCTCCTTCCGCCGCACCTCCAGCCGGATCGAGACGATCGCCGCGAGGCTCTTGCCGGCCCGCCGCGGATCGACGATCGAGACGTCCTTGCGGATCACCCCCTCGCGGCGCAGGCGCGCCGCGCGGCGCGAGCAGGCGGGCGGCGACAGGCCGACCCGGTCGGCCAGCTCCAGGTTCGAGATCTGATTGTCGGTCTGCAGGATGTCGAGGATGTGCCGGTCGATCCGGTCCAGCTCGATCGGGGGCAAGGCCGGCTCTTCGCTGATAGCCATATTTCGCGCTCAATAATTTCAATCATTGCATTATTACGCAATTATACTGAATAAAGCACGATCATTCGGTTAATCTTTGCAACCCCCGAATCCCCGGTTGGTGCTAGCGTCAGGGCTGCCGTGCAAGAGGAGGCAGACCCATGTTGATGACCCAACACCCGCCGGCCTCAGCCGTACTCAGGCTCCAACCGACCCCATCCGGCGCGCGGCCGCTTTCGGCCGCCCTGCGGGCTGCAGCGTGCCGCTTTTTCCTGTGGCTGCTGGACCGCCAGGAGCGCGCCCGCCAGAGACGCCATCTGCTGGCGCTCAGCGATCGCGCGCTCGCCGATCTCGCCCTCAGCCGCGCGGACGCCGAGCGCGAGGCCGAGACCGTCGGGCGGATGTGACTGGCTGGGGCTGATCTCACTTCTTGATGAAAGCTGCGCCGGCCCACTCCCCCACCCGGCCACCCATTGGCAGTATCCTTGGGGTGACCGGGTGGGGGAGTGGGCCGGAGCGACCCGCCAGGCAGTCGATCAATGCCCGAGGCGCTTGGCGACCTCTTCCAGCATGACCTCGGTGGCGCCGCCGCCGATCGAATGGATGCGGGCGTCGCGGGCCATGCGCTCGATGGCGCTCTCGCGCATGTAGCCCATGCCGCCGTGGAACTGCTGACAGGCGTACATCACCTCGTTGACCAGCTCGCCGCAGTAGGCCTTGACCATGGACACCTCGCGCACGCAGTCGCGGCCCTGTGCATCCAGCCAGGCGGCGTGGTAGACGAGCTGCCGGCCGGCCTCCACCTTGGCCGCGAGCATGGCCAGGCGGTTCCGGATCGCCTGCTTGTCCCAGAGCGGGCCACCGAAGGCCTTGCGCGTCTTGACGTAGTCGAGGGTGATCTCGATCGCGCGCTGGGCCTCGCCCATGGCCATCGCCCCCATCACCGTGCGCTCGTTCTGGAAGTTGTCCATGATCTGGTAGAAGCCGTGGCTCTCTTCGCCGAGCAGGTTCTCGCTCGAAACGAAGCAGTCCTCGAACACCAGCTCGGCCGTATCCGAGGCGCGCCAGCCCATCTTGTCGAGCGTGCGGGCCACGGTGAACCCGGCCGCGCCCTTCTCGACGATAAAGATGGACAGGCCGCGCGCGCCCTTGGCTTCTGGGTCCGTGCGCGCGGCGATGAAATAGAGATCCGCCTGGGCGCCGTTGGTGATGAAGGTCTTGGCGCCGTTCAGCACCCAGCCCCGGTTCCCCGAGCGCTCGGCCGAGGTGCGCAGGGCGGCGACGTCCGAGCCCGCATCGGGCTCGGTGACGCCGATGGCGGTGATCGCTTCGCCGCGGATCACTTGCGGCAGGTAGCGCTCGAGCTGCTCCGGGCTGCCGTAGCGGGCGAGGTGGGGCGAGGCCATGTCGGTGTGCACCAGCACGGTGATGGCGAAGCCGCCGAAGCCCGAGCGCCCGAGCTCCTCGGCCAGGACCACCGAGGCCAGGGTGTCGAGCGCGGTCCCGCCATAGCGCTCCGGGTAGCGCATGCCGAGGAAGCCGAGCTCGCCCATGCGGGCGAGCACCGCGCGCGGAATGCGGCCCGCCGCTTCCCAGCTTTCGCCGTTGGGGCGCACCTCCTCGTCGACGAAGCGGCGCAGCTGGTCGCCCAGCATGCGGTGCTCTTCGGAAAAATAGACACTGTCCACCACGGGACCTCCCCAATGCGTTATCGGATGCGCGGTCAGCCCTGCAACAGGGCCTCGATCACCTCCTGTACGGCCAGCGCCTCGGCGAAGCTCGGCATGCTGTGGGCTTCGCCGTCGAGCAGGGCCGCCAGATTGTCGAGCTGGCGCAGATAGGCGGCCTCGGCAGGGTTCTCCGCACCGAGCGCGACCTCCGTCCAGGCCGTGTCGTGGCTCTCGTCGAGCCGGTACCAGTCCCGAACGCGGCACGAGCCCTCGTCGCCCCAGACCGTGAACTCGACGATATCGGGTCCGACGCCGCCGGCCTGGCCCAGGATGCCGACCGGCACGCCGTCGCAGTCGAGCCGTGCCAGGATGTGGGTCTCGGCCATCTCTCCGCTCCGCGACGGATAGCGCAGCGCCGCCCGTTCGATGCGCGCCGGGCCGATCAAACGATGGCTGAGAAAGAGGAAATGCGAGACCACCTCGCGCACGAAGCCGCCCTGGGCGCGGCGCGAGAGCCAGGCCGCGGCGCTGGCCTGCCAGGGGCGGGGCCATTGGGCGAAGTGCAGGCGCAACTCGACCCCCGTGACATTGCCCAAGGCGCCCGCCCGCAGTCGGTTGCCCAGCTCGACGCCCGCCGGAGCTGAGCCGTAGACGAAGTTCACCGCCGCGGGCAGGCCGCTGACGTCGACGGACGCGACCAGGGCGCGGCTCTCCTCGACGTCGATGCCGAGCGGTTTCTCGCAGAAGACCGCCTTGCCGGCCGCGAGCGCCGCGAGGACATGGGCACGGTGATGCAGGGGCGGGCAGGCCACATACACCAGATCGGTCTCGGGCGCGGCCATCACCGCGGCGGCGTCTGCGCCGATCCGCAGTTCCGGGGCCGCCGATTGCGCCCCGGCGCAGGCGTCCGCATCGGGGTCCCAGGCACCGGCAACATGAAAGCGCGGATGGGCCGTCATCAACGACAAGAACCGGCGCCCCACGGCGCCGAGCCCGATGATCGCCACGCCGTAGCTGCTCACGCGCCGCCTCCCACTTCCCGCTTGCCGGCCATGGCGCCCGCGCCGCCCGCCGTCCGCCGTTCGTAGAGCTCGATCAGACCGCCCAGCACGCCCTTCGGCAGGAAAATGATAAATAAGATCAGCATCACACCATAGATCGTTGTATCCAAACCAATTACTTCCGTTCCGATGGCGATACGCAAGGTCTCGGCCAGGACGATTGTAATCATCGCCCCGACGGTCGGGCCGAGCGCGGTGAACATGCCGCCGGCGATCGCCGCGAACACGATCTGCAGCGACACGCCGATGCCCGAGACGGTGCCCGGGTTCACATACAGGAGATACTGGGCGTAGACCCCGCCGCCCAGTGCGGTCAGCGCGGCGCTCAGCATGGTGATGCGCAGCTTCTGCGCGGTCACGTGCACGCCGACCGAGGCGGCCGCGTCCTCGTCCTCGGAGAGCGCATCCATGGCGAAGCGCGCCATGCTCGCATCGACCCGGCGCCAGATCCAGATGCCGGCCAGCCACAGCAGCAGGGCGATGACGTAGAACACCTCCTTGTCGGCGAACTGCAAGGCGTAGAGCGAGGTGCCCTCGCCATAGCGGTTGGGCGTGAGCCCCAGCGAGCCGCCGGTGTGGTCGCGCAGTGCCACGATGGTCAGGCGCACGACCTCGCCCAGCGCCAGGGTGACCAGCGCGAAATAGTGCCCGACCACGCGGAAGCGAAAGCAGGGATAGCCGATCACGACGGCCACCAGCACCGCCAGGCCGACACCCAGGGGAATGCCGAGCCAGGGCGTCAGGCCGAGCAGGTTCCAGGCCAGCGCGACCGTGTAGGCGCCGATGCCCAAAAACGCGCCGTGGCCCAGCGAGACCAGACCGAACCGGCCCATGATCGCCCAGGCGGTGTAGACGAAGCCCCAGATCAGGATCAGCACCAGGATGTGCATGTAGTATTCGGGGACGCCCACGAAGGGCAGCGCCACAAGCACCGCCAGGCCGGCATATTGCAGCCGCCGGCCGGTCATCCGCGTCGCCCCAGGATGCCCTGCGGACGCAGGAACATCATGACGATGAAGAACACGAAGGCGATGACATAGCCCCATTCGAGGTCGAGATAGAACCCGCCGATCGAGATGAACTGGCTCATGATGAAGGCGGCGACGAAGCCGCCCAGCAAATTGCCCAGCCCGCCGAGCACGCAGATCATGAAGGTGATCGGTCCGAAACTGAGCCCGACCGCCGGGTGGACATCGTATTGCAAGACCAGGAGCCCGGCTGCGAGGCCGGCGAGCCCGCCGCCGATGGCCGAGGTGATCAGATAGACCTGGCGGGTGTTCACGCCCATCGTGGCCATGATCTCCCGGTCCTGGGCCACGGCGCGGATCGCCGTGCCCATGAACGTACGCTTGAGAAACACGTACAGAGAGACCATGCCGATCAGTGCTGCGGCGAAGGCCAGGATGCGGGCGAAGCTGAAGTACATGTCCCAGAGCTCGATGACCGGCAGCCGGAGCCCGATGTTGCGGAACTCGACTCCGAACAGCAGGGTGGCGAAGCTCTGCAGGAAGAACAGCAGACCGCCCGTGGCCAGGAGCTGGTTGATCGGCGGTTTGCCGAGGATCGGCGAGATCACCAGGTAGTGGACGAGAAAGCCCAAGACGGCGACGCCGAAGATGGCGATCAGGGCCGCGAGCACCAGCGGTACGCCGAAGAACGCGTACAGCCAGTACACGCCGTACATGCCGGCCATGACCAGCTCGGCATAGCTGATCCAGACCACGTCGATGACGCCGAAGATCAGGTTGAGGCCGAGGGCGAGCAACGCCAGCACGCCGCCCAGCAGCAGCCCGTTGATGATCGCCTCGAGAAGGTAGATGTCGAACACCATCTCTCAGTCGCCCCCCTTTGCAGGCCTGCGCCTCAGATGCCGATATAGGCGCGGCGTAGCGTCTCGTCCGCGGCCAGCTCTGCCGCCGATCCGCTGGTCTTGATGCTGCCGACTTCCAGGAGATAGGCCCGGTCGACGAGCTGCAGCACCTGCTGAACGTTCTGTTCCACGATCAGGACCGTGTAGCCCTCGCCGCGCAGGCGGTCGACCAGACCGAACACCTGCTCCACGATGACCGGGGCCAGACCGGCCGAGGGCTCGTCCATCAACAAGATCTTCGGCCCCGACATCAGCGCCCGGCCGATGGCGCACATCTGCTGCTCGCCCCCCGAGAGCGTGCCGGCGAACTGGTCGCGCCGCTCGGCCATGCGCGGGAAGAGCTCGTAGACGACATCGAGCCGTTCCCGGAAACGGGCCCTGGCGCCGCGGATGAAGGCGCCCATCTTCAGGTTCTCCTCCACCGACATGCGGGGAAACAGACGTCTGTTCTCGAGCACATGGGCGATGCCGGTCTCGATGATCCGGTGCGGCGGCAGATCGAGCAGCGAGCGGCCCTCCATCGTGAGCTCGCCCGCCGCGACCGGCAGCAGGCCCGAGATCACGCGCAACAGCGTCGTCTTGCCGGCGCCGTTCGGACCGAGCACCGCCACGGCCTCGCCCGCGCGCACGTCGAGCGAGACGTCGAACAGGGCCTGAAAGCTGCCGTAGCGGGCCGAGACGGAGCGTAGTTCGAGCACGGGCCGCCAGCCTCAGGACGGCCGCGCGGCGTCGGCCGCTGCGGCCGCCGCGGTGCCTTGGCGACCGAGATACACCTCGATGACCCGCGGGTCCTCCGCCACCGCCCGCGGCAGGCCCTCGGCGATCTTCTCGCCGTGGTCCAGCACGATCACGCGATCGACCACGCGCATCAACACCCCCATGATGTGCTCGACCCAGATGATGGTGATGCCCTTCTGCCGGCGAATGTCCTGCAGCATGTCGGCGGCCTGCTCCATCTCGGCCTCGTCGAGCCCGCCCAGGCTTTCGTCGGCCAGCACCAGCTTCGGCTGCGTGGCGAGCGCGCGGGCAAGCTCGAGCTTCTTCAGGCCGGCGGCCCCGAGCGCATCGACCGTGGCCGTGGCCTCGGTGGGCAGCTTGACCAGCGCCAAGGCCTCCTCGGCCTGCTCCCAGGCGCGGCTGCGCGAGATGTCGCGGTTCTGGCCATAGAAAGCCGAAACCGCGACGTTCTCGAGCAGCGACAGCCGCTTGAACGGGCGCGGGATTTGGAAGGTGCGCGCGATACCCCGATGGCAGACCTGGTCCGGCGGCAGGCCGCCGATCTCCTTGCCTTCGAAGCGGACCGACCCGGCCGTCAGCGGCAGCGTCCCCGCGACCACGTTGAAGACCGTGCTCTTGCCGGACCCGTTGGGGCCGATCAGGCCCAGGATCTCACCCTCCTCGACCGCGAACGAGACGCGGTTCACGGCGACGAAGCCGCCGAACTGCTTCGTAAGATCCTGGACCGCGAGCACCGCTCGGGATCGGCCGTACGAGCGCCTACTTCGCGGCGTAGGGCGACGCCGCCGGCAGCGGCACCACCGGGTCGACCGTGCGGATCGCCTTCGGCCATGCGATCTTGGTCTCTCCGTCGATGTACTGCATGACCACCGGTGTCGAGCGCTCGTTCTGTCCGGCCATCTGATGCCCGGCCGGGAAGAACTTCACGCCGTAGCCCTGGATCGTTCCGCCGTCCGGGATGTCGGTCTCGAGCGCCGCCTTGCGGAGCGCCTCCGGATCGATGCCGCCATGCTGTTTGATGGCGCGCGGCAGCACGTCGTTCAGAAAGATCCAGGTGTGATTGAATCCCATGCTGGCGTGCGGCGGGACCTCCTTGACGCCTTTGGCAAGCTTATACCGCTTAACGAGCTCTGAGGTGAGGTCTCCGAGACCAGGCTTGAGCGTCGCCGGGTCGAGCAGTTGCGCCGCGACCGGGTCGACGTTGAACACGTGGTTCACATCCTCGCCGAAGGTGTCGATCAGCTTGTCGATCTGCGCGTAACCGGCGCCATGCCCGATCAGCATCTTGAAGCGCAAGCCCAGCTCCCGCGCCTGGCGGAAGAACAATGTGATGTCCGGGTTGTAGCCGGTGTGCAGGATCACGTCGGGCTTGGCCCGCTTGAGCTTGGTGATGAGCGAGCTGAGATCGGGCGCGGTGGCGGCGTAGCCCTCGTTGAGGACCACCTTCATGCCCTTTTCCTTGGCCGCCTTGTCGTTGCCGGAGGCGACGCCGCTGCCATAGGGGCCGTCCTCGTGAATGATCGCGACGCGCAGGTCGGCCAGCGGCGTGTCCAGCTTCTCCTTGGCGACCTCCGAGACGAACTGCACCGAGGCGACGCCGTATTGATCGGAATGCACCTGCGGCCGGAAGACGTATTTCAGGTTCCGGTCCTTGAAGACCGCCGACGAGATGCAGATGTTCGCCCACATGAACTGCTTGAGCGCGTCCACCTTGGCGGCCACCGGCACGCACTGCGCGCTCGAATAGAAGCCCAGCAGCAGGTCGACCTTCTCCTGGTTCAGGAGCCGCTCAGCCTCGTTGATCGCGATGTCGGGTTTGCTTTGGGCGTCGGCGTAGATGGCGTTGATCTTGTATCCCTCGATGCCGCCGCGCTCGTTGACCAGGTCGACGGCGATCTTGGTGGCCACGCCGCCGGCTTCCGATCCGCCGCCTGCGAGCGGCCCGGAATAGTCGAAGATCACCCCGACCTTCACCTCCTTCTCCGCCTGGGCCGCGATTGGCAGCGCCACGAGCGCCAGGGTGGCCATACTGGCCAGCGCGAGTCGCCGGATGTGCGGAATCTTCATGACGTCCTCCCCTATCGATTATGACTTTTGTCTTTGTTGGGACGGTCAGTGTCACGGGCGGTGAGAACCGTGTCAAGCGCGCCCGTCCCGGAGCTCTCGCAGGGTAAAGGGCCTAAGCCTCAACAGCTTGGTTGGCCGCCGTGCGCTTGTCCGCACCGAGCCGCTGGTACAGGGCAGCGAACTCATCGGCCGCCCGGCTCAACGGAAAGGTCGTCGCAATGCGTGTTCGCGCGCCCAGCTGGGCCCGGCCGCCCGGGCCCAGAGCGACCAGCTCGGCGACCGCCTCCGCCAGCGCGGCCGGATCGCCGGGCGGCACGATGCGTCCGGCCCGGCCCACGATGACGCGGGCGTCGCCCACATCGGTGGCGACGGCCGGCAGATCGGCGGCCATGCCTTCCGCAATGGCATTCGAGAAGCCTTCGCCGAAGGCCGAGGACGAGACGATGATGTCGCTCGCGGCGAGCAACCGCGAGACGTCGTCGCGCCGCCCAAGGCGCAGCAGGTTGGGTCGCTCCGGCAGGCTTTCCGTTCCGGTCCCGATGGTCAGGGCGGTCACTCCGGGCAGTCGCTCCAATGCGGCCAGGAAGGAAGCATGGTCTTTCATCGGGTCGACCCGCGCCACATGCGCCAGCACCACCCGGTCGGGCGCGATGCCCAGTTCCTCTCGAACCGCCGCGCGAGCCTCGGGGTCGGGGCAGAAACGCTTGCTGTCGATGCCGTTCCAGACCACCTCCAGGGTCCGCGGCCGATAGCCCAGCCCGCGATGCACGTCAGCGCCGGCTTGCGAGTTGGCGACGACCGCGTCCGGCAGCCGCGACAAGAGGACGCAGGTCCGGATTACCGTCTTGAGCGCGCGACCATACTTGCTGGTATCCATGTCCGAGCAGCGAATGCCCCAGACCAGCGTGGTGGAGCCACGCCGGCCGGACAGGATGAGCGCCAGCAGCGAGACGAGATCCGCGTGATACATCCAGCTTTGCACCACGGCGGGCCTGACCCGGCGGATGATTTGGGCCAACCGCCAGATGCCGGCCACGGTTATGCCACCGCGCCGCATGCCCAGGTCGTACACAGGGATGCCTGCCTCAGCCAGCCGGTCGCGAAGCTCCCCTCCGGGCAGCAAACTGACGACATGTGCGTCCCGTCCGACGCCGTCGGTCATCAGCAGCGAGGCCAACATGGTCTCGGCGCCACCGACGCCCAGGTCGGTGATGACGTGCAGAACCTTCAGAGCCTGCTCCCCCCATCGGTCCGCCGGGCCGTGTCGTTCGTGCCCGACAGACGCAACGTCATCATAGGGACCTTTGGAATAGTTCCGCAATTGCCAGAATGGGATAGTTGTTTGTCTGCAGATGGCTGCTGCGGTCGGACAGGATCCGAAGATGATTGAGGCGTTTTCATCCGACCCCGCGCGACGCTGGGGTCGCGCCGTTCCGGCCCGGCTCGCGGCCTACTATAGCGCACTTTTTCTCCTGATGGGGCTGCAGCTGCCGTTCTGGCCCGTCTGGCTGGCGTCGCGCGGCATGGGACCGGCCGAGATCGGCACGCTGGTTGCGATCGGATTGGTCGCCAAGGTGCTGATCAATCCGGCGGTCGCCCATGTGGCCGACCGGACCGGCGCGCGGCGGCAAACCATGATCGCGCTGGCGCTGATCGGTCTGGCCGGCTATGTGCTGTTTGCCCTCGTGTCCGGTTTTGCGGCGCTGGCGGCCGTCACCGTGCTGGCCTTCGGGGCGATCGGCGCGCTTGGGCCGCTGGGCGAGAACGTCACGCTGCTGGCGGCGCGCGAAGGGCGCTTCGCCTATGGCCGGGTGAGGCTCTGGGGCTCGCTGACCTTCATCGCCGGCGCCATGGGTGGCGGCTGGCTGCTGGCGGACGCCTCCGCCTCAATCATCCTCTGGTGCGTCATTGCCGGCGCGGTGTTGATCCTGGGCGCCTGTTTCCTGCTGCCCGATGTGCGGGTCGCCGTGGGACAGGCGAAGCAGCCGTCCGCAGGCGCGGACATATCCAAAGGCGACGCGCCGCAGGGTGCTGCGAGGCCGACAACACCCCTGCGCCGCCTGATGGGCGATCGGGGCTTTCTGTTGATGCTGCTGGCGGCCTCGCTCGTGCAGACCAGCCACGCCGTCTACTACGGCTTCGCCACCCTGCACTGGCAGGCCGCCGGCCTGTCCTCCAGCCTCATCGGCGCGCTCTGGGCGCTCGGCGTGCTGGCCGAAGTCATCCTGTTCGCCGCCGGCGCCGCCGTGCTCCAGCGGATCGGACCGGTTCCGCTCCTGCTCTTGGCCGGTCTTGCCGGCGTGCTGCGCTGGACCGTGACCGCTCTGACCACCGCTTTGCCCGCGCTGCTCGTCGTGCAATGCCTGCACGCCTTCACCTTCGGCGCCGCGCATCTCGCGGCCATGACCTTCATCGCGCGCACGGTGCCGGCCAGCGAGTCGGCCTCGGCGCAGAGCCTCTACTCGTCGATCGTCATGGGCGTCGCCGCGGGCATCGTGATCCCGCTCGCCGGTGTGCTCTACGGGGCGGCAGGGGGCGCAGCCTATTTCGCCATGGCGGCGTTGTGCGCCGGCGGGGCGATCGTGGCGGCGATCATGACCCGGCGGAGGTGACCGGGCATGACCTCTTCACATCCGGTTAATCACTTGCTTGCTAGGCTCCGGGCGCGCGGAGCTGGGCGCCTTTGCATGCAGAACCGTAAACCATGACAAGCCGGCATCAGATTCCATTTGCGGCCTTGCTGTGTGTCGCCCTTGCGGGCCAGGCCGTCGCGGAAACCGGGCAGCCGTCGGGCCCCACGGGCACGCCGGCGCCCTTGATCGTGCCGCTCGATCCGCCGAGGTCGAAGCAGGCAAATGGCAAGACGCCTGCGTCGCAGAGGAGCGAAGCCGTGCAGAAGAGCGAAGCTCCCGAGGCGACGCAGACCCCGCAGCCTACGACGGGCCCGCGGACCTCTGAGGTCCCGCGGACCTCGCCGGCCCCGCAGGCATCGCAGACGACGCCGTCCCCGCTTCCATCCGGGCCGCGCCCCGAGCGACCGGGACCGGGGCCCCGGCCGCTGATCACGACCGGGCCGCGGCCGGCTCCGGGCGCCGCACCGGTGGCGCGGTCCTCCCGGCGCGGCCAGTTCGTGATCCTCGAGCTCCATCAGGCCCAGCGCGACATCAACATCGGCGATCCGCGAATCAATCTGCTGTTCGATTCACGGAACGGGCGCAGCTGGGTCTTGCGCTACGAACGCAAGCCGGGCAGCGACGAGCTCGGCTATGTCTGGGTTGAAGTTCCACGCAAATCGCCGCCGCGACCGAGACGCGGGCGGCGCTAGCCGAGAAGCCGCTTTTCCCGCCTCCGGGGCCGCTTCTATGATCAGCCGTCATCGATCCGGCCCTGTGCGCGGGCACCTGCGCGCCGGCAAACCGACGGACGCGCCGTGAACGTCATCTTCTTCGCCATCGTGCTGGTCTCCTTCTTGGTCGCGGCCTGGCGCCAGGTGAGCTGGACGCCGCCCACGGGTGGCCCGGAGGTCGAGGCGCCGATGCAGGCGCTGGCCACGGCCATGATCGAATCGGCCAAGGGCTCGGTCACCCTGGCCCTGGGACTGGTCGGCGTGATGGCGCTGTTCCTGGGACTGATGAAGGTGGCCGAGGCGGGCGGTCTGCTGGCGATCATCGCGCGGGTGGTGCGGCCCCTCATGGTCCGGCTTTTCCCCGAGGTGCCCGCCGATCACCCGGCCATGGGGGCCATGATCCTGAACATGTCGGCCAACGCGCTGGGGCTGGGCAATGCGGCAACGCCCTTCGGCATCCGCGCCATGCAGGAGCTCGACGGCCTCAACCCGCACAAGGGCACCGCGACCAACGCCATGGTGCTGTTCCTCGCCATCAACACCTCGAGCGTAACGCTGTTGCCGACCGGCGTGATCGCACTGCGCGCCGCCGCAGGCTCCGGCGATCCGGCCGGCATCCTGCCGACCACGCTCTTCGCCACCATCTGCTCGACCACGGTCGCGATCATCGCGGCCAAGATGTATCAGCGCTTCTCCGCGGTGCCGGTGGCGCCGGCGTTCGAAGAACCCGGTGCCCCCGAAGCTTCGGCGCCGGCTGCGCATGCGGGCGCGCTGCCGGGCGAGGCCTCGGCCGCCTATCCCGCCTGGGTCTCCTGGCTCGCGCTGATCGTGGTGGTGACCCTGATCCCGCTGGCGATCCTGTTCGGCGCGGCGATCTCCCCCTGGATCATCCCCGGCCTGATGCTGCTGCTGCTCGGCTTCGGCTTCGTCCGCGGCGTGCCCGTCTACGAGGTGTTCGTCGAGGGCGCCAAGGACGGCTTCCAGGTGGCGCTGCGCATCATCCCCTATCTGGTCGCCATCCTGGTCGCGGTCGGCATGTTCCGGGCCTCGGGCGCGATGGATCTCCTGATCGTGCCCTTGGGCGCGGTGACCGAGCTCGTCGGGCTGCCGGCCGACGCCCTGCCGATGGCGCTGTTGCGCCCGCTCTCGGGCTCGGGCGCCTATGGTATCCTGGCCTCGATCATCCAGGACCCGGCGATCGGCCCGGACAGCTACACCGGCTATCTGGTCAGCACTTTCCAGGGCTCGACCGAGACCACCTTCTACGTGCTCGCGGTCTATTTCGGCGCGGTCGGCATCCGCCGCGTGCGGCACGGGCTGGCCGCGGCGCTGACCGCCGACCTCGCCGGCATCGTGGGCGCGGTGATCGCCGTGTCGTATCTGTACGGCGGCTAGCGGGCTAAGTCTCTTCGCTCCGGGAGGGTGGCGCGGGCGGGCGCTCGATCCGCCAGCCGGCCCGGGCTCGGCGCACGAGGGTGACGGTACCGAACACCAGGAGGCCGGCGCCCAGCACCGGGCGGACCCATCCGTCCATCAGCGCCAGCGGTCCCGACACCGCGATGCAGAAGAGCGGCAGATAGACGAGCGTCCACTTCATCTCCCGGCGGTGCTTCTGGTACCAGGGGAAGGCGGCCGAGAAGAGCGCGAAGGTGAAGAACAGGAGCGACCAGGGGCGGGTCAGGAAAGGCGTCAGGCTGGGCTCGATCGACCAGGCGCGGTTCAGGTTCAGCTCGGCGATGTTGCCCAGCACCACGCCCAGGATCATCGGCGCGAGCGGAAAGCCCAACGAGCGCAGCAGGTAGCCGATGACGCCGAAGATGAACAGCGTCCAGAGGTCGAACTCCACGTTGTTCAGGGCGAACACGCCGATCGCGCAATAGGCCAGGATGATCGCCGCCAGCACATACATGGGCACCCGGGTGATCAACACGAAGGCGCGCAGGCAGACCGCCTGCATGGTGACCATGATGAAATGCGCCAGGAAGAAGGCGATGAAGATGCTGTAGGCCAGCACCGGCTCGTCCGAGATGAAGGACGGGCTCGGGATGACGTCGTGGATCAGGAGCGCGCCCAGCATCACCGCCGTGATCACGTCGCCGGGGATGCCCAGCGCCATCAGCATAATGAGCGCGCCGCCCTCGGTCGCGTTGTTCGAGGATTCCGGTGCGACGATGCCGTCGGGGATGCCGCTGCCGAAGTCCTCCGGGGTCTTCGACGCCTTCTTGGCCTGATCGTAGGCGAGGATGTTCGAGACCGAGCTGCCGGCGCCCGGCAGGATGCCCGTGAAGACGCCGATCAGGGCCGAGCGCAGGAGCGTGGTCCAGCGCTTGAGCACCTCGACGATCGCCCTACGGTGCTCGACCCGGACCGCCTTGGTGCCCCTGGCCATGAGCGGCTCGAGCGCCTTGTCCCGGTCCTTGACGTCCGAGAGCAGCTGGCTGAAGGCGAACAGCCCGACGAGGACCGGCAGGAAAGCGAAACCCTGCTCGAAGGCGTCCGCGCCGAAGGTGAAGCGGGCGACGCCATTCACCTCGTCCTCGCCGATGGTCGCGGCCAAGAGCCCGAGCGCGCCGGCGATCAGCCCCTTGAGCAGATTGTCGCCGGCCAGGCTCGCGGTGATGGTGAGCGCGAACATGACCAGCGCGAAGTAGTCCCAGGGGCCGAACTCGAGGCCGACCCGGGCGAGCTGCGGCGCCAGGGTGACCAGCACGATGGCGCCGATGATGCCGCCGAAAAAGGACGACCAGACGCCCAGACCGAGGGCCAGGCCCGGCCGGCCCTTGCGCGCCATGGGGAAGCCGTCGAAGGTGGTCGCGACCGAGGACGGCGTGCCAGGAATGCCCGTGAGCATGCCGGCCATGAGCCCGCCCGACAGGCCGCCGACCAGAACGCCGATCATGGTCGCCACGCCCTGGACCGCGGTCATGCCGAAGGTGAAGGGCAGGGTCAGCACGACCGCCATGGCGATGGTGAAGCCCGGAATGGCGCCGGCGATCAGCCCCGCGGTCACGCCCAGGAACATGAGCGCGATGGTGCCGATCTCGAAGATCGCGCCGCTCGCCGCCAGGATGTTGTCGAAGATCACCGGCGCCTCACATCTCTGCCCGGTTCACCAGCCATAGAACAGCTCGCCTTCGGGCAAGATCACGTTCAGACCGTAGCGGAACACGGTCCACATGAAGCCGACCATGCCGATGCCGATGACCGCATTGATGGCGAGCGCGCGCAGATCCCGCCGGCCGATCGCCGTCAAGGTGGCAAACACGAACAGCGCGCCGCCGGCCAGCATGCCGAGATAGGGCAGAGTGAGGAGATAGAGGCCGAACAGCAGGTAGCACCAGAGCGGGTTGCGGTAGGCGGCGAACCAGGCGCCGAGTCCCGCATGCTCGGCTTGTGCGGGCGCGTCCTTGACCCGCAGCGACTGGGCCAAGAGGGCGAGCGAGAGCACGAACAGCACCGCCAGGATCACCCGCGGCCACACCTCGGAGCCCAGCGAAGCGTAGCTGGTCTCGCGGATGTCGAAGCTGGCCGCGAAGAAGGTGCCGCAGATCAGCAGCAGGCCCAAGGCGACCAGCGTGTCGCGCCGGATACTCCGCATGGTTCCCGTAATGCTGCCCCCTGATTCCCTCACGTGATGGTGCCGGAGCAGGTCTCGGACGGCCGTCTGACCTCACCCTTCGACAAGCTCAGGGTGAGGTCCGGATCTGGAAATCCCTCACCCTCACACTGAGGCTGTCGAAGTGCGAGGGTGAGCTCGGGTGTGCCGTCAGGCGGCTTCGAGAGAGGCTCTGGGGACTATTGCTTGTAGAGGCCGACCTTGATGGCGGCTGTCTTGAGCTCCTCGAAGCTGCCGGCCAGATGCTTGCGGTAGTCCGCGCTGCCGAGATAGCGCACGGAACTGCCCTTGCCCTCGAGCGCGGCCTTCACGGCCGGGTCGTTCATCGCCTTGGACAGGGCCGCCTCGTGGTGCTTCACGATGTCCGCCGGAGTCCCTTTGGGCAGCATAACGCCCCGATCCAGGCCGAACACCAGGTCGATGCCCTGCTCCTTGAGCGTCTTGACCTCGGACACGCGGGGGTCCCGCTCCGCGGTAGCGATGCCCAAGGCCTTGAGCTCCTTGCTGGCGATGTACTTCTGGGCGGCGGTGACGTTGATCTCGCCGACCTGGATGTTCTCGGCCAACAGCGCGGTCATCCGCTCGCGGGTGCCGTCATAGGAGATGTGCTTGAGCTTGATGCCGGCCGCGTCCTCCAACAGGATAAAGATGAAATGGCTGGTTGAGCCCAGCGTGCCGCCGGCCAGAACCTTGCCCGGGTTCTTCTTCGCGTTGTCCACCAGTCCCGCGACGTCTTCATAGGGCACGCCCTTGTTGGCGCCGATGATCGACGGCGTGTGGGTCACCATCGCGACCGGCTCGAACGCGTCCCAGGTGAAGTCGACGCGGCCGTTCAGATAGCTGGTCATGGCGCTCTGATGGATCGCGAACAGCGTACAGCCGTCTGGCTTGGCCTTTACGGCCTCCTTGGCACCCTTGTTGCCGCCTTGCCCGGCAATGTTGACGACCTGGATCTGGGGCTTCGCGCCGGCCTTGTTCACGGCCTCGGCAATGACGCGAAAGATCACGTCCGTGCCGCCGCCCGGTTTCCACGGCACGATCAGCTTGGCCGTGCTGCACGAAATATCCGCCGCTCCGGCTGGGCCGGAAATGACCACGGCCAGAGCCGCAGCCGCGGCAATGAAAGCTGCATTCATCCGCTTGGTCATTCGTTGCCTCCCACCTGCAAACGTTTCGACAATGTCGGGGACCTGGCCCAGGCATTCCGGCCCTGTCCCCGGCCGGCCGTTGCAAACAGCCGGCGCCTTGTGCTTGTTCGGGCGGAGAGACTAGCCTAATCCAAGAATAAGCTCCAACCATTGCCCGACCTTGTCGATATCGATGAAATCAGTGGAGAGCATGCTCATGGGCGAAAGCCAGCAACAGCCGGATGGGGGACCGCGGCGCGATCTGCGCGTGGCATTGGGTGGGTTCGGCGCCATCGGGCGGGCCGTTGCCCGGCGCCTCGATGCCGGCGTGCCCGGCCTTGTCCTGGCGGCAGTTTCGGCCCGACGGGTGGACGACGCGCGGCGGCGCCTGGAAGATTTCGGTAATCCCGTCCCGGTGGTGGCCCTCGAGAGCCTCCCCGAGCACGCCGAGGTGGTCGTCGAGTGCGCGCCGGCCGCGGTGTTCGACCGGATCGCCGAGCCCGCCATCCGGGCCGGCCGGATTTTCCTGCCGGTCAGCGTCGGCGCTCTGCTGGCCCGACCGGAACTGGTCGCGCTGGCGGGGGAGACCGGTGCCCGCATCGTCGCGCCGACCGGCGCGCTGTTGGGCCTCGACGCGGTGCGCGCGGCCGCCGAAGGCGAGATCCGCTCGGTGACGTTGGTCACGCGCAAGCCGCCCTCGGGGCTCGCGGGCGCGCCCCACTTGGAGCGCCAGGGCATCTCGCTCGAGGGTCTCACCGAGCCGCGCAAGGTCTTCGAGGGGACGGCGCGGGACGGCGTCGCGGGTTTTCCGGCCAATGTCAACGTGGCCGCGGCGCTGAGCCTGGCCGGCATCGGCCCGGACCGGACCCGGCTCGAGATCTGGGCGGACCCGGGGGTCAGCCGGAATACCCACACCATCACCGTGGACGCGGACAGCGCGCGCTTTACCATGACCATCGAGAACGTGCCGACCGAGGAGAACCCGCGCACCGGCCGCATCACCGCCTTGAGCGTGATCGCGACGCTGCGCGGGCTTGTCGCCCCGCTCAAGGTCGGCACCTGAGTTGCCCCGTCGCGCAGGCAAGGAGTTCAAGCCATGCCCTTGATCGCCGATCCACTTGCCCCCGGCCATCGGGTGATCGTGGAGCCGAGCCCGCGCCGGGTGCGGGTCGCCTTCGCCGGCGAGACGGTCGCCGACAGCACCGACATGTTGCTGCTGCACGAGACCGGGCATTTGCCCGTCTACTATTTTCCGCGTACGGACGTGCGTACGGATCTGCTGGCGCCGAGCGAACATCGTACGCATTGCCCCTACAAGGGCGATGCCTCCTATTGGACGGTGCGGGTCGGCGACAAAAGCGCCGAGAATGCCGCCTGGAGCTATGAGACGCCGATCGAACAGGTCGCGGCCATCAAGGGCCATGTCGCCTTCTACTGGGACCCCATGGACCACTGGTACGAGGAGGACGAAGAGGTGTTCGTGCACGCACGCGATCCCTACTCCCGCGTCGACGTGGTCAACTCGTCCCGGCCGGTCCGGGTCGTGCTCGGCGGCGAGACGGTCGCGGAGACGACGCAGGCGCGCTTTCTGTTCGAAACCGGCCTGCCGACGCGCTACTACATCCCACCGGACGATGTCCGGATGGATCTCCTGACCCCGAGCGACAGCCACACGCAGTGCCCCTACAAGGGGACCGCAAGCTACTATTCGGCGCGGATCGGCGGGCGCAGCTATGACGACATCGTCTGGACCTATCCGGAGCCGATCCCGGAATGCCCGCGGATCAAGGGCTATCTGTGCTTCTATAACGAGCGGGTGGACGACATCCTCG
The DNA here is from genome assembly GCA_030066595.1 of Alphaproteobacteria bacterium. Taxonomy (GTDB): domain Bacteria; phylum Pseudomonadota; class Alphaproteobacteria; order JAJFFI01; family JAJFFI01; genus JASJBI01. The sequence continues at coordinate 137,602 of JASJBI010000023.1, read as the reverse complement.
TCGACGGCCAGCCCGTGCCGAAGATGCGCACCAAATGGTCGGAGGACTGAACGACATGCGCAAGATCAAGATGACCATCGGCTCGGTCGTTCTGACCGCCGAGCTGTTCGAGACGCCGACGGCGGATGCGATTCACGAGAGCCTGCCGTTCACGTCGGACGCGCGGACCTGGGGCGAGGAGGTCTACTTCTCGACGCCGGTCCAGGTCGACCGGGAGGCAGGCGCGCGCGACGTGGTCGAGCCGGGCGAACTCGCCTTCTGGGTCGAGGGCGACGCGATCGCCATCGGCTTCGGACGTACGCCGATCTCGCGCGGTGACGAGATCCGGCTGGCCGCGCCGACCAACATCTGGGGCCGGGCGGTGGAGGATGTGCGCACGCTGGCGCCCGTGCGGGACGGCGCCCCGATCACCGTGGAGGCGCTGGCATGAAGCTCTATCTGGTCCAGCACGGCGAGGCGGCGCCGAAGGACGTCGACCCGGACAGGCCGCTGACCAGCGCCGGCCGCGCCGACGTGGAGGCGCTGGCCAGGTTCCTTGAGCGGCAGGGCGTCAGCGCCGACCGCGTGGTGCACAGCGGCAAGACCCGGGCGCGCGAGACGGCCGAGGCGCTGGCCCGCGGCATCGCGCCGCAGGCGGCGATCGAGACCGCCGCCGGGCTCGCGCCGAACGATCCGGTCGAGCCGATCGCGGCGGAGGCGCAGGGTATGGCGGAGGACACGGTGCTGGTCGGGCATCTGCCCTTCATGGCGCGGCTCGCCTCCCGGCTGCTGACGGGACGGGAGGAGCCTGCCGTTGCGGCCTTCCGGCCGGGCAGCCTGCTCTGTCTCGAGCGGGACGAGGCCGGCGCCTGGACGGTCGCCTGGATGATCCGGCCCGAGCTGTTGCATCTCGGCGGATAGGGGTTTCAGCGGGGCCGGCCCAGGTCGAAATGCCGGTCAGGGCGAAGCCTTGGCGAGTTCCGCGCGCAACATCTCCTTGAGCCGGGTCTTGACGATCTTGCCCATCGGGTTTCTGGGCATCGCCGACACGATCATGATCCAAGCCGGCACCTTGTAATAGGCGACGCGTTCTCGGCAGAACTGCTCCAGCTCCTCTGCGCCTACCGGCGCTTTCGTTGTGACCACCGCCGCGGCCATTTCGCCGTGCGCCGGATGCGGCCAGCCGAAGGCCGCCACCTCGGCCACGGCCGGGTGCATAAGCAGGACGTTCTCCACTTCGATCGGGTAGAATTTGGTGCCTTCGTTGCTGATGATGTCGTCCGCCCGGCCCTTGAAGAAATAGTAGCCATCCGCATCGATGGCGGCGAGATCGCCGGGATAGAACCAACCGTCGCGGAAGGCGCGCGCCGTGTCCTTGGGGTTGTTGACGTATTCGGTCGGGAAAACCTCACCGCGGAAGCCGACCAACCCCACGTCGCCCGGCGGCAGGGGGTGCCCGTCCGCGTCCAACACCTGTGCCTCGATTCCCTCGATGACGCGCCCGACGGCATCCGGATGGGCATCCTGGTCGGCGGGCGTTGACAGAATCATGAAACCGGTCTCGTTGGTGCCAAGCTGTTCATAGAAACTCGGCGTCAGCCGCTCTTTCGCCAGAATGCGGTCTTGGTGCGCGAGCGGCGCGCCGCCCACGAGCATCACACGCAACGACGGAAACAAAGGGGCCTGGTCGGACGGGTATCCGAGAATGTGCGTCAGGTGCGCGGGCGTCAGGATCAGCACCGTGATCCGGCCCGCGGCCACGCGCATGACGAGGTCTTCCACGGACCGGGTGTGATTCACGACAATCGTCGCGCCCAGGCAAAACAAGATCAAACAGGTCTTGCGTTCCCAGACGAAGCTCATCCTGATGACGGCCAGATAACGGTCCTGCCACGACAGGCCGAGGAACCTCTGATGCCGACGAGCCTGCTCATGCATTTGGGCGTGACTCCACAGGAAGGATTTCGGCACGCCCGTTGTTCCCGACGATTGAGCGATGATGAGCGGGTGGTCCGCCTCGAGGACCGGTCTCTCGAATGCCGACGTTGCCGGCCCACAGATCTTGCCGACCGGCAAGACGGGCAGGTCGCCGATCGTCTGAGAGCCCGCCGTCGCGATCAGCGCCCGCGGGTTCGCGTTCGCAACGAGCCGTTGTTTCTCGGCCAGCGGCAATGCGTTGTCGATCGCCAGCATGACGGCGCCGGCACGCGCCGCGGCGCAAAACATGATGAGGTGCTCGGCGGAATCCGGCAGCGTCATGCCGACGACGTCGCCGGGCGCGATGCCGGCGGCCTGCAGATTGGCCGCCGCCGCGTCCACGAGCGCGTCGAGCTCGGCATAGGTGATGACGCGGTCGCCGTCCTCGATCGCCGGATGGTGCGGCCGGTCGCGGGCATGATCTCTCAGAGCATCGGCAATGTTCACGGTAGTCCCTCTTGGGCGTTAAGGCGCCTCCCAGGATGCGGTCGTCTCGCCGTTCGCCCGTTTGCGCCGGGAGATCCCAGCGCCGCTCGGGGGACGGGCAAGATGGCCGACCGGGCGGCTCTCGTGGTTAAGTAGAATCCTTTGCCAGTTCCTTCCGCAAGAGCTCCTTGAGCTGGGCCTTGACGATCTTGCCCATCGGGTTCTTGGGCATCTCCTGAACCGCGAGGATCATTTTGGGCACTTTGTATGCCGCCAAGTGCTGCTGACAATGGCGGAACAGCTCATCGAACGAGATGGCGGACTTCATTACGACCGCCGCCGCCGTGACCTCGCCTTGCCGGGGGTGCGGCCAGCCGAAGGCCGCCACCTCGGCCACGGCCGGGTGCATAAGCAGGACGTTCTCCACTTCGATCGGGTAGAACATGGCGCCTTCGTTGCTGATGACGTCGTCCGCCCGGCCCTTGAGGAAGACATATCCATCGTCGTTCAGGGCCGCGAGATCACTGGGATAGAACCAACCGTCGCGGAAGGCGCGCGCCGTCTCGTCCGGGTCTCGGAAGTACCCTGTCGGAAAGTGCGCTCCACGGAAGCCGATCAACCCGACTTCCCCAGTGGGCAAGGGCCGGCCGTCGGAATCCACGACTTGTGCGTCGATTCCGTCCAGCAATCGCCCCACGGCGTCGGGCACGGCGTCTTGATCGGCCGGAGCGGCAACAGCGATGGCCCCGGTTTCATTGAGACCATATCGTTCCTGCAGGCTGGGTGTCAGCCGCAGGCGTGCGCGCAGCCGTTCCTCGGAGGTGACTGCCGCCGAGCCCACGACCAGTGCCCGGACTTGGGGAAACAGGACGCCATCGACGTCGGCGTGGTCGAGAAGGGCGCGCAGATGCGCCGGGGTGAGGATCAAGGCCGTGATCCGTTCTTCCCGCACGGCGGCGATCAGGCCATCCCGGGAAGTGGAGCGGTCGATGACGACCGTCGCCCCGATGTAGGTCATGCTGAGACAGCTGTCGCGCCCGAAGGAGAAGGACATCCGGACCACGGCCAGGTATCGATCGGTTGGCGTGAAGCCATGGCCCTGCTGGTCTCGCCGGATGTAGTCCTTGAACTGCGCGTGGCTGCGCACAATCAGTTTCGGGGCGCCCGTGGTTCCGGACGTCTGCAGCATCGTGACGGGGGCCTCGGGCCGGAGCGCGGGGGCGACGAAGGGCGCCGTTTCGGTTGCCTCTGGCGGCGCGCTGGTTACGACGTCCTGTACCGGCAGAACGCGCAGATCCCCGACCCCAGGGCTGCCCGGATCCGTGATCAAGTGCGTGACATCGACCTGGGCGACACTTCGGAGCTTCTCAGTCATCGGCAGTGCCGCATTGAGCGAGAGCGCCACGCCGCCGGCCCGCGCGAGTGCCCAGAGCACGATCAAATGGTCGGCCGAGTCCGGCAGCATGACGCCGACGACGTCGCCTGACCGCACCCCGGCCGCCTGCAGCCGTGCTGCCGCGTCGGTCACGCGGACATCGAGCTCCCCATACGTGATCGTCCGATCGCCGTCCTCGATGGCCGGGCGGTCCGGGCGGGTCTCCGCATGACGGCTCAGGATATCCGCGAGGTTCATTGCAGGGGATCCGTGATCGTCGCTTGAGCCGGGCCAGGCCGCTTGCGCCGGGCTGGTTCTACCGGGCTCATTCCGACTGCCGGGCCGTTTGCCCTCGGAACATCTCTCTGAGCCGGGCCTTGACGATCTTGCCCATCGGGTTCTTGGGCATCGCCGACACAAACATGATCCAGACCGGCACCTTGTATGCGGCAATACGTTCCCGGCAGAACTGGGCCAGCGCCTCAGCCGTGATCTGCGCCTTGGCTACGACGACGGCCACTGCGCACTCTCCAAACTGCTTATGCGGCCAGCCGAAGACCGCCGCCTCCGTCACGGCCGGATGCGACAACAGAACGGTCTCGATTTCGACGGGATAGAACTTGGCGCCTTGGTTGTTGATGACGTCATCCGCCCGACCCTTGAAGAACACGTAGCCGTCTTCGTTCAAGGCGGCCAGATCGCCGGGATAGAACCAGCCATCTCGAAAACACTGGGCGGTCGCTTCCGCATTTCGATAATACTCGGTTGGCAATCTCGGTCCGCGAAATCCAATCAAGCCGGCCTGGCCCGAGGGCAAGGGCTGGTCGTTGGCATCCACGACCTGCGCTTGGATACCGTCGATCACGCGCCCAAGCGAGTCCGGGTAAGCGTCCTGGTCGGGGGGTGCCGACACCGCGACAACCCCGATTTCGTTGGTTCCGTATCGCTCGAGCAAATTCGGTGTTAGAGATGTTCGCACGAGCAGACGCAGTTCGTGCGCGGTCGGCGCCGCGGTCACGGCCAGCATACGCAGGTTCGGGAACAGGGGCAGGTCATCCGCAGAACGGTGAGCGGCGTGGTCGAGCAGTCCGCGCAGATGGGCGGATGTCAGGCGTAGGATCGTGATCCGCTGATCTTGTACCCGGGAGACCAACTCTGCGGCGGAGGTTGCAGAGTTGATGACCACCGTTGCACCGATATGGAGCATGCCGATACAGCTCACGCGTCCGATGCTGAATGTCATCTGCACGACGGCCAGGTACCGGTCGGTCGAAACCCAACCTTCCGTACGCATGTTGCGCTCTATGAAGTCGGCTCTTTGGGCATGGCTCAAGAGGAGCCGCTTTGGATTGCCGGTTGTGCCTGACGTTTGGACGAAGGTATGCGGATGGTCTGGCTGGAGGTTCGGCGCGACGAATGGCTCTGGGTTCTCCGCTTGCGGCCGCACCACCCGGTCGAGCGGAAGACGGGTGACATTGGGCACGGGTTGCGCATCCGCCTGCGCGATGATCGCCTTCACGGGCACGTCAACCAGGCTGCACTCCTTCTCCCTGGGCGGTAGCTGGGGATCGATCGCGAAGGTAACCGCGCCGGCATTCGCCACGGCGCAAAGCGTGATCAGGTAGTCGGCCGAGTCCGGCAGCATGATGCCGACGATGTCTCCGGGCTCGATCCCGGCGCGTTGCAGGTTGGCGGCCGCGCTTGCGACGCGGTCGTTCAATTCACCGTAATTGACGATCCGGTCGCCGTCCTCGATGGCCGGGTGGTCGGGTCTGGTGCGCGCGTGCTCGGCAAGGATATCGGCCGGATTCATAGGCTTACCCTAGCCCATCTCCGTTTGCAATTCGTGAACCGGTCGTGATGGCACCAGAGCCCCTCCGCCAGCACTTCGGCCCTCTCTTGCTCTGGCCCTTTCCGGCCTGCCTGTCTCGTGCCGCCTATTCTCCGGCAGGCGCGCCACCTGATTCCTCTCCCGCAGCTTTGCCGCCAAGCCGTCGGAAGGCGCTCAGGATGTCGATGGGCAGGGGAAATACGATCGTCGACGTGCGCTCGCTGGCGATATCGTGCAGCGCGCCGAAATAACGAAGCTGCAGCGCCTCGGGCTCCTGGGCGATGATCTCCGCCGCCTGCAAGAGTTTCTCCGCCGCCTGCAGCTCGCCCTCCGCGTTGATGATCTTGGCCCTGCGCACGCGCTCCGCCTCCGCCTGCTTGGCGATGGCGCGGATCATGCTCTCGTCCAGGTCGACATGCTTGAGCTCGACATTGGAGACCTTGATCCCCCAGGCGTCTGTTTGCGCATCCAGGATCTTCTGGATGTGGTCGTTGAGCCGCTCCCGCGCGGCCAGCATTTCGTCGAGCTCGTGTTGGCCGAGCACCGACCGCAGCGTGGTCTGGGCCAGTTGGCTGGTGGCGGCGTGGAAATCCTCGACCTGAATGATCGATTTCTGCGGGTCGATGACGCGGAAATACACCACCGCGTTGACCTTCACCGAGACGTTGTCGCGGGAGATCACGTCCTGCTCGGGCACATCGAGGACGCGCGTGCGCAGATCGACCCGCACAATCTGCTGGATCACCGGGATGACGATGATCAGCCCGGGCCCCTTGACCTTCCAGAACCGGCCCAACAAAAAGATCACACCGCGCTCGTACTCGCGCAGGATCTTGAGCGAGACCGCCAGAATGGCGAGCAGCAGGACGACGAAGACATAGGGCGCGTAAGTCAGTTCAGGCATCATTGCTCATCCTTCTTCGGCACGGGCTCGACCACAAGAGTGAGCTCCTCAAGGCTGGCGACACGGATCTCCTGTCCCGGCTCCAGCGGCGTGTGCGCGGACGCCTGCCAGATCTCACCGTGCGTCCGCACCCGTCCCGTGCGGCCCGACCATTCCAACACCTGCCCCTTGCTGCCGATCATCTCCCGCCGCCCGGTCACCACCGGTCGACGGCGCGCCTTGACCGCCATCGCAATCACGATCATGGAAAAGGCGAGGCTGCTCAAAGCGACGGCGCCGACCACCGCCCAGGACACCGCGAAATGGGGGCCGCCGGCCTCGAACAGGATCACGGAGCCGATCGCGAACGCGGCCGCGCCGCCGATGCCCAGCACCCCGAAGCTGGGCGCGAAGGCCTCGGCGGTCATCAGCCCGATGCCCAGCAGCATCAGCGCGAGACCGGCGTAGTTTATGGGCAGCACGTTTAGGGCATAGAGCGCAAGCACGAGGCAGACGGCGCCGACGATTCCCGGCACCAGCGCGCCCGGGTTGATGAACTCGAACATCAGGCCATAGATGCCGACGAGCATCAGGATGTAGGCCACGTTCGGATTGGTGATCACCGCCAAGAGCTCGGTCCGCCAGTCGGCTTCGATCTCCACTGTTCGCGCCGCCTTCGTCGAGAGAGACCGTGTCTGTCCCAGCACGACGACCTGGCGCCCGTCGAGCTGCGCCAGCAAATCTTCAAGGGTGGGGGCGACGATGTCGATGACGCCGATCTCGAGCGCCTCCTCGGCGCCGAGACTCGCCGCCTCGCGGACCGCCTTCTCGGCCCAGTCGGCGTTGCGCCCGCGCATCCGGGCGAGGCTGCGGATGTAGGCGGCCGCGTCGCTGACCGCTTTGTCGCCCATGGTTGGGCGTACAGCCGGTTTTGGCTCGCGCGGCGGCGTGTCGTCGGTTGTTTGCTCTTCGTCCGGCTCTCCGTTTTTCTCCGGTTGGCGTTCCGGACGTGGTGGTGACGGCAGCGGGCTCGGCAGCCCGATCGGGACCGGCGTCGCCGCCCCCACGCTGGTTCCCGGCGCCATGGCGGCCACGTGGCTCGCATACAGGATGTAGGTCCCGGCGCTGGCCGCGCGGGCGCCGCTCGGCGCCACATAGGCCACGACCGGCACCGGCGACGACAGAACGGACTTGATAATGTCGCGCATCGCGCTGTCGAGCCCGCCCGGCGTGTCGATCCGCAAGACGACGGCCTCGGCACCCTGCTCGCGCGCCTGCTCGAGACCACGCTCGACATAGTCCGAGGTGGCAGGGCCGATCGGTCCCTTGAGGTTCAGGATCGGGATCAGGGGCTCCGCGCCGACCGCGCCGCCGGAAAGCAGGGTGAGCAGGAAAATGACGACGAGTGGCAGCCTTGGCATGCGTTCGCATTCCGCTGGCGCGGCTCTGCAAGGAGCCGCTGTGGCGTCCCTCATACTCGATTATAGAGGACGGATGCTTGGGCGGTAAGCAATGTCCAGGGCTGGATTGCGCCCGCTGCCGGACAGCAAAGGGGCGGCGCGATCGCGCCGCCCCCAAGGCAACGGTGGGCTCAGCCCGAAATCAGCCGAGCTATTCGCCGGCAGGCGCGCCGCCGCCACTGGCCGCCGGCGCGAACTGCGGCCCGACCTGCTCTTCGCTCAACGCCTTGGTCAGCCCGATGCACATGAAGATCATGATCACCGAGAAGGGCAGGGCGCCGGTGATCGAGGCGGTCTGCAGCGCCGACAGCCCGCCCGCCACCAACAGCACGGCGGCCACGGCACCTTCACCGAGGCCCCAGATCACCCGGTGCACCGTGGGCGGATTCGGATCGCCGGCCGACATCAACGTATTCACCACCAGCGTGCCGGAATCGGACGAGGTGATGAAGTAGGTGGCGATCAGCAAGGTCGCCACGGCCGAGAACAGGGTGCCGACGAAGCCCACGTCCATCTTTGCGAACGTGGTGTAGAGGGCGACGGTCACGTCCTTCTTCACCGCCTCGACGATGCCGCCGTCTCCGAACAGCTCGATGTGGAGCGCGGTGCCGCCGAACAGCGTCAGCCAGACGAAGGCCAGCAGCGTGGGCACCAGCAGGACCCCCAGCACGAATTCGCGGATGGTCCGGCCGCGGGAGATGCGGGCGATGAACATGCCCACGAAGGGGGCCCAGGAGATCCACCAGCCCCAGTAGAACGCGGTCCACCAGCCCTGCCACGGCGTCTCGATGTTGGCCGCCGTCCAGAAACTCAGCGGGATGACGTGCTGCAGGTAGTCGCCAGTCGCCTGCAGCAGGGATTCCAGCAGGAACAGCGTCGGCCCGAAGACCAGTAGGAACACCAGGATCGAGATGGAGAGCCAGAGATTGAGCTCGCTCAGGATGCGGATGCCCTTGCCCACGCCCGAGACCACCGAGACCGTGGCGATGGCCGAGATGATCGCGATCAGCACCAGCATCGCGGCGGTGTTGGGCGCCTGGTTGCCCTCGGCGTCGAGCTGAATGAACATCTCGGCGCCGGTGAGCTCATACAGGCCGGTGGCCATCTGCTGCACGCCGAGGCCCAGCGAGGTCGCCACGCCGAACACGGTGCCGAAGATCGCCAGGATGTCCGCAGCATGGCCGATCGGCCCGTAAATCCGGTCGCCGATCAAGGGATACAACGACGATCGGATCGACAGGGGCAGGCCGCGCCGATAGGCGAAGTAGGCCAGCGACAGCGCCACGATCACGTAGATCGCCCAGGGGTGGAGGCCCCAGTGGAAGAAGGTGATCCGCATCGCCGTCCTGGCGCCTTCGGCGGTCTGGGACTGGCCTTCCGCGATGAACGGATTGCTGTCGAAATGGTACATCGGCTCGGCGATGCTCCAGAACACCAGTCCGATGCCCATGCCGGCCCCGAACAGCATCGCGAACCAGGAGAAATAGCTGAATTCCGGGCGCTCGTCGTCGCGGCCCAGGCGGATGTTGCCGTAGCGGCTGATCAGCAGCCAGAAGCAGTAGAACAGGAAGATGGCGACAATGCCGATGTAGTACCATTTCAGCCCGGTCACCATCCAATCCTTGACGGCGGAGAACAGGCCGCCCGCCTCCTTCGTCCAGATCGCCGCAAAGATAACCAAGGCGAATACGATGAATTTGGAGATCAGCGCCACTTCCGGATTGAGCCCTTTGAGCCAGCCGGATTTGGCCCGCATCTCCTCTTGCATCAATGCATGGTCTGTCGCCATCTCGAGGCCTCCCCTCACGAGTTGGGCGCGCGTTCAACCGGCGCGCTTTGTGTCGTCGGCCCGGTTCTTTCCGCCCGTTTGCCCGAGCGCGAGGCGCCGTTTCGCGCCAATCCCGGCCCTGTTTGCCAGCAGTATAGGCCCGTTCTGCCGGCCCGGCCACGACACCGATCCGGCGAAACGGTAGACCCCGGCCAGACCCGATACTGTCGTGAGACGGCCTTCTAGTGGCTCATATTCGACCCGGCCGGGCGCCGCTCCGGGCGGCGTCCGACGACCCCAACGCGGAGGTCGGCGCCGGCCTCCGCATGTGCGGAAGCCCACAGAGAACGCTGGCAACTCGGGCCAATCTCTTTGATATTGAATGATATTGCGTAGCCGTGCCGGACCTGCGTGGGAGCCCTGGAGCGCGCCATGCTGGCGCCGTTGGCGCTGGCGCCAGGCGCCATCATCGGGCATTGTGCCGGCCCGTCGGTCGCGGAGTCGCTGATGCCGGAGATCTTCGTCACCGTCCTCGCCGTCATGGTGCTGCTCACCTGCGTGAGCCTCCTGATGCCGCTGGCCGAGCGTCTCATGCTGCCGCCGGCCATGCTGCTGGCGGCGTTCGGGCTCGGCCTCGGATTTATCGCCAACGCGCTGGGCGAAGGGGCCGAGCCGGGCATCGCCGAGACCATCCTCAGGGGACTGGCGGGGCTCGAGCTCGGCACCGATGCGCTGCTGCTGATCTTCCTGCCGCCGCTCCTGTTCACCGCTGGGCTGACCATCGACGTGCGGCTGCTGATCGACGAGTTCGCGGCGGTGCTGTTGCTTGCGGTCGTCGCCGTGGTGGTCTCCATTCTGGTGGTGGGCGGCGCGCTCTCGGCGGTCACCCAACTGGGCCTGGTCGCCTGTCTTCTCTTGGGCGCGATCATCGCGCCCACCGATCCGGCGGCGGTCGTGGCGCTGTTCCGGGATATCGGCGCGCCGCGACGGCTCTCGATCCTGGTGGCGGGCGAAAGCCTGTTCAACGACGCCGCCGCGATCGCCGGCTTCGTGGTGCTGCTGGCGATGGTGACCGGCGCCGGCGGTGTGGGACCCGCGGCCGGCGTCCTGAACTTCCTCTTGGTCATGGTCGGCGGGGCGCTGTTCGGCTACCTCATCGCCGCGGCCACCTGCGCCATTCTGCCCTGGCTGCGCGAGATCTCGGTCGCCGAGATCACTCTGACGGTGCCGCTGGCCTATATGTCCTATCTGGTGGCGGAAGTCTGGCTGTCGGTGTCCGGCGTGGTCGCCGTGGTCACCGCGGCCCTGACCTTCGCGGTGTACGGCCGGACGCGGCTGGCGCCGGCGACCTGGGGCACGCTCACCCAGACCTGGCGCCACCTGGAGTTCTGGGCCAACTCGATGATCTTCATCCTGGCGTCCATGCTGGCGGCGCAGGTGCTGCCCGAGGCGCGCGCCGCGGATGTTGGGCTGTTGGCATTGTTGGTGGCGGCCGCGCTGGCGGCGCGGGCGCTGGTGCTGTACGGGCTCTGGCCGGCTCTGGTCGCGGCCGGTCTCGGCGAGCCGATCGGGCATCGCTACAAGGCCGTGATCCTGTGGGGTGGGCTGCGCGGCGCGGTCACACTCGCCTTGGCGCTGGCGGTGTATGAGAACCCGTTCGTGCCGGGCGAGATCCAGAATTTCGTGGCCGTGCTGGCGACCGCCTATGTCTTGTTCACCCTGTTCGCCGGCGCGCCCAGCCTGCGGCCGTTGTTGCACGCGCTGAAGCTCGACCAGTTGAGCCCGACCGAGCGGGCGCTCAGGGATCGGGTCATGGCGCTCTCGCGCCAGGTCGTGGGCGAAGAGGTGCGGGCCGTGGCGCGGGAATACGGCCTGGACTCGGACGCTGTGTCGCCGCCCTCGGATTCGGCGGAAGGGGCGCCCGCCGGGGCGGCGCGACTGCATGACATGGAGCAGATCGGCCTGATGACGCTGGCCAATCGGGAAAAGCAGCTCTACCTGAAACATTTCGAGGAGCGGACCATCTCGCGCCGCATGGTCGGCCGGTTCGTCGCAAGCGCCAATCGCCTGGTCGACCGGGTCAAGACGGCGGGCGAGGCCGGCTACGAACGGGCGAGCCAGATGGACGTTCAGCTCTCGCGGGCGTTTCGGGTGGCGCTTTGGCTGCATCGGCGCCTGGGCTGGAGCGCTCCTTTGGCCCGGGTGCTGGCGGACCGCTTCGAAACGCTCATCATCCTGCGTCTGGTGCTGGCCGAGTTGATCCGCTTCAACCGCACGGCCATCCACCCGTTGCTCGGAGCAGACTGCAGCGACGCGCTTTCGGACCTGCTTGTGCGACGGCGTCAGGCGGTCGAAGACGCTTTGTCCGCCCTCGAGCTGCTCTACCCCGGCTACACGGCAGCGCTGCGCCGGCAGTATCTGCAGCGTGTGGCCCTGCGCGTGGAGGCGGCCGAGTATCACGACCGCTTCCAGGAGTCGCTGATCGGGCGGGAGCTCTACAACCATCTGCTCGAGGACTTGCGGGTTCGCCGCGCCGCGCTGGAGCACCGGCCGCAGCTCGATCTCGGCTTCGACCTGCTGGAGATGATCGGCCGGGTGCCGCTGTTCGCCAATCTGGAGCAGGAACGGCTGATGGCCATCGCCCAGCTGCTGCGCCCCCGACTTGCGCTGCCAGGCGAACGTCTGGTCCGCAAGGGGGCGCAGGGCGGGCAGATGTACTTCGTGGTCGCGGGCGCGGTCGAGGTGCACGTTGCCGGGGGGCCAATCAGCCTCGGACCCGGCGAGTTCTTCGGCGAGCTTGCCCTCCTGACCCGCCGGCCGCGCACCGCGGATGTGGTCGCCGTGGGCTATTGCCACCTGCTGGTGCTCGAGGACCGCGATTTCCGCAAGCTGCTGCGGGCCAATCCCGTGCTGGAGGCGGATATTCGTGCGGTCGCCGACACGCGCTTGGCCGAGGTCGCGCAAGAGAGCGCGGCGGCGGGGGAATAGGGCGCAAGAATCGGATAGACCGAACGCGTCGCGCATCACCAGGGTGCGGCGCCCAAGCCAACCGACCTGTGAGACACCATGCGCGCATACATCTTCTGGCATCGGCCGCAGGACGGTGTCGCCCAGCCCGACTACGAGGCGGCGCTGACCGCCTTCCACGACCGGCTGGCGACGGCCGGCGCGCCGGGTTTTCGAAGCTCGGCGGCCTACCGCATTTCCGCCGTGCCGTGGCTCGCCGACCTGGACGGCTACGAAGACTGGAACCTGGTCGACGGCTCCTGGGCGCTGGATCCCCTGAACGATCTCGCCATTACCGGCGGCATGGCAGCGGTCCATGGCGCGATCGCCGAGAAGATGGGGGTCGGTTACGGCGGGCTCTACGAGCTGATCCAGGGCGCGGGCGAGCCGCTCGGACCGTCGCGCGCGGTCTGGCTGGTCAAGCCGCGCGGCGTTCCGCGCCAGCCGACGCTCAGCGACCTGTGCGCCACCGCGAACGGACCGGTGAGCTGCTGGCGGCGGCAGATGGTGCTGGGCCCGGCGCCGGAATTCGCCATCGTCGGCGGTCCCGATCTGACCGTGGACGTGCCGGAGGATTGGGAACGGGTCTGGGTCGACCGCGCGCGGCTCGGCGGCGCGCCCTGAGCCAAGGGCGCGCTATTTGGCCTCCTGGCTGTGGGCCAACCGGGTTGATACGCCGAGATCTGTTCGATCCCGCTTACCACGTCGCTACGCCCGCGGCGACCGCCTGTGCTATCGTGGGCTGGCGGACATGCCTCGGACTTCGGCGTGCCGCGGGACAATCGTTCGCCCGTCCGGGAGGAACACCGCCATGTCCAAGGGGCTGATCTCCGAGCGCGCGCTGGCCTCGGCCGCCGCGAAATCGACCCTGCTGAACTATCTCAAGGACGGTCCCTACGCCGCGCGGGCGGGCGATCCCGAGATCTGCGATTTCGTCCTCGGCAACCCGCACGACATGCCGCTTCGCGCTTTCGTGAACGCGTTGAAGACCTGGGTCGAGCCCCGGGACAAGAACTGGTTCGCCTACAAGCTCTCCGAGGAGACGGCGCAACAGGCGGTGGCGCGCGGCCTGCGCGACCGAACCGGCCTGCCCTTCGAAGCGGACGACATCGCCATGACCAACGGCGCCTTCGGCGCCATCGCCACGGCCCTGCAGGCGTTCGTCGATCCGGGCGAAGAGGTGATCATGAACCTGCCTCCCTGGTTCAACTACGAGGCCATGATCCGCCTGTTCGGCGCCACGCCGGTCATGGTGCGGGTCCGGGCGGACGATCTGGATCTGGACGTGGACGCCATCGGGGCGGCGATCTCGGCCAAGACCGCAATGGTGATCGTGAACACGCCCAACAACCCGACCGGCCGCATGTATCCGGCGGAAACGCTGGACCGTTTGGCTGCCGTGCTCACGGACGCCTCGGCCCGGCACGGGCGGCCGATCCTGCTGTTGTCGGACGAGCCCTACAGCCGGCTGATGTTCGACGGCCTGCGCTTCATCAGCCCGGCCGAGCACTACCCCTACACGGCCATCTCCTACAGCTATGGCAAGGCCCTGCTTACGCCGGGCGAGCGGATCGGCTGGCTGGCGCTCTCGCCCAACATCCCGGACCGCGCGCCGCTGCGCCGGCTGATCATGACGACGCAGGTCTCCGCGGGCTGGCTGTTCCCGAACGCCACTTTGCAGCACGCGATCGAGGACCTGGAGGCCATGTCGATCGACATCGACCACCTGCAGCGCAAGCGCGACCGCATGATCGGCTTCCTGCGCGAGATCGGCTACCAGCTGCACGTCCCGGAGGGCACGTTCTATCTGTTGCCGAAATGCCCGATCGAGGACGACCTCGCCTTCGCCGAGAGCCTGGCCAGCCACAACGTCTACGTGCTGCCGGGCACGATCTGCGACATCCCGGGCTACTTCCGGATCTCGCTGACCGCCAACGACGAGATGATCGACAGGAGCGTCGAAGGGTTTCGCCGGGCCTTCAGCGAGGCGAGAAGTGACGTGGCATCCTCGGCTGCAGCGAGCTGACGCCGTGGCCGCCGATGCCGCTTGCGGCCCGCCGCACTCTCGGCGATGATCGGACAGGGCTGGGACGAGGACAAAGGCACATGCGCGCGATCCTGTTTTCCATTGCGGTTCTTTGCCTCGCCGCGCTCGGCGGCTGTGATCCCACGGGGCACATGGCGAAGGCGGGCTGTTCGGTCGGCAACTGCCTGCCGGACGAGGTCAGCGGCTATCAGTGTGGGTCAACCGACATCCAGGGCGACATGTGGCTCGCCCGCGGCGCCGAGCGCCGGGACGCCATCAACGGTGCCCAGCGCAAATGCGTGCTCGAGAGCAACGCGCCGGAAAGCTGCTTCGTCGTCCCGAACGACTGCGAGCGGCTCCAGTCGTATTGCCCAGGCGGCGAGGGCGACACCTCGCCGAACTGCCGCATGTACGGCTCTTACGTCAAGGGCACCAGCGGCCCGTACCTGGAGTTCTAAAGCTCTGCTCTCTGCGGCGTCATCGGTGACGCCCGGGGCCTTATGCTTCGACAGGCTCATGCTTCGACAGGCTCAGCATGAGGTTCGTGGCCGTCGCTGACGGACCTCAAACGTCGTCCTGAGGCCTTCATCCTGAGCGCCGCGCGTCTCCTTCGAGACGTGCCAGTTGGCGCTGCTCAGGATGAAGCGCGGCAGTCGAAGACCGAAGGGCGAGCAAGTTGGCGTTCGGTTTCCCCGCCGCCGACTAGCCCAGCTCGAAGGTGGTGATGCCGAAGATCCGGTCGAGCGGCAGGTCGGGGGCGGCGCCCTTGTACATCCGCGCGGTCTCGAATATGGGCGTCATGCCGTGGCGCTCGGCCAGGGCGATCGCCTGGGCGTTCGGCTCCGGCGGATCCAGGTAGAGGAGCTCCCCGGGGATGGTCGCGGCGAGCGCGTGCAACAACCGCTCGGCGCCCTCGGGCGTTTCGGCGAACAGGGGTCCCACTTTGTGTCCCCTGCGGCAGGGCCGCAGGACGCCGTAGCCGGCAATCCGTCCGTCCTCCATCAGCACGCGCGCGGCCCGTTTGCCGGGCTGAAGCCAGCACTCCAGGAACCGCCGCCGGGGCGCGGGGAAGAACGGCCGGTCGTAGTCCAGGATGGCCTCGAACGGCGCATCGGCCGCGTCCACGACTCCTTCGACCGGCGCGGCCGCGTCGATCCGGCCCTCATAGCGGATATTGCGATGGGCCAGGACGAAGCCGGATTTCCGGTAGTTCGCCTGCTGCTCGACCACGCCGTCGAGGCCGACGGTGCGGCCGCCGAGATACGCCATGCCGGCCCGCCAAATGCGCAAGCCGAGCCCGCGGCCGCGATAGCCTTCCTCGACGATATAGAAGCCGAGGAAACCATAGGCGTCGTCATAGGCGACAACCGAGATCGAGGCGACCGGCTGACCGTCCAGATGGCCGACCAGGAAGCCGTTCGGATCGGCGGCATAGAAGCAGTCGGCGTCGTCGAGGCCGGGATTCCAGCCTTCGGCGGCCGCCCGGTCGACGGCTGCGTCTACCTCGGCCCGGCTCATGGTCGCGATGGAAAAGGCCTCCTCGGTCATGATCGCTCTCCCGACAGATCTGGCTCAGGTTTTCGGTGAGAAGCGGGCGAAGTCGCCGGCGTATGTCTTGGGCAAGGGCGCCGCATAGCCGCCGACCTTGCTGGTCTTCAGGCCCAGGGCGGCCAGCCCCTCGACGAGCTTGACCGCCGCGACGACGCCGTCGATGACGGGCAGCCCGAACTCGGCCGAGAGATCGCGGGTGAGATCGGCCATGCCGGCGCAGCCCAGCACGATGGCCTCGGCCCGGTCCTCCTCGACCGCGCGGGCGATCTCGGCGCGGATCTCCGCGCGTGCGTCCGAGTCCGGGTCCTCCAGCGCGAGCACCGGCACCTCCGAGGCCCGTACCCGGCGGCACTGGCGGGCCATGCCGTATTTCTGTACCAGGCTTTCCAGGGCCGGAACCGAGCGCGCCAGGGTGGTGACGATCGAGAAGGATCCGGCGACCAGCGCGGCGGTATGCAGGGCGGCTTCGCAGATCCCCACCACGGGCGCCGTGGCGGCGGTACGCGCGGCGTCGAGCCCGGTGTCGTCGAAGCAGGCGAGGATATGGCCGTCGACCCCGCCCGCCTCGCCCTTGGCGATCTCCTCGAGCAGGCCCGGGACGGAGAACACCTCGTCGTAATAGCCCTCGATGCTCTCGGGGCCGTGCGCCGGGTTGACCGCGATGATCTCGGTGCCGGGCGCGGCGACGGACCGGGCCGCGGCGCCGATCTTCTCGGTCATCGAGGCGGTGGTGTTCGGATTGACGACCAGGATTCGCATCAGACCATCCCCTGGCCGGCGTCGGTTCCGTGGCGTTCCCGCCGGCGCCGCAGCCACAGCACCAGCCCCAGCGCCAGCAGGATCACGGTGAAGGAGACGCCGGTGGTCACCGTGCCCAGCGCATAGATCTCCGGCGTGGTCACCGTGGTGGTCAGCCCCTGCAGCTCGAGCGGCAGGGTATTGAGATCGCCCGCGGCCTGGGACGAGCGGGCCAGCTCGTCATAGGACAGGGTGAAGCCGAACAGCGCCACGCCGATCAGGCTGGGCGCGATGATCGGCAGCACCACGTGGCGGAAGCTCTGCCAGTCGCTTGCGCCGAGGTCGCGGGCCGCTTCCTCGTAGGATTTGTCGAACCGATTGAACACCGCGAACATGATGAGCAACCCGAAGGGCAGCGTCCAGGTCAGATGCGCGCCCAGCGCCGAGGTGAAGAGGCCCATGGAGGTGGTGTAGTCCTCGACGATCGACGTGACGCCGAGGGAGCCGCCGACCGCCCGGACCTGATCGTCGATCAGCCGGAACTCGAGCCCGATACCCAGGCTGACGACGATCGACGGCACGATCAAGCTCGCGACGACCACGTAGAAGAGCGTGCCGGCGCCGAGGAACCGCTTGCGGAAGGCCAGCCCGGCCGCGACGGAGAACACCACCGTCAGCAGCATTACGATAAGGCCGAGGCGGATCGAGCGGCGGAAAGCGGCCCAGATGTCGACCACGCCAACGCCTTCCATGAGCTTTGAGAACCAGAAGGTCGACACGCCGTCCATCGGAAAGGTCAGCCCGCCCTGCGAGCCTTGGAAGGACAGCACGATGATCGTGCCCATGGGGCCGTAGAGGAACAACACGAACAGGGCAAAGACCCCCGCCAGCAGGTAGAAGCTCATCGGACGCCGATCCCCGCGCACCGCTAGAGTTCCTTCCGGATGTCGACCAGCCGGGTCATGGCGTAGATGATCATCAGCACGACGGCGAGCAGGATGACGGCGTTGGCCGCCGCTGCCGGGAACTGCAGATAGGACATCTCCACCTGGATGACCTTGCCGATCGAGGCGATCTGTTGGCCACCCATGACGCCGATGGTGATGAAATCGCCCATGACGATGGTGATCACGAAGATGGACCCGATCGTGATGCCCGGCTTGCACAACGGGATCACCACGTTGGTAAGCGTCTGCCAGCCGCTGGCGCCGGCGTCGTTGGCCGCCTCCAAGAGCGTCCGGTCGATCCGCATCATCGAGTTGAAGATCGGCACGATCATGAACAGCGTGTAGAGGTGCACGAAGGCGAGCACGACCGAGAAGCCCGAGAACAGGAGCCACTCCTGTCGCTCGCTCACCAGACCGAGCCCCAACAAGGCGTCGTTGACCAGCCCGTTCCGGCCCAAGAGCGGGATCCAGGAGATCATGCGGATCACGTTCGAGGTCCAGAAGGGAATGGTGCAGATCAGGAACAGCACGATCTGGACGGTCAGGGTGCGGACGTGGAAGGCCAGGAAATAGGCGATCGTGAAGCCGATCACGAGCGTGCACAGCCAGACCAGAAAGCCGTATTTGACTGTGCTCCAATAGGTCTTGAAGGTCACGCAGAGCGCCGGCAGGTCGGCGATGCAGCCCTCGAAGATCTCCCGGTAGTTGTTGAAGGTGAAGTCGGGAATGATCTGGTATTCGTTGTAGTCCCAGACGCTGACGATCACCGTCAGCACGAGCGGCACGACGAAGAACAGCAGAAAGACCAGCGCCAGGGGCGCGGCCTGCAGATAGGCGACGGTCGGACGATGGGATCGCATTTGGGCGATGAACGGACCGCCGGGGCGGCATCGGTGCCGCCCCGGCGCAAATCCGATCAGCTCAGGCGGCGATGAACTCGTTCCATTTCCGGACCATGTAGCGGTTCTCGTCCATGACCGCGTTCCAGCAGGCAACCGCCCCCATGCGCTCGTTGAAGGAGCCGCCGTCGCGCACGGTGCCGGCCTTCTCGATGACGGTGCCGTCCGGGGCCTTGATGTCCTTGGCCGCCGGCTTGCCGAGCATCCAGTAGTCCCACTCATAGGGCTCCATGGACGCCTCCGCCGTCGACAGCACCGCCGAGTAGTAGCCCTGCCGGTTCAGGAACGCGCCGGCCCAGCCGGACAGGTACCAATTGATGAGCTCATAGGCCGCATCGAGCTTCTTGCCCTTGAGCGTCACTGGCAGCGCGATGCCCGACGCCCAGGCCCGGTAGCCCTCCTTCAAGGGCTGGTAGATGCAGGGGATGCCCTGCGAGCGGACCTTGGTGACGGCCGGCGACCACATGGACTGGATCACCACCTCGCCTGAGGCCATCAGGTTCACCGACTCGTTGAACTCCTTCCAGAAGGCGCGGAACTGTCCGGCCTTCTTGGCCTCGGTCAGCACCTTGATGGTCAGGTCGATCTCATCGCGGGTCATGTTGCCCTTGTCGCCATAGGTGTGCTCGCCCATGGATTCGACCACCATCGCCGCATCCATGATGCCGATCGACGGAATGTTCAGGATCGCGGCCTTGCCCTTGAACTCCGGGTTCAAGAGCTCGTGCCAGTTCTCGATCGGACGGCCGATCAGATCCGGCCGGATGCCCAGGGTGTCGGCGTTGTAGACCGACGGGATGATCGACATCCAGCGCGTGGCGTCCTTGGAGAACGTCTTGCTCTCTTCGCCGGTCAGGTAGACGACCTTGATCGGTGCGGTCCCCTGGTCGCCGATCTTCTTGCCGGCAACCTTGCCTTCGGTGAACACGGTGGTGATGTTGCCGGCCTGTTTGATCCGGCGCGTGTCCATGCCACGCAGGTTTCCGGACGGCACGATCTTCTTCACCATCCAGACCTCGGGCTCGAGGATGTCGAACCGGTTCGGCTGGGTCACCGCGGTCTTGACGACGTCGTCCGAGGTCAGCGGGATGTACTGGATGGTGATGCCAAGGTCTTCCTTGACCTTTGCAGCCAGCCGCGTGTCCTGGGTGACCGCCGTGCTGGCGTAGCGCAGCGTGATGGGATCGGCCGCCATGACGTAGGGGAAACCCTTGACCAGGCCGCTGCCGGCGGCCAGCCCGGCGACCGCGCCGGCTCCTTTGATCACCTTCCGGCGCGAAACGGCCTTTGTCGTGCCGGGGTGTGCGATTGTCTTTCTGCTTTTCTTGCTCACGAGACCCTCCTTCTCCCTGATGTGTGTTTGCGTCAATACGGTTCTGCGCCGGCGATCGGCGCGCCAGCGAGTAAGTGAACATGCTCCAGCGCCCAGACGGCCGAGACTTGGTCGCCGACCTCGACCGGCTGATCGAAGAACGCCGACTCGTTGAGCGCCACCGTGAATTCATCCACGCCGGCGGCGTCGAGCCCGACCTGTACCCATGCGCCCTGATATTCGACCGATGTCACCGTACCGGGCAGGGCGCCGCTGTGGCCGTCGGTGGACTGGGTCTGCGCCGCCTTCTCCAGCGCAATCTTGTCGGCCCGGACCGCGAAGGCGATCGAGGCGCCGGTCGGCACCGACGGGCTCGGCACGCGGAAGCGCTGACCGCCCGGCCCGGACAGGGTCGCGATGCCGTTGCCCTGTTCGGCCACCGTCCCGGTGATGATGTTGTGGCCGCCGATGAAACGGGCGACGAACAGGGTCGCCGGCTCGCTGTAGACGGTGCGCGGCGCGCCCACCTGCTCGATCCGTCCGTGGTCCATCACGACGATGAGATCGGCGAGCGCCATCGCCTCTTCCTGCGAGTGGGTGACATGGACAAATGTGATGCCCAGCTCGATCTGCAGCCGGCGCAGCTCGTCCCGCATGCGCACCCTGAGGAACGGGTCGAGCGCCGATAAGGGCTCGTCCAGCAGCAGGACCTGGGGATTGGTGACCAGCGCACGGGCCAGGGCGACACGCTGCTGCTGGCCGCCGGACAGCTGGGCCGGCAACCGCGCCGCAAAGCCCTCCATGTGCACCAGGCTCAAGAGCTCGCGGGCCTTGTCGTGGCGCTCCGTCTTGCCGACGCCCTGCATCTTCAGGCTGAACGCCACGTTGTCCAGGCAGTTCAGATGTGGGAACAGCGCGTAGTTCTGAAACATCATCGCCGTCGGGCGCTGCGCCGGCGCCAGGCCGTTCACCACCTGTCCGCCGATCGCGATCTCGCCCGACGAAATGGTTTCGTGGCCTGCGATCATGCGCAATGTGGACGTCTTGCCGCAGCCGCTCGGTCCCAGCAGACAGCAATACGCGCCGCCCGGGATCGTCAGCTCGATCTCGTCCACTGCGACGATGTCGCCGTAGCGTTTCGACACGCCGCTTAGGCGAATGTCCGCGCCTGTCGCGGCTGGTTTCCGCGCGTCCCCCAATTCCCGCTGCAACCCCCTGCCGATTTGCGATCGTGATCCCGATGGATCACACTCGGTTTCAGAAAACATCCCGTCCAGGTGTTTTCCAGTAACGGGTTCCGCCCCGGGGGATGTTAGCAAAACGCTTTGCGCGATGCGAAGACAACCGAAGCGCCGGGATTGACGTGCGAGGGGCGGTCGCATGTTGTGGGTGTTCGATTGCCATAGTCTTGGAGAACCTGTGTGCGCAGCCTGATCCGGATCTGTTCGACCCTGGCGCTCTGCGCCGCCGCCGGAATCGGCGCCGCGCAGGAGCGCGCGGCCGATGACGCGCTTGCGCGCCTGTTCGTGGGTATGACCCTCTACACATCGGAGCTCCCGGACCGGGACCGGTACTCACGCGACGATCTCTGGCGGTTCACCGCAGACGGCCGCATGACGGCTTCCTACACCCTGATGATCGGCTCCCCCGACGGCGCTTCGCCCATGAACTTCTCGGACGAAGGCGACTGGCGGGTGGCGGGCGGGACGCTGTGCCTGCGCTGGCAGGAGCTCTGGGCCGGCAAGGAGCGCTGTTTCCAGATCGCACCGACCGGCGGCCGCAAATACGGGCCGAACATGTATCAGGCGACCGACACCGCTTCGGGCCAGGTCTGGAAGTTCGCGCTGGCGCGATAGGCCGCGGCCGATCGGAACGGCCTTTCCGTCGGCTCTACGCCTTTCCCGCGGGCTGGGGTAGCCGCTGTGACGCATACCGGTAGGCGAGCATCGAGATCGGCGCCCCGATTAGGATCACGAGCAGCAGGATCAGCATCCCCCAAAAGAACCGGTCCACCAAGTCGTCGGCTTCCCGATCGATCCTGTCGACCAGCGTGATGAGCGCGGCGGAGCTCTCGCCAGCCGGCGCCGAGACGAGCAGCGTTTGCGCGGCATCGACGAGCCGTTCCGTCCGTTGCGCCACTTGGTCCGCCTGGCCCAACAACTGGGCGATTCTGGTCGGCGTGAAGGGATCCGTCTCGTCGGGCTCGACCAGGACCGTGACCTTGTCGGTCGTGCTGTCGATCTGGGCCGCGAGCGCCTGCCCTACTTCCGCGGTCTTCCTTACATCCGCGAGAAATCCGCGCATGCGTTCATCGCTCTCTTGGAGTTGGTTCAGCAGCAGTTCTTGCTCTTCCTTCAGGCGCGCCACGGCATGGTCGACGACCTCGATCTGGCGCGCCGCGATCTCATCGGGCAGGGCCTCGAGCGTCACATTGAACTGCTTCACCTGCGCGGTGATCGCGTCCGCGTTGGCCAAGAGGGTTCGGGTCTCCGGCTGATTGAGGAGGTCGAGCGCGATCAGATCCGCCTGCGCCCGCGTGAGGGGCGGCAGGTACTGCAGATAGAACATCAGCCGCTCGCCCAACAGGCGCAGCTCTTCCACCGCTTCGCCCGCGGCCCCCACCTCCGGCAGCAGGAACCCGGGCGAGCCCGCTTTGGCCAGCGCCGACTTGGCGAACTCCTTCGAGAAATCGCCGAAACGCGTGGCTTCGACGTAGATGACCTCGGGATTTCGTTTACGCCATTCCTTGATCAGTCGGCGCAACTCCTCTTGCTGCGGCGCGGACAGCACTTTGGCCGCGATGCTCCAGATTTCGGCCTCGAGCTTGCGGAGGACGCGTGCCAAGGGGGCGCCGCTCTTCTTGCCGAACTCCTTGGGGATCCAGTGGTCTTCCAGGACAGTGCGCTGCAGAGAGACCAGCACCACCATGTCGAGCAGGTTCACCTCCGGATACGGGCCGACGCTGATCCGGATCGCGTTCTCCCCAGCGGCCACCTTGCTGTCCTGCGCTTGGCGCCGGACCCGGGCTGTCTTGGCTTTGCTCCTAAGTGCGTCCAGGGCTTCCGAAAGCTGGTCGATGTAGCGACCCGTGTACCGGAAGAGATCTTCGCGCAGCTCCGCCCGCGTGACCTGGCCCTGGGCAGGAGACGGGCCAAGCGCCAGCAGCATCAATGCCGCAAGCGCCAGACAGAGCGTCAAGATCCGACGAGACGAAATAGGGTCCCAAATGCAAAGCATACCGTCCTCCCCTCCGCGATGCAGAATCCGGCCGTCCCGCTTGCGGGCCGCAGAATCGCGCCAAGGATAGGGGGTTCCGTACCGGCCTGCCAGCCGGACCAATGGGCTGGCCCGCACGGGACAATGCGTCCCGCGGGCGGGCTTCCCAGCGGTGTCGACGCCGCAACTTTGCCAGTCGCGGCCGGTCGTGTCAGGGTCTCGGAGTCTTGGGGCGGCGGCGCAGTGGGCCTAAAAGGCCATCTTCCAGCCTTCGCCCGGCACCAAGCATTCGGGGATGCGGAACTGGTGCACGCGGGGATTGTCCGGGGCCTTGATCACCAGCATGTATTCGCGGCACCGCATGCCCTTGTATTGCTCTTCGCGCAGGGGGGTGACGCTGCCGTAGACGCCCGTCTTCGGGTTGCTCCAATCCTTGTTTTGCCCCAGCTTGAGATCTGCCAAGGCGGCTTCGACCGCTTCGCCGATGATCTTTCTGTCATCGTCCGTGAGCTTGAGGCCCCGTGTGCCGAACACGCCCTCGTAGCCGTCCAGGAAGGCTAGGGCCGGCGTGGCCAGCAGGGCGGCGGTGAGCCAAGTCAAGACGGCAAGGCGCAGACGCTTGGGCTTCATCATGTGCTGGGGTCCCCTCAAGTCCTTATGCGGGGCGCGATTGTGCCGCCAATCCTGTCTCGTTTCCAGCTATTTCAGGCCTCTGGCGTGGATCCGCGACTGCTGCCCGGCGGCCGGACGCCATCTGGCCGGCGCATGGCGCCATCTCAAAGGAAGCCCGCTTCCGAGGACGTGTCGGAAGCGGGCAATCGAGGGAGGGATGGCCTACCTGGCCGAACAAAGAACGGTCAGAATGCCGCGTCGCGGCCTTCGGATTTGGCGATCTCGCGGGCGTTCGGGTTGACCGACGGGCGGAACGGGACCTCGACGATCCGGCCGTCCACGGGCACGCCCGGCGTCTCGGCATACTGGTCCGGCAGCCAGATCTTGAGCCGCGTGC
Organism: Alphaproteobacteria bacterium; assembly: GCA_030066595.1. GTDB lineage: Bacteria > Pseudomonadota > Alphaproteobacteria > JAJFFI01 > JAJFFI01 > JASJBI01. The sequence goes on along the minus strand of JASJBI010000023.1, from coordinate 113,199 downwards.
CGAGATCGCGCATCTCCCACGGCACATAGCCCATGGCAATATTGGTTTCGAGCTCGGGCGAGTACCAGGGCGAGGTGACGTAGCCCACCGGCGCGCCGCCGTCCTCGCCCGAGATCAGCCAGAAATCGGGGGCGTAGTCCTCGATCGGCTTGCCGCCCAATGCAATGCCCACGAGCGTGTTCTTATAAGGCGGGTTGCCGGCCTCGACCTGCGCGCGCACCTCTTCCAGGCGCGCCTTGCCGATGTAGTCGGCGGTCTTCTTGCGCGGGACCTGGTAGCTCAGATTGCACTGGAAGGGCAGGGTCTCGTGGTCCAGATCCTGGCCCCAGGACAGGATGCCCGCGGCGATGCGCCGGTGGTGCGCCGGGGCGATCACCATGAGGCTGTGCTTCTTGCCGGCCTCGAGCACGGCGTTCCACATGTCCTCGGCATACAGCATCGAGTCGCGCAGATAGATCTCGTAGCCTTTCTCGCCGGAAAAGCCCGATTGGGAGATGACGCAGTCGCGGCCGCCGACCTTGGCCTCCAACAGGCCGTAATAGGGCATGTCGCGGATGCCGTCGCCGACCAGATCCGCCATCAAGGCCTCGGACTTGGGCCCCTGGATCTGCACCGGCGAGACGTCGATCTCGCTGATCTCGACGTTGAACTTCCTGCCGACATTGACGCCCTGGAGCCAGAACAGGATGTCCGAGTCCGACAGCGAGAACCAGAACTCGTCCTCGGCCAGTCGCAGCAGCACCGGGTCATTCAGGATCCCGCCCTTCTCGTTGCACAGGATCACGTATTTGCCGTGCATCGGCTCGATGCGGGTGGCGTCGCGGGTGATCACGTAGTTGACGAAGGCCTCGGCATCGGGGCCCTTGACCTGGATCTGGCGCTCGACGGCCACGTTCCACATGGTGACGTGGTTGACGATGGCGTCGTATTCGACCATGGCGCCGCCGTCCTCGGGACGGACGTAGCCGCGCGGGTGGTACATGCGGTTGTACACCGTGGCCCGCCAACAGCCCGCCTGGTGCGATAGGTGCCAGTAGGCGTTCTTCCGGACGCGGGTGGAGATCAGCATCTGGACCGGCGTCGGCCCGCTCTGCCTAAGATTGATGGGGACGATCCGGTCGCCCTGATCGACCGAGGTGATCTGGCGGACCGCGGCATGGCCGCCGCCGTTCGCCTTGTGTCCGACGCCGGGCGCACCCTGCCCCGCGCCATTGCCTGAGGTGGCCACCTGCTCTGCCATTACCCAACGCTCCTTCGCATGTCTGGGTTGCCGGCGCCCGCTGCCGGGCCCGCCGAGGCGCAAGTTAGATAGGCCGGGGTGGGGCGATTGTGTTTCGGCCGACTTCCAATATCACGCGCGCGACTTGGGCGGCGCATTGACGACAAATCCGACCATCTCTTCGGCCAGGGACAGGCCATCGGTTGTGCGCGTGAACAGGTCCGCGCCCAAGCGCGGCGCGCGGCCATCCACGTTGGGCGCGCCCCGGCCGGCCCGCAGATCGTCCAGGTTAACCGTTCGGAACTCGGTGCTGAAGCGCGCCAGGCCGGTCTCGTTGGCGACGCTCGCGTGCAGATGTGCACTGGAGAAGCAGATCAGATCACCCGGTTCCGGCGACAGTCGCAGCTCCGACGCGGTCTCGATCTCTTCGGTCGGCACCGGCAGCAGGGGATAGGGCGTCAGCTCTTCGCCCGCGGCGATCGCCCGCTGACGCGCGCGCAACTCATCCAGGTCCCAGTCGGCGCTGGAATTGGCGATCGGACGGTCGAAGTAGTTCGGGTACAGGGCGACGGTCCGCTCCGGCGCAATCGGAAAGATCGGCGCCCACCAGTTGACCTGGGCCATGAGATTCGACCCCCAGCTGTCGCGGTGCGGTCCGAGGCGTTCGATGCGCCGCGCGGAATGGCTCTTTCCCGAGGGTAGCACTCGCAGGATCAGCCGATCCCAATAGGTGCGGGAGAGCGCGACCCCGGTGGCGGCGAGCACGTGCCGGGCGAGGGCCGCGACCTCTGGATCCTTGCGATAGCGTGCCCGGGCGGCGCGCGCGGCAGCCACGAAGGAGTCGCGATCCAGTCGGTCTTGGCAGGTTTCAGGGTCGTCGTCGCCGAAGGCCTCTCGGATCAGCTCCTGAGTGCGGGCACAGAGCGCGTGCATCGGCGCGACATCCTCGAAGACCAGGATGTCGCCGCGAAACAGTCGCGCGCCCCGCGTTTCGTCGTCGAGCGCCTCGGAGACATAGTGGATCGCGGCCATGGCTCCGGATTATCGCCAATGGCGCACGGATGTCACTGGCCACGAGACGACAGCATCTCGCCGGGAGGCGGCGCAGATGCCCTGCGCGGTCACGGGCAAGACGCGGGACGCAGGCCGATCAGGCCAGGCGCCGCCGCTCCTGCCTCGGTGGGCGCCTAACCATGCAGGCGCCCACCGGCGGTCGCTCTTATCGCACTACTGTTTCGGCTTTCCCTCGTAGCGCGGCGTGATATCGAACGGCACGACTTGGCCGCTCTTGTTGTAGTCGAGCTTGTACATCCGGCCCGACACCAGCTCCCAGGTGCCGTCCTCTGCCGCCGTCTGCGCGCCGGCCTCCGTCAGCCCGTCGACGTTGGTCGAATCCCGGGCGATCTTGGCTGCGCCGCCGCTCTTCGCGCCGGGGCCGGTCAGGCCGCCGCCCCAGACCCGCAGCGACATCACGCCCGGGCCCTGCAACAGCCAGGCGCCCTGTCCCGGGCTGGCCGTAAACCGGTCTTGCGGTGCGCAATCGGAGATCGTGTTCGGCCAAACCGGATCGCCAGCCATGTTGACGACATAGAAGCGGCCGGGGTTGCCCGTGCACTTCTTGGCGCCACAGCCTGCGGCCTGGCCGAAGACCCGCTTCGCCTCTGGCGTGTTGCAGGCGGCGAAGCCCGGCATGCCGACCAAGTCGCTGCCGAAGCATCCGCGCTCGCCGACGCACTTCCGGATTTCTGCGTCCGTAAGGAAGCCGGAGGTGCAGAAGGCGAACGCCTCGGGTGCGTTTGCGCCCGCGTCCTTGCACCATTTGACCGCCTGGATCTTGGCCTCGGTGATGCCGAGGTCCTTCTTCTTTGTCTCGCCCGCCGCCGGAGCCGCGAGTAGGGGTAGGATGAGAACGGAAAGCACGAATGCTGGTTTGAACAAAGGACTCCAAGTCCGCATGGTCTTATCTCCCCTCGTGGCATGCTCGAACTGCCTTATTCTACTGCCTGTATCGGCAAACAAAACTGTCACTACTGACAGGGCCGGTCGATTAGCCCAGGGCCGCCGAGAAGGCGGTTCCGGGCGTTTACGCGTCGCTTGCGGCGGGGCTGGGGCCTGCTAGTCTCGTCGGTCGGGAGGACCAGGAGAGGCGGGTTATGACCGGCCAGCCGGAGGTGCGCTACGCACCGCTGTTCGAGCCGTTCCGGCTCAAGCATCTGAAGCTCAGGAACCGGGTGATGAGCACCAGCCATTCCCCGGCCTATGCCGAGGACGGCCTGCCCCGGGCGCGCTATCAGCTCTATCACGAGGAGAAGGCCAAGGGCGGTCTGGCGCTGACCATGTTCGGCGGCTCCTCGGTGGTCGATCTGGACTCGCCGCCCGCCTTCGGCCAGCTCGACGTCTCGGACGACCGGGTCATCCCGCATTTTCAGGACTTCGCCGCGCGCATCCACCGGCACGGCGCGGCGCTGATGTGCCAGATCACCCATATGGGCTTTCGCACCCATTGGAGCTACGACCACTGGCTGCCGGTGATCGGACCTTCGGCGGCGCGCGAGCCGGCCCATCGCGCGGTCGCCAAGGCGATGGAGCCCGAGGACATCCGCCGGGTTGTCGCGGCCTTTGGCGCCGCGGCGCGGCGCTGCAAGGAGGGCGGGCTCGACGGGGTCGAGCTCTTGGCCACCGGCCACCTGATCGATCAATTCTGGACGCCCGCCGTGAACTGGCGCTCCGACCCCTATGGCGGCGGCCTGGAGAACCGCATGCGCTTCGGCCTCGAGGCACTGGAAGCCGTGCGCCGGGCCGTCGGCGACGACTTCATCGTCGGCATCCGCCTGGTCGTCGACGAGTTGATCAAGGGCGGGCTCAGCCAGGAGGACGGCATGGCCATCGTCGACCGCTACGCGGCCACGGGCATGCTCGACTTCCTCAATGTCAACGCGGGCCAGATCCGCGACCATGCCGGGCTCGCCAAGTTCATCCCGCCGATGGGCTCGCCGCTCTCGCCCTATCTCAACTATGCCAGCGCGGTGAAGGCGATGACCGGGCTGCCGGTCTTCCACGCCACCAACATCAAGGACCCGGACAGCGCCGCGCAGGCGATCCAGGGCGGCCATGTGGACATGGTGGCGATGACCCGGGCGCATCTCGCCGACCCGCACATCATGCGCAAGCTGGCCGAGGGCCGGGCCGAAGACATTCGTCCGTGTGTGGGCGCCACCTACTGCCTGGACCGGATCTATGTCGGCGGCGAGGCGCTCTGCCTGCACAATCCGGCGACCGGGCGGGAGGCCGCGATGCCCCATGTGGTGCCGCGCGCGGACCGGCCCGGCCGCAAGGTCGTGGTGGTGGGCGCGGGCCCGGCCGGGCTCGAGGCGGCGCGGGTCTCGGCCCTGCGGGGGCATGACGTGGTCCTGTTCGAGGCGGCGGATCGCACCGGCGGCCAGGTCAACATCGCCGCACGGGCAACCTGGCGCGGAGACCTGGGCGACGTCGTCGGCTGGCTCGACGGCCAGGTGCGCAAGCTGGGGGTCGATGTGCGCCTGAACGTGCTGGCCGAGGCGGAGCACGTGCTGGCCGGGGCGCCGGACGTGGTCGTGATCGCCACCGGCGGCGCGCCCAACCCGGGCCGGTTCGCGCGCGCCGATCTCGCGGTCAGTTCCTGGGATGTCCTCTCCGGCGCGGTCCGGCCCGCGGGCCGGGTGCTGCTCTATGACGAGACCGGCCAGCATCAGGGCGTGTCCTGTGCCGAGGTCCTGGCGGCGACGGCCGCCGAGCTGGAGATCGCCACCCCCGACCGCACCATCGCGGAGGAGACCGGCGCCACCAACTTCCCGGTCCATCTGCGCGCGCTTTATCGCGCGGGCGTCGCCATGAGCCCCGACCGCCGGCTGGTCGGCATCGAGCGGGCCGGAAACCGGCTGGTCGCCACGCTCGTGAACGTCTATGCCGAGACCGAAGAGAGGCGGGAGGTGGACCAAGTGGTGGTGGAGGCGGGCACGCTGCCGCTGGACGATCTCTACTTCGCCCTCAAGCCACTGTCTCTCAATCGAGGCGAGACCGACCTGGCGGCGCTGGTCGCGGGCCGGCCGCAGGCCAAGACCGCGAATCCGGACGGGCGCTTCGAGCTGTTCCGGGTGGGCGACGCCGTCGCCTCGCGCAACATCCATGCCGCGATCTTCGACTCCCTGAGGCTTTGCAAGGGGTTTTGAGGCCTCGGCCCGGCCCGACGAGCGGACACAGAGATTTCATTTGACCCGCCGTCCGCCCTGTCGGACTGATCGCAGCTCATCGTCACACGTCTGCCAAGGACCTGCTCCATGCGCGACCGATGCGTCCGCCGCTGCCGGCTCGCCAGCTTCTTGATCTCCCTCTTGCTGCTCCCGTTCGCGCCGGTCCGGGCGGACACCGTGACGCTCGCCTTTGCCTGGCCTGAGACTGTCGAGGGCACGGCCACGTTCTCTGCGCGCAAGACCCGGGCCGCTGAGCGGGGCCAGCAGGTGATTGTCGTGCGTGGCGGCTACGGATTCGCGGCCAAGCCGGTCGCCGACGGACAGCTCATTACCTTCGGCAAGACGCAGGTCGACGTGCAGGTCGAGCCGCCGGTTTCCGGCATGCAGGGCAGGCTGCAGCAGTTCATGCTCAGCGCCGCGAACCAACGGCCCAGCTATGTGATCGACAGGCAGGGAAGCTACCTCCGGCTCGAGAACATGGAGCGCTATCGTCAGAATCTGCGCGAGGCCTATGCCGCGCTGCTTGCCGATCTTCCGGATCAGGCGAAAGAGCGGGTGCAGCAGACGATCGAAGGCGCCATGTCCGACCGGCAGCTCGAGGCGCGCATGGCAGAGAGCTGGAACCGGGACGTGGGCGCATGGGTCGGCGGCGAATTCGACCGCGGCGAAACCTATGAGCAGGACTTCAGCATGGCTGTTCCCGTGCTGGGCAACACGGAAGTGCCGATGAAGGCGGCCTATCGCTATCTCGGGCCGGTGAGCTGTGGCAAGGCGGCCAGCGCGGATCGCTGCGTGCATCTCGAACTGCGCAGCTTTGTCGATTCCGACAAGGTGGCCCGGGCGCTCGAGGCCTTCCTCAAGCGGATGGCCGGGCAGGGCGCCGGCGAGTTCCACATCGAGCAGTTGAGGATCGACACCACGGTGCGGCTGGTGACCGAGCCGGACACCCTGTTACCGCACCGCATCGAGCAGCAGAAGGTCAGCAGCACGGTCCTCTCCCAGGGCGGCCAGTCCCAGGCCACGCGGCAGGTCGAGGAGATCGTCTACGAGTTCGCCTACACCTCGCGCTAGATCATATTCGGATTTGATTGCATCACCGGCCCGCTCCCCCACGAATGGGGGTTCGCCGCTAGGTCGCAGACCCGAACGGTCTACCGCCCAACCAAACTCCGCAACCTCGTTTGTCTCCCGATCCTAGCCCGTCTCGGAGGGTCGCTGTCCTCAGGCCTCTTCCCGCCGGCGCCGTTCCGCCTCGTCCCAGCCGGTCAGGGGCTGGTAGTCGGGAACATAGCCGAGCCCCTTCATCGCATCGGAGGACACGGCCGCCTGCGAGGTGACGACGTCGACGACCGCCGGCGCATTCTTGAGCGCACGGTCGAGCGCGCCCGCAAGTCCGTCCGGCGTCTCCACCCGCTCGCCATGGGCGCCCAGGGCGACCGCCATGGCGGCGTAGTCCGAGTGGCGCAGCGTGGTCCCCGCCACCCGACCGCCATAGTTGGCCTCTTGGTCGTAGCGCTCGATGTTCCACGCGGCATTGTTGGAAACGATGAAGACCGCTTTGGCCCCGTGGCGCACGGCGGTGTCGATCTCCATCGCGTTGATCCCGTATGCGCCGTCGCCGTTGACCGAGATCACCTGCCGCTCCGGGAAGGCCAGGGCGGCGGCGATCGCGAAGGGCACGCCGACCCCGAGGCAGCCGAAGGCGCCCGCGTCCATATAGGTGCGCGCGGCGAGTCCGACCCTGGCGAAGCTCAGGATGTCGCCGCCGTCTGCGACGGCGATGTAGTCGGGGTCGGCGACGTCGGCTATGGCGTCAAAGATCCGGCGCGGGTGAATCTTGCCGTCCTCGCACAGATCCGGCACCTCGCCGAGGCCCGCTGCCGCCCGCGCCCGCTGCTTGGCGCGCAGGCCGTCGGCCCAGTCGGCATCGAGGGCCGATGGACGGTTGCCCGCCGCCTCGACCATCGCCTCGAGCGCGAGCGCCGGGGTTGCGAGGAGCTCGGGATCGCCCCGCCGGTTGTCGACCAGCTCGCCCGCCGTGTCGGCGATCCGCACGATCCGCGCGTTCGGAAAGACCGCGGGCGAGCCGTAGCCGAGCTGATAGTCCAGCTTGCGTCCGACGACCAGCAGCAGGTCCGCATCGGCCATGGCGTTGCCGCGCACGGCGCCGGCGAAGCCGGGATGGTCCGAGGGGACGAGGCCCCGGCTTTCCTGTGTGTCCAGGTACAGGGCGCCGGTCGCGTCAAGCAGGCGCATCAGCGCTTGCCCCGCGCCCCGTGCGCCGCGCCCGGTCACGACCACCGGGCGGCGCGCCGACCAGACCGCCTCGACCGCCCGTGCCACCGCCTCCGGATCGGGCGGAAGCCGTCGCGGCGGCTTGGGCCGGAGCCAATCCTCGAGCACCTGGGCGTCCGGAACCTCTTCTCGCAGCACATCGGTCGGAATCTCGAGGTACGCCGGCCCCGGCTCGGCCGCGTCTCCGTGCGCGCGCGAGACGGCCTCGTCGAGTTCCCGCAGCACCTGATCGGCGACCCGAAGGGTGCGGGACGTCCGGGTGATCGGCCGCATGATGTCGACATGGGGAATGTCTTGCAGCGGTCCCTTGTTGACCTGCGGGCGGGGCGGACAGCCGCCGATCAGCAGCACCGGTGCGCGCGCCAGCGAGGCATTGGCGATCGCGGTGACGCAGTTGGTGACGCCGGGGCCGGCGGTCGCCATCGCGACACCCAGCCCGCCCGTGAGCTCGGCATGGGCATGGGCCATATGTACCGCCGCGCCCTCGTCGCGCACATCGACGATGCGGATGCCGTGACGGGGCAGCCAGTCCCAGACCGGCTGGATGTGACCGCCCTGCAGGCCAAAGATCCGGTCGATGGCGCGCCGCTCCAGGAACTGCGCGATGCGTGCCGCGCAGCTTTCCGGCCCGGAGCCGAGGTCGGCGACTGATGCTTTAGCCATGGCTCGTTTCTCCCGGTGGATGCTGTCCCGTCAGGCCTCGTCCGTCTCCGCAAAGCGCTCGCGCAGCGCCCGATGCAGGATCTTGCCGGTGCTGGTCCGCGGCATGTCCGCCTCGGGGATCATCGCGATCGAGCGCGGCCGCTTGTACCCGGCGAGGCGCTCGCGGCACCAGGCCACGAGTTCCGCCTCGCTCGCCTCGGCGCCGGCATGCAGCACCACAACCCCATGCACCCGTTCGCCCCATTTGGCGTCCGGCACCCCGATCACCGCCACGTCCTTGACCGCCGCATGGGCGCCCAGCGCGTTCTCCACCTCGGACGGGTAGACGTTCTCGCCGCCCGAGATGATCATGTTGCTCTTGCGGTCGACCAGGTAATAGAAGCCGTCCTCGTCGCGCCAGGCGAGGTCGCCAACGGAAAGATGGTCGCCGCGGAAGGCTTCTGCCGTCTTGTCCGGCAACTTCCAGTACCCGTCGAAGGCGTAGGGCGTCGCCGAGTAGAGCTCGCCCACCTGGCCTTGGGGCACATCGCGGCCCTCCTCGTCGAGCAGCCGGATCGGCGCCGTGCCGATGCATTCCCGTCCCACCGAGCCGAGCTTTCTGAACTGGTCCTCGGGCTGCAACATGGTCGCCCAGCCCTGTTCGGTCGAGCCGTAAAGCTCCCAGAGCCCCGAGTTTCGAAAGTAGCCGAGGATCGCCTCTTTGGTGTCTCGGCGGGCGGGCGCCGAAGAGATCATCAGCTTGGTGATCCGCTCGGGATTGAGGCTCTCGAGAAGCTGTCGCCCAAGCCCCAGCATCATCACGTAGTGCGTCGGAACCAGCGACGTGAAGGTCGCGATGCCGTTCGCGAGCGAGCGAAGGAGATGCTCCGGGTCGAAACGTGGCCGGCTGTAGACCGTCACCGGCGCGCCACAATAGGTCAGTGCGCCGAGGAAGTTCAGCGAGTTGGCGTGGCACATCGGCATGACCAGAAGGCCCGTATCACGGGCGCTGAAGCCGAGCTCGACCTCCGTCGTCAGCGACAGCAGCGCGCCGGCGCCGTGGCTCCGGATCGCGCCCTTGGGATTGCCGGTCGTGCCGGACGTGTACATCAGGGACCAGGTGTCCCCGGGCGCGACTCGGGCATCGGGCTCGTCCCCGGCAGCGGCAGCGATGAGGTCTTCGTAGGCCACGTAGCCGGCCGGCGCGGCGCTCTTGCCGAGATGAACGAAGGCGCCCCGGTCGATCGGTAGATCGTGGCGAGTCTCCTCGACGGCGCCCAAAAGCGCGTCCTCGACGATCAGCGCCCGCGCCTCGCAGTTCTCGACGATGAATCGGATCTCAGGCGCGACGAGCCGGAAGTTGACCGGCACCGCGATCAGGCCCGCCTTGGCCACGGCGGCGTAGATCTCAAGCCATTCGATGCGGTTGTAGGCGAGCACGGCAACCCGATCACCCTTGCTCAACCCCAGGCCCAGGAGCGCGTTCGCCAGCCGGCAGGCCCTCGCATTCCATTGCCGGAAGGTCATGCTGCGCTCGAGATCGGCCGCGCCCGTCCGCTCCGGCGTCACATGGGCGTGCGCCTGGAGTGTCTGTCCCAGATGGAGCAATGGGGCCATCGGCCGGCTCTGGTCCTTGGGTTCGGCCCGTTGGGAAACTCTGTCGGGCCGGCCCGCCATCATGCTCGGAGGGTCCACGGTCTGCAAGATGTGGCCGGTCGGCTCCGGGGTCGCTCCGCGACCACCCGCGCCATTCCCCGGACCATGGCGGCAGGTCGAGGAAATGGTCTATGAGTTCGCCTAGACCCCGCGGTAGCCCGCATGCTGTCGCATTCGCAATGACGGGTGTCGCAAAACAGCGCTTGCCTACGCCCGGGGTGGTTTAGGGAGAGCGAACGTACTCGGCCGTCGGCGGCCGGGGCAGGGCGTTTGCCCGAGCGGAGGAAGCCATGAAATCACACGCGCGCGTGGTGGTGATCGGCGGCGGCGTCGTCGGCGTGTCGACGCTCTATCACCTCGTCAAGAAGGGCTGGTCGGACGTGGTGCTGGTCGAGCGCAAGGAGCTCACCTCGGGCTCCACCTGGCATGCGGCCGGGCTCCTGCCGCTCTTCAACATGAGCTACAGCGTCGGCCAGATCCACAAATACTCGGTGGCGCTCTACGGGAAGCTCGAGGAGGAGACCGGCCAGGACGTGGGCCTGCGCCGGGTCTCGAACATCCGCCTCGCCTCGTCCCCGGAGCGCATGGACGAGTACAACTACTATGTCGGCGTGGCCAAGACGATCGGCGTCGACGTGCGCCATCTCACCCCCGAACAGGTCAAGGAGATCTGGCCGCTCTGCAACACCGAGGGGCTGATCGGCGCGATCCAGCATCCCGAGGACGGCTACATCCAGCCCGCCGATCTGACCCAGGCATTGGCCAAAGGCGCGCGGACCGGCGGCGCCGAGATCTACCGCCAGACCACGGTGACCGGTATCGAGCGCACGGCCGCGGGCGAATGGCGGGTTCAGACGGACAAGGGCGACATCACCTGCGAGCACGTGGTCTCGGCCAGCGGCAACTTCTGCCGCCAGACCGGCGCCATGGTCGGGCTCGAGATCCCGGTGATCCCGGTCGAGCACCAGTTCATCGTCACCGAGCCCCACCCCGAGATCCAGGCCCGGCACGAGCAGGGCTTGGCGGAGATGGGCGTGCTCAGGGACTCGAACGCGTCCTGGTACATGCGCGAGGAGGCCGGCGGCCTCTTGCTCGGCCCCTACGAGATCGGCGCGCCCTGCTGCTATGTGGACGGCCCCAGCGAAAACGCCGAATACGAGCTGTTCCAGGAGGATCTCGACCGGCTGGAGCCGCATATCGAGTCGGCGATCTTCCGGGTGCCGGCCTTCGGCGAGGTCGGCGTCAAGGAGGTCTACAACGGCGCCATCTGCTACACGCCGGACGGCTCGCCGATCATCGGCCCGGCCTGGGATCTGCCCAACTTCTGGCTCAACGAGGGCCACAGCTTCGGCATCACGGCGGCGGGCGGTGCGGGCTGGCAGCTCGCCGAGTGGATCGTCGAGGGTGAATCGACCATCGACATGATGGGCGTCGACCCGCGGCGGTTCGGCCCCTATGCCTCGCGCGGCTACCTCAAGGAGAAGAACGAGGAGGCGTATGCGAACGTCTTCACCATCCACTTCCCGGACGAGGAGCGCCCGGCCGCGCGCCCCTTGAAGCAGACCCCCTGCTACGACCGCATGAAGGCGCGCGGCGCCGTGTTCGGCCAGGTGTACGGCTGGGAGCGCCCCAACTGGTTCGCGCCCGAAGGCGTCGAGCCCAAGGATGTCTGGTCCTTCCGCCGCACCAACTATTTCGAGCATGTCGGCAACGAGTGCCGGCACGTGCACGAGAAGGTCGGGCTCCTGGACATGTCCGCCTTCTCCAAGTTCCAGGTGAGCGGGCCGGGGGCCGAGGCCTGGCTCGACGGGCTCGTGGCCAACCGGCTGCCCCAGACGGTCGGGCGCATCGGCCTCTGCCACATGTTGTCGGGCAACGGCGGCGTGCGTTCGGAGTTCACCATCTACCGCCAGGCCCCGGACCGGTTCTACCTGGTCTCGGCCGGCGCCATGGAGCGGCACGACGACGACTATCTGACCAAGCTCTTGCCCCCGGACGGCAGCGTCCGGCTGCAGAAGGTGACGAGCCAGTACGGCGTGCTGGTCGTGGCCGGGCCGCATTCACGGGATCTCTTGCAGAAGGTCACGGACACGGACCTCTCGACCGAGACCTTCCCGTGGCTCTCGGGCCAGTTCGTCAATGTGGGCTGCGCCCAGGCCCACGCGCTGCGCGTCAATTTCGTCGGCGAGCTGGGCTGGGAGCTGCATCATCCGATCGAGATGCAGAACTACATCTACGACCTCCTGTTCGACGCGGGCGCGGAATTCGATCTGCAACCCTTCGGCATCCGCGCCATGGACAGCCTGCGCGTCGAGAAGTCCTACCGGCTGATCCCGCGGGAGCTCTCGATCGAGTACGCGGCGCTGGAATCCGGCCTGAACCGGTTCGTGCGCCTGAACAAGGAGCAGTTCATCGGCCGCGACGCCCTGGTCGAGTGGCAGCAGCGGGGCTTCCAAAATGCATTCGTCACGCTCGAGGTGCACGACGTCGGCGACGTGGACGCCCGCGGCAACGAGCCGATCTACCAGAACGGCACCCTGGTCGGCCGCGCCACCAGCGGCAACTACGGCTGGCGGCTGGGCAAGAGCCTGGCGCTGGGCATGGTGCGGCCGGAGCTGGCCGAGCTTGGCACCGATCTCGAGATCGAGATCCTGGGCGACCGCCACCGCGCCACGGTGATCCCGGAGTCCCCGTTCGACCCGGAGAACGAACGGCTGAGGGCTTAGGACTGATTGACCAATAAGTAAGATCGTACTGGCCTGCTCGTACTGCGGAGCGAAGGAGACGACGCGGGCCTCGCCCTTCGTCCTTCGATTATCGCACTTCATCCTGAGGAGCCGCCTTCTCCTTCGAGACGGCCTTGTAGGCCTCCTCAGGATGAAGGCGGCGTCTCGAAGGATGAGCTTGTCGAAGTATGAGGGCCGACTACTGGTGTCGACTGCAATGGGCTCGCTGATCTCATGGGGAGATCAGTCCCCCGTCGCCCGCGCCTCCGGATCCAGCGTGAAGAGCTCCTGCGGCTGGCGCACGCCGCGGAGCGCGTAGCGGCCGAGGGAGACCAGGCGGCCGCCGATGCGCCCGGCGGCCGCGGCGAACGCGGCCGAGACGATCACGTCCTGCTCGAGCCCGCGGCACATGGCCTCGATCCGGCTCGCCTCGTTGACCGCCGGGCCGACCACGGTGAAATCGAGCCGGTCCTGGCTGCCGATGTTGCCGTACAGAACGTCGCCCAGATGCAGCGCCAGATTGACCCGGGTGGTGGGCAGGCCCTCGGCCAGGCGCCGGGCGTTGAGGTCGGCCACCGTAGCCAAGGCGCCGCCCGCGGCCAGGAGCGCCCGGCCGCAGGCCTGTTCCGGATCGTCGTCCAACTCGAAGATCGCGAGGATGCCGTCGCCCATGAATTTGAGCACCTGGCCGTCATGGGCGTCGATCGCGTCGACGACGCATTCGGCGTAGTCGTTCAAGAGCGCCATCAGCCGGTCGCGGGGCTCGGTGTCGGCGATGCGGGTCGAGCCCTCGAGATCGCTGTACCAGATCACAGCCCGGATCGAGCGGGCCGCGCCCCGGTCGATGGCGCCGCGCAGCACCCGCCGGCTCGCGTCCCGCCCGAGATAGGTCTCCATCAGGGACTCCCCCATCCAGTCGACCAGGGCGGACTTGAAGGCCAGCACGAAGACCGGCAGCAGCGCCTCCAGGGTGGCGATGTCGGCGGCCTCAAACCCGCCCGCGCGGTCCGTGCTCCAAGACGAATAGACGCTGTCCATCTCGCCGATGGTGGCGTTCTCGCCCAGAGTGCTGATGTAGGCCAAGTAGTCCGTCATGCCGGCCGCGCGCAGGTCGGCGAAGACCGGGAAGCGGTCGGGATCCTCCGAGCCGTCGAGGCGCTGGCGGAAGCGCGTCTCGCCGGCCTCGGACATGGGGTAGAAGGGGCTTTGCCGCCATTGCGCATCCGTCTCCTCGAGGTCCTCGCGCAGATAGTGGGTGCGCTCGGCGCCCGCGCCGTGGCGCCAGACCACGTTCTCGGCGCAGAGCTTGGGGTGCAAGAGATCGACGCCGACCAGCACCCGCCGCACTGGCACGCCCGCCGCGACCAGCCCGTCGCACATCGCGTCGAGGAGATCGCTTTCCGACGCGCCGGCCAGGGCGAGCGTCGCGAGCCGCTCGGCGATGGCGAGCGCGGCGGCCGGCTCCGTGATCTTGACGTCGTCTGCCATGTCGGGGCCTTGCTCCGAGCGCTGAAACTGCGGGCGGCACTATAGCGCGGGCGCCGCGGGCGACCAGACGGCCTGGCGCCAGCGCCTCGAGGTCGTTCAGACGGGGATCCAGTCCTGGTAGGTGGCGATGGCGTGCAGGAAGAGCCCGATGAAGGTCAGCATGCCGAGCAGCAGGATGCCCACGAGACAGAGATAGACGATCAGCGCGGTTTTGGCGCCACGCCCCCGTTCGTCGTCATTCGTGCCGTCCGGGACGGCGGGGCCGCCGCCGCTCGGATCGCGCTGGGTCTGGACATTGCCGTTGGACACCGGGGATTCCTGTTCTCGGGAGCGACCACCCTAGGCTAGAGCATTTTCCGGCCCTATGGACTCAATTCTGCTGCGGTTTGGGGCGGATGCCCGACCAAACTGCGGCAGAACTGTCACCATAGGCTCGGATCGTGCGCTAGATTGATGCTTCGCGATGGGGATATGAGGACGCGTTCGGTGGCTATCTCTGCGATGGGCGTCATCCGGCGCCGGGCGCCGGTGCTGCCGGCGCTCCTGGTGTTCTTGGCATTCGTGCTGCTGGCGTATGGCACGCGCTACGCCGTCGTCGAGCCCGAGGCGATGGGCGCTCTGTGCGCCGCCGCCGGCGCGCCGGTCTGGTGCCCGTTGCGCACGGCGCTGATCGTCGTGACCGAATGGAACGGTCTCGGATTGGCCGCCGTCGCGTTCGCCCTGGCGTGCCTGCTGGTACGCGCGCCCGCCCGTGCCGCCGCCCTTGGCGTCGTCGCCATGGCGTCGGCCGGCGCTGGCCTCATCCTCTACAACGCCACCTGGGCCTCAGCCGCGACCGCCATCGCGCTCGTCGCTCTGGCGCGGCGCGGCGACGATCGCGACCAGCCGTCGGACTTCGAGGGCCGAGGCGCCGAGCCAGGGTAGCGCCAGCGCACACGCCACCAAGGTCCAGACCATGGCCTCGACATTCTGCCAGCCGTCGAGCGAGAACAGCCCGCCCGCCACCAGCACGAACGCCAGCCAGGCTTCTTCGCGGCGGTCCGGCGCCGGCGTGCCGGCATTGCGCGCGGCCAGCCAGCGTGCGCCGAACGCCAGGGCCGGGATCAGATAGAAGGGCGTCGGCAGGTCCCGGTGCCGCGGATCGAAGGCGAGCGCGATCGCGGCGATAGCCGCGGGCACGAGCACGGCGGCCTGCAGCGCCGCCAGCGATAGGGGCGGCGACAGCGCGGCAAGCCGCGGGCGGCGAAGCCATGCCAGCAGCGCGTTTTGCGTGGCCGGACGGACCGTGGCCCAGACGCCGCCATCCCGGCGAATGAGGGGCACGGCGGTCGCCGCGGCGGCGATCGACGTTGCCGCCATGGCCGCCCCGCCAAGCCAGCCCAGCCAGCTCCGGCTGCTCGTCGCGACGAGATCGGCCTGAAACACCAGGGTCGCGCCCAGGACTTGCCCCAGGAATGCCAGGGCGAGCATCTGGCGGATCGAGCACCGCTGCCGGCCGCGGCAGCCGGCCAGCACGGTCGCGACCGAGAGCACCGTCGCGAAGACCAGGGCGAGCGGCCAGCGCGGCCATTCGCTGACCGGTCCGGTCATCGGGAACTTCGCCTCGCGGCTTCGGTCGAGGACGCCCCAGAAGCCGCCGACGGTCCCTTCCGCGCCCTTCTTCCACGGCTGGTCGATGGCCTCGATCAGGTTGTAGCGAAGACCGAGCTTTGCGGCGCCCGCCGCGAACTCGCGGACGAAGCGCGCCTGATTGACCCGGCCCGGCGCCGCCCCGCCCCGGGTGCGGCCGGCGCTCGGCCAGCCGATCTCGCCGATGACGATGGTCTTGCCGGGAAAGGTTGCCTGCGCCCGCGCGACGATCCCCCGAACGTGGTCCTGCACCCGATCGATGGAGACCGGCCGCGGGTCGTCCCAGTAGGGCAGGACATGAAGCATCAGATGGTCGACGGACGCCGCCACTTGGGGATTGCGGCGCCAAAACTCGTAGATGTCGGCGTAGGTGACGGGCTTGCTGGTGCGCGCCTTGACCGAGCGGATCAGATCGGCAAGCGCGTCTCCGGGCATTTCCCGTCGCAGCAAGACCTCGTTGCCGACGATGACCGTGCTGACGGTGTCCGGATAGGCCGCGGCGAGGCGCAGCACGCCGTCGATCTCCTCGGCATCGGTCTCGGCGTCGCCGCTGATCCAGGCGCCGGCCATGACCGTCATGCCGTGCTCCCGGGCGATCGGCACCACCTGGGCCTGGGTGCCGATTGAGGAATAGGTGCGAAGGCAGTCCGTGTAGGGCTTCAGCGCAGCCATGTCCCGGCGGATGCGTTCGGCCGAAACGCGGTAGTCCTTGTCGAGCGGCGATTGATCCCCTTCGAAGGGCGTGTAGGACAGACACTGGAGGCGTCCGCCGGGCAGGTCGACGATCGCCAGCGGCCGGCCCTGCCACCACCAGAACGCCAACGCAGCCAGCGTGGGGACCACGAGAGCCGCGAGCGAGGCAATGAGACGCATGACGGCGGGACTCCCTCTACCGTTCCCAGCCGACATGTGCCGTTGCCCTGGACACGACCTGATGACGGCAATGGATCAGGGGCGGCCTTTCGCGATCTGCCTGAGATGCGTCCGCTGGCGGTCTCGCGGCAGTCGGTCCGGGTGCGCCGGTCAAGACTCCTCGGGCAGCCCCTCCGCTCTGAATCGCCACCAGGCAAGGACGCAGTCGTAGGGATCGGGATCGACCACGCCCTCGATCAGAAAGCCTGCGCGGATCCGGCTCTGGACGACAAGCACCGGCAGGCCGGACTGTTCAGCCAGATCCTGCTCCATCCAGACGCACGGGCTGAAGCTCTCATACCGCACGAAAGTCACGACCGAAGCCGCGACGACGGCAAGAAACACGGCCAATACGAGCTTCATGTGTTCCTACTCATGCACTCTCGGTCAGCGCCAAATCTCGGCCGGCGGTCGCAAGTCGTCTTACGGGCGCCGCGCTCGGATCCCGCGCTGGGCGACACATGATAGACCCGCCGGCCCGGAAACAACATTTCGATTCTGACCAGAGAATGGCGGCGGCCGGTCGGGATGCGGGCCGCTCATCCCGGCAATCCTGGCCCGAGAGAGGCAAGAAAGACCAGGGAGTTGGGCCCGCTTTACTTGTCTAAATCCGACATGACTGTGCTAGAATCCCCGTCGACTCGCCGGCATCGCGAGGCAAGGGAACGGCCATGTTCGGGGCGACGAAGAGCCACAAGACGGAGAGCATCGCCTTTGTGCTGGTGCCGAAATTCTCCATGTCCGCCTTTACGGCGGCGGTGGAGCCGTTGCGCCTGGCCAACTGGGTCAGCGGCAAGCCGCTCTACGAGTGGCAGGTGCTGTCCATGGACGGCCTGCCGGTCACCGCCTCCTGCCATGTCGACGTGGTCGCCGACGAGGCGGTGGGCAATGTGGACTTCGTGCCCACGGTGGCGGTGTGCAGCGGCATCGACGTCCAGGGCCAGGAGGATGCCAAGCTGTTCGCCTGGCTGCGTCGCCTGGCGGCGCGCGGCGCCGACATCGGCGCGCTCTGCACGGCGAGCCATCTGTTGGCCCGGGCCGGGCTTTTGGACGGCTATCGCTGCACCATCCACTGGGAGAACCTGCCCGGCTTTGCCGAGGAGTTTCCCCATCTGGACGTCACCTCGGACATCTTCGAGATCGACCGCAACCGGTTCACCTGCTCGGGGGGCACGGCGGCGCTCGACTTGATGCTCAAGATGATCGCCGTGCAGAACGGTTACGAGCTGGCTGCCGCGGTCTCCGACGAGCTCATCTACCAGCGCATGCGCGACCAGCACGACCACCAGCGCATGAACCTGCGCCAGCGGCTCGGCATCGCCCACCCCAAGCTCTTGGAGGTGATCGGGCTCATGGAGCAGAACATCGAGCAGCCGCTCAGCCAGCGCGCGCTGGCCCAGCAGGTCGATCTCTCGACGCGCCAGCTCGAGCGCCTGTTTCAGAAATACCTGCATCGCACGCCGACCCGCTATTACTTGGAGTTGCGTCTCAATCACGCCCGGCAACTCCTTATGCAGACGTCGCTTTCCGTGCTCAGCGTAGCGGTGGCCTGCGGCTTCGTCTCGGCCTCTCACTTCTCGAAATGCTACCGCGAGCACTTCGGCCGCACCCCGCGCGAGGAGCGCCGCGTCCCGGCGTGATCAGCTATCCCGGTCTTCTGTCCGACGGAATCTGCGCCCGAGAATCTCCAGCATCGTCCGGCGCTTGCGGGCCTGCTGCCGCCTGAGCCCGGCGAGCCCGATCTGCGCCTCGGTGCGGCCTTCCAGCACGCCCGACTCGGCGACGATGTCGGCCACCATCTCCTCCTGGCGGTAGGCCATGATGTGCACGCCGGCCACGCCCGGCATCTCGCGGATCTCCTGGATCAGCTCGATGCAGAGCTTCTTGCCCTCGAGGCGCGGGTCGCCGGCGCGTTCGAGCCGCTCGACCACCGCGTCCGGGATGTGGATGCCGGGCACCCGGGAGCGGATCCACCGGGCCGCGCGGGCGCTCGCCAGCGGCCCCACGCCGACCAGGATGAAGCAGGTCTCGTCGAGGCCCAGGTCCCGCACCCGGGCCATGTAGTCCTTGAGGATCGGCAGGTCGAAGCAATAGTTGGTCTGCACGAACTGGGCGCCCGCCTCGATCTTCTTGGCCAGCCGGAGCGGGCGGAAGTCGTAGGGCGGCACGAACGGGTTGGCGGCCGCGCCGAGGAACACCTTGGGCGGCTCGGTGAGCGGCCGGCCGGAGAGAAACCGGCCCTCGTCCCGCATCATCCGGATCGTGCTCAAGAGCGACATGCAGTCGAGATCGAAGACCGGCTTGGCCTCGGGCTGGTCGCCGACGCCGACCCCGTCGCCGGTCAGACACAAGACGTTGCATACGCCCATGGCGGCGGCCCCAAGGACGTCGCCCTGGATGGCGATGCGGTTGCGGTCCCGGCAGGAGACCTGCAGCACCGGCGCCAGATCGTCCCGGGTCAAGAGCGCGCAGATGCCGACGCTGGACATGTGCACATTGGCGCCCGAGGCGTCGGTGGCGTTGATCGCGTCGACCACCTCGGCCAGGACCGCGGCGCGCTCGTAGACCTCGTAGGGATCGGCGGAGTCCGGTGGGTTGAGCTCCGCGGTCACCGCGAACACGCCGCTGCGCAAGAGATGCTCGAGCCATCCGTGCGAGGAATAGCCGGGCGGCGGCGGGCCGGGACTGGCATAGCCGAACAGATCTTCGCGGACCTCGCCTTCGTCCTGGCTCATCGCGGCACCGTCGCCCCCTTGCGGCCTTCGTCCGCCACAGGCTGGGCCTCTTGGCCGAGCGCGCGGACCACGCGCAGCCAGGAGGAGCGGCCGAGCAGGCTGTGGTCTACGGGCGCCTGCAGCGCCAGGGTCGGCTCCGTGCCCATGCGCTGGGCGCCCTCCCAGGCGGCGACCCAGACGCAGCGCATCTCGGGCTCGACCTCGCAGCCGCCATCCGCCCGCACCCCGCCGCAGGGCCCGTTGCGCAGCGCCTTGGGACAGTTCATCGGGCAGGACATGCCGGTCTCGGACAGAACGCACTGGCCGCACATGCGACAGTCGAACAGGAATTCCTTGATCGGTTTCTCGACCGCCGCCACCGGGCGCTCGAGCCGGTCATAGCCGATCCGCGCGCACAGGGGGTGCAGCCGGCGGATCACCCACTCGAATGCGTGATAGAGGCGGTTCAGCCCCTTGGCGTGGCGCACCGACCAGAGGCGGACCGCGTACATCCGGTCGCTCCCTCAGGCCGCGGCGCGACGGCGGGACGGCGCCGTCCAGCGACAGAATAATCCGGGTCTTGAGCCGTCAACGTCCGTCATGGTCTGCCCTCGAAGTCCCGCGTGCTGTCCTGTTTTTCGTCGAAACGCTAGGGTAGCGGCAAATCGGCGCCTGTTGCGACCCGGACGGATTCTGGTGGCCCTGCGACATGCGGGGCGAGCGGGCCTCAGACGACGGCGTCAGGTTCCGTCATAGGGCCTAACGTCCGGAAAGAACCGGCGCATCAGGTCGCCGCAATATCGCTCGGCCATGTCCCGAACGTAAGCGCTGTCCAGCTCGGCCAACACGCCGTGCTTGTTCTTCGTCACGTAGCTTTGCGCGCGCTCGAGAACCAAGTTGTCCGCGGGCACGCCGACAAAGGCTCCGATCGCCGCGGCCTGTGCCCCGATCTCAGGCGTTCTCACGATCATGAGACGGTCGTCGGGCACCGAGTCGAGCACATTTCGGTTGCGTTCATCCCAGGAGATCATGAAGGACGCGAGAGGGGGAAGACCGCGCGATTCGAGCGGTTCATCCTGAGGCGTGTGGTGAAGAACGCCGAGCCGCAAGCGTCTCCGGTACAGTGGGGCCCACGGCGTGGTCAAGGGACGAAAGTTGATGATCTGGTTGATGGCTGAATCGGCCCAGCTGTACACATCGCGGATGGTCAGGACGAATTTCGCCTCGGGGCTGATCCTTGCCAGGGGCTTGGCCAGGTCGCCGTTGATGCCGGACGAGTCCATTTCCAGCCAAAGTTGGCGGTCGCGTCGCAGCAGGAGCCGCTCGATCTCCTGATCCGAAATGGTGCCATCCCTGTAGGCGACGACAAGCCTTACCGTTCGCCGTATGTCGACTTCATGGGCCGTGCGATAGTTGCTGAAGATCGCGTTGATCGAGTGGGTGCCCGTCTTGCCTATGCCGCACCCGTAGGCGTGGAAGCGGCGGGGAAGAACGAAGGGCAGCAGGCGGAGGTCACCGAGCGCCGACCGGATCCGGCCTCTGACCCGTCGCCTCAGGCGCTGTGGAAGGCTTTTCGGCATATCGTCCTAGCGGTGTTGCTCCGGCAACTCGGCCACACAAGATGGACAGGTAGCCGGTCTGCTGATCGGTGCGGTTCTATCACGCGAAGCGGCTGAGTGCCGTGCAGACTGCGACCCTATGGTTAATGGCCAATTAACCAAGCTTGGCGCTAAATGGGCACAGATATAAAGTAAGGCACCCCCTCGCGGCCGGATCGTCGGCGCGAGCGGGAGGCAGCGTGTGGGAGCGCATCATGAACTACGAAGAGCGGTTTCGTCAGGCGGTCGAGCAGGTCAAGGGTGAGGGTCGGTACCGTGTGTTTGCGGATTTGGAGCGGCGCTGCGGTCGGTTTCCGGAGGCCTTGAGCTACGGTGGGGGCGAGGATCCGCGGGACGTGGTGATCTGGTGCTCGAACGACTATCTGGGCATGGGCCAGCACGCGGACGTGGTTGCGGCGATGACGGCGACGGCCGAGCGCATGGGGGCGGGGGCGGGCGGCACGCGCAACATCTCGGGGACGACGCACCAGCATGTTTTGTTGGAGCGGGAGCTGGCGGACCTGCACGGGACCGAGGCGGCCTTGTTGTTCACCTCGGGCTATGTGGCGAACGAGGCCTGCTTGAGCACCATGGCGAAGCTGCTGCCGGGCTGCATCATCTTTTCGGACGCTTGGAACCACGCCTCGATGATCGAGGGGATCAAGCATTCCGGGACGGAGAAGCGGATCTTCCGGCACAACGATCTGGCCCATCTGGAGGAGTTGCTGGCGGCGGCGCCTCAAGACGCGCCCAAGCTGGTGGCCTTCGAGTCGGTCTATTCCATGGATGGCGACGTGGCGCCGATCGGGGCGATCTGCGATCTGGCGGAGCGCTACGGGGCGATGACGTATTTGGACGAGGTGCACGCGGTCGGTCTCTATGGCCCGCGGGGCGCCGGGATCGCCGAGCGGGACGGGGTGATGGACCGGCTGACGGTGATCGAGGGCACTTTGGCCAAGGCGTTTGGGGTGATGGGCGGCTACATCGCGGGCTCGGCGGCACTGGTGGACGCGGTGCGCAGCTACGCGCCGGGTTTCATCTTCACGACCGCCCTGGCGCCGGCCCTGGTGGCGGCGGCGCTGGCCTCGGTGCGGCACCTGAAGGCGAGCCAGACGGAGCGCGACCGGCATCAGGAGCGGGCGGCCCGGCTCAAGCACCTCCTGGCCGAGGCGGGGCTGCCGGTGATGCCGTCCGAGACCCATATCGTGCCGGTGCTGGTGGGCGATCCGGTGGCCTGCAAGCAGGCCAGCGACCTCTTGATGGCGGAGCACGGCATCTACATCCAGCCGATCAACTACCCGACCGTGCCCAAGGGCACCGAGCGGCTCAGGATCACGCCCTCGCCCCTGCACGACGACGCCAAGATGGACGCGCTGGTCGCCGCGCTGACCCAGGTCTGGGAGCGGCTCCACCTCCGCCAGGCGGCCTGAGGCACGCGCCTGAGCGGCGTTGTCAGGTCCTCATGCGCGGTCTTGGTTTCCATGGCCGCGTAGGCGATAAGCTCCTGATTCTTGGATGATATCGCTCACTGGTCTGGCTGGGCGGAGCTGGCCATGATGCCGGAATCCGACGGAAAAGCGTCGGAATCGCGGGGTTTTCCTCCACCAAGTTATCCCTTAGTATTTGCGCTGGCATGCCAGAGGGGCCGCCGGCCTTCTGGCGCGCCAGCAAGAAAAAAAACACCCCGCCATCAGGACGGGGACATTGAACAGGGTTGGGGCAATTGCCGGGTCATGGCGAACAGCATTGAGGCCTACGTCAGCTTTCGAGAAGTCCAGAAGAGCTATGACGGCGAGACCCTCGTCGTCAAAAATCTCAATCTCGATATCGAGAAGGGCGAGTTCATCACCATGCTCGGCCCCTCGGGTTCGGGCAAGACCACCTGCCTGATGATGCTCGCGGGGTTCGAGCCCGCGACCCATGGTGAGATCTATCTGGACGGCAATCCCATCAACAATGTGCCGCCGCACAAGCGTGACATCGGCATGGTGTTCCAGAACTACGCCCTGTTCCCGCACATGACGGTGGCGGAGAACCTGGCCTTTCCGCTGCAGGTGCGCAAGGCGCCCAAGGAAGAGACCACCCAGCGGGTCAACCGGGCCCTCGACATGGTCCAGCTCGGCGGTTTCGGCGGGCGCCGGCCGGGCCAGCTCTCCGGCGGCCAGCAGCAACGCGTGGCCGTGGCGCGGGCCTTGGTCTTCGACCCCAAGCTGGTGCTGATGGACGAGCCCCTGGGTGCGCTGGACAAGAATCTGCGCGAGCAGATGCAATATGAGATCAAGCACATCCACGAGAACCTCGAGGTCACGGTGGTCTATGTCACCCACGACCAGTCCGAGGCACTGACCATGTCGAACCGCATCGCGGTGTTCGACGACGGCGTGATCCAACAGCTGGCCGCGCCGGACGTCTTGTATGAGAAGCCTGACAACGCTTTCGTCGCGAGCTTCATCGGCGAGAACAACCGGCTCTTCGGCCAGGTCCGGGGCGTTAACGGCAGCGGCTGCACGGTCGAGCTCGAGGGCGGCGGCGAAGTGCAGGCGCTGGCCGTGAACATCGACGGCCAGGGGACCGAGACCACGCTATCGCTGCGGCCCGAGCGGGTGGTCATCAACCCGACCAACGGCAGCGTGCCGAACGTGTTCGACGCCCGCGTGGAAGAGCTGATCTATCTCGGCGATCACGTGCGGACCCGGGTCAATCTGTGCGGCCATGACGATTTCATCGTCAAGGTGCCGAACGCCGCCGGCCACGCCCACCTCAAGCCGGGCGAACAGGTCAAGGTGGGCTGGATGGCCGAGGATTGCCGTGCGCTCGATGCGTCCGTCCGGACGTGAGGGCGAACCGGATTTCAACGGTCTGGGGACGGCGGCACATGGCGCCGGCCGGATCTAGGCAAACAGCCGGTGCAACCGGCAGACAGCAAACAGGGAGTAGGAAATCGATGACGGGTATTCTTCCGAAGACGAGCTTTGCGGTGGCCGGGGCGGTGGCCTTGAGCCTCGCCGCGGCCGGCGCGGCCTCCGCGGCGGACACCATCACCGTGGTGTCCTGGGGCGGCGCCTACACCAAGAGCCAGGTCGAGGCCTACCACAAGCCGTGGATGGCCAAGACCGGCAACAAGATCAATTCCGTCGACTACAACGGCGGGCTCGCGGAGATCAAGGCCCAGGTCGAGGCCGGCAACGTTACCTGGGACGCGGTCGATCTGGAGCTGGCCGATGTCGTGCGCGGCTGCGACGAGGGCCTCTTGGAGCCGATCGACGCCTCCATCCTGCCGCCTTCGCCCAAGGGCATGGCGGCGGCCGAGGACTTCATCGAGGGCACTCTGCACGAGTGCGGCGTCGCCACCATCCTGTGGTCGACGATCGTCGCCTATGACGACACCAAGTTCTCGGGCAAAAAGCCCACGACGCTCGCGGATTTCTTCGACACCAAGACGTTCCCGGGCAAGCGGGGCCTGCGCAAGTCGCCGAAGATCAACCTGGAATGGGCGCTGATGGCGGATGGCGTGCCGGCCAACAAGGTCTATGAGACGCTGGAGACGGACGAGGGCCGGGACCGCGCCTTCAAGAAGCTGGACAGCATCAAGGACAGCATCGTCTGGTGGGAAGCGGGCGCCCAGCCGCCGCAGCTTCTGGCCGACGGCGAGGTGGCCATCACCTCGGCCTATAACGGCCGGATCTTCAACGCCCAGGTCTCCGAGAACAAGCCCTTCGTGATCATCTGGGACGGCCAGGTCTGGGACATCGACCTCTGGGGCATCCCCAAGGGCACCAAGAACAAGAAGGCGGTGCTGGAGTTCATCAAGTTCTCGACCGACACCCAGCGGCTCGCCGACCAGGCCAAGTACATCTCCTACGGCCCGGCGCGCAAGTCTTCGGCGCCGCTGGTGGGCAAGCATGCGGAAACCGGTATCGACATGAAACCGCACATGCCGACCACGCCCGCGAACTTCGAGACCGCCCTGCAGAACAGCTTCGAGTTCTGGGCGGACAACCAGGACGAGCTGAACGAGCGGTTCTCGGCCTGGCTGGCCAAGTAACCTGAGGCGGAGGGCGGTCGTGCGGCCGCCCTCCCTCCCGCTGTCCCCGGCGCCAGCCGATTCGCCGAGGGGCAGACTGCACAAGGGGTCCCATGGCTGACGTGACCATGGAGCGGCCGGTCATCCAGACAGCGGACGGCGTCCCGCTGAAGACCAAGCTGCGCGTGACAACCCGAAACAACCGGCTGAAGGCGTTCGGGCTGGTCATTCCGCTGCTGGCGTTCGTCCTGATCGCCTTCATCTTCCCGATCGGCAGCATGCTGCTGCGCAGCGTCGACAACTCGCTGTTGCCCTCGCTCTTGCCCAGAACGGCGGCGGCGCTTCAGGAGTGGGACGGGCAGGGCATTCCCGACGAGGCGACCTTCGCCATCTTCGCCGAAGAGATGGTGGCGGCCCGCAAGGCGCGCACCATCGGCAGGGTGGCTACCCGCGTGAACTTCGAGCGCAGCGGGATGCGCAGTACGTTCACCAAATCGGCGCGCCGGCTGGCCAAGGTCGAGGCCGGACCGTGGAAAGAGGCGCTCATCAAGATCGACAAGAAGTGGGGCGAGCAGGGCACCTGGACGACCCTCAAGGTGCTGTCGGAACCCCTGACCCTGACCCACTATCTGGCCGCGCTCGACCTCAAATATGACGACGATCTGTCGATCGTGTCCGAAGCCGAAGACCGCCAGATCTACGTGCCCCTGTTCCTGCGCACCTTGTGGGTGAGCCTTGGGATCACCGTACTGTGCCTGTTGCTTGGCTACCCGATCGCCTTCCTGATGGCGACCTTGCCGGTGCGGATCAGCAATCTCTTGATGATCCTGGTGCTGTTGCCGTTCTGGACCTCGCTCCTGGTGCGGACAACGTCCTGGATCGTGATGCTGCAGACCGAGGGCGTGTTGAACGACATCATGGTGGCCCTGGGTCTGATCTCGGATGAGAGCCGGGTGCAGATGATCTACAACATGACCGGGACGGTGGTGGCCATGACCCACATCCTGCTCCCGTTCATGGTGCTGCCGCTGTACAGCGTGATGAAGACCATCTCGCCGAGCTATGTGCGGGCCGCGCGGTCGCTGGGCGCGACCCCGGCCACGGCCTTCTTCCGGGTCTACTTCCCGAATACCATACCCGGCATCGGCGCGGGCTCGCTGCTCGTCTTCATCCTGTCGATCGGCTACTACATCACGCCCGCGCTGGTCGGCGGCCGCACCGGACAGCTGATCAGCAACCTGATCGCCTTCCACATGCAGAAATCGTTGAACTGGGGCCTGGCCGGCGCCTTGGGTGCGCTCCTGCTCGGCGGCGTCTTGGCGCTCTACATCCTCTACAACCGCATCGTCGGCGTCGACAACATGAAGCTCGGGTGAACGGGTATGGCACTCCCTCCCTATGCCGGCGCTGGTGAGCGGGCCTGGTATTACGGCTTCCGGTTCTTCTGCGGCCTGGTGTTCCTGTTCCTGATCGCGCCGATCCTGATCATCGTGCCGCTGTCCTTCAACGCCGAGCCCTATTTCACCTTCACCCCCGGCATGTTGAGCTTGAGCCCGGACGCCTTCTCGCTGCGCTGGTACGAGGACATCTTCCGCAACGAGCAATGGATCCAGGCGGTCCAGAACAGCGTGATCATTGGCGTGTCCGCAACGATCATCGCCACCGCCTTGGGCACCCTGGCGGCGCTCGGGCTGAGCCGGCCGTTCATGCCTTTCCGCACCGTCATCATGGGGTTGCTGATCTCGCCGATGATCGTGCCGATCATCATCTCGGCGGCGGGCATGTACTTCTTCTATTCGAATGTCGGCCTGGCCCAGACCTATCCCGGCCTGATCCTGGCCCATGCCGCGCTCGGCACGCCCTTCGTGGTGATCACCGTGACGGCGACGCTGGTCGGCTTCGACCACAGCCTGACCCGCGCCTCGGCCAGCCTGGGCGCGTCCCCGCCGACCACCTTCTTCAAGGTGATCGTGCCGCTGATCCTGCCGGGCGTGATCTCGGGCGGGCTGTTTGCCTTCATCACCTCGTTCGACGAGGTGGTGGCGGTGCTGTTCCTGTCGGGCCCGGCGCAGACCACCATCCCGCGCCAGATGTGGTCCGGCATCCGGGAGCAGATCAGCCCCACCATCCTGGCCGTGGCCACCGTGCTGATCTGCGTCTCGATCGCGCTCTTGGCGACGCTCGAGCTGCTGCGCCGGCGCAACGAGCGCATGCGGGGCATCCGCGCGGCTTAGGATCTTTCGGCAGTTGGCCGGCGCTCCGATCCTGTCATTTCAGACGAGATCTCCAGCGACGCGAAGCAGTCCCGGATCCAGGCGATCACGGCGCGGGTCGCCGGGTCGTCCTTGAGGTGCGGCTGGATCAGCAGCCAGACGCCGCGCGGCTCTGGCAGCTTCGTCGCCTTGAGCGACTTGTCCCCGATCAGATCTCCGCACATGAAGCTCGGCAGGATCCCGCTGCACTGCTTCGACCGGATGAGCCGCTTCACCACCAGCAGGTTCTTGGTCGTACAGCGGGCGCGCTGATGCAGGCCGAGGCCCATCAGATATTGGGACTCCGGGGTCGCGTCCAGCTCGTCCGGATAGGCGCAGACGAGTTCGCGCCCGTCCGACGCGGCCTTTGCGGGCGCGAACAGATAGAGCGACAGGTCGGCCAGCTTCGAGATCACGAAATCCCCCCTGTCGGGCTTGCCCAGGCGGATCGCGAGATCGGCCTCCCAGCGGGAGAAATTGACGTTCTCGGTGGACGCCAGGAAATCCAGGGAGATCCCCGGGTTCTCGGCGAGAAAGGCCGCGGCCCTGGGCGCGAGCACCTCGGTCGCGACCGAATCCGTCGTGGCGACGCGCCGCCGGCCGACCGGGCCCTCGTCCAGAGCCCCGATCCTGGCGATGCGCTCCGCCTGGCTGGCCATGGTTTCGGCCAGCGCGACGACCTCCTTGCAATGCGCGGTCGGTCTGCGGACGCCGTCGACCGCTTCGAACAGGGTGACGCCGAGGTCCTCCTGCAGGCGTGCCAGGCGACGCGCCACCGTCGTCTCGTTGATGCGCAGACGGGCGGCCGCCGCGGCGAAGCTGCCGGTCTGATAAACCGCCCGCGCGATGCGCAGATCATCCCAATTCATGCGGGCAGTATCCGCCCTCCCTGCAAAAATGCAACCAGCCACTGCCAAATCGCTGCGTGAATGCAGGAGCGATTTCGGCTATGAACCGCGGCCGAACCTGACGGAGCGCGATAGATCGGCCGGGCAGCCGAATTGGGGATCACGATCCTTCGCTCCGCGGGGCGATCCGAAAACCCATCGAATGGAGACGACCATGAAGCTTATCCCCATCGCCGCGCTCGCCGGCACCATGCTGGCGGCCGGCCCCGCCATGGCCGTGACCCTGGGCGGTCAGGCCGATCCCGACGAGGTCGTGGCCAAAGTGCGCAAGGCGGCGGCGTTGCTTGCCCGAGAAGGAGAGGCCGGCCTCGAGGTCATTCGCGACCGGCGCTCGGAGTTCACCTGGAAGGACACATACGTCTTCGTGGTCAACTGCGAAGCCGACGAGGTCCTTGCCAACCCCGCCTTCCCCGAGCGCCAGGGCGGCGACATCAAGCAGCACACCGACTACAACGGCAAGCAGTACGGGCTCGAGCTCTGCAAGACGGCGCAGTTGCCGGGCGGTGGCTGGGTCGAATATGTCTGGCTCAAGCCGGGTGGCGAGGTGCCCCTGCGCAAGATCAGCTTCGTCATGTCGGTCGAGGGCCGGCCTTACCAGCTCGGCGCCGGGATCTACGACAAGACGGTCAGGCTGGAGGATCTGGCCGCGGTCCTGGAAATGTCGAAATAGGGCGCTTGCCGCAGAACCACGCAAGGGAACAGGACCGATGAACCAGATGGAGACTTCGGCGCGGCTCAAGGCCGCGGCCACCTATGACGCCGCGGCCGATCACTTCGACGACGCGCCACTGGCCTTCTGGGACCGGCACGGCCAACGCGCCGTCGAGCTTTTGGAATTGCGCCCGGGGAGCCGCGTGCTGGACGTGGGCTGCGGCACCGGCGCCTCGGCGCTCCCCGCGGCCGCGGCCGTGGGACCGGACGGCCGCGTCATCGGAATCGATCTGGCCGAGAACATGCTGGCGCGGGCCCGCGCCAAGGCGAGTGCCCGGCGTCTCGACAACGTCACGTTCCAGCGAGCCGACATGTCGGTTTCGGGCCTGCCCGACGAGGGCTTCGATGCCGTGATCAGCGTGTTCTCGATCTTTTTCGTTCCCGACATGGAGCGACAGGTCGGCGAACTCTGGCGCATGCTGCGGCCGGGTGGAGGGCTCGCGGTCACGGTTTGGGGGCCGCGTCCCTTCGAGCCGGCGGCCTCGATCTTCGCCGAGGAGATCCTGCGGGTCCGGCCCGATCACAGCCTGGCGGCGGGTCCCTGGGAGCGTCTGACCGATCCTGACAACCTCCGCCGCCTGTTCGCGGACTGCGGCGGCGCCGCGCCGGAGATCCACCCGGTCAGCGATCGCCAGCCGCTCGCGCATGCCGCGGACTGGTGGACCATCGCCATGGGCTCGGGCTTTCGTTGGGAGATCGATCAGTTGACCAGCGAGCAACGGGAGACGGTCCGGACGCGCACGGTCGAGCGGCTGTCCGAGCTGGGCACCAGTGCCGTCGAAAGCAGCGCCCTCCACGCGATCGCCCGCAGACCGTCCTGAGGCGAGGGGCCGGCTTGCCGGGCCGACCCGCCATCGGCCGAAATGGATTTGCTCGCGGCGCCATCCGTGTTGTAACCAGGGTCACACCTTGTCGAGCGTCAATCGGAGGTCGCCTTGGGAACGGAAATCACACGCCGGGATCGTTGCATCAACTACATCGAGTTCAAGGTCGCCGACATCGCCCGCTCAAAGGCGTTCTACGGCGAGGCCTTTGGCTGGACGTTCACGGACTATGGGCCGAGCTACTGCGAGTTCTCGGACGGCCAGATGAGGGGCGGCTTCGACGCGAGCGAAGCCGTGATCACGGGCGGCCCCTTGGTGGTTCTCTACGGCGATGACCTCTCGGACCTGATGACGCGCGTGGAAGCGGCAGGCGGCAAGATCACCAAACCGCTGTTCGAGTTCCCCGGCGGGCGGCGCTTCCACTTCACCGACCCGGACGGGCACGAACTCGCGATCTGGACCGAAGCGTAGAGGGCAAGACCAAGCAGATTCAGCCGCCGCGCTGGTCGCTGATCGGCGATGTGTTGGGTTGGGTCGACTAGGTTTCGGACTCGAAAGAATTGCCGGTAAGGCGACGATTCTGTGCGCTGCAACTTCCATCATCCCCTTGTTCATGCTAACTCAATTTGACGACCCGGAACTCGGGGCCCTTGGGCCCGGCTCCGGCGTACGGGTCGGTGGATCTTGGCGTCGAACACAGGACTTCAGCACTGACAGCATAAGCCGCAGCCATGGTGTTCGGCACGGGGGCTCGTCATCCAACTGTTGACTACGGATAAAGAACGTCATCTGCAGAGAGGAGCATCCAATGATGCGTGCATCCAAATGCCTTGCGACCACGGCCTCGCTACTGTTTGTGCTTGCCGCGGGGTCGCCGGCGGTCGCCCAAGACCAAAATTTGCCCGAGGTCGAGATCGTCACCACGTCGATCATGGTGGGTCTCGGCGGCCAGAAGGGCGACGGCGTCCTGAGGCTGCCCAATCTGGCAAAGGGCTGCGAGATCCCGTTCACGGTCGACGGCTTCGGCGCCGGCATCAAGGTCGGCGTGTCCAAGGTGACCGCGGTCGGTTTTGTCCGCAACATGAACAAGCTTGCCGACTTGCCCGGCCGGTACTCGGTCCTGGAGGGCGAGTCCACGCTGTTCGTGGGCGGTGGCGGCGCGAGCTACAGCAACAAGAACAACAAGGTGCTGCTGGATCTCAAGTCCCGTACGGAGGGCCTTCAGCTCGGTGTCGGCGCGCAAGGTTTGAGACTTGACCTGAAGCAACCGGTTACGGACGCACCGCGCGTCTACGTCATAGAGTTCGGATTCAACAAGCATTGGGTCAGCGACCAGAGCAAGCAAGAGCTCGCCCAGCTCATCAACGGGTGGAAATGCCGCTTCGTGTCTCTTGAGGTGGTCGGCCACACCGATACGGTCGGAAAGGAAGACCCCAACATCGAGCTCTCCGACAAGCGCGCCAAGTCCGTGCGTGACCATCTGGTCGCGAGCGGCTTTGCCGCGAACCGGATCTCCACGCGCGCGGCCGGCAAAGGCGAGCCGCTGCAGCCGACCGGCGAAGGCGTGCGCAAGCGGGCGAACCGCGCGGTCGTCGTGACCGTGCGGTAAGGCCGTATTCGAACCTATGCTGCTGCCCGGACCTCGTGCCGGCCCGCTCGGCCGGGCGGGTACGGGCAGCGGCGGTCTTCTGAGCGAGACTGGCGTTGGATGACGCTCTAGCGGGCGCCCGAGGCGGGGGGCTGCTCCGCGTTCTCCGTTCCTTCGCCAGGGGTTACGAATAGCATTCCCGTGGGCTTGCGGGGCCTGGCCGTGTGCCAGGTTCCCTTGGGGACGACGATGAACGACCCTGGCTGATCGACGCGCACGGTCTGCTCGCCGTCCGGGCTCCATAAAACGAAATCCACATCGCCGAACAGCAGATAGACAATCTCGTCGCCCTTTGGGTGGATCTCCCAGCTCGGCCAAGCCTCGTCGAATTCGTACTTGGACAGCAGCACGCAGCCCGCAAAGCCGTCGAAGTCGCGATCGAGGTCTGCGTAGAAGCTCGGGGTGACGGGCTTGGGGGTCGCGGAGCCTTGCGGATCAAGAACCACGCGCGTGGAGACCATATCGAAGGGTCCCGGATCGACGGCCATGTGAATTGCTCCTCTGTCGTTGATATCCAACGCTGGAATGCCGGAGGACAATAGGGGCCTCTCGGCCTCCGGGCGAGTCCGAGAGCGCGATGGGCACGCCGGAGAACATCGACGTGGACCGGCGAGAGCCAGGCCAACCAGGCTCCGCTTCGGGAAACAACGCGCCAACCGGCTGATTGGGCGTGCGTTTTCATTCGGGACCGATTATCGTGCGGCGTTGGGGGGGCTCTCGAGCCGCGCTGTGGCGGCCAGCGGCCAGCCAGGCCAGGAGGGCATTTTGGATATCCCATCTCAGCACACCATTTCCACGGAGGACCTGAACCCGGAGTTCGAGACACCCGCGCCGCAATCAGGCGCCATGCAGATGGCCTACGACGTCGAGGCCGATTGGCATCTGCTCAAGACCTGCAACTTCCGCTGTGACTACTGCTTCTTCGGCCCAGACCACTTAGGCTCCAAGCTCCGCGTATTCGGCGGCATCGACGACTGGGCAGAGGGCTTTTCCGCAACCGGCAAGACGTGGCTTCTGCATCTCACGGGTGGCGAGCCGACGCTGTATCCGGGCTTCGCAGACCTCTGCGCGCGGCTAGGCGAAGACCATTATCTGGCTCTGAACTCCAACCTGTCGCACCGATCGATCCTCGACTTTGCCAAGAAAGTTGATCCGGGACGGGTTCATTTCGTCAATGCGGCCCTGCATCACCAGGAACGGCAAACACGCGGCGGATCCGAGACGTTCATCCGCCACGTCCGGGCGCTGCAAGAGCACGGCTTCCATGTGCTCGTCTCGGCCGTCATGACGCCGCAGATGATCCGAAGCTACGAGGGCATTTCGGCCGACTACCGGGCACAGGGCATCGCCTTGATCCCCATGCTCTTACAGGGCAAATACCGCGGCAAACACTATCCGCGCGATTATGATCCGCTCGAGCGGGCAGCGCTGCTCACCTATATGGAACGCGCCCGGGAGGACTACGGGGAGGTTCTGGCGCGCATGGGCGAGCGTCCGACGCTGGACATGTTCTCGGACGACCGTATTCTTCTCGCCTCCGTCAACAGTTATCGAGGGCGGCTGTCCAGCCTGTTCCGCGGCGGCAAGGGAGACTATGCCGGGCGGATGTGCGGAGCCGGTGCCAGGTTCGTCGTGATCCATCCGCACGGCGCCGTCCGGAGATGCAGTTCCAGCGAGGAATTCGGCAACATCTTGGAACGCAATGTTCGCCTGCTCGACGGGCCAAAGCGCTGCGACACCCGCTTCTGCCATTACTACTGCGAGAAGTACACCCGGCCACCCTTCAACGCCTAGCGCATTGGTCGGTCAGACCGCCCTTGCGTGAAGCCCAATCCCTGGCTTTCCCCTGGGGGTCGGGTTCACTCGGCCACGAGGGCGCAGCCGTATTCCCGGGCTGCGTCCTCGAGCCAGCGCCAGACATAGTCGGCGAAGCTGCGCCGCGCGTTGATCTCGTAGGTCGGCCGGTCGTCGGCCTGCAGCAGGATCATGTCGGCCCGAGCCAGGAGCGTCTGGGCGCACTGTCCCGGACCGAATGCGCGCGGATGCAGGTCGAGGCTGCAGCCCTTGCGCAGAACCTCCCGGGCCCTGGCGCCGGCGAGCCCGATCACGGTGCGCGAGTGGCCGACCTCGGCGATCGAGGCGTGCTGTCCGGCCAAGGCGGCGCGCAGCGCCTCCGCCAGGGCCGTCTCCTCGCCGTCCGCGAGCACGATCAGCCACTCGTTCGGACCGAGCCAGAGCGCGCGGCGGCCCGCCTGTTCGAGAAAGCTGTTGGGGGTCTCGGGCAGGGACAGCCCTGCGACGGACTCGACCGCGGAGCGGAAGGCCTCGTCGCCGATCTCCCCGCGCAGGTTGATCTGTCCCTGGAACGGCCGCTCGATCAAGCGGACGGAAGCGTCTTCCGGTCCCTCCGCCGTGCGCGCCGCCAGATGCAGATGCGCCAGGGCGCCTTGCTGTTTGTAGCGCTCAGCCACGAAGCCGCTCTCCCTCCGAATCGTAGAACCGTGGCTCGGTCACGGTCGCGGCGATGCTGCTGCCGTCGAGCAGCGGCACGTGCACGGTCTCGCCACCGCGATCGCGGCCGCCCTTGATCAGGGCAAGCGCGATCGACCGGCCGAGGGCGGCGCTGTAATAGCTCGAGGTGACGTGGCCGATCATGTCCATCGGCGGCTTGCGGGCGAGCTCGGAGACGATCTGACCGCCTTCGGGCAGGACCGCGTCCGCCGCCTCGGTCAACAGGCCGACGAGCTGTTTGCGGCCGGCCCGGGTGGTGTCCGCCCGCGCCAGCGAACGTTTGCCGAGGAAGTCCTTGGTCTTGCTCACGGCCCAGTCCATGCCGAGGTCGTGCGGCGTGATCGTGCCGTCGGTTTCCTGACCGACCATGATGAAGCCCTTCTCGGCGCGCAGCACATGCATCGCCTCGGTCCCGAACGGCGTGATGCCGTACTTCTCGCCCGCGTTCATGATGGCGCTCCAGACCGCCATGCCGTAGTTGGCCGGCACGTTGATCTCGTAGGAGTTCTCGCCGGTGAAGCTGATCTTGAAGATCCGCGCGGGCACGCCCGCGACCGCCGCCGCCCGCCACGACATGAAGGGGAAAGCGGCCGGGTCCAGATCCAGACCGTCGACCAGCTCGGCCAACAGATCCCGGGCCTTGGGGCCGCAGATGGTCATGGTCGCGAACTGCTCGGTCACGCTGGTGCAATAGACCCGCCAGTCCGGCCACTCGGTCTGTAGCCATTCCTCGAGCCACTCCAGCACGCGCGCGGCATTGCCCGTGGTCGTGGTCATCAGATAGCGGTCCTCGGCCAGGCGCGAGGTCACGCCGTCGTCGAAGATCATGCCGTCCTCGCCGAGCATCAGCCCGTAGCGGCAGCGGCCGACCTCGAGCTTGTTCCAGGCGTTCGTGTAGACCATGTTCAGGAGCTTGCGCGCGTCCGGGCCCTGGATGTCGATCTTGCCCAGGGTCGAGGCGTCGAGGATGCCGACGGCGTTGCGCACCGCGAGACATTCCCGGTCGACCGCCTCGCGCTTGCTCTCGCCCTGTCGGGGATAGCAGTAGGGGCGCTTCCACTGGCCGACATCCTCGAACACGGCGCCGACCTGGACATGCCAATGATGCATCGGCGTCATGCGGGCCGGATCGGCCAGATCGCCGACGTCGCGGCCGGCGATGGTCCCGAAGGTCACGGGCGTATAGGGCGGCCGGAAGGTCGTGGTGCCGACCTCCGGGACCGGCCGGCCGAGTGCGGCGGCGAGCACGGAGAGGCCGGTCACGTTCGAGGTCTTGCCCTGGTCGGTGCCCATGCCCAGCGTGGTGTAGCGCTTGGTGTGCTCGACCGAGCGGTAGCCCTCGCGCGCCGCCAGGGCCACGTCTGCGGCGGTGACGTCGTTCTGCAGATCGAGGAAATGCTTGTTGGCCCGGCCGCTGCGCGAAGGCACGCAGGGGACCGCGCGGATCGCGCCGACGGGCTCGGCCTCGGCTTTCGGGACGGGGCCGCTATCGTCGCCATGGCCCGCAGCGGCGGCCGCGGCCGTTCCCGCCGCATGCCCTTCGGCCAGGCAGTCGGCGAGCGCGAAGCGGCCGTTGCAGGCGCCGGCCGAACGCTCGGCCTGGACCGACCTGCCAGGCACGAAGCACGCCAGTCCCTCGTCGTAGCGCAGCTTGCCGCGGGACTGGGAGAACAGATGCACCGCCGGGTTCCAAGCGCCCGAGACGCACAAGAGGTCGCATTTTTCCGTGCTGCTCGGACCGGCCAGGGCGTTGCCGTCCTCGCTCAACGGCGCGATCTCGACCCCGGTCAGGTGCCGGCCGCCCTGGGTCGCGACCACGGCCTGGCCGGGCAACACCTCGATGCCCTGGGCGCGGGCCGCCTCGACCCCGGCGCCATCCGGGGCCGGGCGCAGATCGGCGATGGCCGCGATCTCGACGCCGGCCTCCTGCAAATCGAGCGCCGCCCGGTAGGCACTGTCGTTGTTGGCGCAGAGGACGGCGCGCCGTCCCGGCCGGACCGCATAGCGGTTGACGTAGCTCTGCGCGGCCGAGGCCAGCATCACGCCCGGCCGGTCGTTCCCCTGGAAGACCAGCGGCCGCTCATGGGCGCCGGTGGCCAGCACGACGTGTCGCGCGCGCACCTTCCAGAGCCGCTGCCGCGGCAGCTCCGGCGGCGCGGCCGGGCCGAGATGGTCGGTGACGCGTTCGCACAGCGTCAGGTAGTTGTCGTCGAAATAGCCGATGACCGTGGTGCGGGGCAGCAAAGTGGCGTCCGGCAGGTCCACGAGCTCGGCAGCCGCCGCGGCGGCCCACTCCGCGCCGGGTTTGCCATCGACGCTTTCTCCGTTGCCGAGCAGTTGGCCGCCGAAGGCACTCTGCTCGTCCGCCAGGATGACGCGGGCGCCCGCGCGCGCGGCCGCCAGCGCCGCCGCCAGACCCGCCGGGCCGCCGCCTGCCACCAAAACGTCCGCGTGGATATGCGTCTTCTCATAGCGGTCCGGATCCGGTCCGGTGGGCGCGACGCCGAGGCCCGCCATGCGCCGGATGACGGCCTCGTACAGATGCCAGGCGCGGCCCGGCCACATGAAGGTCTTGTAGTAGAAGCCGGCCGGAAACAAAGGGGCGAGGCGGCTGTTGATGGCAGCCAGATCGAAGCGGACGCTGGGCCAGCAGTTGACGCTCTTGGCCCTGAGGCCTTCGTACAGCTCGACCTGGGTGGCCCGAAGATCGGGCTGGCTGCGCGTGCCGGTCTCGAGTTGGATGATCGCGTTCGGCTCTTCCGCGCCGGCCGAGAAGATGCCGCGCGGGCGGTGGTACTTGAAGCTGCGGCCGACCAGGTGAACGCCATTTGCCAAGAGCGCCGAGGCCAGGGTGTCTCCGGCATAGCCTTGGTATGCACGCCCATTAAATCGGAAGGACAGGGGCCGGTCCCGGTCGATGCGCCCGCCCTCGGCCAGGCGGAACTGTTGCCGCGTCACCCGTCCCCTCCCTCGGGTCCGGGCGGCGGTTCACCCATCTGGTAAACGCCGAGCACCTGGTGGGTGTAGGTGTCCCGCGCCATGTTGAACCAGCGCCGGCAGCCGTGCCGGTGGACCCAGCGCTCCAGATGCACGCCCTTGGGGTTCTTGCGCATGAAGACGTAGTCGGCCCAGTCCGCGTCCGACAACGTCTCCGGCCCGGCCGGGCGGGCGATATGGGCCTCGCCGCCATAGCCGAACTCGGTCTCGTCGCGGGGCCCGCACCAGGGACACTGAATGAGGAACATCCGACGGTCCCCTAGTGCGCCACCGCGGCGGCGCCGTGCTCGTCGATCAATGCGCCGGTGGTGAAGCGGTCGAGCGCGAAGGGGGCCGCGATCGGATGGGGCGCGTCGTTCGCAACCGTGTGCGCGAACACCCAGCCCGAGCCCGGCGTGGCCTTGAAGCCGCCCGTGCCCCAGCCGCAGTTGAAGTAGAGCCCCTCGACCGGCGTCTTGGAGATGATCGGGCTGGCATCCGGGCAAACATCGACGATGCCGCCCCACTGGCGCAGCATGCGCAGCCGGGAGAAGATCGGGAACAGCTCGATCAGGGCGCCCATCTGTCCCTCGATGATGTGGAAGCTGCCGCGCTGGGCATAGGAGGTGTAGGCGTCGATACCGGCGCCGATGACCAGCTCGCCCTTGTCCGACTGGCTCACATAGACATGCACGGTGTTGGACATGACGACGGTGTGTATGACCGGCTTGATCGGCTCCGAGACCAGGGCCTGCAGCGGGTGGCTTTCGATTGGCAGCCGCAGCCCGGCCATGTCCGCCAGCACGCTGGCGTGCCCTGCCACCACGACGCCCACCTTCTTGGCGGCAATGAACCCCCTCGTCGTATCCACGCCTTCGACCCGGCCCCCCTGCCGCCGGATGCCGGTCACCTCGCAGTTCTGGATGATGTCGACGCCGCGGCTGTCGGCCGCCCGGGCGAAGCCCCAGGCCACCGCGTCATGCCGGGCCACGCCGCCGCGCTTCTGCAGCGAGGCGCCCAGGACCGGATAGCGCGCGTCGGGGGAGATATCGATGATCGGGACGGCGGCCTTGACCTGCGCCGGCGAGAGGATGTCGGAATCGATGCCGTTCAGGCGGATGGCGTGCACCCGCCGGGACATCTCCTTGAGATCGTGCTCGGTGTGGGCCAGGTTCAAGACGCCGCGCTGGCTCAGCATGATGTTGTAGTTGAGGTCCCGGGAGAGACCTTCGTAGAGCTGCAGCGATTTCTCGTACAGCGCGGCGCTCTCGTCCCAGAGATAGTTGGACCGGATGATGGTGGTGTTGCGGCCCGTGTTGCCGCCCCCGAGCCAGCCTTTCTCCAGGACAGCGACCTTGGTGACGCCGTGCTCCTTGGCCAGGTAGTAGGCGGTGGCCAGACCATGGCCGCCGCCACCCACGATCACCACGTCATAGCTTGGCTGCGGGGCCGGGCTGCGCCAGGCCTCCGTCCAGTCCTCGTGGTAGCCCATGGCATTGCGCGCCAGGCTGAAGATCGAATACTTGTGCATGGCCCCCAGGGTCGCAAAGGAAGGGAGACTGTACACATCTCTTGCCACGCCTCAAGGGGGGCTCCTGTCCAGGCTGCGACAGGTGAGCGAGCAAATCCGACGATGGAGCGAGGGTCGCCCCGGGCAACGGGGCGCAGGTGTCGCTATCCGGAGAGGTCCGCGACCGACTGTCGCAACCGGGTCAGCAAGGCTGAGCCCGTGTCGCCCCCGTCACCTTCGAGCCCGTCCTCGGCTACGCGCCTGAGAGCGGCGATATGAGCCTCGATGGCGTCGAGCCCTGCGTCGCTGGGACACGCGGGCGTCTTGATCAGGTCGCATAGGGATTGGCCGATCTCGGTGACCAGATCGTAGCCGAAGGACCCGCCCTGTCCTTTGACGTCATGGCTGACCGCATAGATCTGATCCAGATGCGGTTGGCGGTCACCGGTCTCGTCCCGCGCTGTGATCAGCAAGGCTTCGATCTTTTCGATGTCCTGCTGCAGCCAGCCCAGGTAGTCGGCTCCTAGCTTTTGGACCGCATCTTCCGCCGCTTGCAGCATCTCGGCGATGTCGCCCGGCGTGCCTTCGGCGTCATCCGGCATGTCTGGCTCCGGGCCGGCAGGCTGGTTCTTTGGGACGGTGCTCACGGGCGTATCCGCTCCGAAAAGGCAGAATGGCCCCGTCCGGGGCAGGGACGCAGCTTATCGGTCAACTGGTGGACAAGCCGTTAAGCCTCGTGCTGTCCCGGCTTGCGCTCGGCTGGAGTTCGCCGGCGCGGAGCACGGGCGGGCAATCAGCCGGCTTCGCGTTTCGCGGGCGGCTGATCGTCGAGGGCGCTCTCGATGCTTTCGAACTGCTCCAGCGGGAAATGCCTGAGCAGGGCGAGGAAGTCGGGATCCACGCGCCAACGGGCCAGGATCGCCCTGGCCGCGGGCGTGGTTACCCGCTCGAACACGCTCATAGCCCGCGGGACTTCCTCCGGGTCCACCTTCTTGTCGTCGGGACGGGCCTTGCGGCTCAAAACGAACAGCGAGCCGAACTGGGACTTGGGCAGGTCCGCCGCCTTGCAGGCGATCGCAAACGACTCGCCGCGGGGTTCGTAGATCAAGCGCCTTGCCGTCGAAATCGGCAGCTGCGCAAGCTCAGCGAACAACCCTTCGAAGAGCGCGATCTGTCCCTCCCGCAAGAGCTCGATCAGGAACTCCGGACTGGTCGCCTGCGCGTGCTCCAGGAGCTCCTTGAGCTCGATCGGCCTGTCGCCGCTGCGCGCGCGGGAGCGGACCTCTTCCATGAGATCGTCGATCGCCGCGTTGATGTTCTCGTCGAGGGTTTCCTGGTCGACATCAAAGTTCTGCAGAATGTAGGTGCGCAGCGCGGCGGATACCCATCGATACATACGGCCGGCCAATTCCGGGCTGAGATCCCGGCGTTCGAGCAGCGGCTTCCGATAAACCTCGACCCGCCGGGACTCGTCGACCAGGAATTCCATGGTCCGCAGCGAGAGCTGGGCACCCGGGTTCTGCAGCAATCGTTCGATGACCGTGGTTTCCCCTTTCGACACCAGCGCGTCCGTGACGTCTTCGCTGATCGAGTCTCTGGCTGAAATGGCCAGACGATGCTGCATCGTGCGAACCTGGATGATGCCGATCAGCTCGGCATCGTCGAGCAGTCGGCTGCGCTCGAGGATGGGCCTGGCGATCTCGATCTGATCGTTGGCCAAGAGCGCCACAACCTGATGGGGAGCGTCCGGGCGCTCCGCGATGCGCTCGGCGAGCCGGGACCGGACAGCCTGCTCCACGTCGCGCACGACGCTGATCAGAATATCCGTCATGAGCGTGCGCTCGGTCTCGGAGATCTCCCGATCGCTATCGAACAGAAGATCGCTGACGGATCCCACGAGCTTGCTGCGCCCGGAGACCGACTTGTCCTTGGCGAGCGCGTACAGTTCTTCCACGTTGACGCTTTCTTCTTGTGGCATGTCGTGCCTGGTTTCCTTCTTACTTACAGACTCTTAGCGGAAACCGCTTACTGGATGGTTAACGTAGGGGCGAATGTGATGCGGCGCGTTCGCGCAAATCGGGTAGTTCCGGGATTCAGGCCCCGTAATTCCGGCAGCTCAGGTCGTGGAAGACGTCCCCATTTCCCGTGGTGCCGCGGATCACGATGTCCTGGTCGGGCGTCAGCAGGTCCCAGATTGCCGCATCGGGCGCCGGGCAGACCGTCGCGAGGGACTTGTAAAGGACATAGATGGGGCTCTTGAGCAGCCCGGCTGCCTGGTGGCCGGGGACGGCGAGCCGAATCTCCACATTGGACCCCCGCCAGGCGATTCGCGTGATCCGCCAGTCCGGGCGAACGGGCGCCTGATCGTAGTGGGTCCGGAAGTCGTCCTCCATGGCCAGATCCAGCGGTTGGACCTTGGCCGCGGAGCCGAAGCCGCTGATCAGAACGGGGGCGGCCACCACCAGGACGGTGGCAGCGACGGTCGCCTGCAGGAGTCGCATGGCATAGCTCCTTTGACCGTTAGCTATGCCCACAGGACCCGGTTTCAAGCAGTCAAGCGGCGTCCTTGGCGACGGACCGGGCCGCCGACCGGCCGGCGATCCGGCCCAGCATGACGGCGGCCAAGAGCCCGTTTCCGGAGAGATAGCCCCAGTCGGCGGAGCCGGAGACCCCGCAGGCCGCGCCGCCGCCGGCAAACAGGTTCGGCAGCGGCCTGCCGTCCGGCCGCAGGACCCGGGCCGCCGGATCGATGACCAGCCCGCCCTGGGTATGAAACAGCGCCCCGGTGACCTTGACCGCATAGAACGGCGGCGCCAGCGCAGGCGCGCCGGAGAAATCCCGTCCGAACGGGTCCTCGGCGCCCTCGGCGCAGGCCCGCGCCTGGGCCACGGTCTCGGCCAGCGCCCCGGGCGGTAGGCCCGCCTTCTCGGCCAGGGCCTCCGGCGTGTCGCCGCTGAGGATGGCGCCCGTTTCGGCGGCTCCGCGATAGTCCTCGAAGGTCATGCCCAGCTCGTGCAGGCGGGCGTCGTAGATGTCCCAGGCGACGCCGTCCGGCTGGCCCAGTACGGCGGCCGCCTGCTCGGAGTAACCGAGATGCTCGTTGGAAAACCGCCGGCCGTCGGCGTTGACCTGGACGCCGCCCTCCATCATGAGCGCCCAGGTGATCAGGGTATTGTGCGGATGGGCGACCGAGCCGTGCCCCTGGAAGGCCGCCATATGCCGGGTGGCCGCGCCCAGCGCCTGGCCCCATTCGACCGCATCGCCGGTGTTCCCGGTGTGGCCGAAGTAGAGGGCCTCGGCCATGGCCGGGATGTAGCGCTTGACCATCTCGGGATTGCCGCCGAAGCCGTTGCAGGCCAGCACCAACGCTCCGCAACCGATGTCCTCGGCGCTGCCGTCCGGCCGCCCGAGCCTGAGCCCGGTGACGCGGCCGTCCGGATCGGCGTACAGGCCGGCCACGCGCGCGTTGGTCATCAGGTCGATGCCGTCGCGCGCAAGCGCCTCGGTCAGGCCGCCGATCAACTCGGCGCCGGTCTTGGATGGCGGCGCATGCATGCGCAGTCGGCTGTGTCCCGGATAGAGAAACCCCTCGACCAGCGCGAGCGGTAGGCCCTTCTCGTCCGCGAGCCAGTCGATGGTCGCGCCGGACACCTGGCAGAGCGCCTCGACGATCGCCGGGTCCGCCTCGTTGCGGGCCTTCTTCTGGATATCGGCCGCCATGATCTCCGGCGAGTCGTCGACGCCCCTCTCGCGCTGCAGCCGGCTGCCGCAGGCCGGGATCATGCCCGACGACAGCGCGGTGGAGCCCTGCGGCACCGGGTCCCGCTCCAGCACCAGTACGTCGGCGCCTGCATCTCTGGCCGTCAGTGCGGCCACCGCGCCGCAGGCGCCGGCGCCGACGATCACTACCGGCACCGTCACATCCAAGCGCGCCTCCGCAGTCGGGCGGACGGTCATGCGGGGCCGGCTTGGGTCTTGTAGGCCGCAAGGATCTCGGCTCCCGTCGCCGACCAGACCCCGTCGTGACCCATGATATGGGCCAGCGCCCGTTCCAGATGCTTGATCCGGTGCGGCTGGCCGGACATCCAGGGATGGATGGTCAGGGTCATGATGCGGCCGTCCTCGGGCGTGGCCTCGCGATAGAGCACGTCGAACTGGTCCGTGACCTGGTCGACGAAGTCCTGCTCCGAATGCTGATACTGGTGCAGGATCATCTGGTCGCTGATCTCGTGCGACAGCGGCAGGGAATGGATCTCGCCCGATTTGGTGCGCAGCGGGAACGGCATGTCGTCGCTGATCCAGTCGCAGACGTATTCGATGCCTTGCGCGGCCACCAGGTCCAGCGTGTTCATGGATTCCGATTTGGCCGGCGACAGCCATCCGGTGACCGGCTGGCCGGAGACTCCGCGCAGGGTCTCGACCGAGTCCTTGATCAGCGCCGTCTCCTCCTCGATGTCCATGCCGCCGTAGTGCAGCCGGCCCATGTCGACGCCATAGGCGATGATCTCCCAGCCGCGACGATTGACCTCCTCGACCAGGAACGGCGCGCGCTCGGCGACCTTCGCGTTCATCGCGACCGAGGCCGTGATGCCCAGGCGGTCGAGGACCTTGAATACGCGAAATACCCCCACCCGGTTGCCATAGTCGCGCAAGGTGTAGTGGCGCAGGTCCGGGTAGGGCGTGACCATGCCGCCGGGCGCCTTGAAGGGCTTGGCCGGTTGGTTGAGCGGGAAGAACTCCAACGCCGGGACCAGCCAGAGCGCGATGCGCGCGCCGCCGGGCCAGGCGACCGGCTTGCGCTCGGGCTGCAGGGCCCAGTCGTACCAATCCTGGTCCATGCCGTAGCGGCGAAGCGGGTAGCGAAGATGTTCGTCGGGCAGGGGCATGGCGTTACCTCCCCGCGTTGTGGGCTGCGATCGCCGAGACTGCGTCGTCGTAGTGGTGTTCGAGATAGTAGTCGGCGATCTCGCGCCCCGTGGTCACCCAGACCCCGTCATGGGAGGTGATGTAGTCGAGCGCCTCGGCGAAGGCGTCGATGCGGTGCGGGGTGCCGACGGCATAGGCGTGCAGCGGGATGCACATCACCGTGCCGGACTCGGCGCCTTCCTCATAGAGCTGGTCGAAGTTGGCCTTCAGCATCTCGGCATAGCGCCGCGGCGCCTGGCGCTGGACGTTGTAGACGATGATGTCGTTCATCTCGAGCGAGTAGGGGATCGAGATGAACCGGCCGGACTCGACCTTCACGGGCTGGGGCTGGTCGTCGCAGAACAGGTCACAGGTGTACTTGACGCCGTACTCGGCCAAGAGATCCATGGTGCGCTCGGTATGGGTCAGCGCCGGCGCCAGCCAGCCCGCGATCTTCTGGGCGGTGTGCTTCTCCACGGTTTCGAAGGCATCCTCGATGATGGCGCGCTCCTGCGCCTCGTCCATGCCGTAGCAGTAGCGGGTGTTGTAGATGCCGTGCGAGAAGAACTCCCAGCCCCGCTCCTTGCAGGCGTCGATGATCTCGGGATGGTGGTCGCATACGGCGACGTTCAGCGAGACGCTGCCGCGCACGCCATAGCGGTCCATGATCTCCATCATGCGCCA
Organism: Alphaproteobacteria bacterium; assembly: GCA_030066595.1. Taxonomy (GTDB): domain Bacteria; phylum Pseudomonadota; class Alphaproteobacteria; order JAJFFI01; family JAJFFI01; genus JASJBI01. The sequence goes on along the minus strand of JASJBI010000023.1, from coordinate 69,138 downwards.
ATGGCCGACCCGGTTGCCGTAGTCGCGCTGGGCATAGGGCACCACGTCGGGCGCCGGCCGGGCCCAGGCCTTGCGGGACGGGTTGGCCGGCGGGTCGAGCTCGTAATACTCGATGTTCGGCGCCACCCAGAAGGCGAGCCGCGCGCCGCCCGGCCAAGTGATCTTGGGCCGGTTCACATAGGGCCAGTAGTCGTACAGGCCCGGATCTTCCTTCTCCATGGCCGCGCTCACTCGTTGGCGGGGACGTATTCGGCGAGATGGTCGATGACCTCGGTCACCGGCACCACGTCCGCGTATTTCAACAGCATGTCGCAGAGATTGGCGAAATGCGGGATCTCGTGTTTGTCGGCCACGCACTCCTCCGGGATGATGGTCCGGTATCCGTGCGCCAGGCTGTCGACGCAGGTGGCCCTGACACAGCCCGAGGTCGACCCGCCCGTGAGGATCACCGTGTCCACCCGGTGCCAGACCAGGAGCGACTGCAGCGGCGTCTCGTGGAACACCGAGGGCATCAGCTTGTTGTAGATGACGTCGCGGCTGTAATCGATCTGCAACCGGTCGTCGAACTCGGCGCGGCGCGAGCCGATCTTGATGTTCTGGAGCGAGTCGGGCGTGTCCGTGCGCGTGCCCCAGACGCCGGCGTCTTCGCCGGACTCCATATAGGCGACATGGGTCCAGATCACCGGCAGCCCTTTCGAGCGGGCCAGATCGGCCAGCTCGTTCACGAAGTCGATCTGCTTGGGGTGGGTCTCGTAGGCGGTCTTGAACTCGCCCACGGCCGTATAGGCCTTCTGCAGGTCGATGTTGACCAGCGCAGGCTTGCGGCCGAAACCGAAGCGGGCGCGGGCCGGATTCGCCTTGATCTGCTCGTAGTACTGTCGCGGGGTCAGGTCCGAGGTTTCCATCGCTCACGTCCTCCGATTCTTCGCCGGCGCACGCGCGTTACGGCGCTCATTCCGCCGGGTCTTCGCCGCCGTAGCGCTTGCCCATCTCAAGCATGTCTTCCGTACCGAGCAGCAGATTGAGCTGCTCGAAGTTCAGCATCCGGTCCCGGAACGGCATGTTGCTGCCGTGGGCTCTGAGGCTGGCGAAATAATCGCCGGCCATATGCGCCACGGCGCGCACCAGGCCGCCGGGAAAGATCACCAGCGAATATCCCATGGCCTGCAGGTCGGCGGCGTTCGACAGTGGGGTCTGTCCGCCCTCGACCATGTTGGCCATCAGCGGCACCCGGCCACCGAACCGGGCAACCACGCCGTCGAGTTCCTCTCGCGAGCGCGGTGCTTCGACGAACAACACATCGGCGCCCGCCTCGCGGTAGCGGTCCGCCCGATCGAGGGCCGCCTCGAACCCTTCGACCGCGACCGCATCCGTCCGGGCGACGATCAGAAACTCGTCGGTCCTGCGCGCGTCTACCGCGGCCTTGACCTTGCCTTCCATCTCGGCCGGCGACACCAGCACCTTTTCGGTCAGGTGGCCGCAGCGTTTCGGCATGGTCTGGTCTTCGATCTGCACGGCCGACGCGCCGAGGCGCTCGAACAGCCGCACCGTCCGCATGACGTTGAGCGCGTTGCCGAAGCCGGTGTCGCCGTCGACCACCAGGGGCAACTCGGTGCGCTCGCGGATCGCCGACAGCGCCGCCGCCACCTCGCTCATGCCCACGAGGCCGATATCGGGCCGGCCGAAGCGCGTGTAGGCCAAAGATGCGCCCGAGAGATAGAGCGCACCGAAGCCCGCCTGCGCGGCGAGCAGCGCGGTCATGGCGTCGTAGACGCCGGGTGCGACGACGATTTCCGGCCCGGCGAGCTGTGATCGAAGAGAGGTGGGATGTCCCGCTGACTTGGTCATGCCCGGCCTCCAGCGAGTTTCTTCTCGAGATGCGGCAGCAGTCCGCCGTCGGCGATCATCGCCAAGAGATGGTCCGGGATCGGCTCGCACTGCAGGACGGACCCCTGGCTCAGGTTCTCGACCCGGCCGCGCTGGGCATCGATCCGCAACTCGTCGCCGCGGGCGATCCCGTCGATCTCGGCGCAGACCAGCACCGGCAGGCCCAGATTCATGGCGTTGCGGTAGAAGATGCGCGCGAACGACTTGGCGACGACCGCGGCCACCCCCAACTCGATCAGCGCCAGCGCGGCCTGTTCGCGGGACGAGCCCATGCCGAAGTTCTCGCCGCCGACGACCACGTCGCCGGGACGGACCGCTCCGGCAAAGCCCGGATCGATCGCCTCGAGGCAATGCTTTGCGAGCTCTTCCACGGGCAGCTTCATGTAAGCACCCGGAGCCAGCACGTCGGTGTCGACGTTGTCGCCATAGACCCAGGCGTGTCCGGTCTCCGTGCTCATGCCGCCTGCTCCGTGAGCATGCCGCGCGGGTCGGTGATGCGGCCCGCGACGGCGGCGGCCGCGACGGTGTAGGGCGAGCCGAGATAGACCTGCGAGCCGGCATGGCCCATGCGCCCCTGGAAGTTGCGGGCCGTGGACGAGATGCAGACCTCGCCCTCGGCCAAGACGCCGGCGCCCAAGCCGGCGCAGGCGCCGCAGCCGCTGGGCAGCAGAATGCCGCCAGCCTCCGTGAGGACGGCGAGCGTGCCGTCCGCCGCGGCCTGCTGGGTGGTGCGCGTCGAGGCCGGCGCGACCAAGAGCCGCACGCCGGGCGCCACCCGCCGTCCCCGCAAGACCGTCGCGGCCATGTGCAGATCCGAGAGCTTGGCCCCGGTGCAGGCGCCGATATAGGCCTGGTCGATGGCTACACCCGCATGCGCGTCCACGTCGGCGGCGTTTTCCGGACTGTGCGGGGCGGCCACCTGGGGTTCGAGAGTGCCGGCGTCGAAGTCGTGCGTCGCTTCGATCTCCGCCTCCGGGTCGGTTTGCCAGTCGCCAGCCTCCGCCGGACCGGCTCCCGCGTCCCTGAGGTACGCCAGCGTGGTCTCGTCCGGCGCGATCAGCCCGACCTTGCCGCCGAGCTCGGCCGCCATGTTGGCCAGCACCATGCGCTCGGTCATGTCCAGCGCGGCGACTGCGGGGCCGGCGTATTCCAGCGCCTTGTAGTTGCCGACGCTCATGCCGAGCGCGCCGCACATCTTGAGCACCATGTCCTTGGCCGAGAGGCCCGGCCCCAGACGGCCAAGCCAGCCGAGCCGGATGGTCGGCGGAACCCGGATCCAGATTTCTCCGGTCGCCAACACGCCCGCCATCTCGGTCGAGCCGATGCCGATCATGAAGGCGCCAAAGGCGCCGCCGGTCGTGGAGTGGGAATCGCCGCCGACCACGAACAGGCCCGGGCGCAGATGCCCGCGCTCGGGCAGGACCACGTGGCAGATGCCCTGCATGTCGTGGAAGGCGTCGATGCCGGCGTCCTGCACCCATTTGCGGGTGAGGTCCAGGATCGCCGCGCTTTCGGCGTCGACCGCCGGCACATAGTGGTCGCTGATCACCACGACCTTGGCGGGATCCCAGACGCCGACGCCGAGCCGCTCCAGCATCGGCTTGACCCGGCGCGGCCCGCCGGAATCGTGCATCATGGCGAGATCGACCCTGCAGGTGACGATCTCTCCCGGCCGGACCGAGTCCCGACCGGCGGCGCGGGCGACGAGCTTTTCTGCAAGCGTCATGGCCATGGCGGTCACAGCCCCAGATAGGATTTCTTGAGCTCGGGGTTCTCGATCAGCTCGGCGGCCGGGCCCGAGAGCGTGATGCGGCCGTTCTCGATGACATAGGCCCGGTCGGCCAGCGCCAGCGACTGCACCACGTTCTGCTCGACCAGGAGGATGGCGAGCCCTTCCTCGTGCAGCCGGCGGATCAGGCCGAACATCTCCTCGACCAACAGCGGCGAGAGCCCGAGCGAGGGTTCGTCCAGGATCAGGAGCCGGGGCTCGGCCATCATGCCGCGGCCGATCGCGAGCATCTGCTGCTCGCCGCCGGAGAGCGTGCCGGCGAGCTGGCTGAACCGTTCTTCCAGCCGCGGGAAGACGCGGATGACCCGGTCGATGTTCTGGGACCGCCGCGGCCGCCCGCGCCGGTATCCGCCCATCTCGAGATTCTCGCGCACTGTCATGTTGGGAAAGATCTTGCGGCCCTCGGGTACCTGGATGATGCCCTCGGCCACGATCCGGTCCGAAGGCGCGCCGGTGATGTCCGCGCCGTCGAACCGAATGCCGCCGGCAAAGGGCGCGTAGAGGCCCGAGACGTTGTTGTTGAGGGTCGACTTGCCGGCGCCGTTGCTGCCCAACAGCGCGACGATTTCGTTATCGGCCACGTCGAGGCTGACGCCGAACAGGACCTGCACCGCGCCGTAGCCGGCCTCGAGATCCCGGACCTCAAGCACCGGCCCCTCCCGCCGCGATGCGCTCGCTGGCGCCGTGTCCGAGATAGGCCTCGACCACCTGCGGGTCCGCCGCCACCTCCCTGGGCGCGCCGCGGCTGATGATGGCCCCGTTGTTCAGCACATAGGTGTAGTCCGAGAGGCTCATCACCGCCTGCATGACATGCTCGATCAAGAGGATGGTGATGCCGGTGTCGCGGATGCCCCGGATGACCTCGACGATCTCGGTGATCTCGGTCGCGTTCAGCCCGGCCATGACCTCGTCGAGCAGCAAGAGCTTCGGCCCGGTGGCCAGCGCCCGGCTGAGCTCAAGCCGCTTGCGGCCGGCCACCGTCAGCGCGCCCGCCGGCTGGTCCAGCATCCCGCCCATGCCCAGCCGTTTGCCCACCTCGCCGGCATGGTCCAGCGCCTCGGCCCGGCCGCGGATGCGGTTGTGGGCGCCCGCCGCGATGTTCTCGCGCACGGTCAGATTGGCGAAGGGCTGGACCACCTGGAAGGTCCGCACCAGGCCCAGACGGCAGACCTCGTGCGGGCGCATGCCGGTGACGTCCGTCCCGGCGAAGGTGATGCGCCCCGCATCCGGCTTGAGAAAGCCCGAGATCACGGCGAACAGGGTGGTCTTGCCGGCCCCGTTGGGTCCGATCAGCGAGACGATGCGGCCTTCGGGCACGGTGAGGCTCGCGTCGGACACGGCGACCAGGCCGCCGAACCGCTTGATGATGTCGGTCGCCTCAAGCAACGGCCTTCTTCCTTTCCGCCGCGCGGCCCTGGCGGCGTCCGCGCCACTGGCCCTTGATCAGGCCGACCAGCCCGTTGGGCAGGAAGGCGAGCACCAGGACCAGGATCACACCGTAGAAGATCAGGTCGAGCCCGGGCCGGTCCTGCCAGAAGAACTGGGTCGCCTCCTTGGTGATCTCGCCCATGGTGTGCAGGAAGGCCGAGCCCAAGAGCGGCCCGAACACGGTGCCCATGCCGCCGATGATCGGCACCACCAGCGCCTCGACCGACTTGGTCGGGCCGTAGGCGATGTTCGGGTCCATGAGCAGGAACTTCTGCACGTAGAACACGCCGCCCAGCGCGGTCATCGCGCCGGACAGGCAGATCGCGCCCATCTTGACCCGGAAGGCGTTGACGCCGATGGCCTCGGCTGCGTCCTCGTTTTCGCGCACCGCGACCAGCTGCGCGCCGAAGCGCGAGCGTTCCATCGCCCACACCACCACAAGCGACAGGACGGTCAGGATCAGGATGAAGTAGTAGTAGCCGGTGCCGGTCGCGAACTGCATCATCGCGAAGCTGCGCTCCGGGTCCTGGTTGAGCGCGATCAGGATGCCCTTGCCGCCTTCGGTGACGCCTTCAGCAGCCGTGGCCAGCACCCGGAAGGCCTCGGCGAAGGCCAGCGTGATCAGCGCGAAATAGGAGCCGCGCAGGCCGTAGCGGAAACTGAGATAGCCGATGAAGGCGGCCACCAGGACACCGCCCGCCATGGCGAACCACAGGGTCAGCCACGGGTTCCAGCCGAACTTGCTCTGCAGGATCGCCTGGATGTAGGCGCCGGTGCCGAAGAAGACGGCGTGGCCGAAGGAGAACTGGCCGCCGTAGCCGCCCATGATGTTCCAGCCCTGGCCGAGGAAGGCCAGGAACAGGGTCAAAATCAAAAAGTTGATCCAGAAGCCCGAGGTGATGATCCAGGGTGCGACAATCGCCAGCGCCCCGAGCACCAGCCAGAAGATGCGCCAGCCCATCGTGCCCGTCATCGGAGCCTCTGCCCGAACAGGCCGGTGGGCCGGAACAGCAGCACCAGGATGAAGATCAGCGAGATCGAGATCTTGCCCAGCGTCTCGCCGAAGAACAGGCCGCCCACGGATTCCGCGATGCCGATGATCAAGCCGCCGATCAGCGCACCGACGAAGCTGCCCATGCCGCCGAGGACGACCACGGTGAAGGCGATCAGCACGAAGACGTAGCCGATCTGCGGCGTGACCGGAAAGGTCGGCACCAAGAGGCAGGCCGCGGCCCCGACGCAGGCGGTGCCGATGCCGAAGCTGATGGCGAAGATATGGTCCACGTTGATGCCGACGAGCCGCGCCCCGAGCCGCTCCTTGGCCACGGCCCGGATCGCCTTGCCGGTGTCCGTCCGCGCCATGAACAGCCAGAGCAGGAAGGTGATCACCAGCGAGGCGCCAAAGGCCGCAAGCTGCGGCACCACCAGGAAGGTCACGCCCAAGTCGATGCCTTCGATATCGTAGGGCAGCGTCACCAGCCGCTCGTTCGAGGTGAAGAAGAACAGGGCCGCGTTCTCGATGACGATCGAGATCCCGAGAGTGACCAGGAGGATGATCTCGTCGCGGCCGTGGCTGGTCTTGGAGATCACCGAACGTTGCAGCGCGTAGCCGAAGGCGAAGGCGAGCGCGGCCACCAACGGCAGGGCCACATAGGGATCGATGCCGCCCGCCGCGAACAGAAAGAAGGCCGCGTACATCGCCACCATCAGCATGCTGCCATGGGCGAAATTGATGATGTGCAGCACGCCGTAGATGAGCGTGAGCCCCAGCGCCACCAGGGCATAGACCGCCCCGGTCATGGTGCCGTTGATCACCGACGCGAGAATGATCGAGAAGTCGTACATAACACTCAGCCGCGCGACCCGAACTCAGTTATGGAGACGGGGCGGGGACGGCGCCGGCCGCCCCCGCATCGCCCGTTTTCTTCCGGTCAGGCCGGACGCGGGAACACCGCCTTCGCCGTGGCGTATTCCTCGGGCGCGATCACCTCGATCTCGTCGCCCAGGATCTGGGTGTTGAGCGGCTGCGCGCCCTGGTTCTGGCCGTTGACGAACTTGGTCGGGCCGTAGGGCATGAAGTGACCTGCCCAGGTGCTGCTGGCCAGCGCGTCGATGATCGCCGCGCGGTCCCGCGACTTGGCCCGCTCGATGGCGTCGGCAACCAGCTTCACCGCATGGTAGGCGGTGAACACCTCGTAAGAGTAGAACTTGCCTGCCTTCTCGGTCGCGGCGCGCACCCGGAACGCATCGGAGTTCTTCGGGTTGTACCAGTGGTTGCAGTCCATGATGTACTGGGCCGCGGTCGGGAACTCCTTGAGGAACTTGTACTGGGAGGCCGCGCCGCCGAGCACCGAGTAGATCGCCTTGGGCTTGACCTTCTGCCGCTCCAGGGTGCGCGCGAACAGCACGTACTCATTGTAGTACATGGACGGCACCACCAGGTCCGGGTTGGCCGCCTTGATCTTCAGCACGATGTTGTTGAAGTCCCGGTTCGGGGTCGGGTGGGCCAGCGCGTCCATCACGTCGAAGCCGGCGTCGCCCAGGCCCTTGGTCAGCAGCTTTGCCATGCCGCTGCCGAACGGCGTCGAGTTCTCGTGCACGATCAGCAGCGATTTGGTCGGCTTGCCGGCCTTCTCGTTGATCTCGATCAGGCGCTCGGTGCCCACCTTGACGATCTTTCCGAAGCCGGGGCCGAAGCGGAACGTGTTCTTGAGCCCGCGCTGCACGATCTTGTCGGAGACGCCGACGTCGACCACGTGCGGGATGCCGTGCTTGGCCGCCGCCTGAGTGGTGGCGATGCTGATGCCGCTGGCGAAGCAGCCGACGATCGCGGACACGCCGCGCTCGTTCAGCTTCTCGACCTCGGCCACGCCGATCTCCGCCTTGCTCTGCGCGTCCCCCAACTGCGCCCGCACCTTGGCGCCGTCCAGCGAGCGGATGCCGCCGTCCGCGTTAATGTCGGCGACCGCCAGCATCGCGCCGAAGCGGCACTGGGCGCCGGCCTGCTGCAGGAAGCCGGTCACCGGATGGATGATGCCGAGGTTCACCGGCTGCGGCGCGGCCCGCAGCACGGCGGGAAAGCCGATGACGCCGGTGGCGACCGCGGCCGTGCCGGCCCCGGCCACGAAGGTCCGGCGGGAAATCTGCGACTTACGGGTCTTCTTCGTCATTCTTTCCTCCCTGTCTTCAAGAAAATCAGCCAATGGAATGTCAAACGGTTGGATGGGACGGGGCTAACTGACCGGTGACCAGATCTTGCTCTTCGTGCCCTGCACGCGGTTGAGCATCATCCGATACTGGTAGCGGTCCGGGCGATAGCGACCAATGATGTATTCGACCGCCCGCGCATCCTGGTCATAGACGACGCGGGCGATGCGAAGCAGGGGCGAGCCCACCTCGACGTTCAAGAGGGGTGCGATCTGGGCGTCGGCCAGAACCGCGGTCAGGGTCTGTTCGGCGGACGACACCACGACCCCGCAGCGCTCCAGCAAGGCGAGCAGCGGGGTCGAGGCAAGATCGTCGCGGACATAGGACCGGCCCAGCTCTTCCGGGACGTAGGTGGTGAGGTGGGAAAAAGGCTCGCCCTCGAGCCGACGCACGCGGACCGCGTGCTGCACGGTCGTCCCCGGGGCGCAGCCGAGCGCCTCGGCGACATCCGTCGAGGCCGCCTCGTAGCCCAGGCTCACGACCTCGACATCGGTCGCCAAGCCCATGGCCATGAGGTTTTCCATCAATCCTTCGACGGAAGAGCGCACCGGCGGCGAGGGCGGCGCGAAGCGTACGCGCGTGCCGCGGCCCCGCTCGCGCACCACCAGGCCGGCCAAGGCCAGCTCGTCCAGCGCCCGCTTGGCGGTGATGCGGGAGACCCCGAAGATGCGGGTCAACTCTTGCTCGCTGGGCACCACGGCGTCCTTGCCATAGTGTCCGTTGAGGATTTCGTCCCGGAGAACCAGGTAGATCTGATGATAGAGCGGCGTTCTCAGCCGCTCGTCCACCGCAGCCTTGCCCACGAGATCGACGACTTCGTCCAACCGTTCCCCCTCATCGCGACCTCTCGTCCCCGGTGTCCGGCCCGGCCGCAAAACCCATAATGATATAATTACATATCATTTGTCGGATGGCCACCCCTTTTCGACCGCGGCGGTCGTCCGGGCGAGGGGGTGCTGCATTCCGTGGCGTCTGCCGTCGCTAATCCTGTAGCGGCGCGGTCAGCGTCCGGATGTCGGCGACCGCAGGTAGATCCAGGCAGGCCGCGTAGAGCGCCTCGGTCCGCGCAACACCCCAGACCGGCACCAGCATCTCGGTGAATTTGGCCGCGAGCTCGTCGGGGCCGTAGGGGTCTTCGCTGTCGCCCCGATTGATCTCCGCCTCGGCGGAAAGCGTGGAACCGTCGGTCAGCGATATCCGCACGCGGGCGGGCCGGCGGGCCGGCATCTTTGCGGTCAGGGCCGGGTCCTCCGTCACGGTGACGCGCTTGGCCAGCGCCTGGATGCGGGCGTTGCGGACCGTGTCGATCCGGAAGCTCTCGACGCCGGAGCTGTCGTTGACGATGGTGGTGGCGATCGCGAAGGGCACCGAGAACTTGGCCGCGAGCGTGTTGTGCGGCGACTGGTCGCTGAGCTGGGCGGCGAGCGAATAGGTCTCCACCCGGACCGTGTCGATCTCATCCGGGTCGAGGGGCCGTCCGCGCGCCCGCGCGACGCTGTCGAGCGCATCCAGGGCCGCGTGGTTGTAGCGACAGCAGGCATGCCGCTTGAAATAGTTCCGGGCGATCTCGTAGCGCGCGCCCAGCGCGCGGGTCATTTCCTCCGGCCGGAAGTCCTCGGCGATCACGCTGCCGTAAACCGTGGCGATGCCGTCGGCCTCGCCGCTGAAGCCCGCCTGCACGAAATCATGGGCCAGGAGACCGATATGGTTGGAGAAGCCGGCGAAGCTGTTTCGCACCGTGCCGCCTTCCAGCATGGTCTTGCGGCTGGTGCTCAGGCCCAGGCTGGTCGAGAGATTGATGATCTCGCGCGTGGCCGCCGCGTCGTAGCCCATCAGCTTGGCGGCGGTGACGGCCGCGCCCACCGTGCCCCAGGTGCCGTGCGGATGCATCGACATGCGCAGTTTCGAGGCGATGCCGATGCGCGCGCCGACCTCGTAGCCCAGCACGATGGCCAGCAGCATCTCGCGCCCCGATCGGCCTTCGGCCTCGCCCAGCGCCAGGGCGGCGGGGACCACGTGGATGCCCGGATGGCCGCGGGCGAACTGATTGCCTTCGTCGAGCTCTAGAAAGGTGCCCGCGGTGCCGTTGATGAGCGCCGCCGTGCGCGGCGCGGCCCGCTTGCCGGCGCCGAGCACGGAGGCGGGCCCGGTTTCGCCATCGGTCACGAGCCGGTCCGTGAACGCCCGCATCTCCGGCTCCTGCGCGCCCGCGGCAACGGCCGCGAGGCAGTCCGCAAAGACGCGACAGGCGCGCTCGACGACTTCGGCCGGCAGATCCTCGAAGCGGACCGCCGCCAGCCAGTCCGCCAGCGTGACAAGATAGTCGGGTGCCGGGCGGCCGCTCGCGGCAACCGTGCGCTCGTCGTTCATGGGTCCCCTCCCTGTTTGTCCCCGGAAGCCGCCGCGCAGCAGGATTGCCGACTCCCCTTCGACACTGGCCCGGCTTACCTTAGTCCCGGGAACGACGCGACTCGGACGGCAAAAGCACTATTGATATAATTACAGCACATTTAGCGCCGCGCGACTCTTTTGGCGCGGGCGGCGCTCGCGTGGATCGGGGAAGGAGAGGGCCATGCCGGTTGTGACCGTGACGCTGATCGAAGGCTATGACGACGACACCAAGCGGGGGATCGAACGGCGCCTCACGGACGCCATCAAGGCCACCATCGATGCGCCCATGGACGGCATCACCGTGATCGTCAACGAGGTCGCGCCGTCCAACTACATGCGCGGCCGCACGAGCCGGACGCCGGGCGCGCCGAGCCCGCCAGCGGCCGAGCTGGTGCGCGCCTTCCTCGACGCCATGGAGGCCCGTGATCTGGCCAAGGCCGAGGGCTTCCTGGCCGAGGGTTTCACCATGACCTTTCCCGGCGGCGCCAGCTTTACCAAGCTCGACGAGCTGGTCGCCTGGGCGGAACCGCGCTACCGATTCGTCAAGAAGAGCTACCAGCGGGTCGACGAAGCCGTCGGCGAGGCCGGAGTCGTCGTATATTGCTCGGGGACGCTGTCCGGGGAGTGGCGCGACGGCACGCCGTTCGAGGGAATCCGCTTTATCGACCGGTTCACCGTGGCGGGGGGCAAGCTGGTCGATCAGATGGTCTGGAACGATATGGGAGAGGCGAAAGGCGCGCAGTCCGAGGCGTAAGCGGCCAATCGGTCGTCGGGCTGCGGGAGGACCGCATGGAGCCTGAAATCCTGACGATCGCCGAGACGGCACTGGCGTACTGGCGGCGCGGATGGTCGGTCGTTCCGCTGGTGCCCCATGCCAAGCGGCCGCTGCTGCCTTGGACCGCCTATCAGCAGCGCCGGGCCGGCGAGGACGAGGTGCGGGGCTGGTACGAGCGCTGGCCCGACGCCAATGTCGGCATCGTCACCGGCGCGATCTCCGGCCTCTTGGTGCTGGACATCGACGCGGCCCATGGCGGCGAGGACAGCCTGGCGGAGTTGGAGGCCATGCATGGTCTTCTGCCCGACACGCCGGTCGCCCGCACCGGCGGCGGCGGCCGGCACTTCTATTTCAGCCACCCGGGGGGGACCGTCCGCAACAAGGTCGGACTGGCTGCCGGCGTCGACCTGCGCGGGGACGGCGGTTTGGTCGTGGCGCCGCCCTCGATCCATCCCTCCGGCCGGCACTATGCCTGGCAGGAAGGGCGCGACCCGGATGCGGTGCCGCCAGCGGCCATGCCCTCCTGGCTGGGTCGGCTCGCCGGTCTTGGGCGCGCCAGGGCCGGCCATCCAATGGCCTACTGGCGGTCGCTGGTCCGCGAGGGTGTCGAGGAAGGCCAGCGCAACACCACCATCGCGTCCTTCGCGGGCCACTTGTTGTGGCATCAGGTCGACCCGGATGTGGTGCTTGAGCTGCTGCTCTGCTGGAACGCGGTGCGCTGCCGGCCGCCGTTGTCGGAGGACGAGGTGGTGCGCACGGTCGAGAGCATCGCCCGCCTGCACCGGCGCGAGCACGGCGACGAGCGTGACTGACCCTTCCCGCTCTCAGTCCCGGTGGCCGTACATGGTCAGCTCCCAGTCGCCCCGGCCCTCGTCGTGGCGCAGGATGTAGACCACGCCGTCCGATCCGCGCAGCTTGAAATAGCGATGGTCCTGGCCGATCCAGCGGTCGAGGATCTCGTCCACGTCGATCGGCCGGTCGCCGAAATAGACGCGGCGGGGCGTTTCTTCCCCGCGGTAACCGGCATAGCACTCCACGCGCAAGAGCATCATCCGCCTCGTCAGCTTTGCCGCGAACCCACATCGCCGATGCGCACGGCAACCTGGGTCATGAGCGCCGTCACGCCGATGCAGGCATAGGACTTACCGGTGCGCTCGACGAACTCGGTAAAGGCCTTGTGCTCGTGCTCGCGCCAGCCGGGGAAGTTCAGATATTCGTCGAACACGATCACGGTGCCGTCGACGATGCGGTCCCCGAGCGTATCGAATACCGTCTTGGTCGACCCGTAGAGGTCGCAATCCACGTGCAGGAAGCGCACCGGTCCGGGATGTGCGGCGGCGAAGGGCGGCAGGCTGTCGGCGAACCAGCCGACCACCAGCTTGGCGTTCGCCGGCAGGTCGTCCGGCCGCTCCACATCCGCGAAGGTGCCCTTCGGGAACTCCGCGCGCCAGTCTTCGGGCAAGCCTTCGAAGCTGTCGAAGCCGTGGATCTCTCCTTGCACGAGCCCGGCCAGATGGCGCAGGGACGCGCCCCCGGCGACGCCGAACTCGAGCACAAGCCCGTCGGCCGGCGCCTGACCCAACGCGAACTCCAGCAACGCCAGACGGTCGGGCAGGCGGGGCGCATCGGCGAAGTGCGTGCGCGCATAGCCGAGCGAGTCCAGCCGGGCCCGCGCCTCCTCGTAATCGGGCCGCAGCGCGAGCGCCTGCTCGAAGGCTTCCGCGCCCTGGTCCACCCGACCGAGCTTGATCAGGGGGTTGGCCATGTCGTGCAGGATTTCCGCATCGCGGGGCGCGAGCGCGACGGCTCGCCGGTAGCTGGCGACGGACTCCTCGTGGCGGCCCAGCTCGTAGAAGGCGCCGCCCAGCCGGTAGTGCGCGTCCGAGACGTTCGGATCCCGCTCGAGCACGCGGGCATAGCTTTCGGCCGCCTCCTCGAAGCGGCCCATCTCGAACAGCGCTTCGCCCAGATTGTAGTGATAGGCCGTCGCCTCCGGGTTCAGCGCGATGGCCTGCTCGATGAGACGGACGGCGGCCTTCGGCGCGCCGCTCTGATGCGCCAGCACGCCGGCCAGGTGCAGCGCCTCGTCGTTGTCCGGCCGGGCCGCCAGGATGCGCCCATACACCGCGCCTGCCTCCTGCAGTCGTCCGGCCTGGTGCAGACGGCTCGCCTGCACGAGCGCGCGTCGCACCTGACCGGGCGAGGGGCCCGGTCCGGCGGTCTTGCCCGTATCGGCGTCCCGGCTGTGGCTCATTCGCGGCCGCCGCGCTCGCCGTAGAGCATGGTGATGTTGATGCGCCGGTTCTCGTATCCCTCACGGAAGTTGAGCGGTGCGGTCTCGTGAAACAGGTCCGAGTGGAACAGGACCGCCCGGTTCTGGCGATGCGGGATGTTGACCGGCCTGGCCCCCTGGTCCGACAAGAAGCCGCGAATCGCGTCCTCGCCCCGGTTGAACCTCTCGAAGTCCCAGTCGGTGGGAGCCTCCTTGTCCCAGACGATCAGGCCGCCGCCCTCGGGATCGAGGTTGGCGTCGTCCGGCGTGATCCAGAAGTTCACGTTCACGGCCGCGGCGTCGGCGTGAACCTCGATGCCCTGCAATTGGCTGTCGTACTTGAACGCCCAGATCTTGCACAGCCGGCTGTCGCCCATGATCCCGGGCACCGCCAGGCGCAGCTCTTCGATGATCTGCGACAGCAGCGGACAGGAAAATCCGTCCTCGCCCTGGGCGCCCAGATAGCCGTTGGCAAAGCCGTAGGTGAACCAGAAGGTGGACTCGAGGCAGAACCGCCGCAGGCTGTCCAGCGCCTCGGGCCTGAGAAGATCGTCGACATAGGTGATGCCCGGCGCATTCCTGCGGTAGTCGGCCTCGATCGCAGCCGTATCGAGCTTGGGATTGAGGGCGCCGCCGGGCAGGGCCGGCGCCTCGGCGCGATAGAGCATGCGGTTGTAGACCGGCGCGAGACGGTCGCGAAACGCCTCGGGTAGGCGCGCCGTGCCGGCGGCGTCGGTCGATGCCGGCAGCGCGGCCAGGGCGCCCTCATAGTCGTAGGCGACGCGTTCGTAGTCAGGCGTCAGCAGGCCGCGGTCGACCAGGTAGCGAAGCTGTTCGGCGTCATGTCTGAGCTTGGTGGCGCTGGTCCAATGCACGTCCTGGGCCGCGGCGGGCTGCGGATCTCCCGGCCGTCGCCGGATCGCGGTCGCGCGCTCGAAGATCGCGAAGGCCTCGTCGGTGTGCCCCCGGTGCATCAGGAAGTTGCCGAGATTGCCGAGCAGATCCGGATGCCGCGGCGCCAGCGCCACCGCTTTGCGGTAGCTGGCTTCCGCCTCGTCGAGGCGCCCCATCTGTTGTAGCACGCCGCCCAGGTTGCTGTGCGCCGGCGCCACGTCCGGGTCGAGCTCTATGGCCCGGCGGAACGCCGCCTCGGCCTCGTCCCGCCGGCCAAGCTCCGCATAGGCGTTGCCCAGATTGTCGTGCGCGTCCGCATGGCTGGGCCGCACCTGGACTGCCTGGCGCAGCAAACGCGCCCCCTCCTCGTGCTTGCCATTCTGGCAGGCGACGGTCCCGGCCAGATAGAGCGCGTCCGCGTTGCGCGGCCGGACCGCCAACACGCGGCGGCAGACCTCCTCCGCCTCCGCGAGACGGCCGGCCTGCAGCAAACCGCGGGCATGCTCGAGCGCCGCCTCGGCCGTCATCGGCCGGCTCGCTTGCGCAGGTGTCGCTGTCTGGCCCGGCGGTGTCGTCATGAACATGTCCTGCGTGCTCTGGACCGCGGTACTTTAGACCCCTGCGCCTCGGCCCACCAAACGGGAACTTGCGCTCAGAAGCCGGCGGGCCGGCCGTCGCTGCGCGGGTCGGCCGCGCCTTCGATCACGCCGCTCTCGTGCCGCACCACGGCGCCGGCATGTCCCATGAGATCGCTGAACGGTTCTACGACCTCGACCGCGTGGCCGGCGGCGGCGAGCGCCTCCACCAGTCGCGGATCGAAGCGCGCCTCGAGCTTGAGGCTGGTGCTTTGCTCGCCCCAGGTGCGCCCGAGCAGCCAGCGCGGCGCGCTCACTGACTCTTGCAGCCCCTGGCCGTAGACCGCATAGCGCGTGAAGATCGCGGCTTGGGTCTGGGGCTGGCCTTCGCCGCCCATGCAGCCGTAGACCATGACCCGTCCGTCGTCGAACAGGGCGAGCGCGGGATTGAGCGTGTGGAAAGGCTTGCGCGCGGGCATCAGCCGGTTGCGGGCGTCGTCCCCCAGATCGAATGAGGCGCCCCGGTTCTGCCACAGGATGCCGGTGTCCTCGAGCACCACGCCGGAGCCGAACTCCCAGTACAGGCTCTGGATGAAACTCACGGCGCGTCCCTGGCCGTCGATCGCCCCCATCCAAATGGTGTCGCCGGCGGAGGCCGGTTGCGGCCAGGGCAGGGCGGTGCCGCCGTCGATCCGCCGCGCCCGGTCGCAGATTTCGCTCTGCTCGAGAAAGCGCGCCGGGTCTACGTCCATATGGGCGGGGTCGGTGACATGCGTGTCGCGCACCAGAAAGGCCTGCTTGCTCGCCTCGACCAGCCCGTGCACGAAGGCGAACCCGTCCGCCTCGGCCACGCCCAGGCGCTCGAAGATCGCCAGCACCATGAGCGAGGCGAGACCCTGGGTCGGCGGCGGCAGATTGTAGACCGTGCCCTGGCCGAGCTTGACCGAGAGCGGCGCGACCGGCGCCGCCCCATAGGCCGCCAGGTCGTCCAGGGTCAGCGGACTGCCGGCCTTGGCCAGGTCGGCAGCGATGCGCCGCGCCAAATCGCCCCGATAGAAGCCGTCGAGCCCGTCGGTTGCCAAGGCTCTGAGCGTGGCGCCAAGGCGCGGCTGGCGGAAAGGCGTGTCCGGCGCCGGAAGGGCGCCGCCCG
This sequence comes from Alphaproteobacteria bacterium, assembly GCA_030066595.1. Lineage (GTDB taxonomy): Bacteria > Pseudomonadota > Alphaproteobacteria > JAJFFI01 > JAJFFI01 > JASJBI01. The sequence goes on along the minus strand of JASJBI010000023.1, from coordinate 52,770 downwards.
GCAGAAAAGTGTCCGCGAAGCCCGGGACGTCTTCCAGCTCGCTCCGCTTTTCCTCGGTCAGCCGGCGCTGGCTCGCCGCCGGCGCCGAGCCGTGCTCGGCATAGTGGACGGCCTCTTCCAACAGCCGGCCCAGCGGCAGCGTCCCGCCCCAGGCGGCGCTGATCTCCAGCGCCGCCTGCCAGCCGGCGACGGTGCCCGCCACCGTGTTCGCGGCCAGCGGGCCGCGCGACGGCACCGCATCGAGCCCCTGTGTTCGATAGAGGTCCTCGGTCACATCCCTTCCGGCGCCGCCACAGGCGTCGATGGCGATGGGCGACTGCCCGGGCGCGTGGATCAGCCAGAAGCCGTCGCCGCCGATCGCGTTCATGTGCGGATAGACCGCCGCGATGGCGGCCGCCGCGGCGATCATGGCCTCGACGGCGTTGCCGCCGTCGCGCAGCACGGCGAGCCCCGCCTCCGCCGCCAGGTGGTGCGGCGCGGTGACCATGCCGCGGGTCGCTGTGGCCGTGTGCAGCATAAGCCTAGCGGATCACGGCCGGTGCAGCGTCGCGGGCGCGCGGGTGAAGGTGCGCCGGCCCCGCTTGAAGCCCCAGAGCGGCGTGGCCAGCTCGGCGACCGCGCCGGCCCGGTCCGCGCAGTCCAGCACCACCAGGTCGGCCGGCCGGCCCACGGCCAGTCCGTAATCGTCGAGGCGCATGAGTCGCGCCGAGCGCTCCGTGATCATGGCCAGGCATTCGAGGATGTCCTCCCGGGTTCCGACCTGACAGACGTTGGCGTAGAGGTTCGCCATGCGGATCAGCGAGCAGTCGCCGAACGGGGTGAAGGGGTTTAGCACATTGTTCGTGGAAAGCGAGCAGTTCACGCCGGCCTCGAGCAGCTTGTGGACCGGCGTGAGGCCGCGGGGCACGTTCTGCGGGGTCCCGCGCCCCATAAGATAGAGGTCCGTGGCCGGCAGGACCGTGAGCGCGACGCCCGCACCGGCGAGCCGGCGCGCGGCCTGCGCGAATCGATCCGGGTCCGCGGCCGAGAGCTTCGAGACATGGCCGATGGCGACCCGCCCGCCATACCCGAAGCGCTCGGTCTGCTCGCAGACATAGAGCAGGTCCATGTCGTCCGGGTTCAGATCGAAGTCCAGATGCATGTCGATGTCCCGGTCGAGCTCCCGTGCCATCTCGAATACCCGGTCGATCTGGCCCCGCGGGTCCGTGTCGGTATAAGGGCAGGCGCCGACGATCGAACCGCCCTGCTGCAGGGCTGCGACCATGAGCTCGTCGGTGCCCGGCAGGTTCAGGAGCCCGTCCTGGGGAAAGATGCAGATCTCCAGATCGATCGCCCAGCTGTATTCCTCGACCAGCGGCAGGATGCCCTCGAGCCCCTTGAGCCCGACCACCGGATCGACCTCCAGATGGGTGCGCATATGGGTCGTGCCGTTCAGGATGCAGCGCTCCAGCGTCGCCCTGGCGCGGTCGTAGACATCCTCGGCGGTGAAATTCCGCTTGGCCTTGGCGACTTCGGCGATGGCCTCGTCCAGGGTGCCGGTCCGCTGGGCGCAGCGGTCGAGAATCCGGGACTTGTCGAGATGGACGTGGGTCTCGACGAAGCCCGGCGTGACCAGCCGGCCGCCCAATTCGAGGGTCTCGGCATCGGCGGCGAGCGCCGGCTCGATCGCGGCGATCCGGCCCGCCGCGATGCCGATGTCCACGGCACGCTCGCCTTCGCCGTCGGCGATGCGCGCATCTCTCAGGATCAGGTCCATTCCAGGCGGGTCTCCGGGAACGAGGCACCGTTGGGCTGCCGAATGCCCGGCCGCGTTCGTTTGACCTCACCCTTCGACAAGCTCAGGATGAGGTCAAGACCTAGGCCATGCGGACGTTCAAGCAGTGCGCTTCATCCTGAGGAGCCGCCCGCCGCTTCTTGTTCCGCCGCCGACGGCGTGTCGACGAATTCCACCAAGCGTTCTCGAGCGGCGCGCCCCCCTTTTCCTGCGTGCTGCTTTTGTGGCGAAGCGCAGCCTGTGTTTGATATACCAGCAAGCGCCGCGTCGGCTGGGCTCTTCGGATACGGGACCACGACATGGGGTCGAACCGCCTGCTCGGGCGCGCGCTGCGCGTCGTCAACATCGGGCTCGAGGGCTTTGCCCGCGAGCTCGCCGAGCGGGGCGTACCGGTGGCGCATGTCGACTGGTCGCCGCCGGCGGTTGCCGATCCCACGGTCCTGACGGCGCTCGACCGGCTCAGCGATCCGGAGGGCGCGGCGGCGGACGCCATCGCGCGCGCCAACGGGGACGCCCTCGACCGCATGTTCAAGGCCGAGCCGGTTTTGATCGACGTGCGGCCCGCCGGCGAGGTGATCGACGGCCTGGGCGAGCGGGTGCTGCTGCATGCGGGGCCGCCGATCACCTGGGAGCGTATGTGCGGGCCGATGCGCGGCGCCGTCGCCGGGGCGGCGGTGCTGGAAGGCTGGGCGCCGGATCTGACGGCGGCGGAAGAGCTCGCGGCCGGCGGCCAGATCACCTTCCATCCCAACCATCACTTCGACGCCGTCGGGCCGATGACCGGCATCACCACGAGCTCGATGCCGGTGATGGTGGTCGAGAACCGGGCTTTCGGGAACCGCGCCTACTGCACGATCAACGAGGGGCTCGGCAAGGTCATGCGCTTCGGCGGCAACGACGGGGAAGTGCTGGACCGGCTGCGCTGGCTCGCCGACGAGCTCGGCCCGGCGCTCTCGGCGGCGCTCGGCGAGCTGGAAGGGATCGACCTCAAGGCCGTCGTCGGCCGCGGGCTCGCCATGGGCGACGAGATGCACCAGCGCAACGTCGGCTGCTCGAGCCTGACCCTGCGGACGCTGGCCCCGGCGCTGGCCCGGACCGCGCCGGACGGCGAGCGGCTGGCCCGCATCCTCGCCTTCATCGCCGGCAACGATCAGTTCTTCCTCAACATGGCCATGGTCATGGGCAAGGCGGTTATGGACCCGGTGCGGGGCATCGCCGGCTCGACCGTCGTCACCGCCATGTCGCGCAACGGCACGGATTTCGGCATCCGGGTCAGCGGCACCGGTGATGCCTGGTTCACGGCGCCCGTGGAGATGCCCAAGGGGCTCTACTTCCCGGGCTTCACCGAGGCCGAAGCAAACCCGGACATGGGCGATTCCACGATCGTCGAAACCGTCGGTCTGGGCGCCTTCGCCATGGCCGCCTCGCCGGCGGTGGCGGGCTTCGTCGGCGCCGGCTCGGCCGCGGACGCGGCCAACTACACCCGCGCCATGTACGAGATCACCGCCGGCCGCAATCCGGAATGGACGCTCGCCGCGCTGGACTTCGCCGGCGTGCCGTCGGGCATCGACATCCGCAAGGTCCTGGAGACCGGTCTCGCGCCGGTGATCAACACCGGCATCGCCCACCGGGAACCCGGCGTCGGCCAGGTCGGCGCCGGCATCGTGCGCGCGCCCCTGGCCTGCTTCAGCCAGGCGCTCGTGGCCCTGGCGGAGGAATTCGAGAGCGACTGACGCCCTCCGGGCGCTGGCCTCGGAGGTCCTTTAGTGCGCGGCGGACGGTGACACGGCCGCCGCCGCCAGCACCGCGCCGGCGAGCGCGTCCCAGCCCGAGCTATGGCCGATCGCGTCGAGCGCGCGCAGCGCCGGGACGATTCCGGGTGCGCCCGTCGTGCACAGGGAGGCGAGCGCCGCGTGCAGCGCCGCGGCGCCCTGGCCGTCCGCCGCCGCCGCAAGATGCGCCCGGCTGATCCGGCCGGTTCCCTCGCGCGCCTGACCCAGCGCCCAATCGGCGAGCCGATCGGCGGTCCTGTCGCGGCCGAGCGCCCGCAGGGCGATCATCGCTCCACCGATCAGATCGTCGCCCGAGGGCGTCAGCCCCGGGCCGAGCCCGATGAGCCCGGCGGCGCGGTCGGGGACGGGCAGCGTTTTCGCCTGCGAAGCCGTCGCCTCCAAGAGCCAGGTCCGCAGCGCCACCAGCGGGGGCTTGGCCGCGCGCAGCAGCGGGTCATCCCGGTCTGTCGGCAAAGCACCGGTCGCGAGCGCCGGAACCCATGGGGCCAGGCCCTCGGCCGGCGGCTTGGCCTCGGCGGCGAGACCGGCAAGATTGTCGCGTACGGTCTCCGCCCGCCAGCCGTCCGGCAGCGCCTGGGGCTCCCAGGTCTCCGCCTGCCGAAGCGGAAACACGATGCGGTCCGCGACATGGAGCTGGTCGCCGATGACACGCGCCGCCGAACCGACGCGCAGCCCGACCGTGCGCCAGTCGATGTCGGCCGGCAGCGGCGCCAGAACGTTGAGCGGCCCGGCGCCCATCTCCATCGGGCCGATGCAGGCCAGGCGGAGGTCGGCTCCTGACAGATAGAGGCTGCGCCGGAACAGGGCCACCACCTGCCCGGTCGCGCCCGCCCCCAGTGCCCGGCGTGCGGCCGCGCCGATCATCGCCACGGGCAGGGGCGCGGGGCGGGCGGCGACGGACGGGGCGGGGGCTGTTTCGGGCATGGTCGGCGCGCACAAATCCGAACGGCAGGTAACGGTCAACAGAGTAGGGAGGGCCGCACTCGGCGGCAAGCCGGCGCCGGGGCAACTTGCTGCACTGCGCACCGCATGCGTTAATCCGAAATTCATGCCAGCGCGGGAGGGTTTGCGGCATGGAGAAAATGACGACCATGGCCACCTTGGTGCTGGCGGGTATCCTGGCCGCGTCCGCGGCACAGGCCGAAGCCGACGCGGGGAAGGGGCGCAAGCTGGCCCAGCAGTATTGCGCCCGCTGTCATGTGGTCGGGCAGTTCAACCCCCATGGCGGGATCGGCAGCACGCCCTCCTTCCAGTCCATGGTCAACTATCTCCGCGACTATCGGGAGCGGTTCCTGTCCTTCTATGCCCGCCGGCCGCACCCGGTGCATGTGCGCGTCGAGGGTCTGCCCAAGTGGAACGCGTTGCCGTCCAACGCCACCGTGATCCGCATCACCTTCGAGGACGTCGAGGACATTGCGGCCTTCGCCGAGACCCTCAAGTCGGCCGGCCAGTGACGGCAACCATTGCGGCAAAGTGAGCGAGCCGATCGCAGCAAAGAAAAAGCCCCGCCGGTTGGGACGGGGCTGAGTTCGAGAGGTCGGTTTGAATTGCAAATTGCTGTCTGAAAATACGCTAGGTCCGGGGGTTTGTCTCCCGCGAATGTACATAGCTGATCGAGATGACAGGATTGTGACGTCGTTGGCACACTCGCGTGATTGCCGCGCTTGGACGGGCCAGGCATTTGGTGTAGATAGCGCCGCTGCCGGCGGCCTCAGGGCCGCCGCTCAAGAGGGGACGTGGGCACATGAACATTTCACAAGAGGATATCCTGATGTTTGCCCGTGGCTTTTACGGCCGGCGCGGCGCACAGGCCGCCCACGATGCCGCGGAGATGGCCGACCACTATGCCAAGACCGGGGACGACAAGGGCGCGCAGGCCTGGTCGCGGGTCGCCGAGGCGATCACCAAGCTGGTCGGCACGGCCGATCCTGCCTGAGGCGGGGGACGACCGCCGGCGTACAGGCGAAGCTGATAATTTTGTTTAAGAAAAGCGTATATACGCTCTCTATAACGCCAGAAAAAGTCTGCGTAAGAGCGCATCGATTTCGGCACGCCTCGCGGACATGTCTGCCGCCGCTTCGGCGGTACAAGCGCGGTGCACTCTTTGCAGGCCCAGTCCACGTGCCTTGAGGCTTGGTCGGCCTGACCGCCTCTTGACATTGTCGACGGGAAGATAACGACGGTCCGCTTGGCGCCCGATCGCTCGACGTCCGGTATCGGGACTGGCGGACCCGGCTCCCCGGGGCGACACTTCACAGCCGCGACACCGGTGCATCTCAGCGTTCCCGCCATGACGTCTTCCGAACACGACACACAGGGTGGCCTGTCCGAGAGACGCTTCTTGGTCCTGGCCTTGCTGAATCTCGTTCTACTCAGCGGCCTGTCGATCGCCGTCCAAGGACACCATCTCATCAACGAAGGTTCAAACCAGATTTCGCAGCTCCCGATCGTGCTGCGCACCCTGGACCCCGGCTATCTGGCACACGATTGGTATGTGAACCAGATGGGCGGGTTCAGCGCGCGCAAGGTGTTCGCTCTGCTGGTCGCCGGTTTCGCTCAGATCACGGGTCTTGCCGCCGCTTACCTGATCTTGAACTGGGCCTCCGTCGCCGCGGTCGGGATTGTCACCTTCTTTGTGACGCGCCACGTATTTGGTGGCGATCGCATTGCCTGTCTCATGGCAGGCCTCTTGGTGGTTGTCCTGAGCCCGTTCACGCTCGGCAACGTTCAGAGCGTGGTCAACATCTACAACGGGCTTGTGCCGGAGAGCCTGGCGAAGCCCCTGATCTTGGCGGCGGTCGCCTGTGCGCTGTGCGGCCGGCCCGTACTTTGCGGCATGTTCGCCGCATTGGCGGCGCTGTTTCAGCCGCTTGTGGGGACGGTTGCGGGCGTGCTCTCGCTCGTCACGCTGCTGCTCATGGAATTCGCGCGTCCGAGCGAACGGATCGGTCCGAGGGACGGGACGCGGCGGGGCCGGCTGCTGCGGATCGCGGCGGGAGCGGGGCTCCTGGCCATGGTTGCCTTCTTCTGGGCCGTGACACACCAGAGCGATGTCTCCGACGAGCTGTTCGTCCAGATCGTAGCCTATGTGCGAAATCCGCACCATTTCCTGCCGAGCACGTTCGGCACCGCCAACTATCTCAAGGCCGCCATCTTCCTTCTCGGATCCATCCTGGTCCTGCATCTCTGGCGACGATCGCGGGCGCCCGATCCGGCCGGACAGAGGCGCGGGCTGTGCCTGTTCATGGTCGTTTATGCCGTCCTGCTGCTGGGGCTGTGTGTGGCCGGCTATGTCTTCGTGGAACTCCGGCCGGTCAAGGAAATCGCCGCGCTTCAGGCCTTCCGGCATCTCTTCGTGTGGCTGTGGTTTACCATCATCGTGCTCTCGCTCGTAACGGCAGAACTCCTGCCCCGGTTCAGCGGGATCGTGCGGGCGCGCAACCGGCGTCCGCTGCTCACCAGGAGCAAGGGCGTCTCCCCGTTCCCGCCGGCTGCCGCCGGCGTCTATGCCAGGCGGTGGATCGACCGTGACGGACGGGCAGAGAAGCTGGTCATCCTGGTCGCGGGTGCGCTCTTGCTGCTCCTGCTCGGCGGACTTGTCCTTGGGGCGCGCCGGTGGTCGCTCTCCGTTCCATATGACGAGTTCGCCTTGGCGGGCGTGGTGGGTGTCGTTGTCCTCATGTTCGCGGCCCGCTCCCGGCGCGTCTCGCGGGCCGGGCTCTGGGTGATCCCGGCCTTTCTCGTTGCGGGCGTCATGACCGTCCACGGTCTGATTCCGCTCGCCCCCCTGCAGCGCCTGCTGAACGAGACCGTTCGGGTGAACGTCACCTTGGAACAGGTTGCCGCCGACCCGCGTAACTCGCCCGAGTTCCGAAGCCTGGTGGAACTCTCGGCGTTCGCCAAGGACCGGCTGCCCGCCGATGCGATCGTATTGACCCCGCCGGATTTCGGATCGTTCCGGGTCTTCGCCGAGCGCGCCATCGTCGTGGACTTCAAGTCGTGGGTCTTTCACGACCCGGTGGCCTGGTTCGAGCGCCTGACCGACGTCTACGGTCCGCTTGGACACTCGCTGGGATTTCGCTTGCGTGACGATCTCAATCGTGCCTACGCGGACATCACGGACCGGCGGCTTTCCAAGGTAGCGGAGAGATACGGAGCGCGCTTCGCGGTGCTCGACCGGTCGACGGATTCCGAGTTCCCCGTCCTGTTCGAGACCGACCGCCACAAGCTGGTCCGCCTTGACCGGCTCTGACGCGGCGTAGACGGCCGACCACGACGCACAGACCGCCGGCGCCGCTGGCGAGCAGAACTGGTGACAGCTCGCCCGGGCGGTCGCGAACCTGGTCGGCCCGGTCGATCCCTTTTTGACCTGGCGCCTGCCATCGGCCGCGGCCGGGCGCGATGCGGGACATGCCGCATCGTCCTGTCGTTGCGCCGGTTCGATCCGGGCGCTCGCGCTTAGACGTGGTGGCTGAAGCGGCCTTGGCGCGCGTCCTTCATCATGGCGCGGAACGCGTCCCCGGCCACCCGTACCAGCGTCTTGTGGTCGCCGCCTTCGAAATAGACCTCGGGCGCGTCGATCAGGCTTTCGTCGACGATGACGTTCAAGCCGTAGGCGGCGCCAAGGGGCGGAACCGCCCCCAAATCGCAGTCCTCGAAGAGCGTTCCCACTTCGTCCTCCGTGGCCAAACCCAGCGGGATGTCGACAAGACCCTGCAGCGTGCCCAGCTCAACCCGATGCGTGCTGGGAACGACGGCCAGCATATATCCCTGACCGTGGTGAATGACGACGGTCTTTGCCACAAGCTCTCCCGAGATGTGCGCGGCTTGTGCCGATTCGGTGCTGGTTGCCGTCCGGGGATGCGTGACGGCGTCGTAGGCAATTCCTGCGCTGTCGAGGAATTCCCGAACCCGGTTTGCCATTGTCATGGCGAGCCCCCTCTGTTTGTAACGGGAAGCAGGGCTCTGATCTTCCGGCGGCGAGCGGAAACCTGTCAAGGGATGGCGCGCCGGGGGGAGGGGGCGGAGGCCACGAGAGCGGTCCGAACCGCCGAGCCCGACCGGGGCGGGCTCTCGAAGCGCGCCTGCGTGTGACTGAGAATTTGCTTTATAAAACGGCCATAATGACCTGCGATATAACAATGATTATAGCTGTAACGGGTGCTCGGCGGGCACTCCCGGGGGCAAGCCCTATATGCCGCGGCGCCGGACCTCGCGGCGCCGTCCTCGAGACCTCGCTGCATATGCCGTGACCCCCGGCCGGGCGGACGGGCCCCTGGCTTGGCGCCGGCCGGGTTGACGGCGGCGGGAAGATCGAACGCGCCCGGCGCAGCGGCAACCATCTCGGACGCTCCTGCTCCAGGTGAGGCGGTCGAGCTGGCGAAACCCGAGGCGTGCGACGAGACGGGATCGTAATCCTTCGCCGTAGTAAATCTCTTGCAGGCGCGCGGCGCAGCAACAGGACGTCGTCCCCCTTATTGTGGGACAGGGACGCAAGGGGCAAGCGCCGACGTTGATCACGTTCGCGCAATCTGATAGCTTGAGATTCTCGTGGCGATTTGAGCCGACCGGCTTGCGGCCACGTAAAACAAACCGCTAAAAGGTCGGGTTGCGGAGACAAGGACCTCCACAGAAACCTGGCCAAGCAGCCGGGTTTCTTTAGTTTCGGGAGGGCCTTTATGCAATCTCTGTCCAAGACCGCGGCTCTGCTTGTACTCGACGCACCGACCACGGCGTCGCGCGGAAAGCCTTCAATCGAAGACAACACCAATAGACTGCTGACGCATTGGCGGCGCGCCAGGCGACCGGTCTTCCACATCCGTCACGCAGGCACGGCGCGTTCGCGCGCCGGACAGTCGCCGTCAGGAGAGGTCGGGGTCGAACGCCTCCGCGCACTCCCGGGCGAGCGCGTCATCGAGGTGCTGAACGGCGACGCGTTTGAAGATACCGGGCTTGCGGCCGCCTTGCGCGACGCCGGCACCGATGCGCTGGTCCTTACCGGGCGCGCCGACCCCCGGGCGCTCGCGGATATAGCACGCGTCGCCGGCAACCTTGGCTTTGTGGCCTATGTGGTCGCCGACGGGAGCGCCGCGCCGCGCCCGGTCGGGTCCGCAGGCACGCAAGACAGCGGCGCGGGCACTGTGACCGCGGGCGAAGTTCTGCGCGCCAGCGTTGACCCGAGACTCTATCAGGGCTGCGACATCTAAGGGACATAGGTCTTGTCATCGCGTCCATCGGTACCGTTTCCAAACGGACAAATCGGGAGAGTCATGACGTCTGCTGGGGGTCATTCGGGAGACGTCATCCCGAGAGAGGCGTGGCAGATCCAAAAGACAATTTGCGCGTCGCGCCAGGCGTCACCTGGAGCATGATGAGGTCATGCTGGCCCATGGCTTCTCCGTTCCAGAAAGCGCATCAGCCGTAGTGGTGACCCGACGAATGGACGTGCGCCGGCATACCGAACGAGCGGCGAAGGAACTCCCGACTGATGAGGGCGGGCCTTCATTCGGAAGTGCAGGCGTGCGCGAGAGCGTCTAGCATATGGCCTTCCTGGTCGTTGGACCGAGGCGGTCAGAACGCACGTCGGGACTCGGCGGAGCAGACAAAGGAGGAGATTATGCGGCGGCTGACGGGAACAATTTCGATAATCGGGATCGCACTTGCAATCGTGGTCGTGCCTTGGACGCGCACGGTCCATGGCCAGGACCCCGCTGCCAATGTGATCAAGTATCGTCAGACGGTCATGAAATCGCTCGGCGCGCATATGGCGGCGATTGGCCAGATCGTCAAAGGCGAAGTCGGCTACACGCATCACATCATGGACCATGCCGTCGCCATATCGGGGATGAGCCGCGGTCTCCTGGAAATATTCCCGCCGGGAACCGGGCCCGCGGCCGGCGAGACCCGAGCGCTTCCCGACATCTGGGAGAAGTGGGGCGAGTTCCAGGGTGCTGCGCTGAAGCTGAATCAAGAAGCAGCGCGACTGGTGAGTGCGACCGGATCAATCGATAGCCGTCTGGTCCAAAATCAGTTCGCGCAACTCGGCAAAGCCTGCGGTAGCTGTCACAAGGCTTTTCGCAAAGAAGAAAAGCAGTAAGACCGGCTGCGCTGCGCTCAGCGGCTGAATGGTCCAGCGCCACCGATCTCGATTTCGGCGCAGAGCCGACTGTCGCCGAGGTTGGTTTGATCCGCAGGCGTGGCGACCCGCGCGATGCCCTCCTTCTTGCGCGCTGGCGTCTTGCTTCAGCTCGCATCGCCTCTCAATCACATATCTCACTGCCAGCCTGATGTGCTTGTTCTGACAATTTGTCAGGAAGGACCGCTAAGTATCCTGCGGATTTCCGAAAGAAGCGCCAATAGGCATGACAGAATGGCAGAAAACCCGCGCGGACGCGCGCAGGCTAAACCAGCTCAATGGCAAAAAATTCTTGTTTTTTAAAGTTGTAGCCTAGCTTCCCTGCGTTGGCACAGTTCCTGCTTTCCATAATAACAGGTCGTCGCTTGTGATTTTGCCGCGGCGGAACGCGGCAGCATAAGCGTTGGCGCACAACGATTCTGCGACTCTGGTTTGTCCAGAGACGCACAAGTAGGGGGATCGAACGCTGCTCAACAAAAAAAGCTGGATCGTCCGCGCACCGGTGGGAAACCGGACGGCAGCGCGCGACGAGTCCGAGTGGCCGGTGTCCCCACGTCTGTGCGCTGAAGCGGCAGCAACAGAGGCAAGAACCAAGCAGCCACGAAAGAGGTACCTCATGGCGACGTGGGCAACGAGTTTCAAAAGGAGTGTCGGTCTTGCGGCAGTGATCGGCGCCGTTCTCTTGGCGTCTCAGCCGGTCGCAAGCCAGCAGGGCATGCCGGGTGCATACGGCCAGCCTCAATGGGCGCAGCAACAGCAACAGCAGCAGCGTCCTCCGGGACAATACGGTATGCGCGGCATGCCCGGCATGTACGGCATGTATGGAATGCCGGCCATGCGCGGCATGTACGGCATGCCCGGCATGTACGGCATGTATGGAATGCCGGCCATGCGCGGCATGTACGGGATGTATGGCATGCCCGGCATGCATGGCATGTATGGCATGCGCGGCATGCCCGGGATGTATGGCATGCCCGGCATGTATGGCATGCGCGGCATGCCCGGCATGTATGGCATGCGCGGCATGCCCGGCATGTATGGCATGTATGGCATGCCCGGGATGGGCATGTACGGCATGCCCGGAATGCGCGGCATGTATGGCCTCCCCCCAATGCGGCCGGGCACGGCTGGTTTCTTCACCGTCGGTCCTGGCGGCGCAATTACCCTCTATCCCAGCGCGTCCGTAACCGTGCATCCCGGTATGGGCGGCATGCAAGGCATGCCCGGGATGACGGGGATGCCCGGTATGGGCGGCATGCAAGGCATGCCCGGCATGGGCGGCATGCAAGGTATGCCCGGAATGACGGGGATGCCCGGCATGGGCGGCATGCAAGGCATGCCAGGGATGACCGGCATGCCGGGAATGTCCGGCATGGCTGGCGCCGAAGAGAAGGCGCAACAGCAGGAGGAAAAGAAAGCCGAATGAGATTGGCAGTCTGTTGCCCGTCGCGCCGGGGAATTCGGCGCGGCAGGCCAGGCTGCGATCATCCGGGCCGCCGAGGCCCGGTAAGAGGCCGAGCGGTTTTGCCCCTGGGCGAGGCCCCCGGCGCGGAGCGCGGGCGCCGCTCCTGATCCGATTGCCGGACGCAGGAACGGTTCTCGAACCCACCAAAACTCAGGTGAGGTGATCAATGCTAACCAAACTGAAGCACCTAGGGAGAGTGGCTGGTGCCGTAGCGACATTGGGCGTCTGTATCGTGGCGTCCCAGCCGTCGCTGTCGGCCCAGCAGGGCATGGGCGGCATGCAAGGCATGTACGGCATGCCCGGCATGCAAGGCATGTATGGCATGCCCGGCATGGGCATGGGCGGCATGCGTGGCATGACCGGCATGTATGGCATGCGCGGCATGTACGGCATGTATGGCATGCCCGGCATGTATGGCATGGGCGGCATGCGCGGCATGTATGGCATGCCCGGCATGTATGGCATGTACGGCATGCCCGCCATGTACGGCATGCGCGGCATGTACGGCATGCCCGGCATGTGGGGCATGGGCGGCATGCGCGGCATGACCGGCATGTACGGCATGCCCGGCATGTATGGCATGTATGGCATGCCCGCCATGTACGGCATGCGCGGCATGTACGGCATGCCCGGCATGTATGGCATGGGCGGCATGCGCGGCATGTATGGCATGTACGGCATGCCCGGCATGTGGGGCATGGGCGGCATGCGTGGCATGACCGGCATGTATGGCATGCCCGGCATGTATGGCATGTACGGCATGCCCGGCATGTGGGGCATGGGCGGCATGCGCGGCATGTATGGCATGCCCGGCATGTATGGCATGTACGGCATGCCCGGCATGGGCATGGGCGGCATGTATGCCATGTATGGCATGCCCGGTATGTGGGGCATGGGCGGCATGCGCGGCATGTACGGCATGCCCGGCATGGGCATGGGCGGCATGCGTGGCATGTACGGCATGCCCGGCATGGGCATGGGTGGCATGTCCGGCTGGCAGCCGCCTCGCCAGTAGGCCAGGCCCACTCTCGAAGACGCGGTGGCGGGTGACGATGGCGCCCGCCACCTGCTCTTCAGCCAGTTTCCGCTTCGCGGTCGGACGGATCGAAATCGGCAGGTCTGAGCGCCGAGGCGAGGGATGTGCACGGGGTGAGTGACAAGTCCAAGAACGGGCCAAAGACAGAGTCCGTGGCCAAACGGACCGCCCCGAAGCGCGCCCGCAAGACGCCAGCCAAGTCGACGCGGTCCGGAACGCGGAAGACAAAGAAGGCGGCGCCCAAGACCAAGTCTACGACGCCGAAAGCCACGGCAGCAGCGCCGGCGGACGCCGCTGCGACCCCTGAAGCCGAGGCAGCGACGCCGGCGGACGCGGTTTCGATCCCTGAACCGGAGGCCGCAGCAGATCAGCCCAGTCCAGCGGAAGCCCAGCCAGCCGAACCGGAACCGACGGTACCGGCGGCGACGAAGACTGAACCGGAACCGAAACCGCAGGTGTCAAGTGCGACCCGGCCGACAGGAAGCGCTGCGCAAAGACCGCACCGCCCGCGGACGCTCGCGGAGCGGCTGAGCCTGGGAGGGCATTGGGCCTGGCTCGCCACAGTCGCAGGGATCGTCGTGATCGTGCTCCTCGCCCTCTTCACGGGAGACCCGGTCAGGCCGCCCCAGCCGACCGTGGAGACCAAAGAGCCGCAGACGGCCGACGTCGTCAAACCGGCGGAACCCGCTCGCACACCCGAACAGAAATCAGCCGCTGCCCCGGAACCATCGCAGGCCGAAGTTGCGGAGGAGGCTCAGCCACCCGTCGTGGCAAAGGCGCTGGCCGAGGCGACGGCAGAGCCGGCCCCTGAGCCAAGCGGCGAAGCTCCGGCGGAGGCGGCAGCCGAACCGGCCACGCCCACCGAACAGCCGGCGCCGGCGGCGCCTGCACCCTCGGTTGTGCGCCCGGGTGCGCCAAGCGTGAGCGTCGCGGGCCAGCCCGTAGCACTGGACACCGGGCAGGCGGTCACCCTCTATCCCAATCCAGACGCCGGCGGCGCCTTCATGGTCGATCCGCAACGCCAGCTTGTCGTGCTGCTGCCATTCGGCATGGTCAGGCTGGAGGGACCCATCGAACCGGGAGAATTCCGCCCCAGCGTAACCGAACCGGCCGCGCCCGCGCCCGCAGAACAGCCGGCGCCGACACTTGCGGCGCCGTCGCTCACGCCTCCTGCTGCGCCGCGCATGACGGTTGCTGGCCAGCCCGTAGCGCTGGACGCCGGGCAGGCGGTCTCCTTGTACCCGAACCCCGATGCGGGCGGCGCCTTCATGGTCGATCCGCAGCGCCAGCTCGTCGTGCTGCTGCCATTCGGCATGGTCAGGCTGGAGGCATCCATCGAACCGAAAGGTGGCGGCGCCCTTCCTCGTTCCCCCGGTTCACGGATTTGGGCCGTTCCGTTCGGACGGCCACAGGGTTGGATTCCGCCTGGAGATTAGGAGCGTGCCGTGAAAACACGACAAGAGATCATGAGAAGCGAAGCCACATTGACTCATCTCAATTCGAGAGGACGAAATCTCATTCATTATTGTTCTGCAAAAGAAAAACAAAAAATTGAACAAGATCAATTTCCGTCTGGGCCAAGGGAGGGCGAAGTGGACAACAAGTCTGCACATTGGTCTTCGCGGATTGCGACCCTGGCCATCCTCGTCATGCTTGGATCTGTGGCAAGCGGCACCGCCGCGGCGGAAGGGTCGTATCCGATCGCCGGAGTCCGACCGCAGGAGCGGCCGCAGGGCGCGCCGACGATAACGGAATTCAAGAAAGCGCCTGGCTGGTACAGCAGAGCGCTGACCGGCGTGAGCCAGCCATTTCCCTATAGCCTTCGTTTTCTCGAGGATCAGGAAGCTTGGTACACGCCGTTTACGCTCCCCGGCATGACGGGACCATACGACATTCGCGGTTGGCACGCGCAACCGCCTGCCGCAGGCCCGCAGCGCGGATTGCGGCCTGGTACCTAACCGCAGAGCGGAGGCAAGCAAAGTGAAATCCAAACAGCATGTGACCGGCCTCTGTGGCGCGCTGTTGATGGCCGCGGCTTTGATCGGCGCGCAGCCGGGCACGGCCGATGCCCAAGGCGGACCCGGTGCACCGGCGCCGCAACCTCCCCATGTCCGGGGCACGGTGCTCGGCGTGCAGGGCTACTACGAGGTCCTGCCCAGCGGCGCCATCGTCCTTTACCCGTCCACGCCGATCACCTCGCCAGGGATCATGCACACCATTCTGGGCATGTTCGGCGGCGACACCCTGGTCGGGCGGCGTGGCTACTTCCAGATCTCGCCGGCCGGCGAGCTGCTGCTCTATTTCCCGCCGGGCAACATGTGGCCGGGCTGGCACGGCGGCCCTGCCATGGGTGCCGGGCCGATGATGCCCCCGTCGGGCGGCATGCCGGGCATGCCCGCAATGCCTCAAAAACGCCAATAGGGAGGGAAACGTCCGCTCCGGCGGGAGGCATTGTCAGTACATCACACAGAGGCGAGTCAGAATCGATAGGTCCCATTATGCGACGCATTTCATTCGGTTTGGCAATGATGTTTCTCCTGGTCCCGCTGGCTGGCTCAATGGCGGAGGACGCTCCCGTGGTCCGCGCAAACTATGAGAGCGCGCGGTGGGATCCGATCCATTTCCGCCCCGCCATCGAAACGGCGACCAACGAGCAGTGCCTGGCCTGCCACCAGGACATCCTCGAACGCCGTGTGCTCGAGCAGGCGCCGGCGGGCGTGAAATCGTCAGAGGCGCTCGCTTGGTATCAAACCCTCGACACCTACTCCGGCGCGCAGGACACGCTGCACCGACGCCATATGGTGACGCCAATGGCGCAGGAGCTGATGAACCTGCAGTGCAATTTCTGCCACCAGGGCCACGATCCAAGGGAAGAGGGACCGGGCTCTTCGGCGACCGCGGCCGCGGTCGGCAGCGATGCCGGCTTCACGCTGCGCAAGGTAGTCGATCCGTCACAGACCTGTCTGCGCTGTCACGGCGCCTTTCCGTACGAGATGATGGATCTCGCCGGCCCCTGGCACGAAGTGCGCGCGGACCTGGAGCCGGAGGACGTCAAGAACGGCTGCCAGACCTGCCACGAGGAGCTGTTCCGGACGGTGCGCCATCGGGTCAACTATCTGAAGGCGGATGCCATCGAGAAAGCGGCCGCGGAGTCCTCGGACGTTTGCTACGGCTGCCATGGCGGGCGTGCCTGGTATCGCAACAACTTCCCCTACCCGCGGCATCCCTGGCCGGACATGCCGGAAGAGACGCCGGAGTGGGCGAAGGGGCGACCCACCAAGTCAGAAGCGCGTTTCCTCGTTGGCGTGGAGGAATAGCGGCCACGGCAACGCTGGGACGACGAAACGGGATGGACGGCGTCATCGGACGCAATGGAAGGAGCAGGGGATGAAGCAGAACTTGCAGCAGCTCGAATCGGTCCTGAACATGTCGCGCCGGGGCTTCCTGAAGACTGCGGCCGCGGGCGGTGCCGCAGCGGCGGTCGGCCTGGACGCGGTCAAGGAGGCGAACGCCTTCGCCTACGAGCCCTACTATACGGACGATCAGCTGACCACCGTGGTCACCAGCTGCGCGCACAACTGCGGCTCGCGGCACATGCTGGTCGCCCACAAGAAGGGCGACGTCATCGTGCGGCTGTCGACCGATGACGGCAGCTATCAGGGCGATCCCTACGGCACCGATACCGACGAGCTGCCCCAGGTTCGCGCCTGTCTGCGGGGGCGGGCCTACCGGTCCCGCATCTATTCACCGGAGCGGCTCCTCTACCCGATGATCCGGGTCGGTCCGCGCGGCTCGGGCCAGTTCAAGCGCGCGTCCTGGGACTTCGCGCTCGACTACATCGCCGAGAACATCACGCGCATCAAGCAGCTCTACGGCCCGACCGCGATCCTCGATCAGAGCTATGCCGGCTCGTCGTGGGGCGCGCTGCACAAGTCCGATCAGATCGAGGGCCTGCTGGGCCGCTTCCTCGGCATCTTCGGCTGCCGCACCGTGTCCTGGTCGGTGCCGTCCTATCAGGGCACCACGTTCAGCTCGCTGACCACCTTCGGCACCATCGAAGACGGCAACGAGGACGACGCCTTCGCCCATTCCAAGCTGATGATCATGTGGGGCTGGAACCCGGCCTACACCTTCCACGGCGGCAACACCTTCTACTACATGCGGCTGGCCAAACAGCGGGGCTGCAAGTTCGTGCTGGTCGACCCGCAGTACACCGATTCCGCGGCCGCTTACGACGCCTGGTGGATCCCGATCAAGCCCAACACGGATGCGGCCATGATGGCCGGCATGGCCCACTACATCTTCACGAAGGGTCTGCAAGACCAGGACTTCATCGATCGGTTCTGCCTTGGCATGGACGCCCGCACCATGCCGTTCTGGGCGCAGAACATGGAGAATTTCAAGGACTACATCCTTGGACGCACAGACGGCAAACCGAAATCCCCTGAGTGGGCGGAGACCATCTGCGGCGTCAAGGCCGACGACATCAAAAAGCTCGCCCAGATGTACGCCGCCACCAAGCCGGCTGCGCTGAAAGCAAGCTGGGCGCCCGGCCGGGCCGCTTACGGCGAGCAGTACAACCGCATGGCCGCGGCGCTGCAGGCGATGACCGGCAACATCGGCAAGCTGGGCGGCTGCGCCGAAGGCGTCGGCAAGGCGTGGCATTCGGAGGCCGTGGCAGGCCCCTCGGACCAATTCCGCAACGTCCATGCGGCCGCCATCAAATCGGACACCTGGGCGCACTGCGTGCTCAACTATCCCAATGTCCGGCGCCAGGACATCGGCCTCTGGCCAAAGGAGGGCACCCCGTTCGACGGGGTGATCCCGAACATCCGGGCGATCTGGTGGCAGGGCTCGGACTGGTTCAACCAGCTCCCGAACATCAACAAGGCGATCGAGGCGATCCAGCGGCTGGACTTCGTCGTCTGCCAGGATTCGACCATCACGCCATCCGGCATCTGGGCCGACGTGCTGCTCCCCGTGGCCACGCATTTCGAGCGTCACGACGTGGCGCTGCCCTGGTACAAGGGGCACTACTACATCCACCGGCCCAAGGTCATTCAGCCTCTCGGCGAGAGCAAGACCGACTTCCAGATCTTCACGGAACTGGCGTTCCGGCTCGGCTTCGGCCCGCTCTACAACCCGAAGGCCCCGCGCGACTACTTCCTGAACGACGACGAGACCGACGAGGCCTATCTCAGCGAGTGGTGGCGGAACCGCGTGATGGGTCACCAGGGCGTGACCATGCCCTGGGAGGAGTTCAAGCGTCGCGGCATCTACAAGTTCAAGCTGCCGCGTCCCCATGTCGCCTTCCAGGACAATATCGAGAAGGGACAACCCTTCCCGACGCCGTCCGGCAAGATCGAAATCTTCTCCACCAAGCTGGCCAGCATCCCGGACTGGACCCAGACCCAGTTCGGCTATCCGATCCCGGCCATCCCCAAGTGGATCGAGCCGTGGGAATCGCTGAACAGCCCGCTGACGCAGAAATACCCCTTCCACATGGTGACGCCGCACCCGCGCTGGCGGACCCATTCGATCTTCAACAACATCCCCTGGCTGCGCGAGACCTACGAGCAGGAGGTCACGATAAATGCCTCCGACGCCGAACGGCTGGGGATCAAGACCGGCGACAGCGTCTACATGTGGAACGACCGAGGCGCCACGATCGCGCCGGCCTATGTCACCGAACGGGTCATGCCCGGGGTGGTCGTGCTGCACGAAGGGGCCTGGATGGACACCGACGAGCGCGGCGTCGATCGCTCGGGCAATCCGGATTTCCTGGCGCTCGACCTGCCCAGCCCGGCCGGCGCCTTCGCCTTCAACACCATCCTGGTCAACATGGAGAAGACCAAGCTCGAGCATCGGCCGGGATGGGACAAGCTCGCGACCGCGCGGAGCCACGTGTTCCGCCGGGACAGTTGATCGCACGCAGGGAGAGCACAGATGGCACAGGAGAAAGACGTCGGCCGCATCAAGGAAGCGATCAAGAAGCGGAAGCGCGAGACCTACACGCCCGTGGAACCCGAGATGCAGCTGGCCTTTATCCACCACAACGTGGATTGCATCGGCTGCCGGGCCTGCGAGATCGCCTGCAAGGACAAGAACGGGCTGGCGCCCGGTCCCCGGTTCCGGCGGGTCCAGTACATCGAAGGCGGCACGTTTCCCGAGGTGTACGCCTACAAAGTCAACATGTCCTGCAACCACTGTCGCGAGCCCGCCTGTCTGCCGGCCTGTCCCACGGGCGCGATCTGGAAGCGGGAGAAGGACGGCATCGTCGACATCGATTCCACCCTGTGCATCGGTTGCCGCCGATGCGAGGCGGCCTGTCCCTATGGCGCGCCGCAGTACGATCCGTCGGATCAGCTCGTTAAGAAGTGCAACATGTGCGTCGACGAGATCGATGCGGGCCGCAAGCCCTATTGCGTCATGGCCTGCATGATGCGGGTTTTGGACATCGGCCCGATGGACAAGTTGTTGGACGGCAGCTACGAGACCAAGGCGCGCGGACCCAACGAAGAGCTTGTGCGCCAGGTGAAGAACATGGCGGATCCGGAACTCACCGATCCGTCGATCGTCTTCGTCCCGCACAGCAAGGGAGCGGCCGAGTGATGGCGGCGCACGAAACGGCGGAGGGGTCGGACAAGACCGAGGCGGTGTTCGACCGGTTCTGCCAAAGCGTTGCCGACGACCTCCGTCTCCTGGCCTTCCTGCATGGCCAGGAGCCCGGAAAGGAGACGCTCGAGAACCTGCGCGAGGCGCCGTTCCAGGACCGCTTGGGCTTGCTGCTCAGGTCAGAGATCGCGAGCGAGGCCCTGCGCCTCCTGGACGCATCCTTGCCGTCAAAACCGGCCCCGCTGGAGGACGACCGGATTGACGCCTTGGCGGCGGCCTACGCCAATGTCTATCTGATCTACGCCTATCGCGCCTCGCCCTGCGAGTCCGTCTGGTTCGACGATGACGGGCTCGAACGGCAAGAGCCAATGTTCCAGGTTCGCGACTGGTATCGGCGCTTCGGACTGGCGGCGGTCGACAGCGAGCGCCGTCCGGATGACCATCTGGTTTGTCAGCTCTCGTTCGTCGCCGAGCTGTTCGCGCGGCGCGGGGAAGAGGACGAGGTGCGCGCGGCGGTGCAGTTCATGGACGAACACCTGTTGCGCTGGATCGGGCAGTTCGCGGGCCGCATCGCCGGCCGCTGCCAGGAAAGCTTCTTCGTGGGGCTGGCGTTGGTTACGGCAGCCTATCTTGAGGAATTGCGTGATCTGTTGGCGCAAGTGCTGGATGCGCCGAGACCGAGCCGCGAGGAGATCGACGCGCGGCTGAAGGTACAGTCGAGCGCGGCCGCGGCGGCGCCCTACGTGCCCGGCGCGGGACCGGGCTGGTAGGCGGAGGAAGCTCGACGGGGATAGACATCGGAATGGACACGCATCGAGACCCCCCGGAGAACGGCGACGCCGCAGGCGCGGGCGCAATGGACGCATGGTGGCGCCCCGCCGAGGCCATGTTGTCTCGCTGCGAACGTCGCGGCGGGTTCCTTGTATCGCTGCCTGAATACCGGCCGGACCTGCTCCAGGAACTCGGTGAAGCGTTGGCCCTGGACTGCCGTGATTTTCGGGCCGAGGTCATGGCGCCCCTGATGTGGGACGCGGCGCAGCTGGGGCTGGAGGATCTGGACCGCTGGCTCACGGCGAGCGCGGCACGGGGCGGTCTCATCGCCCAAAACGTCGAAGCGCTCCTGGTGTTGAAGCGTCCCGAGGAGCGGGAGGACTGGCTCTCGCGCTTCGCGGATTTCGCCTGGCCGGCGCCCGTCGTGGTGCCCTTGGTTCTGTTCTGCGATGAGGCGCCGAAACCGCACGGACGGCATTGGACGGTGGCGCCGGATGACGTGCCGGAGCAGTCGTTTGTCAATCGTCTCCTGTTCTGAGACGAGGAACCGGCACGACCATGCGGATCGCAGCAAGCCTGAATCGGAAGTTCTTGCTGTATATCGTCGTGGCCCTCGGCCTCAGTTCAGCGCTGTTCCTCGTTCTCTTCGTCTCCCTGTACAGAACCGAGCTCTTACACGAGCGCGAACTGGCCGCCGACCAGCTGAATCGGTTGCTTCAGGCGTCGCTCGAGAACGCAATGGTCAAGCGGGACCTGGACGGTTTGCGCGACATCGTCCATCGGCTTGGCGAACAGTCCAACATCAGCAGTGTGATGATCGTCAATCCGATGGGGGAGGTGCGGTTCGCCTCCAAGCCCGAACTGCGGGGCCACGATATCAACAGCGTTCCCGGCCTCGCCTGCGTCGACTGTTCCACGAACAAGATGCCGATCACCAGCCAAGCCTTCTTCACCAAGAACGAGATTGGTCAGCAGGTCCTGCGCAGCGTCAACCCGGTGCATAACAAGGCGCGCTGCATCGGCTGTCACGGGTCCCAGGCTGACAACCCGGTCAACGGCGTGCTCTACGTGGACTACGACGCCGCTGCGATCCGCGGCAAAGCGCAGCGGAGCGCACTGATGCTTGCGGGCTCAGGCGGGCTGGTTGTGCTGCTGACGGTGAGCGGTGGCTACTGGTTCATGCGCCGGTACGTGTTGTCGCCGGTTCAGCACCTGGCCGAGAAGAGCCGCGCCCTTGCGGCCGGAAAGCTGGATGCGCGCGCAGACGTTGCCGGCGATGACGAACTCGGCCGACTGGGCAGCATCTTCAATCAGATGGCGGAACGGCTGCAGGCCAGCCTGACGCGGGTCGAGGAGCACGATCGATCGCTGCAGTCGCTGATCGATTCCGTGCCGGACGGCATCCGAGTGATTGACAGCGACTACACCGTGCTGACCGCCAATCAGGCGTATTGTCGCCAGCTCGGCGTTGACATGTCGGAAGCGGTCCAGACCACGTGCTATGGCTCGAGCCATGCGCGCAAAGAACCCTGCCCACCAACCATGATCACCTGTCCGCTGCGCCAGATCCAAGAGACCGGCCAGCCGCTCAAGACGCTGCAGCAGCATATCCGCAAGGACGGGACCGCCATTCAGGTCGAGGTCTCCGCCGCACCCCTCGAGATGACCGTCGACGGAGAGACCAGGGTCTGCGTTGTCGAGTCGATCAGGGATCTCTCGCGCCAGGCCGACATCTCCCACAACCAACGTCTGGAGGAACTCGATCGCCTGGCGAGCGGGCTTGCCCATGAGATCCGCAACCCGTTGTCGTCGGTCCGCTTGGCTTTGCAGGGGGCGCTGCGTAGCGGCAAAGACCAAACCGAAGACAACCAAGAGATCTACGATTATCTCTCGACGATGGACGGAGAGATCGAAAGGTGTATCGAAGTCACGGATCGGCTTCTGAAGTTGAGCATGCCGCCCAATTACACACCACAATTGATAACGATCAATGCGGCCATAGCAGAAACCGTTTCACTTCTCGCATACGAGGCGGCGCAACAGAATATAGCTGTGCGCCTGGATCTGGACGACGGAGAGCCCCGCATCTTCGCCGGGGACAGCGAGGTACGCATGGTGGTCTTGAACCTCGTGCAGAACGCATTTCACGCCATGCCCGAAGGCGGACGTCTCAACATCGCGAGCCGTCTTTCGGACCACGCCGTCGAAATGGTCTTCGAGGACACGGGCGTCGGGATCCGGCCCGAGGATGTCTCCCGCGTCTACCAGCCCTTCTTCACCAAACGGGCCGACGGTGTCGAAGGTACGGGCCTTGGCCTCACCATCAGTCGCGCCATCGTCGAGCGTTACAAGGGCCGCATCGATCTGGTCAGCCGGCCGGGCGAGGGCACGCGGTTCACCGTGCGGTTCCCAAGCGCCGACACGCCCGGTGTCGGGAGCGCGTGAAGATGACCAATGAGAAGATCCTGGTCATCGAGGATGACGTCACGCTCAACGCCCTGATCGCCAAGCAGCTCTCGCGCATCGGCTACCGGGTTCATGAAGCGAACAACTGGGGCGAGGCGGAGGCCTATTTGGCCCGGAACGAGCCGCAACTGATCCTGCTCGATCCCAAGCTTCCGGATGCCGACGGGTTCGAGAAGCTCCCCGCGCTGGTTACGCAGCAGCCGGTCATCGTTCTGACCGCCTACGGCTCCGTTCAGAACGCCGTGAAGTCCATGCAGACCGGGGCGGCCGACTACATGGTCAAGCCGGTCAATCTTGACGAACTCGAACTCGTTGTGCAGCGCGTGCTGGAGACCGCGCTGTTGCGCCAAGAGCATCAGTTCTATCGCGCGCAGATCCAGAGCCGGCGCCGCAGCTTTCTCACCGGGCACAGCCCCGCGCTGCGGCGGGTGGAATCGCTGATCGATTCCGTGGCTCCCACCGATATGACCGTCCTGATTCAGGGCGAAAGCGGGGTCGGCAAGGAGCTGGTCGCGCATGAGATCCATGCGCGCAGTCCGCGCTCGATTCGGAACTTCGTCGCCTTGGATTGCTGCACGCTGCAGGAGACCTTGTTCGAGTCCGAGTTGTTCGGCCACGAACGGGGTTCGTTCACCGGTGCCTATCGTCAGAAGAAGGGGCTGATCGAAGGGGCGGAGAGCGGTACCTTATTTCTCGATGAGATCGGCGAGATCTCACCGCCGGTTCAGGCCAAGCTCCTCAGGATGCTCGAGACGGGCTATTTCCGGCGGGTTGGCGGAACCAAAGACCTGAGTGCCAACGTACGCATCGTGGCGGCCACCAACGCCGAGCTGGAAGACCGTATTCAGGACGGGAGTTTCCGGGCGGACCTGTTCTACCGTCTGAGCACCTTCGTGATCCGGGTGCCGCCTTTGCGATCACGCCGCGAGGACATCCCCGAACTGGTCGGCTTTTTCATCCGAAACCACGGGTTTTCCCGGCGGGTGAACCAGACCGTCTCGGACGGCGCGCTGCGCAAGCTCACGGCTTACGACTGGCCGGGAAACGTTCGCGAACTCAAGAATGTCATCGAGCGCGCCATCATCCTAGCGGGCGAGAGCTCGGAGATCCGAGCCGAGCACCTGACTTTCGGCGCGTCCGACCAAACCGGCGTTTCCGAGGTGACGCTCTCCTTCGATCGCGAGCCGACGCTCGAACAGGTTCGCAGAGACTACATTGCTTTCCTGCTGGAGCGGCATGACGGACGTCGGGCGGATGTGGCCCAGGCGTTGGGCATCAGCGAGAGAAACCTCTACCGATTGATCCAGAAATACCGCCTCGCCGACGATTGCGAGGGTCCGTCCAAGTCCCGCTGGCGCGAAGCCGGCCGAAGACTGACCCCCTCCACTGGAGCAACCTGGCGCCGGTTCTGAGCGACCGGTTGTTTCCCGAGTTTTGGCAGACCCGGCCGATCACAAGTAGGTCAGCACGAACTCCAAGCCCATCTGGTAGACCGCCCCCAGCGGCATCTCGGCTCGCTGATAGCCGAACAGCAGGGCCATGGTGCGGGAATCGACCGAGCCATGGCTGAGGACGCTCAAGTCGTGATACCCGTTGTGCTGATAGATCGGCACGGCCAGGGACGACACATTGCCGGGCGGCGCCAGGTTGCGGCGTCCCAGGTACCAGCCTGCCAACAGATCGGCATGCAGCTCGCGCACCCGGCTTGGGGCTTGGTCCGGAAAGCCGTTGGCGAGTTGCAGGATATGGGACCACTCATGCGCCATGACCACGACCAGCGCGGCTTCCCCCATGGCCTCCGTTGACAGCAATCCGCTGATCAGCCGCCTGCCGAAATAGACCGTTCCAAAATGGCCGGCTGCGGTGCTCTGCACGCTGGCGAAGGCGTTCGGCGCCTCCAGATCGTCATAAAGGAGCATGCTCGGCTGGATCTCGAAGGCGCGGATGAGGCCGCTTGCTTCGGTCCAGATCCGTGCATCCAGCTCCGAGTCACCGGTTGTTCTGCTTACCGACGCCAGCTCAAACGAGCCCCCTCGCACGCATCCGTCCAGGAGGCAGTTGGCTGCTGCAGGCAGAGATGACGTCGAAATCAAAGCAAGCAAGAGAAATGTCAGTCGGAGCGGCCAGTGGCTCAAGCTGCCAAGGCGGGCATCGTCGCAGTGTTCGTTGCGCGCATCAAGCTCGTTAGACGAAGCGAATCGCATTTCTCGTTGCTCGACATGCCCGGCTACGGTCTACCGTCTTCGAACAGGCCAGAGTGCCGTTGTGGTTCGGTCCGTCGCGCCAGGCGTCCAATCCTGTCGCGCCGTGGGATTGCCCCGCACACGGGAGTTTCCAACCTGTCCGGTCGCTAGGCTCGGAAAGGTTGGTTAAGAATGAGTGAAGCTTGATGCAGGTGTCGGTGAACGTTTCGGTCCTGCCCAACCGACAGGCCGTGCGCGGATCGATTGAAGGTTTGAGAGAATGAGGGATCGCGCACAGGTGCTACCGATGCGCTGCCGCGCACACCACGCGGGCACTGGCAAAGCAAGCCCATATAAGCTGTTGATATTTATGGTGCCGGCTGAGGGACTCGAACCCCCGACCCCCTGATTACAAATCAGATGCTCTACCAGCTGAGCTAAGCCGGCTTGGCTGATGCCCGGTAACATAGGGGGGCACCGATCCGGCCGCAAGCAGGCGCGGCTCCGGCGTCCGGCCTACTGGATCGAGAAGGCGATCACGCCGCTGCCGCTGGTCATTGACCGGCTGATGACAGCATTTCCCTCCTTGGCCACGATCGCCAGCATGCCTTTGCTCTGTCCCTTGCTGAACTTGCAGCTCAGGCCCAGGCCCGCGAGGGTGTGCGTCTGCGGAACCCTGCCGTCGAATGTGAGGGTCTTGGTGCCGCTTCGGGTCTTGAGCTCGCACTCTCCGGAGAAGCGGACGCTCACGCTGCCGTCGATCTCGATCACGAACTGGCGGTCGCTCGACTTCTTCTGCTTTCTCTGTGCCTCGCGCCACGCGCGGGGCGGCACGAAGGTCCGTTTCCAGAGCCCCTCGCGAAGCTGCTGCGCTGCCGCTTCGGCGCGGACATAGGCCTGGCTCTGTTGCCGGTCCGCGAGCGCCCAGCCCTGCAGGACCATCTGTTTGTTGAGGTCGAACCGGCCGACCGAGCACACCGCCAGGCGACGGCCGTCTTCGTCTCGCTTGTCGCCCTCGCAGGTCACCTCCTGCCCCGCGATCAGCTCCCGCAGCACCTGGCGCGCGATCTTGCCGCAGGCGTGCGGCGTGCCGCGCCGGGTCTTGCAGGTCTGTTCCAATTCGGGCGCGTCGATACCGTAGAGCCGGATCTGCTCACCTTCGATCTCGATGAGGTCGCCAGAAATCACCACGGGCTGGCCCTTTATCTCGGCGGCCGCGGCCGTAGCGATCAGGATCAACATGAATGCGTGCAGCAGACGGTGCATGGGGAGAGCATAGCAGCTGCACCCGGCAAATGCCCGGCCTTGCACGACGGAGCGCGGTCGCGACCCTTGCGTGCGGCGACGGCGGCCGGCATTTTGCGCCGTCCGGTTGCCCATCCCCGCGCCGGCCCCGCAGGATTCGCGCGGAATAATCCCGCATACAACCCTGTCTATCAAAGGGCGACAAAAGATATAAGTCGAGGTCAAGAGGGGCGGGCGGGACATGCGCAGATGGGATGCGGCCATCATCCTCCTTGTCATGGGGGTGAGCGTTACGGTCTGGGCATTTGCGAACCGGCCTCAGGAGGCCGTGCCCTGGAGCGGGCTGATCCAGGGCATCTCGTTCAGCCCGTTCGGCCGGGACGCGAGCCCGGAGGCCGGCGACGCGCCCACCTCCGATCAGATCGACGACGATCTAGCCCGCCTCGATGGGCTGGTCACGCGCATCCGCACATACCGCGCCGGCAATGAGTTCAGCGCGATCCCGGGACTGGCGCGCCGTTACGGTTTCAAGGTTACGGCCGGCGCCTGGATCGACGGGAATGCCGAGGCGGATGCGACCGAGATCGCGAAACTGGTGCGCCTGGCCAACGGCAACGGCAATGTTGACCGGGTGCTGGTCGGGAACGAGGCGCTGTTGCGCGAGGACGTCACGGCCGCCGAGTTGATCGATCATCTCAAGACGGTTCGCCGCCAAGTCAAGGTGCCGGTCAGCACGTCGGAGCCTTGGCATGTTTGGCTCGCCCATCCCGAGCTCGCCGATCACGTGCAGTTCATCGCCGTGCACATCCTGCCCTATTGGGAGGGCGTGCCGGTCGACGACGCTGTGGCCTATACCCTGGACCGGCTCGACGAGATCCGCGCCGCCTTTCCCGGCAAGCCGGTGGTGCTGACCGAGGTCGGCTGGCCCAGCGGCGGCCGCATCCGTGGCGCCGCGGTGCCGACCCAGGTCAACCAGGCGCGGTTCCTGCGCGCCTTCCTTAGGGCGGCGGAGTGGCGAAAGCTCGACTACTTCGTGGTCGAGGCGTTCGACCAGCCCTGGAAGATGGCGATGGAGGGCGGCGCGGGCGCCTATTGGGGCCTGTTCGACGTGGACCGCCAGATGAAGGTCACTTTCACGGGACCGCTGATCCCGGTCGAGGGCTGGCCACGGCTTGCCGCGGCCTCGGCCTATTTCGCATTGCTGCCGCTGCTGCTGTTCTTCACCGCGGCCCGCCGGCTGGCCGGCCCGGGCCGGCTGGTCTATGGCGGCTTGATCCAGGCGGTGGCGATGGGGGCTGTCTGGGCCGGGCACGTCTTCGCCTCGCACTACATGACCGAGGCCGGCCTGATCGTGCAGGCGGGCATGACCCTGCTGCTGGCGGTTCTGGTCGCGGTGCTGATGACCGAAGCGCTGGAAGCGGTCGAGGTCACCTGGTCCCGGCCGTTGCGCCGGGCGGTGCGGCCCCGGCGGCGGACGTTGCCGGACCGGGCGCCCAAGGTCTCGATCCACGTCCCGATCTGCAGCGAGCCGCCGGACATGGTCGTCAAGACCCTGCGGGCCCTGGCCCGGCTCGACTATCCGAACTTCGAGGTCCTGGTCGTGGACAACAACACCCGCGACGAGGCGCTGTGGCGACCCGTGCAGGCCTGTTGCAGCCATCTCGGACCGCGCTTCCGCTTCTTCCATGTCGAACGGCTGGCCGGTTTCAAGGCCGGGGCCCTGAACTTCGCCCTTCGGCGGACCGCGCCCGACGCCGAGATCATCGGAGTCATCGACAGCGACTATTTGGTGGCGCCGGACTGGCTCGGGGCCCTGGTCCCAATGTTTGGCGACGACCGCGTCGGCGTCGTCCAGGCGCCGCAGGACTACCGCGACGGCGGCGAGAGCGCGTTCAAGCGCATGTGCTTCTGGGAGTATGCCGGTTTCTTCCAATGCGGCATGGTCCAGCGCAATGAGCGCAATGCGATCATCCAGCACGGCACCATGACGCTGGTCCGCCGGGCGGCGCTGGCCCGCGTCGGTGGCTGGGGCGAATGGTGCATCTGCGAGGACGCGGAACTCGGCCTGCGCATTCTCGCGGCCGGCTATGACGCCCGCTATGTGGCCGAGAGCTTCGGCCGCGGCCTCACGCCCGACAGCCTGGCGGCCTATCAGAAACAGCGCTTTCGCTGGGCCTATGGCGCGGTCCAGATCGTGCGCCGGCACAAGCGCGCGCTGCTTGGCGGGGGGCCGGGCCGCCTGAGCCTCGGCCAGCGCTTTCACTTTATCGCCGGCTGGCTGCCTTGGCTTGCGGATGCGGTCAATCTGGTGCTGACCGGCCTGGCGCTGGCCTGGACCGCCGGGCTGCTGATCTGGCCGGACCGGTTCGAATACCCGCTGAGCCTGTTTCTTGCGGCGGCGCTCAGCTTCGTCGGCGGCAAGCTGGTCAAGACCGCCTGGCTGTATCGCACACGCATGCGGGCGTCCTGGGCCGACACGCTCGGAGCGGCCGTGGCCGGCCTGGCGCTCTCGCATACCGTGGCCAAGGCGGTCCTCGCCGGCCTGATCACCCGCAACCGGCCGTTCCTGCGCACGCCCAAATGCCAGTCCCGCCCGGCCCTGCTGCGGGGCGCCGCGATGGTCTGGCAGGAAACGATCCTGTGCCTGCTGCTCTGTGGCGGGGCCGTCGCCGTGGCCCTGACCGTGGGACGGGTCGAGCCGGAAGCCCTGCTCTGGAGCGCCATGCTGGGGGTCCTGTCGCTGCCGCATGGCGCGGCGCTCACGCTCTCCATGATCAACGCGGCGCCCGCTTTCGGCGTTCGCCCTCGGCTCGGCGCGCCGGCCGTGGTCCGCAACGGCTGAGGCCGTCGGCCCGTCTACTCCGCTGCGGCCTCGGCGGGTGTTTCGCCCTTGCGCCTGAGCTCGGAGATGCGCTGCATCACCACGTAGAAGACCGGCGTGAAGATCAGCGACATGATGGTCGCGGCGATCATGCCGCCGACCACGCCGGTGCCGATGGCCTGTTGGCTGGCGGCCCCGGCGCCCGACGCGACCACCAGCGGCATGAAACCGAAGACCGATGAGAACGCCGTCATCAGAATCGGCCGGAAGCGCAGCTTCGCGGCCTCCTCGACCGCCTCCAGGATGCTTTTCCCCTGGGCGCGCCCTTCGGCGGCGAACTCGACGATGAGGATCGCGCTCTTGCTGGCCAAACCGATGAGCAGGACGATGCCGATCTGGGTATAGACGTTGTTGTCGAATTCGCGCATCACCAGCGCGATGACCGTGCCCAGCACCGCCAGAGGTACGACCAGGATGACGGCGGCCGGGCTGGTCCAACTTTCGTATTGGGCGGACAACACCAGGAACACCAGGATGATGGCCAGCGCGAACACGAGGAAGGCTTCGCCGCCGACCTGTCTTTCCTGGAAGGACATGGCGGTCCATTCGAAGCCCATGGAGGTGGGGAGCTTGGCGTCGGCGAGCTGCTCCATGAGCGTCAGCGCCTGGCCCGAGCTGAAGCCCGGCGCCGCCGCGCCGGTGATGGAGGCGGCCGGGTAGAGATTGTAGCGCAGGATGGTCTGCGGCCCGAGGATCTCGCGCACGTCGACCAGGGTCCCGATCGGCACCATCTCGCCCCGGGCGTTGCGGACGTCGAGGTTGCGGATGTCCTCGGGCTCGAGCCGGAACTGGTGGTCGGCCTGGACCTTGACCTGCCAGGTGCGGCCGAACTTGTTGAAGTCGTTCACATAGTAGGACCCGAGATAGGTCTGCATGGTGTTGAACACCGCGTCCAACGGGATCCCCAGGGTCTTGGCCTTGGTGCGGTCCACTTCGGCAAAGAGCTGCGGCACGTCGACCCGGAACGTGGTGTTCAGATTGGTGAGCCCCGACTGGGCGTTGCCGTCCCGGATGATCTCCTGGACCATCGTCTGCAATTCCTCGAGGCCCACCCCGCCCCGGTCCTGGAGCTGGAACTGAAAGCCGCCGGCGACGCCCAGGCCGGTGATGGCGGGCGGCGGGAAGGCGAACACGATGGCTTCCTGGATGGCTCCGAATTCCCGCTGCAGCTGCGCCAGGATCGCCGGCTGGCTGAGCTCGGGCGTCGTGCGCTCCTCCCAGGGCTTCATGACAATGAACACGGTCGCCGCGTTGGACGCGTTGGTCCCGTCGATCAGCGAGAAACCGCCGAGAGAAACCCAGTTCGCGACGCCCGGGGTGTCCTTGAGGATGCCGTCAATATTGCCGAGCACTTCCTGCGTGCGCTCCTGGGAGGCCGCATTGGGCAGTTGCACATTGGCAATGAGATAGCCCTGGTCCTCGGTCGGGAGGAAACCGGTCGGCAAACTCGTGAACTGCCAGCCGGTGAGCCCGCCCAAGCCCAGGAACAGCAGCATCATGACCGCGCTGCGCCGGACCAGCATGCCGACCATGCTGGCATAGCCCGTCTCGGTTCTCCGGAAAATCGCGTCGAAGCCGCGGAAGAACGCATTCTTCTCTTTCTTTTGCGGCCGCAGCAGCAGGGCCGCGAGCGCGGGGCTCATGGTCAAGGCGTTGATCGAGCTGAACACGGTGGAGACCGCGATGATGATGGCGAACTGGCGGTACATCTGTCCGGTGATGCCCGGCAGGAACGCCGCCGGGACGAACACCGCCAACAGCACCAGGGTGGTGGCGACCACCGGGCCCGACACTTCTTGCATCGCCTTGATTGCGGCGTCCTTTGACGTCATGCCGCCGTCGATATGTTTCGATGTGGCTTCCACGACCACGATGGCATCGTCCACGACGATGCCGATCGCCAGAACGAGGCCGAACAGCGTCATCAGATTGAGCGAAAAGCCGATCGCCAGCATCACCGCCAGGGTGCCGATCAGCGACACCGGAATGGTGATCGCCGGGATCACGGTCGCCCGCCAGTCCTGCAGGAACAGGAACAGCACGATGAAGACGAGAATGGTCGCTTCCAGGAGCGTCATGTACACCTGGTCGATCGATTTCGAAACGAAGATGGTCGTGTCGTAGGGGATCGTGTAGTCCAGGCCTTCTGGGAAGAACCGGCGCAGGTCCTCCATGGTCGCGCGGATCTTTTTCGCCACCTCGATCGCGTTGGCGCCCGGCAGCTGATAGATCAGCACGCTCGCCGACGGCGCGCCGTTGAGACGCGACGTGACGTCGTAGCTCTTGCCGCCCAGCTCGATCCGCGCGATGTCCCTGAGGCGGGTGATGCGACCGCCCTCGCCGGTCTTGATGATGATCTCCTCGAACTGCTCGATCTCTGCGAGGCGGCCGAGCACGTTGACCGTGTACTGAAAATTCTGGCCCCGGGGCGCGGGCGGCTGGCCGATCTGACCGGCGGCGACCTGGACGTTCTGCTCGCGCACGGCGCTGACCACGTCCTCGGTCGTCAGGTCCCGCGACTTGAGCTGCCGCGGGTCGAGCCAGATGCGCATGCTGTAGTCGCTGGGCGGAAAGATCGTCACGTCCCCGACGCCGGGGATGCGGCTCAGCGTGTCGCGCAGGCGCAGCGTGGCATAGTTGCCGAGAAACAGCTCGTCATAGCGCCCGTCGGGCGAGACGAGCTCGATCATCAGGATGATGTTGGTGGATTTCTTCTTGGTGTTGGTGCCCTGACGCTGCACCTCCTGGGGCAGTTTCGGTTCGGCGAGCTTGACCCGGTTCTGCACGAGGACCTGGGCCATGTCGAGGTTGGTGCCGACCTCGAAGGTCACGGTCAAATTGTACGAGCCGTCGCTGGCGCTGGTGGACGACATGTAGATCGAGTTCTCGACACCGTTCACCTCCTGCTCGATGGGGGCGGCAACCGTCTCGGCGACGACCTGGGCATTGGCGCCCGGATAATTGGCCGAGACCTCGACGGTGGGCGGCGTGATCTCGGGGTATTGCGCAATGGGCAACGCGCCGAACGAGACCAGGCCCGCGATCACGATCACGATGGAGATGACGGTGGAAAAGATCGGGCGCTCGATGAAGAACCTCGAGAACATGGTCGCCTCTTCCTATCGTGTGTCGTGGCTCGTTCGATCGGCGGGATGCCGCATTACTCTTCCGCCGGCGTCTCGGCCGGGTCCTTCGCCTCTTCTGAACTCTGCTTGTCTTCCGAAGACGGTGCCGGTTCCTGTTTCGCCTCGGCCGCCTCGCGCAGGGCGGTGGTGGTGAACGAGGCCATGTCGACCTCCTTGGGCTCGACCTTGGCCCCGGTCCGCGCCCGCTGCACGCCGCTGACGATCACGCGGTCGTCGGGGCGCAGGCCCTCTTCGATGACCTGCAACCCATCGACCAACGCGCCGAGACGGACGGGCCGTTTTTCGACGACGTTCTCGCTGTTCGCAACCAGCAGATAGCGCCCTGTCTGATCGGCGCCGATGGCCCGCTCCGTCACCAGAAGGGCATCGGGGCGCTCTTGCACGGGCATGCGGACGCGGGCGAACAGGCCGGGCAGGATCGGCGGCGGTTGCTCCTTGTTGGGGAAGATGCCGCGAAGCTGGATGGTGCCGGTGGCCGGATCGACGCCAGGCTCGGCGAAATCGAGCACACCTTGATGGGGGTACCCTTCTTCGTTGGCGAGGCCCAGTTCCAGCGGAATATCTGCCTGTTTGGCCGAGTCGGTCTTGGTATCGATGCCCTTCCGTTCGGCCCGCCCGCGATACATCTCGTAGACCCTCAAGAGGTCGCGCTCGTTGAGATTGAAATAGACGTAGATCGGCTGATAGTTGACGACGGTGGTCAGCAACGTGGGCTCGCTGTCGCCGACGAGGTTGCCCGCGTCGACGAGATTACGGCTCGCGCGGCCGCTGAGCGGCGTTGTCACTTGTGTGTAGCTGAGGTTCAGCCGCGCCCGTTCCACCTTGGCCTCGCCCCGCAAGACGGCCGCCTGAGAGATCTGCTTGTCGCCGCGCCACTTGACCACGTCGACTTCGGTGCCCGCCTGCTGCCTGAACAGGCTCTCGGCGCGCTCCAACTCGATCTCCGCCCGTTCCAACTGGGCTTTGGCGCTGGCGAGCTCGGCCTCCGCCGCCTGCAGATCTTCCTCGTACTCCCGCGGATCGATGACGAACAGGACGTCGCCTGCCTGCACCCAAGTGCCAGGCTCGAAGTTCACGCTCTTGAGGAACCCGGGCACGCGGGCGCGCAACTCCACCGACTCGACCCCGGCCGTGTTGCCGGTGAACTCGAGGTAGTCGATCACGCTCTTCTGCATCGGCTTGGCCACCGATACCGGCGGCGGCGGCGGCGGCGCGTAGGTGTTCTGCTCCTCGCAGGCGATCAGCAGCCCGGCGGTCAGAAAGCACAAGAGTCGCAGGGCGTATTGCGGCATGCTGGCGTCCCCTCGCGATGACAGACTCCGCGAGCATGGGCCAGCTTCGGCACAGTTGGGACCTGCCCGCGAGAAACCGCCGGCAGGTTATGTCACTTTCCGGAGCGGGCCAAGAGGTCGATCTGCCTAGCAACCGTCTGTTTCGACGAAGAGCCCTGCCCAAATGCCGCACGCGTTGCGGCGGATCTTCAAGCCTTGGTGGACGGGACGCGTACGCGGCCCGAGGTGGGGTCAGACTGCTATGGGCTTTTCGGCGAACAGGGTCAGAAACATCACGGCGCCGTAGAACGTGCCGTTCTCGACGCGCCGCTGCGCCTCCCGTTTGAAACCGTCGGACAGAACGGCGCCGAAGTCCCCGGCGCGTACGCCGGCGTCCAGGCTGCGCGAGATCAAGCTCAGCAGATAGTCCGGGGAGGCGGTCTGCACGTAGCCATGCGGCTCGACCATCGTAACGGTGAAGCCGGCTTCGGCGGCGAGTGTCGGAAGATGGCGCATGACGAAGGGGGCATGCACCATGTTACGGATGATCGCGCCCACCGCGGCCTGCAGGGGGTCGCCGGCGAACAGTTCGACGGTGGTGGTGGCAAAGTCGCCGTCAAAGATCACCAGACGGCCGCCCGGCTTGAGCACGCGATGTGCCTCGGCGAGCGCGGCCTCGGGGTCTGTCAGATGCGAATACACCGTATGCGCGACGACCACGTCGAACGAAGAGTCCGGCTCCTCGGTCCGGGCTGCCTCGCCCGCGTGGAACGAGGCCCGGATCTCACCGGCAAAGGTCTCCTCCGCCATCTCGATGAGGCCCGGGGCCGGATCCACGCCCACCAGCTCGGCCGGGTCCAGATGCGTCATCAGGAGCCCGGTGGTGGCGCCGTTGCCGCATCCCACCTCCAGAACCCGGCCGCCGTCGGCCAGGGGGATCTGACTCATATAGCGGGCGCAGATTGCCTGCATCTCGGGCTCGTTGGCCCGGATGTCCATGGATCTGGCAATGACTTTCAAGACGTCTCGCGGTTGCTCTCTGATCTGCGTGTGCAGGTCTACCATGCTGTGTCGCTCCAGTGATCTCATCCGAACCTGCGGGTCCGGCACAAAGTCACAAACGGTTCGCTCATGCTGTCCCAAGCCCCGCGCTTGTGGCCGAAGGGGTGAAGCCGGCGGGCCGCCGGGCGGTCGAAGACTGGACGCCCCGATCGTTGCGGCGACGCAGGGGTGAAGGTGCCTGACCCGCGCTCCGGTGAACCTCGCTCAGCCAGTTCCAGAACAGGATATGCGCGTAGCTGCGCCAGCGGTTGACGGGGGGATGGGCGGGATTGTCCTGCGGAAAGTAGTATTTCGGTACGGTGATCGGTCGCCCGGCCTCCTGGTCGCGCCGATACTCGCCGGCCAGGGTGTCGGTGTCGTACTCCAGGTGATTGAACATGTAGGTGGCGCGCCGGACCCGGTCCTCGATCAGGCAGAGCCCGGCCTCCCGGGAGTCCGCCAACAGCTCGAGGCCCCGGTCTGTCGGCAGGTCTGCTCGTCGGACCTCCGTGTGACGCGAGACCGGCACGTGAAACTCGTCGCTGAAGCCGCTCAACAGCGACGCCTTCGGATGCAGCACCTGATGTGGAAAAACGCCAAAGATCTTGGCCGGGACTTGATGCTTGGGCACGCCATAGGCGTGCCGCAGTGCCGCCTGGGCCGCCCAGCAGATGTGTAGGCTGCGGCCCACGTTGCGCTGCGCCCAATCGAAAATCCCGGTGAGCTCGCGCCAGTAGTAGACCTCTTCGAAAGGCAGCGTCTCGACCGGCGCGCCGGTGATGATCAGGCCGTCGAAGCGGCGCGGCGCGATCTCGGACCACGGCGTGTAGTAGGTCTCGAGATGCGCGATCGGCGTGGTCTTGGGCGCGTAGGACGGCGGCGTGAACAGCGTCAGGTCGACGTGAAAGGGGGCGCTGCCGATGAGGCGGGCGATCTGGGTCTCGGTTGCCGCCTTCGTCGGCATCAGATTGAGCAGGGCGATGCGCAAATGGGGCAGGGACGGGCCCTGGCCGCCCGGAGCCTCGGACACGAAGAGCCCTTCGCGACGGAGCACCGATGCGGCCGGGAGCCCGGCGGGGAGGGTGATGGACATGTGCGCGTGCTCGTTTCTCTGTGGTCTGGCGCCAAGCGGCTCGACGGCGGTGCGGTTGGCAGCCCGCGCCGCCGTCGATGCCAGGCTCAGGCCGCGCGGGCGATGTCGCCCACGGCGGACAGGGCCTGATCCAAATCGGCCAGAATGTCGTCAATATGCTCGATCCCCACGGACAGCCGGACGTATCCATCTGTCACCCCCGTCGCGAGCTGTTCCTCCGTGGAGAGCTGCGAGTGGGTCGTGGTGGCCGGGTGGATCGCCAGCGAGCGGGCATCACCGATATTGGCGACGTGATAGAAGAGCTGGAGCGCATCGATGAAGTGCCGACCGGCATCCGCGCCGCCCTTGAGTTCGAAGCCGACCAGCCCGCCATAACCGCCCTCGAGATAGGTGTCGGCGCGCCGGCGCTGTTCCGGGTCCTCGTGCAGGCCCGCAAAGATGACCCGCGTGACCTCGGGCCGCCCGGTCAGGAATTCGGCCACCGCCTCTGCGTTCCGGCAGTGCTCGCGCATCCGGAGCGGCAGCGTTTCCAGGCCCTGGATGAACTGGAAGGCGTTGAACGGGCTCATGGACGCGCCCAGGTCGCGCTGCAGGGTCACGCGCGCTTTCAGGATATAGGCGATCGGCCCCAGGGGCTTGGCCGCCTCAGTCCAGACCGCGCCGTGATAGCTGGGATCGGGCTGGTTCAGCATCGGGAAGCGATCCGCATGGGCCTCCCAGTCGAAGTTGCCGCCATCCACGATCAGCCCGCCGATCGAGGTGCCGTGCCCGCCGATGTACTTGGTGGTCGAATACACGACCACGGCGGCCCCGTGCTTGAACGGCTTGCACAGGATCGGCGCGGCCGTGTTGTCCACGATCAGGGGCACGCCCAGCTCGCGGCCGATGTCGGCAACCTCCTTGAGCGGGAACACGGTGAGCTTCGGATTGGGCAGTGTCTCGGCGAAGTAGGCGCGGGTGCGGTCGTCGGTCGCGCGGCGGAAGTTCTCCGGGTCGGTGTGATCGACGAAGCGCACCTCGATTCCCATGGTCTTGAAGGTGTTGGCGAAGAGGTTCCAGGTGCCGCCGTAGAGATCGGTCGAGCTGACGATGTTGTCCCCAGCATGGGCGATGTTCTGGATCGCAATGGCCTCGGCCGCCTGGCCCGACGAGAACGCCAAAGCCGCTGCGCCACCCTCGAGCGCGGCGATGCGCTGCTCCAGCACGTCACAGGTCGGGTTCATGATCCGCGTGTAGACATTGCCCAGTTCCTTGAGCGCGAACAGATTGGCCGCATGCTCGGTGTGATCGAACTGGTAGGACGTGGTCTGGTAGATCGGGACGGCCACGGAACCGGTGGTGTTGTCCTTGCGGTGGCCCGCATGCAGGACCACGGTTTCGGGATTGGTCGTCTCAAAGCTCATGAGGATGCTCCATTCGAGTGTGGGGTTCTGAGTTGGCTGTCGACGAACGCCGCGGCCGGACAGTTCGGCTTGGCGTGGTGGTCAAGAAAGTCGACGACGTGGTCGTTGATCAGGTCGGGACGCGTCACCGGCGCCATATGCCCGGCTCCCGAGATCGTCTCCAGCCGGGCGTTGGGCAGGGTCGCGGCCAACAGCGCGGCGATGTGCCGCGTGGTCGGTGGTGACTGGTCGCCACGCAGGACAAGGGTGGGGCACTCGATTGCGGCGTAGGCGCCGATCCCGGTCTCTTCCGCGGTGGTCGAGCGGAAATCGAGCGCCACCTTGCCGAGGCGGCGGCTGAGGGCGAAGCGGGCCTCGGGCTTGGTCTGGGACCAGGCGCCCTCGCCATTCCAGTAGTCGACGAACCGGCCCATACCGCCGACGAAATCGCCGTCGACCACGGCCTGGGAGACGGTATCGGCGATCGTCCGGACTTCGGAGTAGAGCGCCCGCTCGGCGGGTCCGTGCGACTTGAGCAGGTGGAAGGCGACCGGTTCGATCAAGGTTAGGCTGCGGAGCCGGTCGCTGTTCTCCAGCGCGGCGCGCAGCGCCACGGCGCCGCCATAGGAATGGCCGACCAGGTGCACCGGACCGGCGCAGCGGGTCATCACGGCGGCGACCAGCGCGGCCTCGTCGGCCAGCGTGAGCGGGCCCGTGCCGGGCCACGGGTCGGTCTCGCCATAGCCGTACAGGTCCGGAGCGACGATCCGGTAACGGTCGCCGATCTGCTCGCACAGGGACCGCCACTGCCGGTTGGAGCTGGCGGAGCTGTGCAGCAGGATGACCGGTTCGCCGTTCCCGCACTCTCGATAAGCGAGCGTGGCGCCTGCAACGTCAAGAGTAGTCATGTGTGCCCTCCTGAGCGGCCCGTCGTGCCGCCGATCCTGTCGAAGCCGGGCGCCGACCCTGCGGGGAGGCTGGGCCGCGGCCCGGCGTCGACGAAACATGGGTTGATGGTGTGACGTGCTACCGGCGCCGCGGGTCCGTGCAATGGCGACGCGTGCGGTCGCGGCCCATGCCGTGCACCACGGATCCGATCTCCGTCCGGTCCAGGCCCATGTCCTTGAGAACCCGGCCGTCCAGCGCTCGAAGCTGCGCCACGGCCCGGCGTTCGCGTCGCCGCTCTGCCGCACGGGTCCTATGCTCGAGAAAGACGCGCCCGATGGCAGCGGCGGCTGTGCGCACCTGCGTGGTGACCGTATGGCCGTCCAGCGGTCCGACGAACGGCTTCAGATAAGGCCTTTGCAGTGCATGTGACATAATCTTCGCTCCTATTTGCGGGTTACGTTTCCCCGATCCCCGCACGCGAGGCGCGGTATTTCCTCCACCCAAGCTCCAAAGTCTGTGATCTTCATCACACGACGCCCCAACGTTGGCGCGCCCCTAAAAGGGCGGCCTTGCCCAATCGTGCTTGAGGTCCTGCAGCGCGAGATCCGTTTCTCGGTTGATGAGGCCGATCTCGAGACGCGTTTGCCGATCCAGGGCCCGCAGCTCGACTGCGGCGCGTCGCGCGCGTTCCGCGCGGCGGGCGGCACGCGCGCATGCCTGCGGAAGCAGCCTCAGCTGGCGGCAGGCGGAGCGCAGCCCCTCGAGCCCTCGGGCTCGCGAACCCTGCCGGGCCCGCTTGGCCGCGCCGGTGGCGGCGTCAGCGTTCGCCCGGGGCGCGGCGACGACCAAGCCGCGTTGCGCATATGGGTGATAGGCGTTCATGGGTGGATCCCCGTTGTCGTCTTGCCGATGGCAGCGCACCCTATGCGGAGGCTGTCAGGGCGCCGTCACGCCGGGCGTCAAAAGACCGTCAAAATGCGCAAATGAGGGATTCGGCACCGCGGAAACCACGCGACGGCGTGATGATCATCACAGACGGCTCTGCACCGCCGCGATTAACCATTTGCCCGAATTCAGGGTCCTGGAAACAGACTTTCCGGGCGTTTTCGGTCATTATTGAGGTTGGTAGAGGCTATGCTGGCAGAGCGCGTGGTGCCGGATATCCAAGAGAACCGGCAAGGAACGGCCCCCGTGGCACCTATAACCCTCAGATTGTTCGGCTCCTTCGAACTGGGCGCCGGAACGGAGATCAAGCTGGCGAGCAAGAAAGCGCAAGCGCTGCTTGCCTATCTTGCGCTGCCGGCGGGCCAGGCACATCGGCGGGACAAATTGGCCGGCCTGCTCTGGGGTAATCGAGGAGACGAGGCGGCCCGGCACAGTCTGCGCCAGACGCTCTCGTCGATTCGCAAGGTCCTGGGGTCCGCGGGAAGCGAGTTGCTGGCGACGGAAGGCGATACGGTGGCCCTGGACGGCGCCGCCGTGGACGTCGACGTAGCGCGGTTCGAGGCGCTGGTCGCCGATGGCTCGCCCGGTGCGCTGGACGAGGCGCGCGAGCTCTACCGGGGCGATCTGTTCGAAGGCCTGAATATCCCTGATCCGGGATTCGAGGAATGGCTGCTGGCCGAGCGCCGGCGGCTGCGGGAGCTTGCGGTCGACGCCTTCGTCAAGCTGCTGGACCACCAGATAGAGACCGGGGACCGGGAGGCGGCGGTCATGACGGCGCTGCGGCTTCTGGCAATCGACCCGGTGCAGGAGAGCGTCCACCGCCGGCTGATGCGGCTCTACGCCGACTTGGGGCGGAAGGACGCGGCGCTCAGGCAGTACAAGACCTGCGTCGAGGTTCTGGCGCGCGAGCTCGGGGTCGAGCCCGAGCCAGAGACCCGAGAGCTGCACAAGGACATCTCGCGGGAGCGTGCCGTGCGCCGCGCCCCGGAATCCCGATCGGTCGCCGCGCCGGAACCGCAGCCCTGCGCCCCTGCCGCCGATCCCGAACCTGGCGCCCCTCCACCCGTCACGCCCGAATCTGTCGCCCCAGCGCCGGCTGCACCCCCGCCGGAGCCCCCCGCGCCGATCACGGCCGAGCCGGCCGCTCCCCCGGATGCGCTCTCGCCGCAGCTGCCCGCTGCCGAGGCCGAACGCAAACACGTCACGGTGCTGTTCGCCGACATAAAGGGATCGACCGAGCTGGTCGCCGACATGGATCCCGAAACGGCGCTCGAGCGTCTGGATCCGGCCATCCAGGCCATGGTGGATGCGGTGGACCGCTATGAAGGCACGGTCAGCAGCATGCTGGGCGACGGTATCATGGCGTTGTTCGGGGCGCCGACGGCACATGAGGATCACGCGGTGCGGGCCTGCTACGCGGCGCTCGCCATGCAGGAGGAAGTGCGCAAGGCATGCGATGGCGATCTGGCCATCCGTGTCGGATTACATTCGGGCGAGGTCGTGGTGCGGTCCGTCGACGACGGCCACTCGCGGCATTTCGACGCGGTCGGACCGGCCGTGCATCTGGCGAGCCGCGTCGAAGAGCTGATGGAGCCCGGCCGCATCGGCCTGACCGGGGACACCTACGCGCGCGTGGAGGGATTCGTCGAAGTCCGCGCTCGCGGTCAGGTCACCATGAAAGGCCTGCGGGACCCGATCACGCTCTACGAAGTCGCCGGCCGGACCGCGGCGCGGAGCCGCTGGGAGGCGCGCGCGGCGCGCGCACTGACGACGCTGGTGGGTCGGGAGGCGGAACTGGCCAAGATGGGCCGGGCATTGGAGCGCGCGCGCGGCGGTCATGGCGAGATGGTCGCCGTCGTCGGCGATCCCGGCATGGGCAAGTCGCGCCTGGTGCATGAGTTCCTCGGCTCCGGGCAAACCGAGGGCTGGACCGTTCTGGAGACCGGCGCGTCCGCGCACGAGTCGGTCGCCACCTATCTACCCGTGAGCAACCTGCTGCGCTCGTGGCTCGAGGTTGACGAGCGGGATACGCAGGCGGAAATCGCCCGCAAGGCCCGCGACAAGATCGTCGGCCTGGACGAAGCACTGCTGTCCGTGCTGCCGCCAATGCATGCGCTGTTGGATCTCCCGATCGAAGACGCGGCCTGGCGGACGCTGAGTCCGCCGCAGCGCCGGCAACGGATCCTCGATGCGCTCAAAGCCATCTTCGTGCGCGAGAGCCAGCGCCAGCCTTTGATTCTGGTCGTCGAGGACCTGCATTGGATCGACCGCGAGACCCAGGCGGTGCTCGACAGCCTCGTGGACGGCCTGGCCGGGGCGCCGCTATTGCTGTTGCTGACCTATCGGCCCGAGTACCGGCACAACTGGGCGAGCCGGAGCTACTTCCGGCAGATCTGGGCCGATCCCTTGAGCGCCGACAGCGCCGATACGCTGCTGCGGTCCCTGCTGGGCGACGACCCGAGCCTCGAGCCGCTGCGGCCCGTGCTCGTCGAACGGACGGCCGGTACGCCGCTCTTTCTCGAGGAATCGGTCCGGGCGCTGGTCGAGACAGGCGCACTCGCGGGAGAGCCACGGGCCTACCGGTTGGTCAAGCAAATCGATCCGTTCGAGATGCCGTCGACCATTCAGGCGGTTCTGGCGGCCCGCATCGATGGTCTGCACCCGGCGAGCAAGAGCCTGCTGCAGATCGCCGCGGTCATCGGCCGGGACGTGCCCGTCGCCCTGCTGCAACCGGTTTCCGGCCTGGTCGAAGACGAGCTGCGGACCATCCTGGCGGAGCTGCAACGGGCGGAACTCCTGTACGAAGTGCGCCTGTTCCCGGATCTCGAGTACGCCTTCAAGCATGCGCTCACCCATGATGTCGCCTACCAAGGGGTCCTGCGCGAACGACGCCGGTCGATCCACGCTCAGATCGTCCGTATCATCGAGGACCGTTACCAGGACCGGCTTGGCGAACAGATCGAACGGTTGGCCCTGCACGCCCATGCCGGTGAGCTCTGGGAGCAGGCGGCCGACTATCTCTATCAGGCGGCGATCAAGGCGATCCAGCGGTCCGCCCATCACGTCGCGATCGATCTCCTGAAAAAGGGGTTGGAGGCGATCGGCAAGCTCGCGGAAACGCCTGATCGTCTGAAACGGGAACTCGACTATCACAAGGCGATGGGCGTCACCATGATGGCCGCCAAGGGTTGGGGCGCCCAGGAGGTCTCCGATGCCTATGCGGAGGCGCGCACGCTCGCCCGCCGGCTCGGCGACGATCGCGAGCTGTTCGTCGTCATGCGCGGCCAGGGCCAGTTTCACATGATCAGCGGAGATCTGCAGACGGCGCGGGCGTTGGGCGACCGCTGCGTCGCCCTGTCCAAGGTGCTGGACGACGTCGGCGTTCACATCGAGACGCATCATCTGTTCTGGAGCAACAGCTTCTTCATGGGCGACTACGGCAACGCGATGGTCCATTCGGACGAGGGCATCGCGCTCTACGATCGGGCCGAGCATCACCCGCTGACCTTTGTCTATTCGGGGCATGACCCCGGCGTTTGCTGTCGCTGTTTCTCCGCGCTGATACTCTGGCAGCGCGGCTATCCGGATCGTGCCCTGGCGCGCTGCCGGGAAGCGTTGGCCCTGGCCGAGGAGGTCTCGCATCCCTTGACCCTGGCGCTGGCGAACTGGGCGCTCAGCTATCTGCATCTGTTCCGTCGGGAGGCGGCGCCCGCCCGGGACTGGGCTGAGAATGAGATCTCGGTGTGCAAGGAGTATCTCCTGCCGCTGCTGCTGTCCCAGGGTCATTTCCAGCGGGGCTGGGCGCTGGCGGAGCAGGGCGAGGTCGCGGACGGCATCGCCAGCATGAACAGGGGCCTGTCCGGCATCAGCGCGACCGGCGCCGAAATGGGCCTTCCCTTCTTTATCGCGCTGCTGGGCGACGCCTACGCCAAGAGCGGCGACGTCGCGCGGGGTCTTGCAGAGATCGACCGGGCGCTCGCCACCGCGAATCAGAACGGCGCCCATTTCCAGCTCCCGGAGATGCTGCGGCTTAAGGGCGATCTCCTGCTGCGGCAGACCGATCCCGACGCCACCGCGGCGGAGCAGTGCTTGCGCGAGGCCTTGCAGGTGGCGCAGCGCCAAGGCGCCAAGCTTCCCGAACTGCGGGCCGCGCACAGCCTGGCGCAGCTCTGGAGACGCAACGGCGAGGCCGGCAGGGCCTACGATCTGCTCGCTCTCCCCTTTGGCTGGTTCACCGAAGGGTTCGATACACCGGATCTGCAGGACGCCAAGGCGCTGCTCGCGGATCTCAAGCCGGCGGTTTTCTGACCGGCCGGACCATCCGTCCGATGGCGTGACGAAGATCACAGACGGGACTATCCGGAAAGGGATAGAGGTCCGCCCTTCGGAACAGACTTTCCGGGCATCTTCGGGCATTATCGAGGTAGGGAAAGGCGATGCAGCCTGAGCAATTTGTGTCGGATGCGTTGGAGATCCGGCGAGGGACGAACCCTGTGGCACCGCTGACCGTCAGGCTGTTCGGCTCGTTCGAGTTGGGAGCCGAACCGGAGATCAAGCTGGCCAGCAAGAAGGCGCAAGCCTTGTTGGCGCATCTTGCCCTGCCCGCAGGACAGTCGCATCGGCGCGACAAGCTGGCCGGCCTTCTCTGGGGGGAGCGCGGCGACGACGCGGCGCGCCACAACCTGCGCCAGACGCTGTCCTCGATTCGCAAGGCGCTGGGGGCGGTCGGGAGCGCGATACTCGCCTCGGACGGGGACACGGTGGCGCTGGAGGGCGACGCGGTCGACGTCGACGTGGCGCAGTTCGAGGCTCTGGTCGCCCAGGGGACGCCCGAGTCCCTGGCGGCGGCGAAGGCCCTCTACCAAGGCGATCTCTTGGAAGGGCTGAGCCTCCGGGAGCCGGCCTTCGAGGAATGGCTGCTGGCCGAACGGCGCCGCCTCAGAGAGCTCGCCTTGGATGCCTTCTGCAGGTTGTTGGACCTCCAGATCGCCGCCGAAGCGCGCGAGGAGGCGGTGCAGACGGCGCTGCGCCTCCTCGCAATCGACCCGGTGCAGGAGAGCGTGCACCGCCGGCTGAT
The DNA here is from genome assembly GCA_030066595.1 of Alphaproteobacteria bacterium. Lineage (GTDB taxonomy): Bacteria > Pseudomonadota > Alphaproteobacteria > JAJFFI01 > JAJFFI01 > JASJBI01. The sequence goes on along the minus strand of JASJBI010000023.1, from coordinate 8,563 downwards.
GCAGCTCTACGCGGATCTGGGGCGCAAGGACGCGGCGCTCCGGCAATACAAGACCTGCGTCGACGTGCTCGAGCGCGAGCTTGGGGTCGAGCCTGAGGCAGAAACCAGGGAACTTCACAAGGACATCGCGCGCGAGCGCGCAAGCCGCCGGCCGGCGCCGGCCCAGCCGGTCGAAGCGGTTGCCCGACCGGCACCTGCGGAAACGCAAGCGCCGTCTGCCGCCGCAAGGAGTGCGCTCTTCGAACGGCCTGCCGTCGCCGTTCTGCCCTTCGAGAGCATCGGCAGCGAGCCGGATGAGGACTATTTCGCCCACGGCATCGTCGAGGACATCATCACCGAGCTGGGCCGGTTCCGAAATCTCCGTGTGACGGCGCGGAACACGTCCTTTGCCGTCGCGCAGCGGAACCTGTCATTGCCCGAGATCGGGGAGGCGCTGAAGGTCCGCTACGTCCTCTCCGGCAGCGTGCGCCGCGCGGGCGACGCCATTCGCGTCGCCGCGCAACTGACCGATACGACCAGCGAGCATCAGCTCTGGGGAGAGCGCTACGACGCGAAGCTCGCCGACGTCTTCTCGGTGCAGGATCGGATCACCCAAAGCGTGGTCAGCGCCCTTGCCATCCGCATCGAGGACGAGGTGCTGGCGACGGCAAAACGCCGGCCCCCGGACAGTTGGCAGGCCTATGACCTGTGGCTGCGGGGGATGGAGTGCCTGCACCGGGGGACGGTCAATGCGGACGAGGAGGCGCGCGGCTATTTCCTGCGCGCGCTCGAGCTGGATCAAAACTTCGCCCGCGCCTATTCCGGGATCTCGCTCACGCATTTCAACGAGTGGAGCTGCCGTGCCTGGGACAAGTGGGAGGACAAAGAACGGGCCGCCTTCGAGTTCGCCCGCAAGGCGGTCGCCATCGATGACAGGGATCACGTGACCCACCGCATTCTGGGCACGATCTACTTGTATCGCCGGGACTTCGAGCTCGCGGAGAAGCACCTCGAACGGGCTCTGGCCCTCAATCCCAACGACGCGGACAGCCTGATCGTGATCGGCCGCGGCCTGGCTTTGCTCGGCGATGCCGAGCGCGGCGCGGAACTGTGCCGGGCGGCGCTCCGGCTCAACCCCCAGGCACCGGACTGGTATTTCTCTCTCTGCGGCATGGCCTTCTTTGCGGCGCACCGCTTGGACGAGGCGGTCGCGTTGATCGAACGCGCGCCCGACTTCCACACCCATTCCATGGTCTTGCTCGCCGCTGCCAATGCGCATCAAGGCCGGATGCAGCAGGCCGAGGCGTGGGCCAGGGCGAGCCTCGAACAGTTTCAACGTCAGGTGATCGGTGGTCGCGAACCCGAGCCCGGTGAGCTGGTGCGCTGGGAGCTGCATGTCAGCCCCTTCCGCCGGCCTGAAGACGCCGACTACGTTGTCGAGGGCTTGCGGCGGGCGGGCCTCGAGTGCACGGACACCACGTCCGACTGGTCCGAGAACTGGACCTCCCGCGGGCCCCAGCCGGCCAGGCCGGATCCGGTTCCAGCCATGGCTTCGTGCGAGCCGGAGCGCAAGCATGTCACCGTTCTGTTCGCCGACATCCAGGGGTCGACCGAGCTGGTCGCGGACATGGATCCCGAGACCGCGCTCGAATCTCTGGATCCCGCCATGCAGGCAATGATGAATGCCGTTCATCTTTATGGAGGGACGATCAGCAACGTCCAGGGCGATGGCATCGTCGCCCTGTTCGGCGCGCCTCAGGCGCAGGAGGACCATGCGGTGCGGGCCTGTTACGCGGCGCTGGCGATGCGGGATTCGGTTCAGGCGGAGTGCGGCGGCGATCTCCAGATCCGCGTCGGCCTGCATTCGGGCGAGGTCGTTGTCCGGCTCGTCGAAGACGGCCAGTCGCGCCACTATGACGCGGTCGGCCAGGCCATGCATCTGGCCAGTCGGGTCGAGCGGTCGGTCGTGCCCGGCGTCATCGGCATGACCGCGGAGACGCAGCGCCGCGCGGACGGCTTCGTGGCGGTTCGCTCCGTCGGACTGACGCCGATCAAGGGCCTCGGGGAGCCCGTCGATCTCTACGAGCTGACTGGGAGAAAGCCGGCGCGGAGTCGGTGGGACGGCCGGGCGAGCCGGACGCTCTCAAAGTTCGTCGGGCGACAGCAAGAGCTGGCCAAGCTGGGTCGGGCGCTAGAGCGGTCCGGAACAGGGCGGGGCGAGGTGGTCGCCATTGTGGGCGAGCCGGGCATGGGCAAGTCGCGCCTGGTCCACGAATTCGTCAGTTCGCCCGCGACCGAGGGCTGGACCGTGCTGGAGGCCGGCGCCGTGCCCTACGACGCCAAGGCCAGCTTCCGGCCGATCAGCGATCTGCTGCGCTCCTGGCTCGCGGTGGAAGAACGCGACGGACCGGCGGACATCGCCGCAAAGCTGCGCGACAAGATCGCCGCTCTGGGCGAGGAGCTGCTGCCGGTGCTGCCGGCTTTGCAGTCGGTTCTGAATCTGCCGGTCGAGGACCCGGAGTGGCCCACGCTAGATGCGTCGCTGCGACGCCGGCGCATCATCGATGCGGCGCGCGCGATGCTGTTGCGCGGCAGCCACCACCAGCCGCACGTCCTGGTGTTCGAGGATCTGCACTGGATCGACGGGGAGAGCCAATCGGTTCTCGATGCGGTGGTCGAGGCCTTGCCGGGCGCCCGCGTGCTCGTTCTGGTGACCTACCGGCCGGAATATACGCAGGAGTGGGCCGCCAAGAGCTATTTCCGCCTGATCCGGGCCGATCCGCTGGAGCCGGCCGCCGCCGGCGCACTGCTCGACGCGCTCCTGGGCGACGATCCCAGCCTGTCCGAACTCAAGCCGCTGTTGGTCGATCGCACCGACGGACGGCCTCTGTTCGTCGAGGAATCGGTGAGCGCCCTGGTGGACGCCGGCCGGCTCCGAGGCGAGACCGGGGCCTACCAGTTGACCGGGTCGGTCGAGACGCTGGACATTCCGTCGACCATTCGGGAAGTGCTGGCAGACCGCATCGACCGGTTGACGCCGGCCTGCAAGAGCCTCTTGCAGGTCGCCTCGGTCGTCGGCCGGCATGTGCCGCGCGCCGTGCTCGAAGCCGTCGCCGGGCTGTCGGAAGACGAACTCGAGGCGCGGTTCAGCGAGCTTCGTGCCGCCGAGCTTGTCTACGAGTCGCGGATCCTGCCCGAGGTCGAGTACAGCTTCAAACACGCGCTCACCCATCAAGTCGCTTATCAGGGCATCCTGCGCGAGCGCCGCCGCACCCTGCATGCAGAGGTCGTGCGGGTGATCGAGCGGCGCTATCACAATCGGCTCGACGAGCAGATCGAGCGGCTGGCCGAGCACGCCTTTGCCGGCGGCCTTTGGCCTGAGGCGGCGGCCTATCTCTTGAGCGCGGCCGATAAGGCGAAACAGCAATACGCCTATCAGAACGCCGAGGCTTTCGCGCGCAAAGCGCTCGATGCGACCGAGCGGGACGCCGGGCTCCGGCGGGACCGCGTTCGGGCGCTCGTCCTGCTGGGCGATCTGGCAAGCTTGAAGGGCGACATAACGGGCGCCAACGCCGACTATGATCAGGCGGCCGAAATCGAGGTCGATCCGCAGGCCCGCGCCCGGATCGTCCACCGGCGGCACGCAACCGGCAGCATTCGCCGCGGCGGCGGCGAGATCGCCTATTACGAACATGGCGATGGCGACCGGACACTCTTGTTCTGCCACCCCTTTGTCTACGGGCTGAGCGTCTTTCAGCCGATCCTGGAGATCCTCTGCGAGGAGTTCCGGATCATCACTGTCGATGGCCGCGGCACCGGGGCTTCCGATCCCTTGCCCGGGCGCTACGACATGGACGATCACGTTGCCGACTATCGCGCCGTGATCGAGACGGTCGGGAACGGCCAGCCGATCACCGGCGTCGGCATCTCCCGGGGCGTCAACCTGCTGGTCAAGCTGGCGATCGCAGCGCCCGGCATGATCGACAAGATCGTGCTCGTGGGCGGCAATTTCGCCCAGACCCGCGGGGTCGATGTGGACGCGCCGGCGAGCGATTCACCGGCCGAGGCCCGGTTTCACCGGCTCTTCGCCGAAGCCCTCAAGCGGCGCAAGATCAAGACCGCCATGCGCATGTTCGCGCCCCTGATCTTCTCCGAGCCGGGCTCGCAGGAACTCCGGGAACAGTTCGTGGAGCATTGCCTCCGGCTGCCGCCGGAAACGGTGATCAATTTCTTCACCCTGGATCCCAAGACGGACATCGAGGCGCTTGTGCCGCGGATCGAGATGCCGACCCTGATCATGCACGGGACCGCGGACAGGGATACGCCGTTCGAGGCGGCTGTTGACTTGGCGCGGCAGATTCCGGCCGCGCAGCTCTATCCCTTTGAAGACAAGGGACATCTGCCGACCTTCACCGCGACCCGAGAGTTCTGTCACGTGCTCACGGAGTTTACGCGGGGCGAACCGGTGGGAAAATAGAGTGCAGGTCTGACGGTCCCCGAGGCCCGGCTTAGCGCTGCCGTTGCCGCCGGCGCGCTTCCTCCAGCGTGACCCGGCCGTCGCCATCGGCATCGAGACGGACAAACAGGTCATTGCCGCCGGCCAGGAATTCGGCCCGGTCCACGCTCCCGTCGCCGTTCCTGTCCAGACCCTGGAAGCGCCTCTCCCTGAACTGGGCGAGCCGGGCGCGGCGGTCCTCCGGCAGATCGCGGGCCTGCGCCTTGTTCCCGCGCGGCCGAAACTGCATGAACTCGTCGCGCGAGACCGCGCCGCTGCCATCGGCATCGAGCTGGCCGAACATGCGATCCTGCGCCGCCGTGAACTCGTCCTCGGTGACCGTGCCGTCCCGGTTCTGATCGACGCGCTCGAACAGGCGGCCCGACCCGCCGCCCTGTCCGGCCGCGACGGCGCCGGGCAGCAGGACGATGGACGCGCCGGCACCGAGGGCCGTTGCGGCGACAAGCGCGGCGAGCAAGCAGACCGCGTGCTTCCTCGATGGTTGTGACATGGCGGGGTCCTTTCTTGCGGGAGACGGATTGCTTCTTGTTACGCGGCCGACCCTGCGGGCATCCCCGCTTCGGCACGGCCTGCCCGGTCCCTGGACTTATGTCGCGGAATCATGCGAAATTTGTGGCATACCAGAGGATGCAGCGTGATTGGGGGCAAAAACGGATAAGCCGGAGCGTGAAATCCGGCACAGAGGGGAGATAACAAGAAGTGCTGATCGAGATACCGGATGTCCTCACCCGGGGGCAGGTGCTGGACATCCGCGAACGCCTGTCGAGGGCCTGTTTCGTCGACGGCGCACTGAGCGCTGGTGCGCAGGCCAGTGGGGTCAAGCGGAACACGGAAATTGCGGGGGGCGAGCTCCGCATGCAGCTGGCCCGGGACGTCTGTTCAGCCCTGGCCAGCAATCACCAGTTCAATCACTTCGCGCTGCCGCGCCGGATCATGGTGCCGATCTTCAGCCGCTACGAGGTCGGCATGACCTATGGCAGCCACACGGACGTCGCACTGATGGGCGTGGATGTGCCGGAGCATGCCACCCGGACGGACCTATCCCTGACCCTGTTCCTCAGCGACCCGGAGAGCTATGACGGCGGCGAGCTGGTCATCCAGACCCATGTCGGGGAAAACCGGTTCAAACTCCCGGCGGGACGGTGCGTGGTGTATCCCAGCCACAATCTCCATTACGTGGCGCCGGTGAGCCGCGGGGTGCGGTTGGCGGCAGTGACCTGGGTGCAGAGCTTCGTTCGTGCGGACGCCCAGCGCGAGGTGCTGTTCGAGCTGTGCAATTTGTCCGAATTGGCGGCAGGTCGGGACCTTGGCCGGGAAGGGACCGACATGTTGTTCAATATCTACCACAAGCTCACCCGCATGTGGGCCGACACCTGACTTGCGCCGTCGGGCCGAACGGGCGGACGCCCACCGTCCACCAGCAGGCCCGCTTTGTCAGGCGGTGGCGCCGTTATCCGCAGTCGACGCGTTCCGCCACGCCCAGATACTCCCGCATCAGCCCGCCGCCCAGAACGGCGACGTCCTCGCTGCTGCCGGTATTGGCGAGGATGGAGAGGCCGTAATGGCTGTCGCCGACCATCAGGACGGCGGCATGGTTGCGGGACTCGATGGTCGCAAGACGCACCGTCTTGGGGCTGGAGTTGGGCCCGCTGTAGGTGCCCGTCTTGCCGCCGATGTAGACATTCGCCGGCGTGAACTTGCCGATCTTTCGGCTGCCGGTCCGGGTCGCCTGCATGATCTTCCACAGGGCCTCGGCCCCCGGGTACTTGCGCTGGTAGGTGTCGTACAGGAAGCGCGCCAGCTCCAGTGTGTTCAGCTCGTTGCCGTGCTCCCGGACCCCGTCCTTCCGTGTCCGCCAGCCCTGGAATCCCATGATCGTGGGGTATCCCATGCGCCGGACGAAGGCGTGCACCGCTGCGCGCCCGGAATCGTCGCTGCCGTCCTCGCCGACCTGCCTCTGCAAGTCTCGCCATGCCGGGTTGTCGGAGACGACGATCATCTTCGCCAGCTGCCGCAGCTGCGTCCGGGTGAACTTGCCCTTCTGCTTGTCGAGCAGGGCCGCCGCGACGAACACTTTTGAGACGGACGCGCCGAAATACAGCACTTCGGCGTTTGCGCTCCGGGCGATGACCTCGCCGGTATCGAGGTTGTTCACGACCCACTGAATCTCGACGGCATTCCCCTTCAGCCTGCAATAGTGCGCCTTGTCCTCCGCCGTAAACGCTTCACCCTCTCCCTTGATGCGCTCCAAAAGGGCCCGGGTCGGCGCGTCGGCGAAATCACGGAGGTCGAGGCCGCCTTCGAGGACGAAATACGCCCCATCCTGGCTGCTGCGGTGGTCGGCAAGTGCCCGGGTTCCGGGCGCTGCCATCAGCGCAAGCAGGACCAGACCGCAGATCGGAGATGTCGCGGCAAACCTGATCATGTCCGCTGCTGCTCCTGTCCTTCGTCGGCTGGGCCGGCGGCCGTGCTGACGGTACCGCCTACCAAATATATAGCGGGTCAAATCGCCGATGGGACCGGCGGTCAGGGCCACACACAAAAAAAGCGGCCTTGGACCGGACGGCCGCTCATGCCTGCCGGGCGAATTCCCAAAGGGCGATGGCCGCGGCGGCCGACAGGTTGAGGCTCTCCGCGCCCGGCCCGATCGGCACCCGCAGCAAAAGATCGCAGCGCTCGCGGGTGAGGCGGCGCAGCCCGGCCCCCTCGGCGCCGATCACCAGCGCGGCCTTGTCGGGCAGATCGGCCTCGGCCAGGCTGTCTTCGGCCGCGGCGTCGAAGCCCAGGCACCAGAACCCCGCCTCTTTGAGCTGCTCCATTGCCCGCGCGAGATTGGCGACGCGGACCAGCGGCACCGTCTCCAGCGCGCCCGAGGCCGCCTTGGCGAGCGCGCCGCTTTCCGGAGGCGTGTGGCGGTCCGGGATGACCACGCCCGACGCCCCGAAAGCGGCGGCCGAGCGCAGCACGGCGCCCAGGTTCTGCGGGTCGGCGACCCGGTCCAACACGACGATCGCGGCGCGCGCCCGCGGCCGGGCCGCCTCCATCAGGTCCCCGAACCCGGCTGCCGGCAACGGCGAGGCCTCCAGCGCCAGGCCTTGATGCACCGCACCTGGCGGCAATACAGCCTCGAGCCGGTCCCGCGGCACGAGCTCGCTGGCCACCTGGCCCGCGGCGCAGCGGGCATTCGGCGAAAGACGGGCGAGATTTGCCTCGAGGGCGGCGAGGCCGTCCCTGGTCGCCAGCAAGCGCCGCTTTGCGCGCGCCGGATTGACCAGGGCTGCGCGCACGGCATGGCTGCCGTAGAGCCAGACGGCGCGGCTGTCCGACTCTCGCCGTGCGGCCGGTCGCAGAAGTCGGCGAGGGGCCTTGCGTCGCGCCATGGCGTGACTTATATTCACGTTCGGTTCTTGGGAACAAGCAGCCCTTTTGGGCGCCGTTCAATTTGGCGGCGCGCCAGAGGGCGTATTTGTATGTTTAGAGGTTGACAGCAATTCTTTTTTTTCTAACTTCGCGCTGGTCGTCGCGCCGCCGGTCAAGCGAGAAATCCGAAAGTTTCAGGGAGGGGTGCCCGAGTGGTTAAAGGGGACGGGCTGTAAACCCGTTGGCTTAGCCTACGTTGGTTCGAATCCAACCCCCTCCACCAAAGTTTGGCACTCCGACCTGCGATACCGAGTTAGGAGACGAGAGACCCCGGGGAATGCGGGTGTAGCTCAATGGTAGAGCCCCAGCCTTCCAAGCTGGTTACGTGGGTTCGATTCCCATCACCCGCTCCAACCGGCTGGACCGAAGGCAGCGACAGCTGACATAGCGAAGCGATCACGGCGCCTGTGGTGGGCGCGGAAGAGACAAGAAGAGAAGCGGTAGGGAATCCAGCAACCATGTCCAAAGCGAAATTCGAGCGCACGAAGCCGCACTGCAATGTTGGGACGATTGGCCATGTTGACCATGGCAAGACGACGCTGACGGCGGCGATCACGAAGGTCTTGGCGGAGCAGGGTGGCGCCGAGTTCACGGCGTTTGACCAGATTGACAAGGCGCCGGAAGAGAAGGAGCGCGGGATCACGATTG
>JASJBI010000022.1 GCA_030066595.1 Alphaproteobacteria bacterium | reverse complement strand
TCGGCGCAGTTCGCGTGGTACTCGGTACAGCCGAGCAGACCGTAGCGCTCGTTGTCGCAGGCCGCCATCAGCGTATCGTGCACGCCGCAGCTGTCCTCCAACACGGTCAGGATCTCGCGCCGCCGGTTGGTGACCAGCGCATCGCCCGCCTCGGGGACGAGCTTCAGGAGATAGGCGCGGGTCGCCTGCATCGACATGTACTCGGACAGGTCATGGGCGTTGAACGCCCAGGTGTCGACCACCTGTTCGCCATGGGTGTTGACCACCTTGATCTCTTGTCCCTGGTCCAGCCGCACGGCCTTGCCGCCGCGCGCGGGGATCGTGTCCATGTCCGTGCTCATGCGGTATCTCTCCCGGTTTCGCCAGGGCTATAATGCCGGCAACGGGGAGGATGGGAAATCCAAATGAAGAACTTGCGCATTGATGGGGACCGGCTGTGGCAGAGCCTCATGGAGATGGCCGCGTTCGGTCCCGGCGATAAGGGCGGCAACCGGCGGCTGGCGCTCAGCGACGAGGACAAGGCCGGCCGCGACTGTTTCGTGCGCTGGTGCGAGGCGGCCGGATGCACTGTCACGGTCGACGAGATGGGCAACATCTTCGCCCGCCGGGCCGGGCGCAACGACGCGCTGCCCCCTGTCGCGGCCGGCAGCCACCTGGACACGCAGCCCCATGGCGGCAAGTTCGACGGCGTGTATGGAGTGCTCGCCGGACTCGAGGTGATCCGGACCCTGAACGATCACGGCATCGAAACCGAGGCCCCCATCGAGGTGGTCGTTTGGACCAACGAGGAGGGCGCGCGCTTCGCGCCGGCCATGATGGGTTCGGGCGCCTTTGCCGGAGTCCTGGACCTAGCGGAGACGCTCGCGCGCACGGACGTGGACGGGGCCACCGTGGGCGGCGAGCTGGCCCGCATCGGCTATGCCGGCGCGGCGAAATGCGGCGACCACCCGATCGGCGCTTTTTTCGAGGTCCACATCGAGCAGGGGCCGATCCTCGAGCGGGAGGCCAAGACCATCGGCGTGGTCTCGGGCGCGCAGGGTCTGCGCTGGATCGACGTCTCGCTGGCCGGCCGCGACTCGCACGCCGGCACCACGCCCATGGACGCCCGCAGGGACGCGCTTCTGGGGGCCGCGCGCATGGTGGAGGCGATCAACACGGCAGCCTTGGCCCACGCGCCCGACGGGGTCGGCACGGTGGGCGAGATGCGGGTCTCGCCCAACTCGCGCAACACGATTCCCGGCGGCGTCGACTTCACCATCGATCTGCGCCATCCCCAGGACGGGGCGCTGACGTCCATGGCCGATCAAGTCCGCGCCGCCTGCGCCAAGATCGCGGCCGAGCTCGACCTGGCGCTCGATTTGCGAGAGGTCTCGCACATTCCGGCGCTGGCGTTCGACGAGGGCTGCATCGTGGCGGTGCGCGAGGCGGCCGATGGCCTCGGCTACGAACACCGGCCAATCGTCTCGGGGGCCGGGCACGACGCCTGTTACGTCGCCCGGGTCGCACCCACCGGCATGGTGTTCATCCCCTGCGCCGACGGCCTCAGCCACAACGAGGAGGAAAGCGCCGAGCCCGATGACCTGGCCGCCGGCTGCAACGTGTTGATGCATGCAATGTTGAGCCGAGCGGCCCCAGTGTGAGGCCCAGGCAGCACGCGATGCGGATGCGGATCCGACAGGCGGCGACCGGGTTGGCGCTGGCGGCCCTGCTGGCGGGCAGGCCGGCTGCCGGCGAAGTGGCGCTCACGGTGCTGGCCCCGGTCGAGCTGCACGAGTCCGGCTTCCTCGCCGAAATGGGCAAGCGCTTCCGCGACACGTCGGGGATCAAGCTCCAGGTCATCGCCGGCGAGACCGGTCCCATCGACAAGCTGGTCGAAAAGGGTGACGGCGACGTCCTGTTCGCAGCGGAACCCGGTCGTGCCGAGCGGTTGGCGAAGGCCGGCCATGTGGTCGATCTTCAGGATGCGCTCTATGCCGAACGGGTGGTGATCGGTCCGCAGCGGGATCTTGCCGGGATCGCCGGCATGGCCAGCGTGATCGACGCCTTCGCCCGCATCGCGGCCACGCGCCAGCCCTTTCTGAGCCGCGCCGACAACAGCGCCCTGTATCGGGCCGAGCTGGCGCTCTGGGAGGAAGCCGGCTTCGACCCCGAGGTTGGCGATCGCGACTGGTATCACAAGGCCCGCAAGAAGATGTCCCTGACGATCAAGCTGGCCGCGGCCGAGAGCGCCTATACGCTCGCCGACCGGGCAAGCTGGCTGCGCTTCGGCAACCAGTCCAAGCTGATCGTCCACGTGGACGCCGACCCTCGGCTGCTGATCGTTGTGCAGGTGATGCGCCTCGATCCGAGGAAACACCCCAAGGTGCAGACCGGCCCGGCGCGGGCATTTCTCGGATGGCTCACGTCCAAGGCCGGTCAGGAGGCCATCACCGAGTTCACAATCCGGGGCGAGCCCGTCTATTATCCCGCCGATGGTGAGGAGGGTTGAGGACGCGCAACCAAAATTCGCCCGCACGCGGGCGCAAAGGAGACGACACATGATCACCAAGGCAAGAACACGACACCTGTGGCCGGGGCTGGCTGCGGCCTGCATCTTCATGGCCACGGCCCTGCCCGCGCTTGCAGCGGACAAGTTCGTGGCCATAACCCAGATCGTCGAGCATCCGGCCCTGGATGCCGCGCGCAAGGGGGTCAAGGACGCGCTCGCCGACGAGGGTTTCGTCGTCGGCCAGGGCCTCAAATGGGAGTACCAGAGCGCTCAGGGCAACCCCGCCACGGCGGCGCAGATCGCTCGAAAGTTCGTCGGCGAACGGCCGGATGTGATCGTCGCGATCGCGACCCCCTCGGCACAGGCCGCGGTGGCCGCGGCCGGTGACATCCCGGTGGTATTCTCGGCGGTAACCGATCCGGTCGGCGCCAAGCTGGTCAAGGACATGAAAAAGCCCGGCGGCAACGTGACCGGCATGAGCGATCTGTCGCCGATTGCCAAGCACCTTGATCTGATCAAAGAGATCACGCCCAAGGCCCAGCGGGTCGGCGTTCCCTTCAATCCGGGCGAAGCCAACGCCGTCACCCTGGTCCAGCTGCTGCAGGACAACGCGCCGGCCAAGAAGCTCGAGATCGTGACCGCACCGGCCACCAAGTCGGCCGAGGTGCAGTCCGCCGCGCAAAGCCTGGTCGGCAAGGTCGACGTGATCTACGTGCCCACGGACAACACCATCGTGACCGCGCTCGAGGCGGTCGTGAAGGTCGGCATCGACAACAAGATCCCGGTCTATGCGGGCGACACCGATTCCGTGCCGCGCGGGGCGATGGCCGCCTTGGGCTTCAACTACTACGATGTCGGCCGGCAGACCGGAAAGATGGTCGCCCGGGTGCTCAAGGGCGAGAAGCCCGGCGACATCCCGGTCGAGGGGGTTGAGATCACCGAGCTTTACGTCAATCCGGGCTCGGCCAAGAAGATGGGCGTTTCGATCCCGAGCGCGGTGGTCCAGCGGGCCAAGTCGGTCGTCCAATAGGGCGCCGGTGAACCTTGTCGCGCTCCTAGGCGCGGTCGAGCTGGGGCTGCTCTACGCCCTGGTGGCCTTCGGGGTTTATCTCTCCTTCCGGGTGCTCAGCTTCCCGGACTTGACGGTCGACGGCAGCTTCCCGTTGGGCGCTGCCGTCGCCGCCACCCTGATCGTCTCGGGTGCGAGCCCCTATCTCGGCACCCTCGTCGCCATGGCCGCCGGCGGGCTCGCCGGGCTGGCGACCGCCTTCCTGAACGTCCGCTTTCGCATCCTGCACCTGCTCGCCAGCATCCTCACCATGATCGCGCTCTATTCGATCAACCTGCGCATCATGGGCCGGCCGAACGTGGCGTTGATCAACGAACCCACCGTGCTGTCACCCTTCGCCGGGCTGGGGCTGCCAGCCATGTGGCTCAATCCGCTGATCCTGGTGCTCGTGGTGCTGGCCGTGGGCGGCGGGCTGGTCTGGTTCCTGACCAGCGAGTTCGGCCTGGCCATGCGGGCGACCGGCGCGAACCCGCGCATGGCCCGCGCCAACGGCGTCGACACCGGGCGCATGACCTATGTGGGCATGGCGCTGTCGAACGGCATGGTGGCGCTCGCCGGCGCCTTGTTCGCCCAGACCAACGGCTTCGCCGACGTGACCATCGGCACCGGCACCATCGTCGTCGGCCTGGCCGCGGTCATCGTGGGCGAGGCGATCCTGCGCCGGCCGCTGGTGATCCTCGCGATCGTCGGCTGCGTGGCCGGCTCGGTCCTGTATCGCCTGGCCATCGCCGCCGCGCTGAACGCCGAGTTCATCGGGCTGACCGCTTCGGATCTGAACCTGATCACCGCGGTCCTGGTGGCACTGGCGCTGATCCTGCCCGGCGTCCGCAACCCGCTCAAGGCGATGCTGGCGCGCGGAGGCGCGAAATGATCGAGGTCGAGGACCTCACGGTCACCTTCAGTCCGGGCACCGCCATCGAGACCCGGGCGCTGATCGGCGTGAGCCTGGATATCCCCGAAGGAGAGTTCGTCACCGTGATCGGCAGCAACGGCGCCGGCAAGTCGACGCTCTTGAACGCGCTGACCGGCGACGTCCGGCCCGACCGCGGCCGGATCGTGATCGGCGGCACCGACGTGACCAACTGGTCCGGCCCACGGCGCGCGGGCATGGTCGCGCGCGTCTTCCAGGACCCCATGGCCGGCACCTGCGAGGGCATGAGCATCGAGGAGAACCTGGCGCTCGCGCGTGCCCGCGGCCGGCGCCGCGGCCTGGCGCCCGCGCTGACCGGCGGCCGGCGCGGCGGCTTCCGGGAGCAGATCGCGCGCCTCGAGCTGGGCCTCGAGAACCGCCTGACCGACCGCATGGGCCTGCTCTCGGGCGGCCAGCGGCAGGCGGTCAGCCTGGTGATGGCGGCGCTCCAGCCCATGCGCATTCTCTTGCTGGACGAGCACACCGCCTCGCTCGACCCCAAGACCGCCGCCTTCGTGCTGGAGCTCACCCGCGAGATCGTCGGCGACAACCGGCTCACCACGCTCATGGTCACCCACAGCATGCGCCAGGCGCTCGACGTGGGCGACCGGACGGTGATGCTGCACCAGGGCCGCATCGTCTTCGACGTCGCGGCCGAGGAGCGCAGCCGGCTGGACGTGCCGGATCTCTTGCGCATGTTCGAGGAGATGCGCGGCGAAGAGCTGGCAGAGGACGGCCTGCTGCTCAGCTGAGCCCGGTCCCGGCTGGGCGCATCGTCAAAGGGCCCAAGAGCGAACTGCCGCAATGGCCGGGGACCGCTTTGACATGGGATGCAGACATCCAGGTCAACGGCACCGGAGGTCGCCTGGCGAGCCATTGCCGACAATTCGATTCGTGATTACGCACAAGATGTGATTTGCTTGTCGATGACAGATGGAGCGGAAATTCCATCTCGTATGAAGGCAATAGAGCGATGATCGAGACACGCTGAATCTCACGGGTCAGCAGACCCATCCTCCATCAAAATGAACGGGACTTTGCGCGCTGTGAGTTTGCAGCCGCAAGACAGGAGATTTGGCGATGTGCGCGGTCAATCCACGGCCTTTCGTTCTGCGCAAGTTCAACGAGAATCAGAGCGACTATTCAGGTGTGGCTGGGGTTGCAACCGCTGTCTGGCCTGAATATCCCACGACAGTGCGCGAACTGAGATATGACGACGCCCAGCGCGACCCTGACCTGATCTTCAAACGGATTGTCGCAGAGCGGGATGGGCGGATTGTCGGTTATGGTGTTTATGGGCAACCGGAAGGCTCGCCGCGGCCCGGGAAATTCATTCTCAATGCCGCCGTACACCCAGATCACCAGCGCCGGGGCGTGGGCACGGCACTCTACGATCACGTCATCGACGCGTTGTCGCAGCATCAGCCTGCGGCTCTGACCGCCTTTACACACGACGATCAAACGGACGCACTTGGGTTTCTGGAACGGCGCGGATTCGAGGTCGTTCTCCGGCGGCGGGTGCTGCGCCTCGATGTGCAGTCTTTCGACAAAGCGCGTTTTCGGCGCGGCAAAGCGGACAAGACAACAGCGGCGATCGCGATATCTGCGCTGAGTGAACTCATGCCCACGGTGCCGGGCTGGAAGCGCAGATGTTGGGAATTGGATTGGGAAATCGTGCAGGATATCCCGTCGTCCGACGCGCCCAAACGCCCTACGCTCGAACGCTATTCCTGTGAATTTGCGGATCCGGCATTCAGACCGGAGTCATGGTTCATTGCGCATCGCGGTGATGACTGGGTCGGCATGAGCACGATTTCCACCGACCCCTCGACGCCCGGCACGTTCTATACCGGAGTCACGGGCGTCCGGCGCCGCTATCGTCGCCAGGGCATCGCAACCGCACTGAAGCTGCGCGGTATCGAACATGTCAGAGCCCAGGGTGGGCAAGTCATCGAAACGGACAGCGAAGAGAACAACCCGATGCTCGATCTGAACCTGGCTCTGGGATTCAAGCCCGGACCAGTCTTCCTCGAGCTTCGAAGAACCTTCTGATGTCTGCGAATGGCTGAGCCTCGTTAGGGCCGCGTGCCTCGAGATGCTCACCTGAGCGCAGATGCGGGGGCCGAAGCCCCCGTCATCATGGCAAGCCAGTTTCTTTCGATTGTCGCGGCCCAATTCGGCCGAACGACACAGCCTCGGCCTGCATCCCCAGCCCAGCAGCAGGGAGGTTATCCAACGCCCGTCACGGTTCAGTTCTCGGGCTTGGGCGACTGTTCCTCTGGCTTCTGTTCCTGCTGTTGTTGCTTTGCCCTCTCCGCCCTCATCTTCTGCATGTATTCCTTCATCTTTGCCTGAGACTCCTGGATCCTCCGTTCCGGGATCTGGGACCCTATCGGCGCATCCATGTTTTCCGCCGGCCGCACCTTGATGATCTCCTCGGCATGAGATGCCGAGCCTACCAGGGATACTCCGAACAGCAGCCCCAACACGGCAAGCGCTCTCGGAACGAAATTCCAGCCATTCATCGACATCCTGTTCCTCCTCCGATCTTCAAGATCCTGATGAGGGCCTGGACGGTCTCCAAGCCCTCACGCGTTGGGGTGAATTAGTCGTCATCGTCGTCGTCATCGCAATCCGCCGCTTCGACTCGGTCTTCGAGGAACTCCAACCGGGCGTCCGACACCTCTTCCGGAATGTCGATTTCCGCTGCGGCCA
The DNA here is from genome assembly GCA_030066595.1 of Alphaproteobacteria bacterium. Classification (GTDB taxonomy): domain Bacteria; phylum Pseudomonadota; class Alphaproteobacteria; order JAJFFI01; family JAJFFI01; genus JASJBI01. The sequence continues at coordinate 169,353 of JASJBI010000022.1, read as the reverse complement.
ACTGTTCCTCGAACTTGCTGAGCGTGCGTTCGAAGTTGCAGACATCTTCGCCCGGAATGCGTTTGAAGACCATGTCCTGGCGATTGTCCTGTTCGCTCGTATCCAAGACGTTGCTGGGCGGGTTGCTGCCCACGGGCAGACCCAGGTTGTTGGTCCGGCTGAAGGCACAGACGAAGTCGTTGTCCGTCGACGTGCAGTTCACGTAATCGCCGGGGAAGTATCCTCTCGCGATCGGCGCCTGACGCAGATCGAAGGATTCCGGTGTGATGCGTTGCTCTGCAATGAAGTTGAGGTCCGGATCATAGGTCTTGAAGAACCAGTCGTGGTCGAACGGGCCGGATTTCACCTTGCCGGTCGCCAAGATGGTAAAGCACTCCGGATTCTCTTCATTTGTGAGGTTCAAATCCGGGCAATTCACGTCGTTGCGATCGTCGAAGAACAGCACACCGACGGTGCCGTCATCCGCGACATGAACCGCCGGCAGTTGCGCTTGGACGATCGATCCGTCGGGCCTAACCTCGCCACCAACTCTGATCTCTTGGCTCCAGGTGTCGCCACCATCCTTGGACATCGACATGTAGACGGCAATGATCCCGTCCACGGGATCAAGATTTTGCCAAGCCACGTACATGAAGCCGTTCGTCCGGTTGACGGCGATATCGGGGATGCTGCCGGCGGCCCGGGTGGTATTGGCGATGGTTTGTCCAGAAGCGACAAACAACTCACCATCGAACTGGACAAAACCGCCGATCGTGTCTGTCGGGATGATGGTGCCCGTCTGCTCCCAGGTATCGCCGTTGTCGAACGAGCGTATGATGGTTCGATCGAAGAAGTTGTCCACGTTGATGAAATCAGGTGTTGTCGCGAACCGGGCCTGGGACACGTTCACCAGGCGACCGTCGGGCAGCACCACGATCTGATGGCCGATGTTTTGGGCCAAGAGGACCGTATCCGTATTGAGATTGATCCCGACATCCGTCGCCAGCTGGACGTCGTCACGGATCTTGTAGACGGCGCGCTCCTGCTCCCAACTCTTCCCGATGTCGTTCGAGCGGATGAACAACGTGTCGCTATAGAAGAACAGCACGCCAAGGGCACTGTCGGCAGGATTCAATACATCCTCCAAAAGCTGCCAGGTTCCATAAACGAACTGTCTCGCGTACGGATCCGCCGTCATGCTGTTCTTGTCGTTGAACGGGGCGGTTGGTTCGAGCTCCGAGCGATTGCTCACGACGATGGGATCGGACCAGGTCTTGCCGCCGTCGGTGGAGCGCAGCATGGAGTAGGCACTGCGGGGTTCGCCGGCAACCGGGTCCGGGTCGTCCGGGTCCAAGCTGTCGGTCATCAAGCTCATTTGATGAAAGACCGCGCCGCTGTCGCTTCCGTTGTCGTCATCGTCGTCATCATCATCATCGTCGTCATCCCGGCCAACCGCTGCGGGCGTGACGGTCAGCCAGGGGTCCGACGCTCGATCAAAGGCTTCGATGCCGTCCTGTAGTCCGCCCGAACACCGGGTGATGGGTGTCGAGGCCAAATTCCACGTCTCGCCGCCATCATCCGAATAAAACGTCGCCGTGCTTTGCGCCGATCCGTTGCTCCAACGGTCCTGGTGGACGATGGCGGCCATCTCGTTCGGCCGGCCAAAATCCACGTCCATATAGGGTTCCGTCTCGCTGTTGCGCCAAAGCGTCCCGGTCTGGGGTGACACGTTGCAATCCACCCCGGGTGGATAGGGGCTCAGACCAGATATCGGGACGATCGAATCAGCCGCCAATGCGCCATGCCCCAAACCGAAAGAGCCTAGGGCCAGGCCAGCGAGCAGAACGGTTGTCGGAGATCCATTGCCGGACCTCCGCGCACCTGTGTCGAAACCAAGCATTTGTGTATCCCCTCCAGTAAGATCGATCAGATGAAGATCGGGCCCGTCGAAACGCTAAGGCCCCTGGAGGTGGTCCACATTAACCTAAGTTAATGTGGGCCCGGCCAGGCGACCCACAAGGTGCTTGTCTTTTTTGGCGATGCGAACCGGCTCTCCGGTGTCCGGTGGGGAGAGTTTGGGCGCTGCCAGCCGATCGGCCGGATGTGCGCGGCACGCGCCGCAGTGCGTCTGTCCTGGTGCTCAGCCGAGCGCGACGCGCCGCCGGACTTCGCCCCGTGACCCGCATCGGCCATGTGAGCACCTTTCACGCCGCATAACGTGCAAGGTTCCAGTCCCGTCGCGGTTCCCCTCCGTGAGCGGGTTGATATACAGTATCCATCTCGTTTGCATGGCCCTGCGGGCATCGAGCAAGGGGGTGGGGAGATGGCTGACGTTGACGTCCGGACGCTGCGCGAGACCGTGTTGCATGAATGGCATGCAAAGCACGGCGGGAAGATGGTTGATTTCGCCGGCTGGGACATGCCGGTGCAGTACGAGACCGGTACGATCCAGGAGCACTTGGCGACCCGGCGCCACGCCGGCTTGTTCGACGTGTCGCACATGGGCCGGTACGAGATCACGGGCCCGGGCGCCGAGGACTTCCTGCTTGGCGTCCTCACCAACGACGCGCGCGCACTCGCCACAGGCCAGGCCCAGTACACCTTCATTCCCAACGAGGCGGGCGGCGCGGTCGACGACGCCTATCTTTACAAGCTGGGCGAGACCCGGTTCCTGCTGGTGGTCAATGCCGGCAACCGGGAGAAGGACTGGCGCTGGTTGAACGAGCACAAGGATGCCGGCGAGATGGCGCTCACCGACGTGAGCGAGGACCTCGGCATGATGGCGCTCCAAGGCCCCCATGCGACCGCGATCCTGGAGCAGGTGGTGGCCAAGGCCGAGCTCCCGGAGAACAAGCGCAACCGGTTGAGCGTCACCAAGTTCGAGGGCGGTGACCTGATCGTCGCGCGGAGCGGCTATACCGGCGAGTCGGTCTGTTTCGAGCTCTTCCCCGAGACCGGCAAGACGGTCGCACTCTGGGAGAGGCTGGTCGCGCTCGGGGCCGAGCCGGTCGGCCTCGGCGCCCGGGATTCCCTCCGCCTGGAGGCGGGCCTGCCCCTCTACGGCCACGAACTGGGCCGCGATCCGGAGGACCGGGAGATCCCCATTTTCGCCAATGCGCTGGCGCTCTTCGCGGTGCGCCACACCGACACCCACGACTATGTCGGACGGGCGGCCCTCGAGGCGCAGCGCGAGGAGTTCATCCACATTCGCCGAGGCGAGCTGGATGTGCCGACCGAGGCTCGCCTGCTCAAGCGCCTGGTGCTGCCGATCGCGGGCTTCGCCGGGCGCAAGCCGTTGCGCGCGGGGTTCAAGGTCCTCCATGAGGGCGAAGACGTCGGTTACGTGACCTCAGGCACCAGCGTGCCCTATACCCGTTTCTACGGCGAAGGGCACACCGCCACGCCGTCCGAGGACCACGACCTGCGCCCGATCGGGCTGGCACTGGTCGACTCCGGCCTGCGCTACCGCACCGACCGGCCGGTGGTTCTGGATATCCTCGATGACAGGGGCAAGTCGTTTGAGGTCGAGCTCGTGGAGAAGAACCTCTGGCCCACGGCGCCCTACGCGCGGCCCTATACCGGCTTCGCCGGTCCGCGCCGGCTCGAACCGCTCGATGCCGCCCATGCCGACGATCTCGCCGCACGCCTGGTCGAGGAGGCTGCGGCCAACACCCACTGGCGACGGCGCGAGTGCATCAACCTGATCCCCTCCGAACAGACCGCCTCCGCCTATGTCGATCGCCTGTGCACGGCGGATCCGGCCGGGCGGTACAACGAGCACAGCCGCCTCAAGGCCTTGGGCCCGGACGCGCCGGAGCTGCGCTACTACAAGGGCACGGCTTTCATCATGGAGAAGGAGGAGGAGCTCAAGGCGGCACTCCGCGCCTTCTTCGGTTGCGCCCGCGCCGAGGTCCGGGTGATCTCGGGCCAGATGGCCAACGACACCGTCTATGACGGGCTCAAGCAGTTCAAGAACCGGGGTCGTCGGGGCCACCAGAGCGAGCCCCTGCGCCGGGTCTTGGTTCATGACCTCAACAAGGGCGGGCATTTGAGCGCTCAGCCCATGGGTGCGCTCAGGAACTACGTGGCCGTCGACCCGGTGACCGGGCGGCCGGCGGTCGAGCACTTCCCCATTCAAAGCGACAATCCGCACCGGATCGACGTCGAGCCGACCAAGGCGCTGATCCAGGAAACGCGACCCGAGTTGATCGTGTTCGGCCGCAGCGTCATCATTCACAGGGAGCCGGTCGCCGAAATCGCCAGCTTCATCCACGACGAGTTCGGCTTTGACAACCCGCGTCGCCCGTTCATCATGTACGATGGCGCCCACGTGCTCGGCTTGCTCGGTCCGCACTACCAGGATCCGCTCGCCGAGGGCGCCGACATCGTCACCGGTTCCACCCACAAGACCTTCTTCGGGCCCCAGCGCGGCGTGATCCTCGCCAACATCGCGCCCGGCTCGCCCTTCGAGGAGCTATGGCGCCTGATCGAGTCGCGCGCCTTCCCGGGCCACGTCAGCAATCATCACCTGGGCACGATGCTGGGACTGCTCGGGGCCACCTACGAGATGCTGCGCTTCAAGGACGACTATCAGAAGCACGTGATCGAGAACGCCAAGGCCCTCGCCCTGGCTCTCATGGAACAGGATCTGGAGATCGAGGGGGACCGCGCCTGCGGCTTCACGGAAACCCACCAGGTGCTGTTACGCACGGCCCGCGCCAAGGGCGAATACGCCGCCGACCTCCTGGAGGCGAACAACATCATCACCAATCCGCAAGCGTTCCATGACGACCCCAGTTTCGCCGCGGCGAGCGGTGTCCGCATGGGGTCGCAAGAGATGACCCGCCACGGCATGGGGCCGGATGACTTCCGCAACCTGGCCGGGCTCATCGCCGAGATCCTGCGCGACGGCGCCGACAAACCGCGTGGGCACTGGCAAGAGAAGGTGAGAGAAGTCCGGAGCGGCTTCACGGAAATGCGCTACTGCTTTGACTGAGCGCCCCGACTCATTCGGGTAGGCCGGCCTCGATCAGCCACGTCCGTAGGCGGTTCTTGTCGTCCGGATCGCGGTAGTACTCCGTCGTGAGGAGCTTGGAGACGGTCCAGTTCGGGGAGATGCTGACGGCTTCGGCGACGGCGTTGCGCGCGCGCTCCTTATCCCCGCGGGCCAGGGCGCAGGCCGCGGCATAGCCACGGGAGCGGAAGGTTTGGAAGGCCAAGCCGTTCAGCGCCGCGATGGCCTCCTCGTATTGGCCGAGATTGAAGAGCGCGACACCCTTCTCTTCGAGGCACCAAACGGGCAGGAAAGGGTCGAGCGCTTCCGCCTCGGCAATCAGTTCCAGTGACCGTTCCGGCTGCCCGTTGAAGGTATAGAAGGCCGCCGAGCGCGCCCGGATATAGGCGTTGCTGGGATTCAACGCCATCGCCCGGCAGGAATGATGCTCTGCGGCTTCGAAATTGCCCAGCCAGATCTGGTACGACGCCATGATGCGGTGCGCCTCAGCGTTGTTTTCGTCCAGCTCCAGGGCCTTGTTGATGTACGCGAACCCCTTGTCGCTATCAAACTCCGGCAGACGGGACGCGGCGCAGACCCACCAGGCGTAGGAGAGGCCATAGTTCGGGTCCGCCTCGATGGACCGTTCAATCCACTTGACGGCTTCCCTGGAATGTTCCCGGGTGACGCCGCCGAGACGGTGATGCTCGAGACCTCTCAGCAGGTAGTCATAAGCCGTCATGTCCTCGGGCCGCTTGCGTCGCGCCTCGGCGATGCCTGCTGACTGGACCTGTCCGACAATTGTCGCGGCAATGCGGGCGACCAGTTCGTCCAGCAGGTCGAACAGCTCGGACCAAGGGCGCTCATAGCGCTCGGCCCACAGGTTCTTGCCGCTGTCCGCGTCCACGAGACGAACCGAGACCCGAACCCGGTCTCCCATGCGCCGCACCTGTCCCAGGAGGACGTGATTGACCCCCAACTCGCGCCCGACGACCCGCGGGTCGGCGGATTTCGGCTCGTAGCCTGAGATGGCGCTCTGCGAGATGACGAAGAGGCTCTTGAAGTGCGCCAGCTCGACAATCAGGTCGTCGGTCAGCCCATCGGCGAAATAGCGTTGTTCTTCGTCGCCGCCGATGACCTCGAAGGGTAGGACCGCCAGGGACCCATGGCGGGCTGGCTCTGGGTTCGGATCCGAGATCGCATGACCGGCTTTGTAACGGTGCGTGGGCATGTCGCCGACGACCTTGTAGAGGCGCATCTCCTCCGAAATGTTCTTCAGGCGATGGAGCCCGAGGTCCTCGAAGACGTAGGGAGAGTTCCGGCGGACCTGTTCGAAGATCGACTGGCTGGCAAAGACCGAGGATGGTTCGGCCGCCTCTTGTATCCGGGTGGCGACATTGACGCCGTCACCGATCAGATCGTCGCCCGAGATGATGACATCCGCCAGGTGAACCCCGATCCGCAAGGAGAGCGGGGATGACCCGCCCGTGGCGACGTCGTCTGCGTGGCTCTTTCTTTGGATCTCGACGCCGCAGCGCACCGCGTTCACCGGGCTGGAAAACTCCACCAAGGCGGAATCCCCGGCCGTGTTGAAAACCCGTCCGCCGAGCCGGTCAGCCGTCTGCGCGATCAGGGATTGACACTGGGCGAGTTGTTCCGCCGTTCGTTCCTCGGCGGTTTCCATTTGCCTCGAATATCCTGCCACGTCGGCGGCGAGAATCGCGGCCAGGCGCCGCTCCATGCCCTCTCTCCCTCGATGGGCAGATTAGCAATCGTCAGCGAGAGAATCCATTATGGTCAGCGGCGACACGAATGATGGCCTCTGGTCATGGGCGACGGTGCTGGCACATCCGGCATCGAGGTCGGGCATGGCTCCAAAGCGTCGTTCGGCGCGGTGGCCTGCGGCGCGATCGCGGCCCTCAAGCCGGCATTCGGCCCGGGCTCACACAGTCGTGAAGCGGAGTGACGTGAACCACGTGCCGAACCCGTATATGCATATACATGGAACGGTATGTCAGCCCCTCTGCGTATCGTTCTGCTGCATTGCCGGGCGGTGGCCGAGGCTGGGATTCGCCCCCCGGCCGAACGCCGCCGCCCGGCGACCTTCCTGAACGACAGGTGGAGCCAACGATCGTGCCCCGCCGCGCCAAGACCATCGTCGCACCGGACCGCCGCCGTCTCTTGAACGCAGGCGTGGCGCTCGGGCTGGGGGCCGTGGCCGCAGGGCTGCCGGCGCTGGCGCGGGCGGCGCTGATGCCCACGGCGCGCCAGACCGAGGGCCCCTTCTATCCGCGGCACAAGCCCGCGGACACGGACAACGACCTCGCCCGTATCGCCGGCGCGCCCGGCCAGGCGGCGGGCCAGATCATCCACGTCACGGGCGAGGTGCTGGCGCCCGACGGGCGGCCGATCCCGGGAGCGCGGGTCGAGATCTGGCATGCCGACGCCAAGGGGCGCTATCACCACCGGGGCGACTGGAGCCTGTTTCGCGAACGGGACGGCGGGTTTCAGGGTTTCGGCGCGGCAATGACCGACGACCGGGGCCGCTACGCCTTCCGCACCATCAAGCCGCCGCCCTATGGCAGCCGCACGCCCCACATCCACTTCAAGGTGTTCGCCCCCGGCATCCCCACCCTGACGACCCAGATGTACTTCGCGGGCGAGCCGCGGAATGCCCGCGACGGGATCCTGCACGCGGTGCGGAACCCGGCCGCCCGCGCGGGCCTGATCGTGCCCTTCGCGCCGGCGCCGACCCTCGAGCAGGGTGCCTTGCAGGGCCATTTCCGCATCGTCCTCGCCCAGGAGCAGCGGTCGGGCGCCTGACCGGAGAGAGCGGCCATCGGTCGCATCAAGGTTCCGTGCCGGCCCTTGATTTCGGTGGGGAAAAGGTCGATCTTCTGTGGCATACCAAGAACGCGGGCGCGACCCGTGAGTGGGAGCGAGGGCGCAGGGATGGAGACCGCTGGCACGGCCGTGCCGCTTGTCGACCCTTATGAACGGACCATCACCTACCTGCGGGTATCGGTGACGGACCGCTGCGACTTCCGCTGCGTCTACTGCATGGCCGAGGACATGACCTTTCTGCCCAAGGCGGAGGTCCTGTCGCTGGAGGAGCTCGAGCGGCTGTGCAACCTGTTCGTCGATCTCGGCGTGCGCAAGCTGCGTCTGACCGGCGGCGAACCGCTGGTCCGCCGCAACATCATGCACCTGATCCGCAACCTCGGCCGGCGCATCGGCGACGGGCTCGACGAGCTCACCATCACCACGAACGGCAGCCAGCTCAGCCGTTATGCCGAGCAGCTGGTGGACGCCGGCGTGCGCCGCCTCAACATCTCGATCGACACGCTGGATGCGGCCAAGTTCAAGGCGATCACCCGCTGGGGCGATCTGGACAAGGTCAAGGCCGGGCTCAAGGCGGCGACGGCGGCGGGGCTGCACATCAAGATCAACACGGTTGCGCTCAAGGGCGTCAACGATGACGAGTTCGAGACGCTGGTGCGCTGGTGCGGCGACGAGGGCCATGACATCACCTTCATCGAAGTGATGCCGATGGGCGAGATCGGCGCCGAGGCCCGGCTCGACCAGTACCTGCCGCTCTCGATGGTGCGCGGGCGCCTCAAGGAGAGCTTCACGCTGACCGAGAGCGACCATCGCACCGGCGGGCCGGCGCGCTATTTTGACGTCGCCGAGACCGGCGGCCGTGTCGGCTTCATCACGCCCTTGACCCATAACTTCTGCGAGCTCTGCAACCGGGTGCGGCTGACCTGCACCGGGACGCTCTACATGTGCCTGGGCCAGGAGGATGCGGCCGACCTGCGCGCGCCCCTGCGCGCCAGCGACGACGACCGGGTGCTGGTCGCGGCGATCCGCGAGGCCATCACCCGCAAGCCCAAGGGGCACGACTTCGTCATCGACCGCCGGCGCAGCGGCCCGGCCGTGGGCCGCCATATGAGCGTGACCGGCGGCTGACGCCGCCGACCCTTCTCTCTTGCCTCTTCCCGGACAGCACCGCATGGCTGGCCCAGGCTGGACGTCGTCATATGTGCAGGCGAAAGCCTGGCAGGCATGACGATAGGGAGTTCACCCCCCTCCCTTTCCCTCCCCCACAAGGGGGGAGGGCGTGATGGTGTTGGTAAAGACTGAAAAACCCCCTCCCCCTCGATGGGGGAGGGTTGGGGTGGGGGTGAAGACAGTGACCAGCTCTTTGACTGGCGCTTTCAAGGACAGGCTCTTCCGAAGAGACACCCGATGAATGCCCCACACATCCGCCGCTGCACCGATGCGGACGCGGGCGCCATCTTCGAGATCATCAACGACGCGGCCGAGGCCTATCGCGGCGTGATCCCGGCCGACCGCTGGCACGAGCCCTACATGCCGATGGAAGAGCTCGAGGGCGAGATCGCCGCGGGCGTGGTGTTCTGGGGTCTCGAAGCGGAGGGCGCGCTGCTCGGCGTCATGGGGCTGCAGGACGTGCGGGACGTGACGCTCATCCGCCACGCCTACGTGCGCCCCGGGCGACAGCAGAGCGGCATCGGCGGGCGTCTGCTCGCCTTATTGCTCGCGCGCACCGACCGGCCGGTGCTGATCGGCACCTGGGCCGCCGCCGACTGGGCCGTCCGCTTCTACGAGAAGCACGGCTTTCGCGTCGTCACGCCCACGGAGAAGGACCGCCTGCTGCGCACCTATTGGCGCATCCCCGAGCGCCAGATCGAGACCTCGGTGGTGCTGGCCGACGCGCGGTGGCGGGCGCGTCCGACCGGCTGACCGCCCTGCCCTACCCCGCCGCCACCGGATAGCTGTAGAAGCCGCGGAAGCGGGCCCGGCCGCCGCGCACGAAGTCGCCGCTGCGCTTGAGCTGCGGGAAACGCGCCACCATCTTGCCGATCGCGACCTGCCCTTCCATGCGGGCAAGCGACATGCCGGCGCAGGCATGGATGCCGGAGCCGAAGGCGAGGTGCCGGTTGGGCGTGCGCCGCAGGTCCAGGCGGTCCGGGTCCGGGAACTCCGCCGGGTCCCGGTTCGCCGCGCCGATGCAGAGCGTGACCAGGGTCCCCGGCGGCATGGCGACGCCGCCGACCTCCGCCTCCTCGACGACCCGGCGGTTGCCGAGCTGGTTCGAGCTCTCCATGCGCAGGAACTCCTCGACCGCGCTCTTGATCAGCTCCGGGTCGGCGCGCAGCGCGGCGAAGGCGTCCGGGTGGCGCAGCAACAGGTCGATGCCATTTCCGATCAGATTTGTCGTGGTCTCGTGCCCGGCGTTCAGGAGGAAGATGCAGTTGTGCAAGAGCTCGAGCTCGGTGAAGGCCGCGTCCTCCTCCTTGGCGGCGATCATCTTCGTCAGGATCTCGCGGTCGTCCGGGTTGGGGTTGCGCCTGCGGTCGGCGATGAGCCGGCGCAGATAGTCCTTGAAGTCCTCGATCGCCTTGCAGCCGGTCTCGAATTGCTCTTGGCTCAGGACCGGCTCCAGGGCGCCGAGGATGATCAGCGACCAGTCGCGCAAGGGCTCGCGCTCGTCCTCCGGCACGCCCAGGATGTCGCCGATCAGGCGGATCGGAATGGCCGAGGCGAAGTCGCCGATCAGGTCCATCTCGCCCCGCTCCTCGAACCGGTCGAGCAGTTGATCGACCAGCTCTTCGACCCGCGGGCGCAGCGCCTCGAGCGCCCGCGGCGTGAACACCGGTGCCAGGAGCCGGCGGACCTTGGTGTGGTAGGGCGGGTCGTTGAACACCAGGCTGGTGGTGTGGTGCTCGTAGAGCGGGCTGTCGCCGTATTTCGGCTTGAACTCGACCTTCTTGTCGGACGAGAAGCGCTTATGGTCGTGGTAGACCTGGGCGCAGTCGGCGTAGCGCGTCAGGAAATAGCTGCCGTCCGGCATGTGCCGCACCGGCTCGAGGCTGCGTAAGGCGCGGTAGGTCGGGAACGGATCGTCGAGGAAGTCCTTGCTCAGATGGCGCAGGTCGAAGGCGTCGACGGCCGCGCGGTCCGCCTGTTGGTCGACGGTCTCGGTGCTTGGATGACCCCGGCTCGCCACGTTCCTCCCCGGTAAGGCGTCGCTCTCGCCGCTACTGGATCTTCACCTGATGGGCGAACTCGTCACCGTCGCTCAACGTGACCTGCTTGAATCCCAAGAGCTTCAAGAGCTCGAAGAAGGTGAAGATGTTCTCGACATTGTACTCCCGGAAGATCGGGCTGAGGCGGGCAACGGCGGTAAGTTCGGCCAACAGCGCACGCATGCGGAACAGCGTGTTGTAGCCGTTGTCGTACAGGCCCACGATGATCATCTTCTCGGCTTCGGCCCCCTTGGCGAAGACCACGAACTGCGGCGGATACGGCTTGGTCAAGAGCTCGTTGGTGAGCGCGGTGACAAAGGCGATGCGGCGACCGCGGTCGCTGTCCGGCAGAGTGACGGCCCGCGAGGTCCATTCCTCGATTGTCTCCGGCTTGGGGTAATAGTAGCCGACATGCCGGTCCCTCTCGGCCGCGGCCGGTCCGGCGATCGCCAATGCCAGCAAGGCGCCGGCCAGCCACGCTCTGCAATTCCGCATCTTGCGTCCCCTCTCCTGATCCACCAGCGAGGTCCCGGCCGTCCGCCGGGTCCCCGGCATTGGGGCGACACCTTGGCCAGGAAAGCCGGTCAAAGCAACAGAAATGGCTGGATCAGGTATAGTGGCCCCAAGAGCGCAGAACGGGGAAGGCCGCAGGATGAGCAAGACCGCTTCAGAGCACCGCATCGCCTTCAGCGCGGCCGAGACCGAGCCCGCCCAGTCGGCCCTGTCGGAGCTCCGCAAGAGCTATGGCGGGATCGCCCCGGACGAGGCCGACATCATCGTGGCGCTCGGGGGCGACGGCTTCATGCTGGAGACGCTGCACCGGCACATGGACCGGGACGTGGCCATCTACGGCATGCATCGGGGCAGCGTCGGTTTTCTGATGAACGAATACGCGGTCGAGGATCTGACGGCCAAACTGGCCGCAGCCGTGCCGGTGACGGTGCATCCGCTGATCATGCGCGCGCGGACGGTCGCCGGCGCGGAGGCGCAGGCGCACGCCATCAACGAGGTGTCCCTGCTGCGCCAATCCCGCCAGGCCGCCAAGGTGCAGATCGAAGTGGACGGCGTCACCCGCCTGGACGAGCTGATCTGCGACGGGGTGCTGGTGGCAACGCCGGCCGGCAGCACGGCCTACAACCTCTCGGCGCACGGTCCGATCGTGCCCATCGGCGCCGGGTTGCTGGCCCTGACGCCGATCAGCGCGTTTCGGCCGCGGCGCTGGCGGGGCGCACTGCTGCCGCATACCGCCGAAGTCCGCTTCGAAATCCTCGAGCCGGACAAGCGTCCGGTCAGCGCCGTCGCCGACTACACGGAAGTCCGCGACGTCGCCGTTGTCGACGTGGTCGAGGATCGCAGCAAGACCCTCACGCTGCTGTTCGATGCGGAGCACAATCTCGAAGAGCGGATCATCAAGGAACAGTTCCTGCCGTGACCACAACCGAGCCGTTTTGATGCGCGTGGCGGCCGCCCTGCGCAACCCGGTCTGGCTTGCCCAGGTCGGCCTCGCGCTGGCCCTGGGCGCAGCGGGCGGCGCTGTGGCCAATGCGCTGGGCCTGCCGCTGGCCTGGATGATCGGCGCCATGTGCGCCACCACCGTGGCTTCCGTGGCCGGGGCGCCGATTGCGGTGCCGTCGCTGCTGCGCATGGTCATGATCACCGTCTTGGGCATCATGCTCGGCAGCGCCTTCACGCCGGAACTGTTTCAGGGGATCCCGCTCTGGCTGCCGAGCCTGGCGACGCTGGCCCTCTATGGCGCGGCTGCTACCTTCGTCTTGTTCTTCTACTTCCGCCACGTCGGCGGCTTCGACCCCGTGACGGCATACTTCTCTGCGGTGCCCGGCGGCCTCAGCGAAATGGTGGTGGTCGGCGCCGCCATGGGCGGCGACCAACGGACGATTTCACTGGTGCATGGCGCGCGCGTCTTGCTGGTGGTCTCGGTGCTGCCCATCTGGTTCATGTTCGACCAAGGCTACGTCCGGCCACCTGGAGGCATGTTTGCGGCCTCGATCCTGGAGATCCCGCTGGGCGACCTGGCCATACTGGCCGCCTGCGCCCCGGCGGGCGCCTTCGCGGCGCGCCGGCTGCGCATCCCGGCCGCCCATTTGACCGGTCCAATGGTCCTCTCGGCCGCGATTCACGTCTTCGGCGTCACCGAATCGCGTCCGCCCGCCGAGCTGGTGGCGATCGCCCAAATCGTGGTCGGCGCCGCCATCGGTGCGCGCTTTGCCGGCGTATCCGCCCGGTTTGTGCTTCGCACGCTGCGTCTGGCGTTGGGCTCGACCGCGCTCATGCTCGCCCTGACCATGCTGTTTGCCGGGATGCTGCATCTCGCCACCGGGCTGCCGGCACCGGCGCTCGTGCTGGCCTTCGCGCCTGGCGGGCTCGCGGAGATGAGCCTGATCGCGCTGGCCCTCGGCATCGACGCCGCTTTCGTCTCGACCCATCACATCGCGCGCATCGCACTGCTGGTTGTCGTCGGGCCGCAGATCTATCTGAAGCTGAAATCGACCTTGCGTCGTCACGGTGGCTTTGACGCGTAAGTCAGCGCACAACGCCTGTGCGTGACCGACGCATCCGGGCCTATGCTGCGCGTGGAACGGACCTGCCGCCGCTCTTGAGCGGTGCGCTTCAGTCGTCAGAGGTGCGGCGTGGCGCCTCCCGCGGACGGGCGATCGGTTTCAGACCGGGATCGCTGATCCGGTCAGCAGGCTTGACCCTGCCCACCCTGCCGACGACCGTCTTGCCCGACGCCATGGTGACGATCACATCGGCACCGCGCGCCACCCGAGCCGGCGTATTCTGAGTGGTCGGTCTCTTGCCGCGGGCAATCGGCCTGATCCGGCGGGTGGGCCGCAGGTCGGCCCGGTGGTCGGCCTTGGAACTGGCAGAGTCCAGGGAGGGCTCGTTCATGGTTCCGGCGGTCGAGACGGCGACTTGCCGGCCCCCTGCTGCCTCGTGCGCATGGCTGCTGATGATCTCACCCAGGTTCTTCGCCTGAACCAGACCGGCGGATTTCATGCGTCGAAAGAGGCGTCCCCAGCCGGTGCCGTTCAGTCTTGCCGCGGCGATCTCCTCGAGCGTCATCTCGCCCTCCCCGCCCGGCTGTGCGGCGAACAGGGACCGTGCGATCTTTCGGTTGCCGGGGGACAGCCGGCTGAGCGCCGAGCCCTCTTCCGGCGCCGCATCGTCCGCAGGCCCCGCATGAGCGCCGGAAGTCGCGAGGCCGTCGAGAGCCGGATCCGCCCCGTCGGCGCTGGCGCCGCCGGCGGCGAGGAGCGTCAGCAGTAGCGCACCTAGCAGATACCGAGCCATGCCACGGGTCTCCAAGCTTGTCGGACCGCGCGCCGCCACGCGATCACTGCGTGAGCGTCTCCGCCGTCTGCAACACGATCTCCTGCGCGGTTGCGCTGTCCTTGAGAAAGACTCCCCCCTCGTTCGCAACCACGCGCATGTGCGTTGTCTTGGGGCTCAACGCCTCCAGGTCGATGTCGATCTTGCGATCGCTGGCCTGTGCGGTGAATCGCCAGCCATCGTCGGTCTGGTTGGTGTCCAGCAGCTCCATCTCCATGCGATCGAGGGTATCGATCACGGCGGTCTGCAGCTCGTCGAGCGGGGCGGTAAAGGTTTTGTAAGCGATACCGTTCAACGTGTGGTCCATGCCGAGGGTGCCGGCCACGCTTGCCACCGTCAGCGCCGCGGCAACACAGCCCTGCAAGGCGAACAGGGCCGCGACCACGGCGAGAATGCGCACTGTTCTCATGTCACCCCGCGCCCCAGCAAAGCAGCATAGAAATTGACTTAAAAGCGTTCCAACGAACTCGACTAGCCAGCACCGTCTATCATTTGTTCATCCAGTTAAGATATTCTTACGTCTAAGTGCTTATGTTTATTTCCTTTTATCTAAAACTTGAAACTGCGGCCGAATCCACCGTAACTCGCCTGCGCCGTTCCACGTCAATGCTGGCCAACTCAATCGTGATGCCTCCCCAGTGCCGCGTTCCGCAGCGATGGCTGCGGCGAAGCCGGCCCGCATCGGGCGCCCGCCGGCTAGGGCTGGTCTTGGCTGTCCTGGCATCGATGATCGCCGCCGGCTGCGCCGCCCTGCCCGGGCCGCTGGAGCGGGCCTCGACCGCCGCGCTGGCCGGGCGGGCGGAGCAGGCCATCGCTGAGGAGTCGGCCGACACGTCCGACGCGCCGCAGGTGCGGGGAGACCCCGCGACCCAAGCAAAGCCAAACCTGCCCGACCAGCCGTCCGAGAGGGATCTGGCCTTCATGACGCGCTACCGATTCACGGCGGACCATGTCGGCTATCTCGTCTTCGATCCGGCCGACGGGCGCGTGCTGGCCAGCCGCAATGCGAACCGCCCGTTCATGCCGGCCTCGATCGCCAAGGTCCCGACCACGGTGATGGCGCTCGAGGTCCTGGGCCCGGATCATCGATTCATCACGCGGCTGATGGCCACGGGCCCGGTCCGCGCCGGCGTCCTGGACGGCGATCTCTATCTCGTCGGCGGCGGTGATCCGCTCTTGGAGCCGCTGGACCTGGCCAGAATGGCCAACCGGCTGAAGGCGCAAGGCATCCGGCGCATCACGGGGCGTTTCGTGTACGACGAATCCTTGCTGATCGGCCGGCCACAGATCGAGCAAAGCCAGCCGGAGGATGCGGGCTACAATCCGGGGCTGGGCGCGCTGTCCGTCGCCTTCAACCGGATCCGGCTGCGCTGGCGGCGAGGTGGCGCGGCAGGCGGCCTGGTCGTGGAAGCGGTTTCGCATTCGGACCGAAGCGAGGTCCCGCTCGACAATGTGACGGTGCGTCGAGCTCCGTACCGCAAGGACGCCTGGCAGGCGTTCTACTATGACGGCCAGAGCGTCGGCGCGCGGCCGGGCCCGCGCTGGCTGATCGATCCGCGCCAGGGTCCTGAGGGCAGCGCCTGGCTGCCCGTCAAGAGACCGGGCGCCTATACGGCGGAGGTCTTCCGGCGATTGGCGGCCGTTCGCGGCATGGCGTTGCCACAGCCCGTGCCGGGCGTGGTCCCGGACCGGGCACGGCTTCTGACGCATCACCGGAGCAGACGGCTGGTCGACACGGTCAGGGCCTCTTTGAAGTTCAGCAACAACCTGACGGCGGAGCTCGTGGGTCTTGCGAGCTCGGCAGAGATCGCAGGGCGGCCGACGACGCTCAGCGAATCCGGTGACGTGCTCGGAGCCTGGTTCCGGGAGCGGGCGCCGGAGGTCGACTGGTCCGGTTTCGCCTTCCGCAATCACTCGGGCCTGACCCCGGACTCGCAAACCTCGCCCGCGCAGTTCGCGGCGATGGTGCGCTACGCGATCGCACAGAGATACGGCCGCAAGAGTTATCTGTCCCTGGTGCCGTTCGAGGGCTGGCCCGGCAACAAGCGCCTGCGGCGGATGGTACGCATTCGCGCGAAGTCCGGCACCATGGACTATGTCCGCACGCTCGCCGGGCAGGCTTACGTCTACCGCGACCGTCCGCTCGGGTTTGTCCTGTTCATCAACGACGTCGAACGGCGACGCGCCCATGATGCCGATCCGAGACGGCGCCAGCCATGGATGCGCGCCCGCGCCCGCGCTTGGCTCCGCCGGGCCAAGGCGCTCGAGGAGGCGCTGGTCCGGAGCTGGATGGAGCAGTTCGGCAGACACGAGACTCGGGCGACGCGGCCCGCGTCTCGACGCGGCTGACTCGGGCGGCTTTGCCGGCCGGACGATTGTGTATAATGCTGCGCCCTGAACGGCCTGCAGGAGCCTGC
The DNA here is from genome assembly GCA_030066595.1 of Alphaproteobacteria bacterium. GTDB lineage: Bacteria > Pseudomonadota > Alphaproteobacteria > JAJFFI01 > JAJFFI01 > JASJBI01. Next base: position 152,563 of record JASJBI010000022.1, on the reverse strand, counting down.
CCATGCCTTCCTTCGACATCGTCTCGAAGACCGAGCTTCCCGAGGTCGACAACGCCCTCAACGCCATGCGCCGCGAGATGGGCCAGCGGTTCGACTTCAAGGGCAGCAACTGTGCGATCGACCGTGAGGGAGGCGTGCTGACGATCGTCGCGGACGACGACCTCAAGCTGCGCCAGATGCACGAATTGCTCCAGGGGCACCTGGCCCGCCGCAAGGTGGACCACAAAGTGCTCGACTATCAGACTCCCGAGAAGGCGGCCGGTCAAAGCCTGCGGCAGAAGGTCTCTATCCGGCAGGGCATCGACACAGAGCTGGCAAGACGGATCGTAAAGTCGGTCAAGGGGGGAAAGTTCAAGGTGCAGACCGCGATTCAGGGGGACGAGCTGCGCGTCTCGGGTAAGAAGCGCGATGACCTGCAATCGGTAATCGCACATGTGCGCGAGATGGGCATAGACTTGCCGCTGCAGTTCGTGAATTTCCGCGACTAATTCTGAAGCCCAACAGAAGGGGGAGAGAATGACCAAGGTCAGCACTTCGACCAAGCTGCCGGTATCGGCGGACACGGTTTGGCAGATGATCGGCCGGTTCGGCGCGATGGCGGAATGGCATCCCGGTGCGATCAGCTCCGAGGAGAAGGAGGAAGGCGGCGCCACCATCCGCGAGACCACCATCCCAGGCGGCGCCAAGCTGGTGGAACGTCTGGAACAGATCGACGAGCAGGAACGGGCCTGCACCTATTCCATCGTCAGCGGCCCGCTGCCGGTCGCCAACTATACCGCCACGATTTCCGTGCGCGCGGAAGACGCCAACAACTGCACCGTGGATTGGTCCAGCGAATTCGAGCCGGCGGGCGTGGGCGAAGACAGGGCCGTGGCCATCGTGCGCGAAATCTACGAGACGGGATTCGAGAACCTGCGCAAGATGTATGGCGGCTGAGGTGGCGGGTGTGGGCCGTGCGTCATGGCGCGGCCCGCATCTTCAGCTTGAGGCCGACCACCTGATAGATGTCCAGCCCGGTGATCGCCACGACCTCCTCGAGCGGCAGCTGGGTCTCGCGCAGGAGCACACTGGCGTGGTGGCGCGGATCCATGCGGCGCGGGTCACTGTCGACCCAACGGCGCCGCTGCGTCCTGGCTCTGGCCCCGGATTCGATTTCGGCGTCCAGTCCCCGCTTGATCGCCTCGGCGCGTGCCCGATCGCGGGCCATTTTCTGCGCCTGAATCTCGCTATCGAGCAAATGCACGAAGCGCGATATGTCGCGCGCGGCCTGACGCGCCCAGTCTTCCGGCCGGAGCTGCGGCGACTGCTCCGGTTCCCGCTCGGCCAGCCCGCCTTGGGCCGCCTCTTCCATGGACAGGCCGTGCCGCTGCGCGAGCCGCTCCGCCGCCTGGAACGCCGCCGCTCGCTCGCCCTCGAACGGGCTCTTGGCCGCAAGCGCCAACAGGTTGTGAAAACGCTCCTGCGCCGATTCCTTGTCTTGCCGGGCGATCGGATTGGCTCCGTTCTGAGGAGACAGGCGAAACCATAAGTCTATCATGACCGCCATGAAGATCATATTTCGCCGATGCGTCCGATCCGCGCGCCGAGCGGCGTCGGTGGTGTCGATCGCGACGGCGATCCTAGGCACCGCATGGGACGGGGCCGGCGCGGACATGGCCGGCAACGAAGTGATCAACCCCCGGACCTTCTATCCGGAAGGGCCTTTGTGGCGGGACGGCCGCCTGTTCTACACCGAGATGACCCAGGACCGGGTCATGGTTTGGGACGGTCGGGTCAACGCGGTGTTCTGGCAGCTCGCGGGCTGCGGCCCTACGGCTCTGGCGCCGGCGGCGGGCGAGACGCTCCTGGTTCTCTGTCATCTAGGGCGCAAGCTTGCCCTGGTCTCTGAGGACGGCCAGACCGTGAGCATGATCGAGCGGGATGCCGACGGCTGGGGGGTACGCTATCCCAACGACGCGGTCGCGGACGGCCGCGGCGGCGTCTATATCTCGTCCTCGGGCCCCTTCGACCCCGCCTTACCGGCGTCGGGAGCCATCATGTACCTGGCGCCGTCCGGCGAGCTGCGGCAGGTCGCCGGCGGCCTGCACTACGCGAACGGCGTGACGATCAGCGCCGATGGCCCCGCGCTCTATGTGTCGGAACATCTGGCCCGGCGCGTCACGCGCTTCCGCATCGAGGCGGACGGCGAACTGGCCGACCGCGAGATCTTCCTGGACTTGAACGCGGTGACGCCGCGTGCACCCGGAACCGACGCCCTGGCCGGTCCCGACGGCTTGGAATTCGGCCCCGGCGGTGCGCTCTGGATCGCCGAATATGGCGCCGGGCGGGTGCTGGCGGTGGACAGGGATACGCGCAGGCTGCTGGTGACCCTGTCCTTTCCGGAAAGATTCACCACCAATCTGACCTTTGAGCCCGGACAGCGCGTCCTCTATGTGACCGCGACGCGCTCGACCCGCCGTCGCCCCTATGTCGGACGGCTCTATCGACGCCAGCTGTCCGAACCGGGGAACACCGGCGACAGCGCCGATCGCTGATCGCCGGTCAGTCTCAGGATGCGGGCCGAGTGGCGCCTCTCGGTTCGGCTCAGTGGGAGATCAAGACCGGTACGGTCATTTCGCGGAAGACCTGCCGCGTTACGCCGCCCAGGACGAACTCGCGCAGGCGCGAATTTCCGTAGCCACCCATGACCAGGAGATCCGCCCCCAGATCCGAGAGCCGTGCCAACAGGATATCGCCGACCCGAAGATCCTCGCGCACGTCGTTGTAGACACCCGCGCTCACGCGCACATCGCCCGAGTATTCTTCGTCGACCTCGACCTGGACGCCATGGCGCGCCAGTTCGTGGGCGATGGCCACGCCCGGGAGATCGCCGAGCCCATCCGGACCCTTGGGCGGATTGATCGCCATCACGACGGTTTGCTTTGCCCCGACCAGGAGCGGCAAGGCATCGTGGATCGCGCGCGTCGATTCTCGGCTGCCGTCCCAGGCGATCACGACCTTCTCGCCGACCCGCTCGAATGAGCCCGCGTAGGGCACGACCAGGGTCGGACGACCGGCATGCAGGACCACGTGCTCGGGCAGGTCTCCGAATCCCGGCGGGTAGGCCTTGTCCGGATCGATCTGCCCCACCACGGCAACATCGGCATAGCGCGCCTGCAGGCTGATCGCGTCGCCCGCATGGCCATCCTCGCCACGCCATTCGGCCGCGATCCCGGCGCGATCTGCGGCGTCCCGGAACGAAGCTTCCGCCTTCTCCCTGGATTCCGTCGACCAGGTTTCGTGCAGCTGATAAGCGACCGAGCCGGCCTCGGGCGCGACGTAGCCGGGAACCGTCATTGGCGGCGCCACGTAGACCCCCACGAGATGCGCCTCATGCGCCGCCGCCAGACTGCAGGCCACGTCGAGCGAGGCCGTCTGGAACTCGGGATCCGGTACGTGCACCAGAATATCCTTGAAAGGCATTGCCGTCTCCTCGATCACCGCAAGCACCACGAGTTATCGCCCAAGCCGGCACGCGGGCATTGACGTGCGTCAAGCCGGCGCGCTGCCGCTACTTGGTCAGGACCGTCTCCACCAGCCGCGCCCAATAGCTGGCGCCGACCGGCAGGATCTCGTCGTTGAAGTCATAGCGCGGGTTGTGCAGCATGCAGCCGCCCTCCCCGCTGCCGTTGCCGAGCCAGATGTAACTGCCGGGTTTGGCCTGCAGCATGAAGGCGAAGTCCTCTGCGCCCATGCTGGGGGTCAGCTCCCGGTCCACATAGTCCGCGCCGACCACCTCTGCGGCGACCGTGGCCGCGACTTCGCTCTCGGCCGCGCTGTTTATGGTCGGAGGGTAGCGGCGCTCGTAGCGCAGCTCCATCGTGCAACCGAGCCCCTGGCAGACGCCCGCGGCGATCCGACGGATGGCCGGCTCGATCTCGTCCTGCACCTCTGGCCGGAAGGATCTGGTGGTACCCCGCAAGAGCACGTCGTCGGGCGTCACGTTCCAGGTGTCGCCGGCATGAATCTGGGTCACGCTGACCACCACCGCGTCCAGCGGATCGGTCTGCCGGCTGGCGATCGTCTGCAGCGCGGTGATGACCTGCGCCGCGGCGACCACCGGGTCGATGCCCTGATGGGGCATGGCGGCATGGCTGCCATTGCCGGTGATGGTCATCTCGAAGATGTCGAAGGCCGCCATCATCGGCCCCGGCTGGACCGCAAACCGGCCCAGGGGCATGCCTGGCCAGTTGTGCATGCCGTAGACCGACTCAACGGGAAATTTCTCGAACAGCCCCTGTTCGACCATGACCCTGCCGCCGCCTTCATTCTCTTCCGCGGGCTGGAAGATGAAATGCACGGTGCCGGCGAAGTTCCGTGTCTCCGATAGGTATTTGGCCGCGCCCAGCAGCATAGTGGTGTGTCCGTCGTGGCCGCAGGCGTGCATCTTGCCGTCATGGGTGGATCGGTGCGCGAACTGGTTCTGCTCCTCGATGTGCAGCGCGTCCATGTCGGCCCGCAAACCGATTGCCCGGACCCCGTCCGCATGCCCGCCGCGCAGTGTCCCGACCACGCCGGTCCCGGCCAGCCCCCGGTGCACCTGGATCCCGAACTCCTCCAGCTTGGCCGCAACGAAGTCAGCCGTGCGGTGTTCCTCGAAGGCGGTCTCGGGGTGGGCATGGAGATCGTGACGCCAACTGGTCATCTCCTCGTGGAAATCGGCGATACGGTTGATGATCGGCATGGCTGGCGGCTCGGGGTCGTCCAAGGGTGCGGAGCGCACACCCTAGCAAGCGTGCGCGAATCGCACCACCCGGCGCAGAGTCACGCCGCCGATGCCGGCTATTTGGACTCGGGCTTCGACGGGCGGCGTGCCGGCGGCGGATCCGAGTCCTCGGCCGTCGGCTGGGCAGGCGCCTCGGCGTTGAGCTGCTTGATGACGCGGCGGCGGTATGCCGGATCTGAAATCACCCGCTCCAGGTCGATGTCCGTCTTCTTGCTCATGGCGTCCTCCCTCGACACCGCGATCACGGCTCACGGAGCGCTGGCGAAGTCACCCAGATGGTTGTGCTGGCCGCGGTCAGTCGTCCTGCCGCTCGTCTTTCCTGGTGTCCGAGCCGGGCGACTGGGCAGTGCCGCGCCGACTCTCTTCGACGGAGCGCGGCCGCCCGGGCCGATACTGAGTCGGGCCACGGGCCCGCTCCAGCCGACGCAGGATGTCGCGCCGATAACGGGGATCGGAAATGATCCGATTGAGATCAATCCGGAACCCACCCTGTTTGTCTCCCTCGCGCTTGGCCATTCGCGGCGGCCGAGGAAAGCTCCGCTCTTCACCTCGGCACATTAACAAATTTCGAAGTAATTTCTATTTCTTGCCAATATATTAGAGTTCTAAGCTGCAGTCATGGTTAAAGTTTCCCCGGAGGGAGGATAGGGTCGAAATCGACCGTGACGGCCTGCGCATGACGGCCAGTCTAGAGCACTTCCCGACCATAGGGGCCCATTCTGCCGGAGGCATTTCCCGACATGGCTAGGAAAGCGCCGCAGCGCGCTCCGTCATACGGTCAAGGAGGTTGATGACGTCAGGGTGGCAAGGGCCGCGGCCCTTAAGAGGTCCGTTGAGGCGCCGGTGCGAGAAGGAAATCCGGTGTCTCGCCGGCCAGCTGACCCGGCCGCCCGCAGAGCGCGGCGTGGCTCCCGGCGGCTCTCGATCCTCGGCCGACCTGGGCCGCCGGAGCCCGGACAGCAGAACGGCCTCTGCCCGCCAGGGAAGAGGCCGTTGGCCTGGGCGGCGTCTGGGACGCCGCGCCGCCTCCTACGAGGTCAGAATGCCGACCAGAACCAATACGGCAAACGCCGAAACCAACAGGAGCAAAGCCTTGTTCTTGAATAGGCCGCCCGCCTTCGCTTCAGTCGCGTCGCTCATCAGAGCCTCCCCTTGTAAAACTGTAAAACTGCTCTGCCCGACCGCCTTGGAACAATTCCTTCGCGATTGCTGCATTGCAGCATCGGTTAATGCCATATTTTCTGCAGGTTGGCAAGAAGATTCTGGTGCGGCCGAAAATCTCGCACAACGATAGGCTCGAGAATATGTCAATTTTTTACAGGCTCTGAGGCGGGACTGAGGCCGACGCAGGACAGGCACATCGTTGCAGCAGCAATCCGGACAGCGAGGCTTTGACAGCTGCCGGTGACAGGCCGATATTAAGGGGTTTGGGCGACGATTCTGGCGCCCTCCGCCATCAACCCTCGAGGACACCATGGCCCCGCTCGGAAACTCGGCCGCTAGCCGCGACATCGATAGCCTGATCCATCCCTACACCAACCTGCATAAGCACCGGTCGGAGGGGCCCTTGATCATCAACAAGGGTCGGGGCATCTACGTCTACGACGACGACGGCAAGGAATACATCGAGGGCTTGGCCGGCCTCTGGTGCACGGCGCTCGGCTACGGCAACGAGCGGCTGGTGGAGGCGGCGACGGACGCCATGCGCACCCTGTCCTTTGGCCACAGCTTCAACCACAAGTCCCATCGGTACGCGATCGACCTGGCGGAAAAGCTTCTCTCCCTGGCGCCGGTGCCGATGTCCAAGGTGTTCTTCACCAATTCGGGCTCCGAAGCGAACGACACCGTGGTCAAGCTCGTCTGGTACTACATGAACGCCATCGGCAAGCCGGAGAAGAAGAAGATCATCGCCCGCACCAGGGGCTATCACGGCGTCACCGTGGCTTCAGCCAGCCTGACCGGGCTGCCCTATGTGCATCAGGATTTCGACCTGCCGATCGCCAACATCCTGCACACCGACTGCCCGCACTATTACCGTTTCGGGCGGGACGGCGAGAGCGAGGAGGAGTTCGCGACGCGGTTGGCGGAGAGCCTCGAGCAGCTGATCCTCTCGGAAGGCCCCGAAACAGTGGCCGCGCTGATTGCCGAACCGGTGATGGGCGCGGGCGGCGTCATTCCGCCACCCAAGACCTATTTCGAGAAGATTCAGGCGGTGCTCAAGAAACACGACGTCCTGCTGATCGCCGACGAGGTCATCTGCGGCTTCGGCCGAACCGGCAACTGGTTCGGCACCGAGACCTATGGTCTGAAGCCCGACATGATGACCGTGGCGAAGGCTCTGTCGTCGGCCTATCTGCCGATCGCCGCGGTCATGATCTCCGAGCCGATCTATCAGGCCATGCTGTCCGAAAGCGAGAAGATCGGTACCTTCGGCCACGGCTATACCTATTCCGGCCATCCGGTGAGCTGCGCGGTCGCCCTCGAGGCGCTCCGGATTTACCAGGAGACCGACATCGTCGGCCACGTCCGTGCCCTGGCGCCCCATTTCCAGGAAAGGTTGCGGTCGTTCGCGGCCCACCCTCTGGTCGGCGAAGCCCGCGGGGTCGGTCTGATCGGCGCCCTCGAGCTGGTGCGCGACAAGGCCAGCAAGACGCCGTTCGACCCGATCGGGCGGATCGGCGGCTATGTCGGCCAACGGACCGAGGCACACGGGCTGATCATCCGCAACCTCGGCGACACGATCGCAATCTGCCCGCCGCTGGTGATCACCCGAACCGAGCTGGACGCGCTGTTCGACCGTCTGGACAGCGCGCTGGCCGATGCCAGCCAATGGGTCGAGGACGAGGGGCTGGCCGCTTAGCGCGCTATTCCGGCCCGCTGTAGGTCCACACGGCCACCCGTTCGGCACGCCCGCGCAAGGATTGGGGCTCGCATGCGCGGAAGTCCGCCAGCAAGCCCTCGGCGCGCCCGCCGGCCTGACGATGCACGGCGTCGACCAGCGCCTGGCTGACAATCAATCGGCAGGCCAGCGTGCGGGTCAGGGCCTCGAGCCGGTTGGCCACGTTGACCACGTCCCCGAGCACGGCGAACTCCAGCCGGCGCTCAGACCCGATGTCGCCCAGCACCGCCTCGCCGTAGTGGATGCCAATCGACACCGGGATGTCGGCCTGGCCACGCGCGGCGCGTTCGTCGTTCCAGCGCGCCATCCGTTCCAGAATGGCCTGTGCGCAAGCGAGGGCATTCACCGCATCCTGCGGCCCGCTGTTGGGCGTGCCGAAGGTGGCCATGACCCCGTCGCCGAGGAACTTGTCCAAGGTCCCCTGGTGGTCGAAGATCTCGCGTTCCACCAGCGCGTGGTAGTCCCGCAGGATCTCGACGGTCTCGTGCGGATCCCGATGCTCGGCGAGCTGGGTAAACCCGACGATGTCCACGAACATGACCGCGACCGGCTGCGCCCGCACCTCGCCGAGGGGGTCGTCCAGATCCGCGAGCTGGTCGACCACCGTTGGCGGGAAGTAGCGCGCCAGATTGGCCCGTTCCCGCGCCACCGAGATCTGTCGCATCACCAGCCGACGCGAGCGCCAGACCACGAGGGCCAGCACGCCCGCCATCAAGAGGACCACGATCACCTCCTGGACGCGGGCCTCGAGGTCGACAAAGCGCGGATCCAGGTAGGCGGCCAGGAGCTCGTCCGATGTCATGGGCCGGCCCAGGTCCGGCTGGTTGAGCCAGGTCATCGTCCCGGGCAGCCCCGTCACCCAGACCACGCCGGCGATCCACGCTGCGGCCGCGGAGAGGCCGGCCCAGATCATCAGCTTCGGCGAGTAGCTCAGCGCAATGGGCGCCAGAAAGGCCAACATGTAGACGAAGTTGCCGTATCTGAGGCGCGTCTGCGTCGGCCAGTTCTCGACGAACGGATTGGGCACCACCAGGGTGAAGGCCAGAAGGGCGACGGCCAGCGACATCAGAACGTAGGACTGCCACGGGCGTGCGAACCGACTTTGGCTCAGCGAGTAGTTGGCAATGAAGATCAGCGCGAACAGGCCGAGAATGACCTGGTAGAACCAGACCCTTGGCGGACCGACCTGGATGAACAGCCAGACCGCGATCACCGCGATCCCGGTAAGCAGCGCGGTCGTCGCCAGGCGACGCCCCGCCATCTCCTCGGCTTGGAAGGCGGCCGCATGCTGCTCGAGCACCCGCTGTTCAAGTCTCGGTCGCCGCGCTTCCGCTGGCAATTCCGTCACGACGGCATCGGTCATGGACGCTCTCCCGATCGCTCAACACTGGGTCGCGGTCACTGCGCGCGCCTCGCGGCCGTGCGGTCCGCAGCCGACTGTGCTAGCTACAGATTTCGGCATCTAGGAGGCACACGACCTGATGAAAGAGATAGACCGCCGGCGGCAGGAGTCGAGCACGCCCGCGATCGGCCTAGCGAGGCGACCCGGTTCGCCGCGTGGTCAGAACCCGCCCCGACCCTTGAAGGGCTCACCGGTGAACAGGGTCACCAGATGGGCCAGCATCAGCACGATCGCGATGAGGGCGACGAACTGCAGCCCCTGGTAGGGGATCAGGCGCGGTTTGCCGGGCTCGGTGGGGCAGCGCGACATGTAGTTCGAGAACGCGAGGAGCGCGGCGGCCAGCGCCAGAACGATCAGGGTCACCGTCAGGGACATGGGTTCCAGTACCTGTTAAGCGTGCGGCTCTCCACGCGACCGCATAGGCGCAGATCCTGGGCGATCCTGCAAGGCGGCGCATTGGGCAGAACAGCGCGCGGCCGATGCCAGCGAATGGATTGCGACACTATGAGCGGCCCGGGTTAAGGCGGTTTGAATCCTGGCTTTGACAGCAGATGCACACGGCCGCCTCGAGGCGGCCTTGTGTTAACGAATGGGCCATAGCATGATGCCCCGGCCCCATCCAAGAGCGGCCCCATGTACCGCGACAAGACCCTGATTCCATCGGAAGCGATCCGCATGTTGGCGCTGGGCATTCTGGCGCAGGCGCCCACGCGCTATGCGGCGCTGGCCTCCGAGGTGCGCCATTTCGCGACGCGCATCGTCGGGCCATCGCTGGACATCCTGGGCAGCTCCATAGAGCTCTTGCGCTACGAAGGGCTGATCGAGGCGACGGAGGGCGAAGGCCTCGAGGACGACGCCCTCTTGCGCATCACAGAGGCCGGCAGAGCATCCCTGGGCGAACTGCTCCGCTCGAACGTACGTGCGCCGATCGACGACATCAACAAGCTGGTGATCGCCGGAAAGATGCGCTTCCTGCACGTGCTCGCGAGCGAGGATCAGCGCGAACAGCTCGAGGCGCTGGTCGAGCTCTACAACACGGAGCTCGCGAGGCTCGAGGACCTCAAGGCGCACCACACCGGCGAACCCGGCCATCTGGTCGCCTGGCTCGAGCACGACATCGGCCAGCTGCAGGCCCGTATCGACTGGCTCGAGGAGCTGCGCGACGGGCTTTGAACCGGGCCGCGAGGGGGCGGGCTCACGGCGCCAACAGTTGCCCCGGCGCGCCCGGCCTGGGACGACGCCTGGGCCGTGATCGCGCGGCCATCGGCGTCAAACGGTTTTCACGTGCGACGGCCGGGCGCGGCGGCTAATCTCGGCCCATGCGACGCCAGCGGAACGCTAAAATCATCGCCACGCTCGGCCCGGCGAGCGGCGACAAAGATAAGATCGCTGAACTCTTCGAGGCCGGCGCGGATGTCTTTCGTCTGAACTTCAGCCACGGGACCCACGCGGATCACAAGGCGCGGATCGAGGCGATCCGGGCCATCGAGCAGGAAACGGGTCGCCCCATTGGGGCGCTCATGGACCTTCAGGGGCCCAAATTCCGCGTCGGCGCGTTTGCGGACGGCAAGATCCAGCTCGAGTCGGGGCAGCGATTCCGCCTCGATCTCTCCGACGACGCGGGCGACGGCACGCGCGCACCTCTGCCGCACCCGGAGGTCTTCCAGGCCCTGGCCGCGGACGCGCATGTTCTGCTCGACGACGGCAAGGTGAGGCTCCAGGTCGTCAAGTGCGACGACAGCAGCGCGGACACGACAGTGATCACCGGCGGCACGCTGTCCGACCACAAGGGTGTGAACCTGCCCGGCACGGTGATCCCGGTCTCGCCCTTGACGGACAAAGACCGGAAAGACCTGCGCTATGGCTTGGACATGGGCGCTGATTGGGTTGCGCTGTCCTTCGTCCAGCGCCCGGAGGACATCGCCGAAGCCCGCAAGCTGGTCGCGGGGCGCGCTTCGATCATGGCCAAGATCGAGAAACCGGCGGCGATCGACCGGCTCGGCGAGATCATCGAGCAGGTGGATGCAGTGATGGTCGCGCGGGGAGATCTGGGCGTCGAGATGCCCCCAGAAGACGTGCCGAGCCTGCAGCGCCGCATCGTCCGCGTCGCGCGCATGGCTGGCAAACCCGTGGTGGTGGCGACCCAGATGCTGGAGTCAATGGTCCAGGCGCCGACGCCGACCCGCGCCGAGGCGTCCGACGTGGCCACGGCGGTCTATGAAGGCGCGGACGCGGTGATGCTGTCGGCCGAGACCGCGGCTGGTGAGTATCCGCGCGAGGCGGTCGCGATCATGGACCGCATCATCCGCCGGGTCGAGCGCGACCCCGCCTACCGCCGGGTCATGGACGCCGAACACCCCTACGCCCAGTCGACCGACGCCGACGCCATCACCGAGGCGGCGCGGCAGGCGGCGCACACCGTCCGGGCGGCCGCGATCGTGACCTATACCTCGACCGGCTCAACCACCCTGCGGGCGGCGCGCGAGCGGCCCGAGGTGCCTGTCCTGGCGCTGACCCCCAACAGGGGCACCGCGCGCCGCTTGGCGCTCGCCTGGGGCGTGCACTGCGTGACCAGCCATGATGCGAAGGACGTCGAGGACATGGTGGAGACCGCCTGCCATCAGGCGCTCCACGAAGGGCTGGCCAAGGCGGGCGAGCGGATCATCATCACCGCCGGCATGCCCTTCGGCACGCCCGGGGCCACCAACCTCTTGCGCATCGCCTGGGTCTAAAGCGCGATCCGGCCGCATTGTGGTTTGGACCCATAGCATTGCATACTCGCCGTAGGGCGGTGCGATCGGACGATCGCCCGATGGGGACATGTTCGAAGGGGACGCATTATGGCCAGGCATCAAGGTCCGCTAAGCGCGGACGCGATCTCTGCGGTGGTCGGACAATGCGTCTGCGCAAACTTCCGCAGAACGTCGCGCGCCGTGACCCAGGTCTTCGACGAGATCCTGGAGCCCTGCGGGCTGCGCTCGACGCAGTTCATCATTCTGGCCTCGATCGGCGCCGATGAACCGACAACGCACGGCAAGCTGGCGAATGCGCTGGTGATGGACGGTTCGACCGTGACCCGCAACCTCAAGCCGCTGGTCGCGAAAGGCTTGGTCGCGAAAACCAGGGGTGGCGGGAGCCGTCTCCTCCACCTCGCGCTGACGGACGCAGGACGGCAAGCGGTTGCCGATGCGTTACCCCTCTGGGAACATGCCCAGAGCCGTTTCGTCGACACCATCGGTGACGGGCGCTGGCAGGACCTGCGACAGGCCTTTGCCGCGACCGTGGAGGCGGCGCGGCAATCACCGCCGGCCAGAGAGCGTTAGCCTGGACCGTCCGCCACGACGTCGGCTGGGCGGACGGCCTCGGTGAGCGCCTACTCCAGCATGCTGCGCATCATCCAGGCCGCCTTCTCATGCACCTGCATGCGCTGCGTCAGCAGGTCGGCGGTGGGCTCGTCCCCGGCTTCCTCGGCGAGCGGGAATACCTCGCGCGCGGTGCGCACGATCGTCTCCTGGCCCTCCACCAACTGCCTCAGCATGTCGTTGGCCGCCGGCACCCCCTCCTCCTCCTTGATCGAGGAGAGACGGCCATATTGGCTGTAGCTTCCCGGTGCCGGGTGGCCGAGGGCACGGATGCGCTCGGCGATTTCGTCAACCGCCGTGGCAAGCTCGGTGTACTGATCCTCGAACATGAGATGCAGGGTGTTGAACATCGGACCCGTCACGTTCCAGTGGAAGTTATGGGTCTTGAGGTACAGGGTATAGGTATCCGCCAGAACGCGGGACAGGCCGTCGGCGATCGCCTTCCGGTTTCCCGCATCGATGCCAATGTCGATGTCCATCGTTGTTTTCCTCCAGGGCTTCCGACACCATCGCCAGTCTTGGATGGCCGGGATCCGAACTACCAACCTTATATGGGTCGGAAAGCGGCTCCGTCCAGTTGTTTTTATATATTCTAAAAAATAGTCTTATCTACTGATTTACAATCTATTTTCGAATCACCGGGCGGCAGTACGTCTCCCGGATCAGCAGCGCGAACAGCAGCGCACCGGCAAAGCATGCGGGCAGAGTGAACAGCGCGACATCATAGGCGGCGCCAGAGTAGACTCGGGCTCCGTCGACGATCGCACCATCCCAATTCAGATCCAAGAGCCAGCCGATCAATGGCTGGAATAAGGCACCGCCGCTGACCGAGGCCATGTTCGTGAAACCGTAAGCCACGCCTGACGGTCCTGGATTGTGCTCCCGGGCGGCGACGTAGCTGATGATCATCGAGGCACCACCCACGCCGTTGAGCACGAGCAGGGCCTGCACAGCCGGCAGCGGTAGACCCGGCAGATACAGGATGGCCAGAATGCTGGCCAAGCCGAGACAAGCGCCGAAATACATCGGCACCTTGCGTCGTCCGATATGGTCCGACCACCAGCCGAGCACCGGTCCCCCAAGCGCCCAGCCGACCATCAAGAGAGAGGCGGAGAACGCCGCTGCCGGACGAGACAGCTCGTGGCTTTCCATCAGATATGGAACGCCCCAGAGCGCGCCAAAGGCCAGCATCGGCCCCGACATCATCCCGCCGAAGACCGCAATAATCCAGGTCTGCGGATTGCGCAGCACACGGCCAAGCCCGGCCAACACCTCGCGCACCGTGGGGACCGGGATGTTCTCGGCTTCGGCTGCAGCGCTGGCCGGCCGGTCCCGGACAATCAGCCACAGGAGAAGCGCGAGCACGACCCCCGCCCCGCCGGTCCACAGGACGGTCTCGCGCCAGCCGATCACCTCGACCACGGCGGCCTGCGGCGCCTGCCCCAGCACGCCCCCCGCCATACCGCCGAGCATCGTCAGGCCACTCAACATCGCGAACCGACGGGCCGGAAACCAGTTTGTCGCGAGCGCCAAGCCGCCGACAAATCCGAACGCGACACCGGCGCCGATCAGCAAACGTCCCACATAGGCAGCCGACAGACTCTCGGATCCGGCGAACAGAAAACTGCCGATGCTCGCGACCAGTATGGCGCAGGTCAGAACCAGGCGCGGGCCCCAGCGATCGATGATGATCCCGACCGGGATCTGCAGCCCGGCATAGGTATAGAAATAGACGGCCGACAGGTTTCCCAGGATGGCGCCGCCCACGGCGAAATCGCGCATCAAGTCGGCCACCATGACGCTCGGCGCGACACGGTGGAAGAACGCATAGGTGAAGCACAGCGTGCTTAGTCCCCAGATCAGCCAAGCGATACGCGGCGTGCGCGCGGCCGTCGCGGTCGCCATCGTCATGAGACCGTGCTTCCCTGCCGGGCCAGGGCGATTCCCGCCAGGACGACGACACCACCGGCGATCTGCATCGGGCCCAAAGCTTCGCCAAGGATCAGCCAGGCAACAACTGCGGCCGTGACCGGTTGCATAAGCAACGCGACCGATCCGAAGGACGCCGGCAGATGCGCCAAGGACCAGGCGATCAAGCCATGGCCGGCCACCTGCCCGGTCCACGCGAAGACGATCAGGACCAGCCAGCCGAACAGCGTCGTGGCGAACAGCCCCTCGTCCATGAACATCGCGGCCGGCAAGAGCGCAGCCGCCCCGGCGCCAGCCGTGAACAGCATGATGGTCGCGGTCGAAAAGCGCGCCCGCAGGCGCGAAACCGTCAGCAGATAGGCGCCGTAGAACAACGCCGCCAACAGCCCCAGCGCATCACCCGAGACCTGCACTGTCCCGGCCCCGAAACTGACGCCCAGCAACACGGTGGCGCCCGCCAAGGCCAGTCCAAGACCCAGCACGAACACCAGGGTGACGCGCTCGCCGAACAGCAGCCAGGCCGCGAGCGTGACCACGATGGGCGCAAAGTTGGCGAACAAGGTCGCGTTGGCCACCGTGGTCAAGGTCACGGCCCAGGCCCAGGCCATCATGTCCGCGGCAAAGAACAGACCGGCAGCGACGAGCCAAATGTAGTCGGCCGCACGGGCAGGCTTGCGATGCGGCTCCGTGCGCGTGCCCATCCAGGCGGACCACAGCCAGAGCACCGGCAGCGCCAGCGCCAGCCGATGAAAGGAGGTCGCAGTGGGGCCGAGCTCGGACAGGCGCACCCAGATCCCGGAGAACCCGATGGCGACGGCGCCGCTGACCAGCGCAAACAATCCCCACCGGGACGCGCGCGGTGCCCCGGAGATCGAAGCTGCCAAATCGCTCATGCGGGGGTTATACTTTAAGTCGCCGGTCTGGACATCGGAAATTGCACGACCCACTGGCAGCACACTTACGACTCTTCGGCAGAGTCCAAAGCACCACCCGGACCTAGAGCGGACGGCGGTGAAACCCGCCCATGGAGGCAATGATGAGCGTCAATTGGCACGGCGTGTTCCCGGCACTGATGACGGAATTCGGAGCGGACGGCAGCCTCGATCTGGAGGCCACCGCCGCCCATATCGAGAGCCAGATCGAGGCGGGCGTGCACGGCCTCGTCATGTTGGGCACGCTGGGCGAGAACACGTCGCTGTCGGCCGACGAGAAGCGCGCCGTCATCGAGATGGCGGTCGCAACGGCGACCGGACGGATACCCGTGCTGTCCGGCGTATCCGAGTACACCACGCCCCAGGCCGTGGCCTATGTCAACGACATCGAGGCGCTGGGCGCCGCCGGTGCGATGGTCCTGCCGCCGATGGTCTACAAGACCGATCCGCGCGAGACCCTGACCCATTTCCGGACGGTCGCGCAGTCCTGCGCCCTGCCGCTCATGATCTACAACAATCCGGTCACCTACGGCACCGACGTGACGCCCGAGATGTTCGCGGAGCTTGCCGCCGAGGAGCGCATCGTCGCCATCAAGGAATCGTCCGACGATGTGCGCCGCATCACCGACCTGATCAACATCACGGGCGACCGGTTCCGCCTGTTCTGCGGCGTCGACGACATCATCGTGGAGAGCCTGCTGCTGGGTGCGGTTGGATGGGTGGCCGGCCTTGTCAATGCCTTCCCGCGGGAGTCCGTTCAGCTCTACCAGCTCGCCACGGCCGGCCGTCTGGACGAGGCACGGTCGCTCTATCGCTGGTTCATGCCGCTCCTGCATCTCGATTGCCACACCAAGCTGGTGCAGTACATCAAGCTGGCGAACCAGATGACCGGACTTGGCAAGGAGTTCGTGCGCGCGCCCCGGCTCGCCCTCGAGGGCGAGGAACGCCGGCGCATCGAAGCAGTGATCCAGTCTGCGCTCGACAGCCGGCCGGAGATCGCGGCGCTGGCAGCCGAATAGCGGTCAAGAACCTTCGGTTCCGACGGCCCGGCGCCCGCCGCGCCGCGGCCTCACAGCACCTGAAAGCCGTGCGCGTAGGGGTCGCGCTCGTCGATGAAGATGGTGTTGAACCCGGTGATCCGGGCCCAGCCCTCGATCGACGGCACGATGGCCGCGTGGTTGCCGACCTTGGCCTTGGCCTCGACGCGGCCGGTGAACAGGCTGCCGATGATGCTCTCGTGCACGAAGCTGTCGCCCACCGCAAGCGTGCCCTGCGCGGCGAGCAGCGCCATGCGCGCCGACGTGCCGGTGCCGCAGGGCGAACGGTCGATCGCCTTCTCGCCATAGAGCACCGCGTTCCGCCCATCCGCCTTCGGGTCCTTGGGCGCGCCGGTCCACATCACATGGCTGACGCCGCGGATGGTCTCGTCCTCCGGGTGGACATAGTCGCCGGCCTCGTTGAGCCGTTGCCGCAGCAGCGGGCTGAGCCTCAGGATATCGCCGGATGAGAGGTCGGCGAGATCGCGGTAGTTCTCCTGCGGACCCACGATGGCGTAGAAATTGCCGCCATAGGCCACGTCGACGGTGAGCGGACCCAAGTCGGGGCACTCCACCGGCACATCCTCGGCATAGACGAAGGACGGCACATTGGTGATGCGGACCGATTCCACATGGCCGTTCGCCATGACATAGGCGGCCTCCACCATGCCGGCCGGCGTGTCGAGGCATAGCTTTCCGTCCGTGCGCGGGGTCACGAGACCCCGCTCCAGCGCCACGCTCACGGTGCCGATAGCGCCGTGCCCGCACATCGGCAGGCAGCCGCTCGTCTCGATGAACAGGATCGCGATGTCGCAATCGTCCCGCGTCGGCGGGTACAGGATACTGCCCGACATCATGTCATGGCCCCGGGGCTCGAACATCAGGCCGGTCCGAATCCAGTCGTAGTCGGCCAGGAAGTGCTGGCGCCGGGCGCTCATGGTCTCGCCGTGCAGCACCGGACCGCCGCCGGCCACCACCCGGACGGGATTGCCGCAGGTATGCGCGTCTATGCAGAAGAAGGTGTTCGGCTTCAAGGGTCACGATCTCCAGCTGGCACGGACCTCCTGGTAGCACCCGTCTCCGCATTCTTGCAAGCCGGCGGCTGTTCTGTTCTATAGTGCCGAGATGTCCGAAAGCGCGGTACAACTGGCCAATTCGTCAAGGGAATCCGGCGTTTCGTTGCTGGGCCCGGGGGATCCGGCGCCGTTCCAGGTGGTCAACGCCGGCAGCGATGTTCCCCTCATGTTCGTTTGCGATCACGCCGATCGGGCGATCCCGGCGGGGCTCGACAATCTGGGCCTCGACGAGACCGTGCTGTGCCGCCATATCGCTTGGGACATCGGAGCGGCGGACGTGGCCCGCAGATTGGCGAACCGGTTTCAGGCCACGTTGGTGCACTCTCGCTATTCGCGGCTGGTGATCGATCCCAACCGCAATCTGGACGATCCGACCTCCATTCCCGTGATCAGCGACGGCGTGATCGTCCCGGGGAACCGAGACCTCTCGGCCGATCAGGCCGAATTGCGCGCGTCCGCCTGCTTTCAGCCCTATCACGAGGCCATTGACGCCACGCTGGCCGATTTCGCGCGCCGCGGTATCACGCCTGCGTTCATCTCGATCCACAGTTTCACTCCGGTGTTCAAGGGTCAGGAGCGACCCTGGCATTTCGGTGTCTTGTGGAACGAAGACAGCCGCATCGCGGGCCCGCTGATCGCCTATCTGGGCAGCGATCCCGCCATCGTGGTGGGGGACAATCAGCCCTATTCGGGCCGGGACCACTACGGCTTCACGGTCGAGACCCACGCCGAAGGGCACGGCCTGCCCCACGTCCTGATCGAGCTACGACAGGATCTGATCGACACGCGGCACGGCGCGGACGAATGGGCCGGCCTGCTGGGCGACGCGCTGGCGGCCAGTTTCAAGGAGAACCCGGACATGTTTCCGCCAGCAAATGACGAAGGCTAATACAGGAGCGGCAACCATGCAGTACAGAGAACCGCCCTTCACAGTTGGCATCGAGGAGGAATATCTTCTGGTGGATCCGGAGACCCGCGACCTCGCGGTCGATCCCCCGGAAGCCATCCTGAAGGAGTGCGAGAAGCGTATCGGCAAGCATGTGACGCCGGAGTTCCTGCGCTCTCAGATCGAGGTCGGCACACCGGTCTGCAAAAGCATCGCGGAGGCGCGCGACGAGTTGGCCAAGCTGAGGCGATGCGTCAGCGAGGTCGCGCGCGAATTCGGGCTGGCGATGATCGCGTCCTCGACCCATCCCTTTGCGGACTGGGATGCGCAGCAGCATACAGACAAGGACCGCTATAACATCCTGGCCCAGGACATGCAGGCGGTGGCGCGCCGCTTGCTGATCTGCGGCATGCATGTGCATGTGGGTATCGACGACGACGAGCTGCGCATCGACCTCCTGAACCAGGTCAGCTATTTCCTGCCGCACCTGCTGGCCCTGACCAGCTCGTCGCCGTTCTGGCGGGGCGACAATACCGGCCTCAAATCCTACCGCATCGCCGTGTGGAACGAGCTGCCCCGGACCGGAATCCCGCCCCAGTTCGAGAGCTATACGGAATATCGCCGCCTCGTTCAGGTGCTGGTCAATGCCGGTGTGATCGAGGACGCCACCAAGCTGTGGTGGGACGTGCGGCCGAGCGACCGGTTTCCCACCCTGGAGATGCGCATCGCCGATATCTGTCCGCGCATGGAGGATACGGTTAGCGTCGCCGCCATCTATCTCTGTTTGCTTCGGATGCTGTGGCGACTCAGGCGCAACAACCAGCGCTGGCGCCGCTATTCCCATGTGATGGTGGCGGAAAACCGGTGGCGGGCACAGCGCTACGGCTTCGACGAAGGCCTGATCGATTTCGGCAAAGGCGAGATCATTCCCTATGGGGACCTGTTGGAGGAGATCATAGATCTGACTCGCGAGGACGCGGAGTACTTCAACTGCCAGGCCGAGATCGAGCACGCCCGCGAATTGCTACGGCGTGGGACCAGCGCCCACCGGCAGATCGCGGTGTTCGACGCAGCCCTCGCCGAGGGCAAGGACAGCCGTGGAGCGCTGAGGGACGTCGTCGATACGCTCATCGAGGAGAGCTCGGCGGGGCTGTGACCGTCAGTCCTGGCAATGTCGCGCCGGAGACCTAGGTTTAAGGCAGCGCTTAGCGAACTCCGTTTGGAGGACAAGACAGTATGGAACAGAACACCCGGACCGAGCTGGAGGCGGCCGCGTTCCGCCGCTTGCTCGAGCATCTGGACGAACGCAAGGACGTCCAGAATATCGACCTCATGAATCTGGCCGGCTTTTGCCGCAACTGCCTGTCGAAATGGTATCGGGCGGCGGCGGAGGATCGCGGGATCGAGATCAGCTACGACGAGGCCCGCGAGATCGTCTACGGCATGCCCTATGGCGAGTGGAAGAGCAAGTATCAGACCGAAGCGACCGCCGAGCAGAAGGCGGCGTTCGAGGCATCCCATCAGGGCAAGGCCTAGGGTAGAACACGGCCGCGGCCCAGGGGACAGGCGGGCCACCAAGAACGGACAGGCGTCCGCATGAACAAGATGCCGAAATGGTTGCCGATCGCCATCCTGGGGGCGGTCCTCGCCGTGCTGGTGTTCTACGGGCTGCGCCCGGGCGAGCCCGCCCGACAGGCGCAGCCGTCGATCCCCTATACCGAGTTCAAGACACTCTTGGCCAAGGGCGAAGTCGCCGAGCTGACCCTCAAGGGCGACGCCGCGACCGGCGTGCTGAAGCGAGAACTGCCGATCGGCCCGGCGCAGCGCACCGCCCAGGCGTTCCGGACCCGGGTGCCGGCCTTCGGCGACCGCGAGCTGCTGCCGGCGCTGGAAAAGGCGGACGTGGTGGTGAGCGTCGTCAAGTCGGAGGAAGCCGGCGCTGGCGGCTATCTGTTGGCGTTCCTGCCCTGGATCGTGATCTTCGGCCTCTATTGGTGGTTCCTCTCGCGTCGCGGGGGCATGGTCGGCGGCTTTGGCGCCGGCGGCGCCGACAAGTTTCTGGAGGGCTCGGCTCGGCGGATCGAAAAGCCCGGCAAGCGGATCACCTTCAAGGACGTGGCCGGCCAGGACAATGCCAAGCGCGAGGTGGCCGAGCTGGTGGATTATCTGCGCAACCCGGACAAGTACACCCGGCTCGGCGCCGAGGTGCCGCACGGCGTGCTGTTGATGGGACCGCCGGGCACCGGCAAGACGCTCTTGGCACGGGCGCTCGCCGGCGAGGCGGAAGTGCCCTTCTTCCACATCTCCGCCTCCGAGTTCATCGAGATG
This sequence comes from Alphaproteobacteria bacterium, assembly GCA_030066595.1. Lineage (GTDB taxonomy): Bacteria > Pseudomonadota > Alphaproteobacteria > JAJFFI01 > JAJFFI01 > JASJBI01. Next base: position 131,947 of record JASJBI010000022.1, on the reverse strand, counting down.
TTCGTGGGCGTCGGCGCCTCGCGCGTCCGGCGCATGTTCGACGAGGCCAAGAAGCGGGCGCCCAGCATCATCTTCATCGACGAGCTGGACAGCGTCGGCCGCGTGCGCGGCACCGGGCTCGGCGGCGGCCATGACGAGCGCGAACAGACGCTCAACCAGATCCTCGCCGAGATGGACGGCTTCGCCGGGCACGAGGCGGTGATCGTGCTGGCCGCGACCAACCGGCCGGACGTCCTGGACCCGGCGCTCCTGCGCCCGGGCCGCTTCGACCGCCACGTCACCCTGGACCTGCCGGACCGGGAGGCGCGCATCGCGATCCTCAAGGTGCACACCCGGGACGTACCCGTCGCGGAGGACGTGGACCTGGCCGGGATCGCCGCCGGCACGCCGGGCTTCTCGGGCGCCGATCTCAAGAACCTGGTCAACGAGGCGGCCATGCTGGCGGCGCGCGAGGGCCGCGCTGCGGTCACGGTTAAGGACTTCGAGGAGATGCGCGACAAGCTCCTGATGGGCTCGGTGCGAACGCTCGCGATCCAGCCGGAGGAACGGCACCGGCTGGCGGTGCACGAATCGGGACACACCCTGGTCGCCCACTACCTGCCGCATGCGGACCCCCTGCACAAGGTCACCATCATCCCGCGCGGCCGGGCGCTTGGCGCCACGCAGCAGCTCCCCGAAGAGGACCGCCACACCCTGCCGATCGACTATCTCAAGGACCGGCTGGCGGTAATGATGGGCGGGCGCACGGCGGAGAAGACGCTTCTCAGGAGCGTGAGCTCCGGGGCGGACGACGACATTCGCCAGGCCACCGCCATGGCGCGGGCCATGGTCGGCCGCTGGGGAATGTCCGAGACGGTCGGGCCGGTGGACGTACGCGAGAGTGAACAGCATCCCTTCCTCGGCCGCGAGATCGCCCAACCGCGCCGCTTCAGCGAAGCCACCGCAGAGGCGGTCGACCAAGCGGTGCGCGAGCTCTTGCAGGAGGCGGAGGATCGGGCGGCGGCCGCAATCCGTGAGCACCGCCAGGAGTTGGATGCGCTGATCGCCGCCCTTGAAAAAGAAGAGTCCCTCGGCCGGGATCGGATCGACGAGATTCTGGGGCCGAACCGCACGACCGAGAACCGAAAGCCGCCGCCAATCGCCGCAGGCGCGCCCGGGGAGTGAGGCCGGCGGGCCGTATACGCCCTCTGTGCCCCCCCTCCCTCACCCTCCCTCACAAGGGGGGAGGGAACTCTGCTGCGGCCAAGTCGCTCTCCACCTCCCCCTCGATGGGGGAGGGTTGGGGTGGGGGTGACGCGGCCGCTCAGACGCCACAGAGTTCGGTGCTCACAATTCGTTACGCCGGGCGTTTCCACGCCCGGCGTTTTGCTGTATGAGAGCCGCCGCGCACGGCGTTCGCCGTGGTTTCAGGACAGCCACCCCGACAGCAGAAGGAGGCGCCCATGGCGGAGATCGGCGGCATCGCGGCGGATGCGCTGCGCTCGTACATCGAGCGGATCGAACGGCTGGAAGAAGAAAAGGCGGCGCTTGCGGCCGACATCCGCGAGGTCTATGCCCAGGCCAAGGGCGACGGATTCGACCCCAAGATCATGCGCCAGGTCTACCGCATCCGAAAGATGGACAGCGCCGACCGGGAGGAGCAGGAGCACCTGCTGGAGATCTACAAGCGAGCCTTGGGGATGGGCTTGGCGGCGGAGTAGGTTGGCCCTCGCGCGTTCCTGACCGGGCCCGCGCCGCCTTATGGTTGCCGCAAGAGGACTCGCCATTGGACGACGTGAGCTTCGCCCGTGCCCTGCACGTGTTCGGCGTCGTGCTCTGGATCGGAGGTGTGGCCTTCGTGACCACCGTTCTGCTGCCCGCGGTCCGGCGCATGAAAGAGCCCGGCGAGCGCGTCGCCTTCTTCGAGGCAATCGAGGGACGCTTCGCCTGGCAGGCGCGCGGAACGACGCTCTTGGTCGGTCTCTCGGGCCTCTACCTGGTGCACAGATGGGACTTGTGGCACCGGTTCGCCGAGCTCGAATTCTGGTGGATGCACGCCATGGTCCTGGTCTGGCTGATCTTCACCGCCATGCTCTTCCTCGCCGAACCCCTGTTCCTGCACCGCTGGTACCTGGCGCAGGCGTCGAGGAGACCTGAGCGGACCTTTGCCCTGATCCAGGGCTTGCATTGGGTGCTGCTGACGATCAGTCTGGTGACCGTCCTCGGCGCGGTCGCGGGCAGCCACGGGGGTTAGCGCACATGCTGAAGCCGACCGAGATCGCGCTCGAGGAAATCTACGTGCCGACGAAGTTCCGCGGCACCCTCGACCCGGCGAAGCTCGAGACCATCGCCGAGAGCATCATCGAGAACGGGCTGCAATCGCCGATCCAGGTGCGGCAAGGCAAGGGCCGCTACGTCCTGGTCACCGGCTTCCATCGGCTCGAGGCGATGCGGGCGCTGGGCGAGGAAACGATCGAGGCGTTGATCGTCCAGGCCCGCCGCTACTGAGCGCCGGATCTCGTTCCGACGCCCCCTACTCCGCTGCCGTCGCCTGAGGGGCCGGGCTGCGGAAGGACTGCAACAACGACGCCTCGTCCGCCTTGGCCGCCTCCAGATGCCGGTCCTTGACGTGCCCATAGCCGCGGATGTGCTCGGGGATCGAGGCGATCTGCACCGCGAGGCCGTGGTTTTCCTGGTCGAGCCCGTCGAGCAGCTCCGCGACCGTGGCCTCGTAGTCGGTGATCAAGGTCCGCTCGATCTTACGCTCGGCGCTGTAGGCGAAGACGTCGAAGGCGGTGCCGCGCAGTCCCTTGAGCTTGGCCAAGAGCTTGAAGGCGGTGAGCATCCAGGGGCCGTATTCCTTCTTCTTGAGCTCGCCCGTCTCCGGGTCGCGCGCGGAGAGCATGGGCGGCGCCAGGTTGAACTTGAGCTTGTAGTCGCCCTCGAACTGCGCCTCCACCTGGGCCCGGAAGCTGCCGTCGGTGTAGAGCCGCGCCACCTCGTACTCGTCTTTGTAGGCGAGCAGCTTGAAGTAGTAGCGCGCGACCGCCTCGGCGAGGCCCGAGCGGCCCTTGGCCTTGTCCGCCTCGACCGCCTGCACCCGGCCGACTAGGTCCCGATAGCGCTCGGCATAGGCCGCGTTCTGATAGCCGGTCAGGAATTCGACCCGCTTGGCGACCATGTCGTCGAGCGTCTTCGCGATCTCGCGCGGCTTGAACTCGAGCGGCGGCTCGGCGATCGCCTCGATATTGGCCAGATCGACGGCCGCCCGCCGGCCCCAGAGGAAGGCCTGCCGGTTGGCTTCGACAGCGACGGCGTTGAGCTCGATCGCCTGGTCCAGCGCCTCGCCCGAGATCGGCACCAGGCCCTTCTGCCAGGCGTAGCCCAGCATAAACAGGTTGGTCGCGATGCTGTTTCCCAGGAGTGCGGTGGCGATGCGCGTGGCGTCGACGAACTCGGCGGCGTCCGGGCCGACCGTCTCGGCGATGACCTTGTGCATCTCCGCCTCCGGGAAGGCCAGATCGGCATCGTGGGTGAAATCGCCGGTCATGGTCTCCTGGCTGTTGATCACCGCCCGGGTGAAGCCCTTGCGCATCTTGCTGTGCGCCTTGTCTCCTGCGGCGACGACCAAGTCGCAGCCCAAAACCAGCCGCGCGTCGCCCGCGGCGATGCGCACTGCGTGGATGTCTTCCGGCGTCTCGGCGAGGCGCACATGGCTGATCACCGCGCCGCCCTTCTGGGCGAGGCCGGTCATGTCGAGCACGGAGACCCCCTTGCCCTCGATATGGGCCGCCATGCCCAACAGCGCGCCGATGGTCACCACGCCGGTACCGCCGACGCCGGTCACGAGAATGCCGTAGGGCTGGTCCAGCGACGGCAGCGCCGGCGCCGGTAGCTCCCCGAAGCCGGCGTCGCCGACGCCGGCGGCGGCGGGCTTCGGTTTCCGCAGGCGGCCGCCCTCGACGGTGACGAAGCTCGGGCAGAAGCCTTTGACGCACGAGTAGTCCTTGTTGCAGGAGGACTGGTCGATCGCCCGCTTGCGGCCGAACTCGGTTTCGACCGGGGTCACGGAGAGGCAGTTGGACTTCTCGCCGCAGTCGCCGCAGCCCTCGCAGACCAGCTCGTTGATCACGATCCGCTTGGCCGGGTCGGGGAAAGTGCCGCGCTTGCGCCGGCGGCGCTTCTCGGCCGCGCAGGTCTGGTCGTAGATCAGCACCGATACACCCTGCCACTCCCGCAGATCGCGCTGCACCTTGTCCAGATCGTCGCGGTGGTGGAAGGAGACGCCGGGCGCGAAGTTCGTGCCCACGGGGTACTTGTGCGGCTCGTCCGAGACCACGGCGATGCGCCGCACGCCCTCGCCATAGACGATGTGGCTGATCTGCGGGACGGTCAGCTGGCCTTCGACCGGCTGGCCGCCGGTCATGGCGACGGCGTCGTTGTACAAGACCTTGTAGGTGATGTTGACGCCGGCGGCGACCGAGGCGCGAATGGCGAGCGAGCCAGAATGGTAGAAGGTGCCGTCGCCGAGATTGACGAACACGTGCTTGTCCTTGGTGAACGGCGACTGGCCGATCCAAGGCACGCCCTCGCCGCCCATATGGGTGAAGGTCTGGGTGTCCCGGTCCATCCAGAGGGACATGAAGTGGCAGCCGATGCCGGCCATGGCGCGGCTGCCTTCGGGCACCACGGTCGAGCTGTTGTGCGGGCAGCCGGAACAGAACCAGGGCGTCCGCTTCATCGGCGCCTTGAAGGATTCGAGCGCCTGTTCCTTGGACTCGAGGAAGCCCAGACGCTGCTGAATCTGCTCGCTGGTGTGGTAGCGGCCGATGCGGTCGGCGATAACCCGGGCGATGCGCGCCGGCGACAGCTCGCCCACCGACGGCATGATCCACTCGCCCGCCTCGTCGAACTTGCCCAGCACCCGCGGGCGCACGTCCGCGCGCCAGTTGTAGAGCTGTTCCTTGAGCTGGTTCTCGATCAGCGCGCGCTTCTCCTCGACGACGATGATCTCCTCGAGGCCCTCGGCGAAGGCGCGCACGCCCTCCCGCTCCAGCGGCCAGGTCATGGCGACCTTGTAGACGCGCAGACCGATCTCCGCGGCCATTCGCTCGTCGATGCCCAGATCGTCGAGCGCCTGGCGCACGTCGAGATAGGACTTGCCGCTGGTGATGATCCCGAGCCGCGGCTTGGGGCTGTCCATCACGATCGTGTCGAGCTTGTTGTCCCGGGCGAAGGCCAGTGCGGCGTAGAGCTTGTGCAGATGATGGCGGCGCTCCTGGCCGAGGAAATCGAGATCCGGCCAACGGATATTGAGACCGTCCGGCGGCATCTCGAACTCGGGCGTGACCATCTCGACCCGGTGCGGATCGACATAGACCGAGGCCGAGCTCTCGACCGTTTCGGCGATGGTCTTGAAGCCCACCCAGCAGCCGGAGAACCGCGACATCGCCCAGCCATAGAGGCCGAGATCGAGAATGTCCTGCACGCCGGCCGGATTGAGCACCGGCATCATGGCGGCGATCATGGCGTGCTCGCTCTGATGCGGCACGGTCGAGGACGAGGCGATATGGTCGTCGCCCAACAGCGCCAGTACGCCGCCATGGGGCGCCGTCCCGGCCATGTTGCCGTGCTTGAACACGTCGCCGCAGCGGTCGACCCCCGGCCCCTTGCCGTACCACATGGCGAACACGCCGTCGTATTCGGCGCCGGGCGAGAGCCCAAGCTGCTGGCTGCCCCAGACCGCCGTCGCCGCCAGGTCTTCGTTCAGGCCCGGCTCAAAGCGGACATGCTGTTTCTCCAGGAATTTCCTGGCGCGCCAGAGCTGTTGGTCGAAGCCGCCGAGCGGCGATCCCCGATAGCCGGAGATGAAACAGCCGGTGTTGAGCCCGGCCTTGCCGTCCCGCTGCCGCTGCATGAGGGGCAGGCGCACGAGCGCCTGGATGCCAGTTAAAAAAACGCGCCCGGACTCGAGCGTGTATTTGTCGTCGAGCGAAACCGCTGCGAGCGCCATGCCGTCCTTCCCTAAGCCATAGATGCGTCTGATATGCCGATAATCTTATGTCGAGCGGTGCCCGAGGCAATCGGCGGGCAACGCCCGCGCCCAAAAAAGCAGCAATCCACCCCGCTGCCCCGCAATTAGGTCAGCATTATTGCCCTATTTTTTCCGAAAAGGAAATCACTTTTTTTCGGCGCGGCGCGGCCGGGCGGCGGATCAGGCGAATTCCTCCCAGCTCGGCCGCCCGCCGAACCGCCCCGCAAGGTAGTCGACAAAGGCGCGCACCTTGGCCGAGAGGTAGCGGGTCTGCGGGTAGACCGCATGGATGCCGATCTCGTCGCCATACCGGGGCAGCACGTGCTCCAGGCGGCCCGCCCGGATATCGTCGCCGACGATGAAGCTCGGCTGCCAGGCGATCCCAGACCCGGCAAGCGTCGCGGCCCGGATGACATCGCCGTTGTTCGCGTCCAGATTTCCCCTCACCTGCACCGACACCTCGCCCTCGGGCCCGCGCAGCCGCCAGACGCCCGGGTTGGTCCGCGCGTAGCTGTAGCTGAGGCAGTTGTGGCGGGCCAGATCCTGCGCCTCTTGCGGCCGTCCGTGTCGCTCCAGGTAGGCGGGCGCGGCACAGAGCACGCGACGCGCGACCGCGAGCTTGCGCGCAACCAGGCTCGAATCCTCTAGGGAGCCGATGCGGATTGCCATGTCATAGCCCTCGTCGACCAGATCCACATAGCGGTCGTTCAGGGTAAGATCCACGGCCAGATCTGCATAGCGCGCCAGGAAGTCCGGCACCGCCGAGCTGAGATGTCGGATCCCGAAGGACATCGGCGCGTTGACCCGCAGCGTGCCCCGCGGCTCGCCATGCTGGCGCGCGACCGATGAGTCCGCCTCGGACAGGTCGGCTTGGATCCGCCGGCACCATTCGTAGTAGAGGCGTCCTTCCTCGGTCAGGCTGAGCCGCCGCGTGGTGCGGTTCAGCAGGCGGACACCGAGCCGATCCTCGAGCGCGCGAACGTGCTTGCTGGCCGCCGCCTTCGACATGGCGAGATCCCGGGCGGCGCCGGAGAAGCTCTCGACCTCGGCGACGCGGGAGAACACGCGCATGCTCTGAAACAGATCCACTGGAGGCGTTTTCCCACTTATTGTTCACTCTGGAGAAACAATATTATTCGATTTCGGGCGCTTGTCCACACCGGCTGCATAGCCCATTTCCGCCTGCAGGGACCAATACCGCCGCCACGGAAGGCAGTTCATCAGCCGGGAGGAGATGCATGGGACAGTTGATCGAAGGCGTTTGGACGGACGAGCGCCAAGACGCCAAGACCTCGGGTGGCCGGTTCGTCCGCAAGGACTCGAGCTTTCGCAACTGGGTGACCGCGGACGGCGGCGCCGGGCCGTCCGGCGAGGGCGGCTTCAAGGCTGAGCCGGGCCGCTATCATCTCTATGTGTCGCTCGCCTGCCCCTGGGCGCACCGCACGCTGATCTTCCGCAAGCTCAAGGCGCTCGAAGACGCCGTCTCGCTCTCGGTCGTGCACTACCACATGGCCGAGAACGGCTGGACCTTCGCGGACGGGCCCGGCGTGATCCCCGATCCCAATCTCGGCGCCGACTATCTGCATCAGGTCTACACCGCGGCCGACCCGACCTATACCGGGCGCGTCACCGTGCCCGTGCTCTGGGACAAGGAGCGCAAGACCATCGTCAGCAACGAGTCCTCCGAGATCATCCGCATGCTCAACAGCGCCTTCGACGGTGTCGTCGGCGACCCGACCGTCGACTTCTGTCCCGAGGCCTTCCGCGCCGAGATCGACGCGGTGAACGAACCGATCTACGAGCACATCAACAATGGCGTCTACAAATGCGGCTTCGCGACCAGCCAAGAGGCCTACGAGACCGCCTTCGCGGCTTTGTTCGCAGAGCTCGACCGGATCGAGGACCGCCTCGACCGCCAGCGCTATCTCGCGGGCGACAGGATCACCGAGGCGGATTGGCGCCTGCTGCCGACGCTGTTGCGCTTCGACCCGGTCTATGTCGGGCACTTCAAGTGCAATCTGCGGCGCATCGCAGACTATCCGAACCTGTCGAACTACACCCGCGAGCTCTACCAGGTGCCGGGCGTGGCCGAGACCGTCGATCTCTTCCACATCAAGCGGCACTACTACGGCAGCCACCGGACGGTGAACCCGACCGGCATCGTGCCGGTGGGACCGGAGATCGACTACGCCGCGCCGCACGACCGGGACCGCTTTGCCAAGGAGGCCGCCGAATGATCGAGCCGCGCCCGTTCGGCGAGCTGGGCCGGTTCGAGAACGACTGGCTTTCGGCCCGCTACCATTTCAGCTTTGCCGACTATTACGATCCGGCGCGCATGGGCCTCGGCCCGCTACGGGTCTGGAACGACGACCGGATCCGCCCCGGCACGGGCTTTCCCATGCACGGACACCGGGACATGGAGATCATCACCTATGTCCGCAGCGGCGCGATCAGCCATGAGGACCATCTGGGCAACAAGGGCCGTACCGAAGCCGGCGACGTCCAGGTGATGTCGGCCGGCAAAGGCATCCTGCACTCCGAATACAATCTGGAGAGCGAGGACACGACCATGTTCCAGATCTGGATCGAGCCCGCCGAGACGAACCTCAAGGCCCGCTGGGCGGCGCGACAATTTCCGAAGGACGATCGTGCGGGCCAGCTGGTGCCGCTCGCCTCGGGCCGGCCGGGCCATGACGACGCACTCGAGATCCATCAGGACGCGACCCTGTTCGGCGCCACGCTCGCGAGCGGAGACGAGGTCGTCCATCCGCTCGAGCCCGGCCGCAAAGCCTATCTGGTGGCCGCGACCGGCCGCCTCGATGTGAACGGCGTGGCCCTTGGCGCGCGCGACGGCGCGGTCATCCTGGACGAGCCGTCGCTCACGATCCGCGCCGCGGCCGACAGCGAGGTCGTCTTGGCCGATCTGCCTTGAGCGCAGGCGAACAGCGATAACGCAGAGCAAATCACGAGGGAAACCATGAGCAACGGTGCGCAAACCACGCTGATCATCCCCGCCCTCGGCGGGATCTACGACGGACTGGGCAGGTTCACGGACCCGCTCGTTCGCGTGATCACCGGACTGCTGTTGATCCCGCACGGCATGCAAAAGCTGTTCGGATCCTTTGGCGGCAATATCGAAGGCACCATCGGGTTCATGTCCAAGATGGGGATCGAGCCGGCCGCCTTTTTCGCCTACTACATCGGCGTGCTGGAGTTCTTCGGCGGCATCATGCTGGTTCTCGGGCTGTTGACCCGGGTGGTCGCGGCCCAGGTCCTGGGGTTCATGCTGGTCGCGGCCTTCGTCGTGCATCTTCCGGTGGGCGGCTTCTTCTGGACCAATCGAGGGTATGAGTATCCGCTGATGTGGGCGGTGCTGGCCCTGGTCGTGCTGATCCGCGGCGGCGGCGAAATGTCGCTCGACAAACGGATCGGCAAGGAATTCTGAGACAGGCACCGCGGAAAATCTTATGACCGCCCTGCCCTCACTCTTCATCACCCATGGCGCCCCAACCCTGGTTTTGGATCCCTGCCCGGCCGGGGACTTCCTGCGCGGGCTGACCGCCGGGATCGACCGGCCTCGAGCCATCCTTTGCGTCTCGGCCCATTGGGAGGAAAGCAGCCCCACGGCCACCGGGACGGCCGCGCCGGAAACCATCCACGACTTTTTCGGCTTTCCCGAGGAGATGTACGCGCTCAGCTATCCGGCGCCGGGGGCGCCGGAGCTGGCGCAGCGGGTCCTGGACCTACTCGGCCAAGCCGGCCTCGGCGGCCGCATGGAGCCGTTGCGCGGGCTGGACCATGGCGCCTGGGTACCCTTGAGCCTGGCTTGGCCCGCGGCCGACATCCCGGTGGTCCAGCTCTCGGTACAGACGGCGCTCGGCCCTGCCCATCATCTCGCCCTGGGCCAGGCGCTGGCCCCGCTCAAGCAGGACGGGGTCCTGATTCTGGCCAGCGGCAGCGCCACCCACAATCTGCGGGACTGGCACGGCCACCGCCTGGATGGTCCGCCGGCGGACTATGCGGCGGCCTTCGCGGACTGGCTCGACGAGGCCGTGCTCCAGGACGACCGGGGCGCGCTGGTCGACTATCTGTCGACCGCCCCCGAGGCGCAGCGCAACCATCCGACGCCCGAGCACTTCCTGCCCCTCTTCGTGGCCCTGGGAGCCGGCTTGCCGGGGACCGCCCGCAAGCTGCACGGGAGTTACACTTACGGGGTCTTCTACATGGGCGCCTACGCCTTCGACTGAGGTCCGGCTCGGTCGTTTACACCGTCCGGACCCCCTGCTAGATTGCGGCCGTTCCGACGGGGGGGAGCACTAGGGGCACCAAGAAAAGACGTCGTTTCTCAGGCGGTCCGAGGGGGCTAGCCCTGTCGCGTCCAATGGGGCAGCAATTGAGCCATCCAGATGAAGCTGATTGCGGGCAATAGCAATCCGCCTTTGGCCGAGGCGATATCGGCCTATCTGAACACGCCGCTCACTCGCGCCAGCATCCGGCGATTCTCCGACCAGGAGATCTTCGTCGAGATCCTGGAGAACATGCGCGGCGAGGACGCGTTCGTGATCCAGTCCACGTCCTACCCGGCAAACGACAACCTGATGGAGCTGTTGGTCACGATCGACGCGCTGCATCGCTCGTCGGCGCGCCGGATTACCGCGGTGATCCCCTACTACGGCTATGCCCGCCAGGACCGCAAGACCGGACCGCGCACGCCGATCTCGGCCAAGCTGGTGGCCAATCTCATCACCACGGCGGGCGCAGGCCGGGTCTTGACTGTCGACCTGCATGCCGGACAGATCCAGGGCTTCTTCGACATCCCCACCGACAACCTCTACGCCGCACCGGAATTCGGTAAGGATATCAACGAGAAGTTCAATGGCGACGACCTGGTGATCGTGTCCCCGGACGTGGGCGGCGTGATCCGCGCCCGGGCCATCGCCAAGCGCCTTGACGCCGACCTCGCAATCATAGATAAGCGCCGCGAACGGGCCGGGGTGTCCGAGGTGATGCACATCATCGGCGAGGTCAGCCAGCGCCGCTGTATCTTGGTTGACGACATCGTCGATTCCGGCGGCACCCTGTGCAACGCCGCCGAAGCGCTGATGCAGGAGGGTGCGGCCTCCGTGGCCGCCTACATCACCCATGGGGTGTTGTCGGGCGGGGCGGTGGGCCGGATTTCCTCCTCGCCGCTGGACCAGGTGGTGATCACCGACAGCATCCTGGCGACCGAGGCCGTGCGTGTGTCGCAGACGATCCGGCAGCTTACGATCGCCCCCCTGCTGGGCGAGGCGATCAACCGGATCAGCGAGGAAAGCTCGGTCTCGAGCCTGTTCGACTAGAGATGAGTTTCTGCGCGCCGGCACCCCTGGAGGCCGGCGCCGAGATGCGGACCGCCCGAACGGCGCTCCGCCGCCAAGTGCAAGGAGCAAGATGATGACGGAAATCGCGACCATGGAGGCGCAAGCGCGCGACCGGTCCGGAAAGGGGGCCGCCCGGTCAACGCGCAATGCGGGCCTGGTCCCGGCAGTGATCTACGGGGACCAGAAGCCGACCAAGCTGATCGCCATCGACCCGCGGGCGCTGACGCGCGCGCTCAGGTCCGGCGGCTTCTACATTCGGCAGTACAACGTCAAGGTGGACGGCGAGGACCATCGGGTCATGGCCCGCGACGTGCAGTTCCACCCAGTGACCGACGTGCCGCTGCATGTGGACTTCCTGCGGGTCACCGGCCGTACCAAGGTCACCGTCGAGATCCCGGTGGTGTTCGCCAACGAGGAAGAGAGTCCCGGCCTGACCCGCGGCGGCGTGCTGAACGTGGTGCGCTATACGATCGAGGTGAACACCACGGTCGACAACATCCCGGAAGAGTTCCGTTTCGATCTCACCGGCCTGGATATCGGCGACAGCGTGCATATCAGCATGGTGGAGATGCCCGCGGGCGTCGAGCCGACGATCGCCGATCGGGACTTCACCGTTGCGACCGTCGCCGCGCCGACCGTGGTGGCCGAGGAAGCGGCCGCGGAGGCGGCGGAGGCCGAAGAGGAAGAGCTCGAGGGCGTGGAGCCCGGCGAGGAAGTCGAGGGCGAAGGCGAAGAGACCGAAGGCGAAGAGGAAAAGCCGGAGTCCGAGTAGGGGCGCGCGTAGACGGAGCGGCCAGCCATGCATCTCCTGGTCGGGCTCGGCAATCCCGGGCCGAGCTACGCGGGCCACCGGCACAATCTCGGCTTCATGGTGCTGGACGAAATCGTCCGGCGCCATGGCTTCGGCCCCTTCCGGGCCCGCTTCCGCGGGCGGCTGGCCGAAGGCCTGTTGCACGGCGAGAAGGTCCTGGCGCTCGAGCCCACCACCTACATGAACGAGTCGGGCGCGTCCGTCGGCGAAGCGGTGCGCTTCTACAAGATCCCGCTCGAGCGGGTCATCGTGCTGTACGACGAGATCGACCTGGCGCCCGGCAAGGTGCGGGTCAAGCGCGGCGGCGGGGCCGGGGGCCACAACGGCATCCGCAGCCTCGATTCCCATCTCGGCAAGGACTATTGGCGGGTCCGCATCGGCGTGGGCCACCCGGGCGAGAAGCATCTGGTGGAACGCTATGTGCTGTCCGATTTCCGCAAGGAGGAGCGACCCTTGGTCGACAAGGTGGTCGACGCAGTGGCCGAGGCCATCCCGCTGCTCGTCGCCGGCCAGGATGGCCGCTTCATGAACCGGGTCAGCACGCTGATCAACCCGCCGAGACCCAAGCCTAAACCAACTGCGGGGGACGAGGAGCAGACCAACACCGGCGCGGACGGCGATGGGCTTTAACTGCGGCATCGTCGGCCTGCCCAATGTCGGCAAGTCCACCTTGTTCAATGCGCTGACCGCGACCCAGGCGGCCGAGGCCTCGAACTATCCGTTCTGCACCATCGAGCCCAATGTCGGCCGGGTCGCGGTGCCCCATTCCCGCCTTTACGAGATCCACAGGATCACCAAGTCGCCCAAGGCGATCGCGGCGCAAATCGAGTTCGTCGACATCGCCGGGCTGGTGCGCGGCGCCAGCAAGGGCGAAGGCCTGGGCAACCAGTTCCTGGGCCACATCCGCGAGGTCGACGCGATCGCCCATGTGCTGCGCTGTTTCGAGGGCGGCGACGTGTCCCACGTGGAGGACACGGTGGACCCGATCCGGGACGCGGAGACGGTCGAGACCGAGCTCATGATCGCCGACCTGGAGTCCCTGGAGCGGCGGGCGGAGGCCGCGGCCAAGCGCGTGACCGGCGGCGACAAGGAGGCCAAGGCGCTGTTGCAGGTCATGGAACCGGCCCTGGCCGCGCTGCGGGCCGGGCGGCCCGCACGCACGGCCGAGATCCCCGAAGGCCGGGAGGACGAGTTCCGCCAGTTGCAGCTGCTGACCGCCAAGCCGGTCATGTACATCGCCAATGTGGACGAGGCCTCGGCCGCGACCGGCAATGCGCATTCCGATCGGCTGAAGGAGAAGGCCAAGGCCGAGGGCGCCCAGTGCGTGGTGATCTCGGCGGCCATCGAGGCCGAGATCGCACAGCTCACCGATCCGGACGAGAAGCGCGCGTTCCTCGAGAGCCTGGGTTTGGAAGAGGCCGGCCTGGACCGGATCAAACGGGCGGGCTATGCGCTCTTGGGCCTGATCACTTTCTTCACCACGGGCCCCAAGGAAACCCGCGCCTGGACCATCCCCGCGGGCACCAAGGCGCCCGAAGCCGCGGGCGTGATCCACACAGACTTCCAGCGCGGCTTCATCAAGGCCGAGACGGTCTCATACGAGGACTTCATCGCCTGCGGCGGCGAACAGGGCGCGCGTGACGCCGGCAAGATGCGCCAGGAGGGCAAGGACTACGTGGTCCAGGACGGCGACGTGATCTTGGTCCGGTTCAACGTCTAGAGCATGATCGGGTCACATCGACCCATTCTGCCGGAGGCATTTTTCGCCATGACCAGGAAGGCGCCGCAGAGCGTATCCGCCATACGGGCAAGGCGTTTGACGACGTCATGGCGGCAAAGGCCCCGGCCCGACAGGGTTGCGTTTGGGCGGGCAGCCGCGGCGTTGCCGCCCTGACCCGATGCCCAGGCATCGCGTTGCGGACGGCGCCTGGCGGTCTGCCGCCCCCAAACCGCAACAGAATTGTGTCGATATGACCCGATCATGCTCTAGCCGGGCGGCAAGACAGCGCCGCGGCACCTCGGGGCAGCGAGTGGCCTACGGAGTCAACGAAACCGCGACGCAAGTTTCGTTGTTGTCTTCGCGTCTCTCGTCGACCACGTCGGCCGGGAGATCGGCCGCGACACAGATTTCCGAGCCGTCGGTGAGGTCCGGCTGCGCAAACTGGCCGTCAAAGTTTTTGGTCACGCTCTCGTTTGGTCCCAGGTTCTGTTCAACGGCCACGGTCGCAATGACCTTTTCACCGGGCTGCAGACGGATGCTTACCTGGAACGGGCTGGCGTCTGCCGTGCCGACGTTTGCCACTTCGAAGCCGCCGCTCACGCTACATGTGATCGCAGACCCGCACCGGGTATTGATGTCGACTTTGCGGATCACCAAATCCGGGCGCGCCAATTGGGTCCGACGCTCCGGCACGGGCTCCACATCGATGCTGCTGTGGCGTGCTGGCTTTCCATTCTCGGCGAGCGCGGCGGTGGTGTAGACGCCAACGACATCCAGGCTCCGCGGACTCTGCACGACCAGGAAACCCTCAATGAAGCCCTCGGGCAGGCCGTCCGGAAACAGTGCCTCCCTGACGTCGTCGCAGTCAGCCTTGAGGGCTTCGTCATAGTCCAGGCGGGCGAAACCGAGCGGGTAGATACGCCGTTCCACCTTGTCCCGGCCGGGCAGGCTGAGTGCAAGCTTATGGTAGAAGGTGACGGGCTTGCGGTTGGGGTTGTGCACATTGATGGTCGTGGCATAGCCGCCGCGGGTCAGGCTGAACTTGTCGGAATCGCCCTGCACCCCGCAAACGAGCTTGCCGCTGTATTCGTAGAGCTCCTCAAGCCCGCTCCACCAGACCCGTTCGCGAACCCGCTGGGCCGTCTCGAAATCGAAGGTTTCGTCGGCAACCTGGTGAATGCCCAACAGGAAGTTGTCGGTGGCCCGGAAATTGTAGATCAGGTTCGCCCAGTCATCGTGGCCGTGGAGGCTTTCGCCCGGAGATGCCCCACATCCGGGGATGCCCAGAAAATTGATGTCCGTCGGATCGGCGGGGGTCTCGCTGGTTGCGCCGTCCTGATCCCAGTCGATCGGGCCGGAGCCTTCGCCCACGTGCCAGTCGTCCTCGATCGGCGTGTCCTCGCCGCCCTGATTGATCCCGTCCAGATCGGCGGGCGGCCCGTAGAACGTGATGAAGCCGCCATCCTGAATGCCAATGCTCTCGTCTAGGTTCGACTCCTTGAGGGTGCCGCTTTCCGGCAAGGCCTTACGGGAATAGTCGATCACGCCTTCGAGCTCGCCGGGCTCGGTGAGCAGTCCGGTGGCGGCCCAGGTGTAGCTCATGATGCTGAGATGGTTGGGCTTGCAGTTCCGTTCGTCCGAACCACCATGTTGGAGACCCAGGTTGTGGCCCAACTCGTGCATGAACGTCACCGCTTGCTCGAATACGCTACCGCTGTCGCCAGTCCAGCCACCAAGTGAAATGAGGGTATCGTTGCCCGGCACCTCGCCGACTCCCAGAATGGTCGTGGGGTTGTCGGGGTCGCCGATCTTGTGAACCCAAAGACTGTAGTGAAAAATCAGCCTGCGGGCGGCCACCTTCAGGGGATCCCCGGTGTCGGATGCGCCGAAGTTGTCGGGCTTGATTTGATCGAAACAGGTGGCGTCGAGGTTGCAGAACTCGCGATGCGGCAGCGCCTGGTCTCTGACGATCCAGAGATTGATGCCCTCGTCGCCAGGGTTGCTGACGGGCGCCGCCGCAAAGACTTCGCGAACGCGATCCAGGGCTTCATCCTGTGGCCGATGCGTGTGCTGGTCGCCGTCCGCGCAATCACCACCGGCGGCGCAGTCGAAATAGTCGATCTCGACCAGCACATCCTTCTTGTTGGGATCGAGGGTGATGGGCTCGCCTCGATAGTCGAGGCCCAGCTGATCGGGCGCCAGGTCGACCTGACCGTCGCCGTCGACGTCGATGCCGGTGGTTTCCCACTCGTCATACAGGCCGTCACCATCGCTATCGGCGAGCGTGGTTGCGAAGTCGATGCAGGCGTAGCGGGCGCCTTTGAAATCTGTAAAGAAGTCCGCTTTCGTGCCGGCGCCCTTCGCTTTCACGCTCAGCCGAATGACGACTTCGTACTCGTGATCGTGCTGGAACGCCGCCGAAACGGTGCCGGACGGAGGGTCGAACAGGTCTTGGACAACGGTTTTCGAACCACTCGTTTGCTCTATGTCGTCGATCTTGTCGGAATCGAGGTCGACACCCTCGGTGACGTCTCGAAGGATGAGGTCGAGCCGGAAGTTCGCCTTGTTCGTCGCCGCGGGGCCCCCGCCCCCGAGTACGCCGCTGTACTGGGGAAACACGGTCATCGACGCCTCAAAGTCGATCAGGGGCTTGAAGAGGATGCCGACCTCGGCGGTTGCCGAGTGCTCCTTCAGGAACTTGCCATTGGCGCCGGCCTTCGTGACCGTGAACTGCTCGAAGAAGGTTGCGGCGCTTTCCGTCGGATCGTTAGAGCTGCTGCTCGCGTCACCGGTATTGCCGATGCACACCCTCGACCCTGGCCCGACGGGGAACGGCTCCGCCGCCAACGCGTCGCCGGTTAGAGGCACAAACACGGCAAAGATGCCTGACAGCAGAAAAGCTGGAATACACAAGCGGTTGTGCGCGAGCATGGTGCGTCCCCTCTGCGAACGTTGACGTTGGCAATGCTAGTCGGGATGGCCCGGCGAAGCTGTGAGCAACGCCACAGGACGGACGGATTGGCGGACGCGGCCGCGCCCGAGGCCGCGGGCGTGATCCACACGGACGTCCAGCGCGGCTTCATCAAGGCCGAGACGGTTTCATACGAGGATTTCATCGCCTGCGGCGGCGAACAGGGCGCGCGGGACGCCGGCAAGATGCGCCAGGAAGGATAGGACTATGTGGTCAAGGACGGCGACGTGATCCTGGTCCGCTTCAACCTGTAGGCGGAGGTCAGAAGGCTCGGACCAGCACCACGCCGCCCCAGGCCATCAGTGCCAGGCCGGTGGCGTAGCCCAGCCAGTGCCCCGCCGGGATCGTCTTCTCGAGCAGGACGAAGAGGGCAAGGCCCGCGATCCAGTAGAGATTCATCACCCCGCCGAAGAACAATAGCCCCATCAGGAACCAGCAGCAGCCGACGCAGAAGGCGCCGTGTTCCAGGCCCATGATCAAGGCGCCGCCCCGGCCCGTGCGCCACCGGCTGGAGATGAAATGGAGCGGCGAGCGGCAGTGCCTCAGGCAGGCCTGCTTGACCGGCGTGAGCTGGTAGAGCCCCGCGGCCAGCAGCAAGAACGCGCCGAGAACCGCGCTGGTGCTGACCATCATCGGCGACAGCCAGGCCAGCCGCTCGAAGCCCCATTGCAGGGCCACGGCGACCAGGCTGAACCCGGCCCAGGCGAGGAGATAGGCGGACGCGAAGATGCCGGTCGAGACATAAGCGTTGCCCCGGTCGCGCTGCTTGCGGTTGACCGTGGCGAACAGCAGGATCATGGGCGTCGCGCTCGGCAGCATCATGGCGATCATCATGATCCACCACATGAAGAACATCAGCGCCGCGTAAGCGAAACCCCAGCTCGCGGGCGTCATCATGCCCATGCCCATAGACGCCGCGCCGGATCCGCCGGCGGCCGCCTCGCCCGGAGCCCCGCTCATCCGGGTCATCTCAAGGGCCGACATGCCCATGCCGGCGCCGGCCAGGATATAGGCCCAGGACAAGAGCATAACCGCGGCCAGCGCGGCCAGCACGATCATGCGGTCGCGCTTGAGGGCCCCCTGCAAAGCCTGATCGATGGTCAAGCCGGCGCCTCTTTCCAAAACGCTCGTCTCCGACGGTTTACCGCTCCGGCGGGGTGGCATTCAAGCGCTGTCGCGCTCTCCTCGCCTCCGCGCCGGGTCAGGCGTGAACGGGGCCGGTCGGGGTCCAGGTCAGATAGGCGAAATGCGCATGGCTGTCGCTGTAGTCGAGCGCGATGGGGCTGTCCCCGGTGGTCGCGCGGCCGCTCGCATATTCTGCCTCGTGGTATTCGAAGCCGTGCGGCAGCGTCACCCGCACGTGATGGGGGTCGCCCGTCACCGGGTTCTTGATCGGCTCGCTCTGCGCCTCAATCACGCCCGGGATGGAGAAGCTACCGCGTCTTTCCTCGACATCCGCCTCGAACGCGATGCTGGCGGTGTGCGTGGGATGGTAGGTGTCGACGACATTGGTGAAGACGCTGAAGATGTTGGCGCCCGGTTCCGTTTCCTCGCCGTGGAACAGCGCTTCGATCGCCTTGCGCTGCGCCTCGCTCGCACCTTCGTCGACGATCAACCAGGCCTCGCCGCTGCCCTCGTGGATGGCGCCCGGCCAGGCCCAGAGCGCGGCGAAGACGACGCCATCGAGGGCCGTGTCGCCGAAATGGCCCTTGTCGATCCGGTAGCCGACCGCCGCGCGGCAATCGCCATGGGTCGGCAATGCGTTGAACTGACAGGGGCAACTGAAATCGCAATTGCAGGTCGCCAGTTCCACCGCCTCGAAGCGCCAATCAATTCCAGCCATGATGGCCTCCTTCATGCGCCAGTCTGCAGACTATGCATTATTACATAGCCACCTGATGCGATGTTACGCGAACGATTTTTCACCGTGCTGTGACAAAACCCACCGGCGCGGTCTTCGCAGGGCGCCTCGGACAATGCTCAATTGGCCGGCCGAGCGACTGCCGACATGGTCCTCAGCCGCTTCAACCCGTCGCCCGCGGCAGCGTCACGCGCGCCACCAGGCCGCCGCCGGGACGGTCCTCGAGCGCGATGTCGCCGCCATGCCCGCGCACGATGGTGCGCGCCACGGCGAGGCCGAGTCCGGTGCCGCCGGTGTCGCGGCTGCGCGAGGCCTCGAGCCGGAAGAACGGCGCGAACACCCGATCCTTCTTGTCGTCCGGAATGCCGGGTCCACGGTCGGCCACCACAACGCGCACTTCGGTCGCGTCTTCCTCCAACGTCACCTCGGCCTCCTGCCCGTAGCTCGCGGCGTTGTCGATCAGATTGGCGAGCGCCCGGCGCATGCCGACCGGCCGACAGTCGAAGACCAGCCGGTCCGGTCCCCGGTAGGTCGCCGCCTTCCCGGCGTCGACCATGTCGCTGCACAGGCTTTGCAGCATCGAGGCGAGGTCGACCTGGGCGCGCGATTCCCGTGCCGCATCGTCGCGCGCGAAGGACAGGGTTGCCTCGAGCATCGTCTTCATGTCCTCGATGTCGGCGAGCGCCTTCTTCTGCTGCTCGGCGTCGTCGATGAACTCGGCCCTCAACTGCAGGCGCGTCAGCGCCGTGCGCAGGTCGTGCGAGATGGCCGCGATCATCTGGGTGCGATCGTCAACGAAACGCTTGAGCCGGTCCTGCATGCGGTTGAAGGCCCGAGTCGCCTGACGCAGCTCGCGCGATCCCGCCTCCGGCAGCGGTGGGGCGTTCACGTCCACGCCGAGCCGGTCGGCCGCCGCCGCGAACACGGTCAGCGGCTTGGTCACCCGGCGCGCCGCCCACCAGGCGAACACGGCGATGATGATCGCGGTGAGCGTGACCCAGAACCCCATGCGCGTCGCCCACACCAGCGAGGTCTCTTCGGACGAGACGACGAAGCGGATCCAGCCGCCGTTTAGCATGCCCACCGTGATGGCGATCTTCTCGCGGCTGGGCAGCAGATCGGGCGCCGGCCAGGGGTCCGCTTCGTCGCCGAGCTCGCGCTCCCGGTCTTCTCGGTCTTCACGGTCCTCCCTGCCATCGTCGTCCTCGTCGTCGTGCCAGTGCCGGTGCCGCCGCCATCTGAAGTCGACCTGCAGCGGCCGGTCGCCGAGCGCCTCGAGATAGCGCCGCACCTCGCGCTCCACCCGGACCGGGGCGCCCAGGGGCTTGGGCCGTTGCTCCAGCGTCTGGACGAACAGGGTCGGGCTGGTGATGGAGCGGATCAGCTGCGGCCGGCCCGCGGCGGGCGTCGCCTCCATCAGCTCGGTCACCGCAACGATGCGGTCGGCCACCGATTCCGCGAACACGCGGAAGGTGGCGTCCGCCCGGTCGCGCACATAGAACAGCATGCTGATCGCCTGCAGGGCGAACAGGCCGAACAGCAGGATCAGCGCGACCCGGCTCGCCACCCCGCCCGGCCAGAAACGCCTCATGACGTCTCGACCTTCGGCGTGAAGATGTAGCCGCCGCTGCGCACCGTCTTGATCAGCTGCGGATCCTTGGGATCGGCCTCGATCTTGCGGCGCAGGCGGGAGAGCTGCACGTCGACGCTGCGGTCGAACGGCGCCGCTTCCCGCCCCTTGGTCAAGTCGAGGAGCTGGTCCCGGCTCAGCACCCGTTGCGGATGCTCGGCGAAGGCGAGCAGCAGTTCGAACTCGCCCGCGGTCAGGTCCACCTTGACCCCGTCTCCGTTCGACAGCTCCCGCTTCGCCGGATCGATCGTCCAGTCCTCGAAGCACAGCACGGCGCGCGGACCGTCCGCGTCCAACCGCGCGCCGGTGCGGCGTAAGACGGCCTTGATGCGCGCCAAGAGCTCCCGCGGATTGAACGGTTTGGCCAGGTAGTCGTCGGCCCCGACCTCGAGCCCGATGATGCGGTCCGTGTCGTCGCCGATGGCCGTCAACATGATGATCGGCGTGGTCGAGGTGGCGCGCAGCCGTCGGCAGATCGAAATGCCGTCTTCGCCCGGCATCATGATGTCGAGGACGATGATGTCGATCCGGGCCGACCCCATGACCCTGGCCATGTCGCGCCCGTCGGACGCGGTGGACACGCGGCAGCCATGCTTCCTGAGGAAGCGGCCCAGGAGGTCCCGGATCTCCGCGTCGTCGTCGACGATCAGCACATGCGGCGAGCTGTCCATGGCCGGACTATAAGCGCGGCGTTCCGGACCCCGGCGAGAAATTTGTAACAGTCTGTAACAACCCCCGGCCCGGAAACCGACTGCGACAAATCCCGGGTCGGCGCGAAACACGGACGCAAAGATCGCTCCTTAGAGTGGCGGCTCGGCAGGCAGTACCACACTGCGATACCAGAGGAGACATCCCATGAAAGGCAGAACCATCGCCATCGTCGGCGCCTTCGCCGGCTTCGCCACCATCGTCATGATGGCCGGAACCCTGGCGTCGGCCCACAACGACTGGCGCGAGGACAAGCTCGCGCGCTTCTGCGGCCCCGAGCGGGGGGTCTGGATCACCCGCGCCATGGACAAGGCGCGCGAGGAGATCAAGCCGACCGAGGCGCAGCTCCCGGCCTGGAACAGCCTGAACGAGGCCGTGCAGGCCGGCGACCGCCAGGTCGCCGAGCGCTGCGAGGAGATCAAGGCGGCGGGCCGGCCGACCAGTCCGCCGGAGCGCCTGGCTCGCGCCGAGGTCATGATGGCCACCGGCCTGTCCGTGATCGAGACGGTGCGGCCGGCCTTCGAGGACTTCTATGCGGTCCTCAGCGACGACCAGAAGGCGGCCGCGGATGAGCTGACGCATCACCGCCGCCACAGCCGCCGCTTCTACGACGACTGATCACGGGCCCATGTACTGGAACGGGTCGGGGTGGCCGCGCGCCGGCGCCCCGACGCGTTCTTTCGGGACAGGCGTTTGTTGAACCACTCGGCGCGCTGTGTACGCCTCAGACGAAGCTCAATTGCCCCGCCGCGAATAAAATGCCGAACACCGTCGCCGCGTGCGCCAGCAAGGCCAGGACAATATGGTCCAGAGTGCCGACGTGGTAGGCTTCCGGTTCAACCTGGGGGGAGCGACGCATGGGACAAACCATAACCGTGACGGCCGAAGACGGCCATGCGTTCGACGCCTACCGGGCCGCTCCGGAGGGAGCGGCCCGCGGCGGCATCATCGTGGTGCAGGAGATCTTCGGGGTCAACCATCACATCCGCGCGGTGACGGACGGTTACGCGGCGGCGGGCTACGTCGCCGTGGCCCCGGCCCTGTTCGACCGCGTCGAGAGAGGCGTCGAGCTCGACTACACGCCCGAGGAGATCGAGACGGGCCGCGCCCTGATGGGGAAGCTCAGCTGGGACGACGCGGTGCAAGACACCCGCGCGGTGGCGGATCTGCTGCGCCCCGAGGTCGGTGCCGTCGGCTGCGTCGGCTACTGCTGGGGCGGCACCGTGGCGTGGCTGGCGGCGACCCGGATCGGCATTCCGTCGGTAGGCTACTATGGCGGCGGCACGGCCGGCCTGGTGGACGAGCAGCCGCGGGCTCCGGTGATCCTCCACTTCGGCGAACATGACGACCGGATCCCGATGGCGGACGTGGACGCGATCCGCGCCGCCCATCCGGACGTGCCGGTCCATGTCTTCCCCGCCGGGCACGGCTTCAACTGCGATGCGCGCGGCAGCTATCACGCGGACAGCGCGGCCGCGGCCCTGGAGCTGACCCTCGCCTTCTTCAAGGAGCATGTGGGCTGAGCCTCGCGCTCACCGCTGAGGAGCGGGCCTGCGCCGACGGCGCGCAGGGCGCCGCCTCGGCCATGGCCATGCGCATCCTGGCCGACATGGCCGAGGTGATGGAGGCCGAGCGGCTGATCGAGATCGCCTCGTCGCACATCGACGGCTGTCTCTACCACGGCGACAGCGGCGTCGAGTTCGCCGAGCGTCTGGTCGCAGGCGGCGGCCGCGTGCAAGTGCCGACCACCTTGAACGTCGGCGCCCTCGATCTCCTGCATCCCGAGATCGTGCGCCGCGACGAGCACAGCCGGACAATGGCCCAGCGGCAGATGACGGCCTACACCAAGCTCGGCTGCCTGCCGACCTGGACCTGCGCGCCCTACCAGGCGGGACACCGGCCGAAGCTGGGCGAGCATGTCGCCTGGGGTGAATCCAATGCGGTCGCCTTCGCCAATTCGGTGCTGGGCGCGCGCACGGACCGGTACGGGGATCTCTTAGACATCTGCTGCGCGCTGACCGCCCGCGCGCCGCTGGCCGGCCTGCATCTGGATCAGAACCGCCGGGCCACGGTGCTGATCGAGACGGGCGGGTTGTCGGACGCGCTCAAACAGACCGACGTCTTCTATCCGGTGCTGGGCAGCTGGCTCGGCGCGGAAGTCGGTGGCGCGGTGGCCGTGATCGACGGCCTGCCGGCGGAGACCGGCGAGGACCGCCTCAAGGCGCTGGGCGCGGCCGCCGCCTCCTCGGGCGCAGTCGGGTTGTTCCATGTCGCGGGCGTCACCCCGGAAGCGCCGACCGTCGCGGCCGCCTGCGGCGACCAGCCGCCCAAGCACACCATCCAGCTGACGGCCGAGATGGTCCGCGCGGCCCGCGATCGGCTGTCCACCAGCCAAAACGAGCGGATCGACGCGGTCGCGCTCGGCAGCCCGCATTTCTCCCTCGACGAGTTTGCCGCGCTCGAGGCCCTGGCGCGGGACAAGCGGTTTGCGGTGCCCTTCTACGTCTGCACCGGGCGCGGCGTGCTGCGCACGCTCGAGAACGCCGGCCGAGTCGAGCCCCTGGCCGCGGCCGGCGTGGAGATCGTCGCCGACACCTGCGTCGTGGTCACGCCGATCCTGCCGGCCGCCGGCGGCGTGCTGATGACCAACTCGGGCAAGTTCGCCCACTACACGCCGGCCAACACGGGCTACGACGTGATCTATGGCAGCCTGGCCGACTGCGTGGCCTCGGCGGAGACCGGCCGGGTGGTCCGGGACGAAAGCCTGTGGGCCTGACCGCCGCCGAGCAGCGCGGCCGCGTCCTGGTGGCGGGCGACGCCGCCGGGCCGCTGCTCCGGCTGACCGAACCGATCAGCTTCTGGGGCGGGGTGGACCCGGCAACCGGCCGCATCACCGACCCGCGCCATCCGCAGCACGATGCCGAGATTGCCGGCCGGGTGCTGGCCATCCCGGCGACCATCGGCTCAAGCTCTTCGAGCGCCATCATCCTCGAACTCATGCGCGTCGGCCGGGCGCCCGCGGCCCTGCTGCTCGGGCAGGTCGACGCCATCCTCACCCTCGGGGTCATCGTCGGCCGCGAGATGGGCTACGCAACGCTGCCGGTGGTCGAACTGGCGGCCGATACGATGGCCGACCTGCCCGAAGGCGAGGTCTTGCGCGTGATGGGCGATGGACGGATCATGGCCAACGGACCAGGGGGAGGCGCAACATGATCACCAAAGGCATCACACAGTTGGTCGCCGAGGCGGAGGCGGAGATCGAGACGCTGAGCGTGGACGACGCGATCGCGCTGTACGGGCAAACGGGCGTCACCTTCGTCGACCTGCGCGACATCCGGGAGCTTTGGCGGGACGGGGCGATGCCCGGGGCGTTGCACGCGCCGCGGGGCATGCTGGAGTTCTGGGTCGACCCGGAGAGCCCCTACGCCAAGAAAGCCTTCGCCAGCGGCGACCGGTTCGTATTCTTCTGCGCGGGCGGCCTGCGCTCGGCGCTCGCGGCCAAGACGGTCCAGGACATGGGCCTCACACCGGTCGCGCACATCCAGGGCGGCTTCACGGCCTGGAAGAAGGCGGGCGGTCCGACCGAGACCAAGGAGCCCAAGGTTCCCCGCTAGAGACGACTCGTGATCACGGCGGCTCGCTGACCGCCAGCGCCCGGCGTCGGTGCGCGCGGTTGGCGTCCACGGAGTAGACGACAAGCGCGATCCAGATGCAGGCGAAGGCCACGAGGTGGGTCACCGTGAAGGGCTCGTCATAGACGAACACGGCCAGCAGGAAGTGGCCCGTCGGCCCGATGTACTGCAGCACGCCCATGGTCGAGTAGCGCAGGCGCCGGGCGCCCGCGGTGAACAGCAGCAGGGGCATGGCCGTCACCACGCCGACCAGGATCAGGAGCACCCAGCCGGTCAGGTCGAGGTCGGGCGCAACGGCGGTGTCGCTGAGCGAGAGCCACGCAAGGAAGGCGAGCGCAACCGGTGTGAGCAGGACGGTCTCGACCCCGAGCCCGACCAGCGCCTCGGCCGGCATCACCTTGCGCAAGAGGCCGTAGAAGCCGAAGGTCAAGGCGAGCGTGAGCGCGATCCAGGGGAAGCTCCCGAGAGACCAGGTCAGGTTGAGCACGCCCAAGGCCGCGAGCGCCACCGCGAAGATCTGCCACGGCCTCAGCCGTTCGCCCAGAAACAGGATGCCCAGCACCACGTTGATGAGCGGGTTGATGTAGTAGCCGAGGCTGACCTCGAGCAGGAATCCCGCGTTGACGCCCCAGATGAACGTGAACCAGTTGATCGAGATCAGAACGGTCGTGGCGCAGAGCGGCAGGATCACGCGCCGGTCGGCAAACACCGCCTTTGCGGCCGACAATTGCCCCGAGAACGCCAGCAGGATGACCAGGAACACGGCCGACCAGACCACCCGGTGCCCCAGGATCTCGGACGCCGGCACGGCCTTGAGCGCCTTCCAATAGATCGCGGACAGTCCCCAGATCGTGTAGGCGGCGACCGCGTAGGCAACGCCTTCCGCGGTGCGCCGGGAGGCGGCGACGGGTTTGGCTGGGCGGGTCAGCGCGGGGCGGCGGCGATGTTGCCGCCGTCCACGGTCATGACCGCGCCCGTGGTCTTGCGCTGAAGTGCCAAGGAGACGAAGGCGCGCGCCACGTCCTCGGCCGTGACCTCCCGGTGCAAGAGATTGCCGGACATGTAATCGGCTTCGCTGACGCCGCGCGCCTTGGACCGCGCCGCGACCATATCGTCCGTGAGCAAGCCCGAGCGGATACGGTCTGCGTTGACGGCGTTGGCGCGGATGCCGTCGGCGCCGTAGTCGAGCGCGTATTGACGCATCAGGAAGAGCGTCGCCGCCTTGGGCAGCCCATAGGGGCCGAAGTCGGGACCCGGGTTGATCGCCTGCTTGGAGGCATTGAACAACAGCACGCCCCCCGTGCCCTGCATCCGCATGATGCCGACCGCGGCCTTGGCGACCGTCTGATGGGCGAAGAAATTGAGCTCGAAACTCTCGCGCAAGAGCGCGTCCTCGACCTCGCCGATCCGTCCCTGCCAGGCGGCGCCCGCATTGGAGACCACGATGTCGACGCCGCCATAGGTTTCGCACACGCGCGCGATGGCGGCCGCCACGGCATCCGGGCTCGTGACGTCGCAGGCCAGGGCCAGGCCGCCGACCCGCGCACCTGCGGCCTCCGCCGCCGCGCCGTCGCGGTCGAGGACCGCGACCTCGGCGCCCTCGGCGGCGAAGGCGGCGGCCGTGGCCGCGCCGATCCCGGCGCCGCCGCCGGTGACCACGACGACCTGGCGCGCCAGCGGCTTCTCCGCGGCCTTGCCCAGCTTCGCCTGCTCCAGCGACCAGTATTCGATGTCGAAGATGTCGGCCTCGGAGACGCTCTCGAAGGCACCGATGCCTTCGGCGGCCAGGACGACCTCGACGGTGGCCTCGGCGATGTCGCCGGCAACCCGGGCGCTCTTGGCCGCATTGCCGAGCGCGAACAGACCGACGCCGGGCACGAGGATCACCCGGGGCTTCGGATCGAGCTCGGTCTTGGGCGCGGCCGGATCCCGGTTGTTGCGCGCGAAATAGTCGTGGTACTCGGCCGCGTAGCGCTCGAAGGCCGCGTGCCCCGCCGCTGCGAAGTCCTCGAGCCCGCCGGCCGCGGGCGGCGGCAGCAAGAGCGGCTTGGCCTTGGTGCGGATCACGTGGTCGGGGGTGGCGACGCCCCCCTGGCTGTAGCGCGCAAGATCGGCGCCGTCGACATAACGCCGGATCTCGGGCCCGGTGCGGAAATCGAGTACGAACCGCTTGTAGGTGCCTTCCCGCGCGTCCTCCTCGATCGCCGCGAGGCCGCGGAGGATCGGCGCGATCTCCGCCGCCGTCGCGATCGCATCGGGGAGCTTGACCTGAACGAAGCGTTCGCCCGGCGCCCGCGCCAGCGCTTCCTCTGCGAGCGTCACAAGCGCGATCATGCGCTCATAGGCCTCTTGTGCCGTCTCGCCGAAGCTGAAGATCCCGTGCTTGAGCAGCACCAGCCCCTCGCAGTCCGGCTGTCCGGCATAGACCTCGTGCGCCTTCTTGGCGAGCGCGAAGCCGGGCATGACATAGGGCACGAGCGCCGCCCGCTCGCCATAGACGTCGGCGCAGCGCGCTTCGCCGTCGGGCTGATCGCTCAGGGAAAGGACGGCGTTGGCGTGCGTGTGGTCGATGAACTTGTGCGGCAGAAAGGCGTGCAGCAGCGTCTCCACCGACGGATTCGGGCTGCTGCTGTCCAGCAGGTTGACCCGTTGCGCGTTGACCATGTCCTCGTCGCTGAGCGCGTCCAGATCCATGAGCTTGAGGATCGGGTCGAGCCGGACCGCCGGCAGACCGGCGGGCTCGATCTCCGCCATGTCCCAGCCGCTGCCCTTGACGCAGAGCACGTCGACCTCCTCGCCGAGGAGATCGGGCATGCGGGTCTTGACCGAGGTGTTGCCGCCGCCGTGCAGGACGAGCGCCGGGTCGCGCCCCAGCAACCGAGAGGTATAGACGCGCAGGGCGCGGTCCGCGTTGACCCCCTGCTGCCGGTAGCGGACCACCATGGCCTCGGCGTCCGCGTCGGACCAGCGGCTCTCCATCTCAAGTCTCTCCCTTGCTGTTCATCACCCGGCCGGCGATGGCGTCCAGGCGCGCCATCAGCGCCGCGTCGCGGACCTCGCGCGCGGTGACGATAGCCGTGTCCAGCGCCGTGCGCGCGGGGTCCACGGAGAATCCCGGATCCTGCGCGACCCGCGGCACCACCTCCCGGATCAGCGCCCGCGCCTTGTCCGCGTTCTCGAACAGGGTCTTGAGGATCGCCTCCACGGTGACGTGGTCGTGGTCCGGATGCCAGCAGTCGTAGTCGGTCACGGTGCACACGGCCGCATAACTCATTTCGGCCTCGCGGATCAGCTTGGCTTCCGGCATGCCGGTCATGCCGATCACGTCGCAGCCCCAGCTCCGGTAGAGCTCGGACTCGGCCAGGGTCGAGAACTGCGGACCCTCCATGCAGAGATAGGTGCCGTCGCGACAGACCGGGATGTCGAGCGACCGGCAGCCGGTCTCCAAGAGATCCGCAAGCCAAGCCGAGACTGGATGACCCAGGCCGACATGGGCGACGAGTCCGGGGCCGAAGAAGCTCTTTTCCCGGTTCACGGTCCGATCGATGTACTGGTCGATGATCACGAAGCTGCCGGGCGCCAGCTCTTCCTTGAGGGAGCCCACGGCGCCGAAGGCGATCACCACGTTCACGCCGGACCGCTTGAGGGCGTCGATGTTGGCGCGGTAGTTGACGTCGGATGGCGGAATCCGGTGGCCGCGGCCGTGGCGCGGCAGGAAAACGATCTCCTGACCCTCCAGGCGGGCACGGCACAGCTGGTCGGAAGGCTCGCCGAAGGGCGAGGCCACGCTCTGCCAACGTACGTCGGTCAGGCCCTCGATCTCGTACAGCCCGCTGCCGCCGATGATGCCGACGACCGGCTTGGCGTCTGCCTCGGACATCGTCCCCCCCAATCTGCCTCTCGCGGGCGCAGTGTTTCAGGAAGCCCGAGGCGGTTCAACAGGAACAACCGTGCCCATGACCTGGGAGTCCGCCGGAACGTGTCCTATGTTCCTGCCGATCCGTTCTAACGAGGAGGACCTCATGGCGAAGGGCTATTGGATCGTGCACATCACGGTGACCGATGCCGAGAACTACCCGAAGTACCTGGCCGCGGACGCGATCGCCTTCGAGAAGTACCAGGCGCGGTTTCTTGTGCGCGGCGGCCAGTTCGAGTCGCCGGAAGGGCCGGCGCGGGACCGCCATGTGGTGATCGAGTTCGACAGCTACGCGCAAGCGCTGGCCTGCTATCACTCGCCGGAATACCAAGCCGCGGCGAAGCTCCGACAGGCCTATGCGGAGTCCGAGCTGGTCATCGTCGAAGGCCAGGATTGACCGGATAAGACCGGATCCGGATCACCAAAGCGCCCAATCCGGCACGCGCCTTGATCATGGCCGAGGCAGGCCGCCGAGCGGGCAATTTTCTCGCCATCCGCCGTGCCTGCAAGATCCGCCCAGGGCCAGCAGACATCACGCGGGCGCCCTCTTGGGCCAAAGCACCATGACCAATCCAACGAATATCAACACTGCGCCCAGGAGTTGGAGGTTGGACAAGCGTTCGTCCAAGACGAGGGCCGACAGGCTAAGACCGAAGACCGGTACCAACAGAAAGAATGGTGCGACCGTCGCGGCGGAATGGGTCGCAAAAAGTCTGCCCCAGATGGCGAACGCAAGAACCGTCGCAAGGACCGCGGAATAGGCGACAGCCCCGACGGTTTCCCATGAGATGGTGGAGACAAGCCTCGTCACGGAGCCATCCGCCTCAAACCAGATCGACAGGGCAAGCAGCGGCAACGGCGCCGCTAGGCTCATCCAGACGGCCACGCCCAACATGTCGACCTTGCCGAGTGATTTCAGAACATTGTTGCCCGACGCGCCACAAACGGCTGCGACAAGCACAAGGACGAGGCCGGTCAAGGCCCCCGCTTCTGCGCGATTGACGACAAGACATGCCAGACCCGACAGAGCGAGCGCTATGGCCGCGACTTGACGCCGATTGAGACGTTCAGAGAATACGATCATCGCAATGACGATCGTGAACAAGGCCTGGGTATGAACCAGCAATGACGCAAGGCCCGCCGATATGCCTTGGGTCATCGCAACGAACATGAAGCCATATTGACCGGCGCCGAGGAGCAACCCGACCAGCACCAGTTTCGGCCAAGGCACCGCCGGGCGCCGGATCACGGCGACAAAGGCCGCAGCACCCAAGAACCGCAAGAATGCAAAGAAGATCGGCGGCGTCGATTCGAGCGCGATCGCCGAGATCGGGAATGTCGCGCCCCAAATCAACGCGGCTGCAACCGCCTGCGAGACGTCGCGCGCGCCCATACTCATGGGATTCTTTGTCGCGTTTGTCTTGGAGGGGCCACTAGCTGAATGGCGGCCTCTTCGGCGACCGCCACTGGATCAACCCAACGGCCACAGGTCGTGCCGCGGCGCGACAGCGCGTCACGGTCTTAGTGCACGTCGGCCCAGACCTTCTTCTTCACCGCATAGAACAGGCCGGTCAGCACGATCAGGAACAACAGCACCTTCACGCCCATGCGCTTGCGGTCCTCGAGCTCGGGCTCGGCAGCCCAAGACAGGAACGCGGTCACGTCCTTGGCCATCTGCTCGACCGAGGCCTCGGTGCCGTCGGCATAGTCGACCGCCCCCTCTGCGAGAGGCGCGGCCATGGCGATCTGGTTGCCAGGGTAGTAGATGTTGTAGCTCATCCCCTCGCCCATCTCCACGCCCTCGGGCGCCTCGTCCTGATACCCGACCAACAGCGCATAGAGATAGTCCGGCCCGCCGATCCGCGCCTTGGTCATCAGCGACAGATCGGGCGGCATGGACCCGCCATTGGCCGCGCGCGCCGCCTGCTCGTTCGGGAACGGCGGCACGAAACGGTCCGCCGGGATCGCCGGGCGGGTGGTCGGCTCGCCGTCCTCGTCCGGCTCCCCGTCGACCTCCTGCTCGGCGGCGACGGCCTTGATCTCGTCCTCGGTCAGGCCGATGGCGGCAAGGTTCCGATAAGCCACCAGCCGCAGCGAATGGCAGCCGGCGCAGACATTCTGATAAACCGTGAACCCGCGCTGAAGCTGCGCCTGATCGAAGGTGCCAAACAAGCCCGAATGGGACCACTCCTGCGACGGAATGGGATGCGCATCGCCGGCCGCCTGCGCCGTCTGTGAGGCAAACAGACCAAGGGCCGCGAGGGTGGTGAGAAATCCAGCGCGCCGCATCATGCCTTCTCCATCGGCTTGGCGGCCGCCCCGGCGGCCACCGTCCCGCCGCCGGGCAGCACCGGCTCGCTGATGCTCTTCGGGATCGGCTTCGGCCGTTCCAACTTCCCAAGCAGCGGGAACAGGATCAGGAAATGGAAGAAGTAGTAAGCGGTGGTGATCTGCCCGAGATGGACGTATTGGAAGCCTTCGAACCAGGTGAACACCTGGTCGTCCGGCGCCTTGGCCCCGACCACGCCGAGAATGAAGCAGTTGATGAGAAAGAGCCAGAAGAACTGCTTGTAGATCGGCCGGAAGCGGGCGCTGCGGACCGGCGAGGTGTCCAGCCAGGGCAGCGCGAACAGCACGAAGATCGAGCCGAACATGGCGATCACGCCGGCGAGCTTGGCCGACATCAGCCATGAGATCGGCACGTACAGGAAATAGTCCTCGGTGAACGCGCGCAGGATCGCGTAATAGGGCAGGAAATACCACTCCGGCACGATGTGCGGCGGCGTGACCAGCGGGTCGGCCTCGATGTAGTTGTCCGGCTCGCCGAAGAAGTTCGGCGCGAAGAACACGAAGCCCGCAAAGAAGATCAGGAACACGCCGATCCCGAAGTAGTCCTTCATGGTGTAATAGGGATGGAAGGGGATGGTGTCCTGGGGACCCTTCGCGTCGATGCCCAAAGGGTTGTTCGACTTGGTCGTGTGCAGCGCCACCATATGCAGGACGACCACGCCCACGATCAGGAACGGGAACAGATAGTGCAGGCTGTAGAACCGGTTGAGCGTCGGGTTCTCGACCGCGAAACCGCCCCACAGCCAAGTCACGACGTCCTCGCCGATCAGGGGAATGGCCGAGAACAGATTGGTGATCACGGTCGCGCCCCAGAAGCTCATCTGGCCCCATGGCAGCACATAGCCCATGAAGGCCGTCGCCATCATCAGGATCAGGATGATCACGCCGAGCATCCAGAGGAGTTCCCGCGGCGATTTGTAGGATCCGTAATAGAGGCCGCGGAAGATGTGGATGTAGACGACGATGAAGAACATGCTGCCGCCGTTCATGTGGATGTAACGCAGCAGCCAGCCGTAGTTGACGTCGCGCATGATGCGCTCGACGCTGTCGAAGGCGTAGTCCACATGAGGCGTGTAGTTCATCGCGAGCATGATGCCGGTGACGATCATGACCACCAGGACGAAGCCCGCGAGCGAGCCGAAGTTCCACCAGTAACTCAGGTTCTTCGGTGTCGGATAGTCATTGAGCTCGTGCTGCATGAAGGTGAAGACGGGCAGCCGCTCGTCGATCCACTTCACCAATCCGCTCTGACCGTTGCCGTTGCTCATGCTCCGTCCCCTGTCAGCCGATTCTGACGGTCGTGTCGTCCAGGAAGGTGTACTGCGGCACGGGCAGGTTCTCTGGCGCCGGCCCCTTGCGGATGCGACCCGACGTATCGTAGTGCGAGCCATGGCAGGGGCAGAACCAGCCGCCGAAATCGCCCTTCTTGTCGCTGGCCTTCTGTCCCAGGGGAATGCAGCCCAGATGGGTGCAGACCCCGACCATGATCAACCATTCCGCCTTCTGCACCCGATCCTCGTCCGCCTGCGGGTCGGGGAGCTCGGTAAGCGCCACGCTCTCCGCCTCCGAGATCTCATCCTGGGTGCGCCGCCGGATGAAGACGGGCTTGCCACGCCACTTCACGGTGATCGACTGCCCCTCTTCCACGCCGCTGATGTCCACTTCAATCGTGGAGAGAGCCAAGGTATCCGCCGACGGATTCATGCTGTCGACGAAGGGCCAGAGGGCTATGGCGGTACCAACGACCCCGAACGCACCGGTGGCAATGTACAGGAAATCCCGCCGCGTCACGTCTTCGTCGTGACCGGCCCCGCCACCTGCAGCCGCAGCATCTGCCATGAAAACACCCCCTCTTTGCCGGCCGTGAAGGCGGCTCTGAAAACGACCCGGCCCGCCCGCATGCGCGCAAGGGCCTAGAGTCTTGTATAAGCCCATCCCAGCACCGACCAATGCGACACCATGCCGCAGAGGTTCCCCCGACGACCGCGCAGAACTGCGCGGTATTCCAGGCAGGCGGCACGGGTATAATCGAAATCATCCGGCCTTGCAAAGGCCAATGGGACACCCCTCAACCGAGCCGAGATGCGCCTCGTCCTCTACCAGCCGGACATCCCCCAGAACACCGGCGCGCTGATGCGGCTGGCGGCCTGTCTCGGCGTACCGATGGACGTGATCCAGCCCTGCGGCTTCGCCTTCGACGACCGTCGACTGCGGCGCGCGGGCATGGACTATCTCGACCGGCTGGACCTGGTGCGCCATCTGTCTTGGCAGTCCTATTTGGAGCAGCGGCCCGCGGGCCGCCTCGTCCTGCTGACGACGTCGGCGACGACAAGCTATGCCGGCTTCGCCTTCGCGCCGAGCGACCGCATCTTGGTCGGGCGCGAATCCGAAGGGGTTCCGCAAGCCGTGCACGACGCCGCGGATGTACGGCTGCGAATTCCCATGCGCGCCGGCCTGCGATCGCTCAATGTCGCCTTGGCGGCGGCCATGGTGCTTGGCGAAGCTTTGAGACAGACCTGCGGATTTCCCGAGGAGACCACATGACCAGCGACACCGTATCGAACAAGCAAAAGGCCGAGGCCTGGTTCGCCGAGCTTAGGGACGAGATCTGCGGCGCATTCGAGCGCATCGAAGACGACTATGCGGGGCCGGAGACCGACCGACCGACCGGCCGGTTCGAGCGCAAGCCCTGGCAACGCCCCGCCGACGGCGGCGACGGTGGCGGCGGCGTCATGTCGATCATGCACGGCCGCGTCTTCGAGAAGGTGGGCGTCAACATTTCGACCGTATTCGGCGAGTTCTCCGAGGCGTTCCGGAACGAAATTCCCGGCGCGGCCGAGGACCCGCGATTCTGGGCGTCAGGCATCTCGCTGGTGGCCCACATGTGCTCGCCCCTGGTTCCGGCCGTGCACATGAACACGCGCCACATCGTCACCACCAAGAGCTGGTTCGGTGGCGGTGCGGACCTGACGCCGATGGTGCCGGTGGACGAGGACACCAGCGATTTCCACGCGGCGCTCAAGACCGCCTGCGACCAACATGGCGCGGACTACTATGCGCGCTTCAAGGCCTGGTGCGACGAGTACTTCTTCCTCAAGCACCGGGACGAGCCCCGCGGCGTGGGCGGCATCTTCTACGACAACCTGGAAGACGACGGCGACCCGCAAGCGTGGCAGCGGAACTTCGATTTCACGCGGGACGTGGGCCTTGCCTTCCTCGACGTCTATCCGCGGATCGTGCGGCGACGGATGAACGAGCCCTGGACCGACGAGCAGCGCCGGCACCAGCTCATGCGTCGCGGACGCTACGTGGAGTTCAACCTGCTCTACGACCGGGGCACGCGATTTGGCCTCGCGACCGGAGGGAATGCGGAGGCCATCCTCATGTCGCTGCCGCCGGTGGCGGCTTGGCCTTGAGAGTGCGCGGAAGCCGTTGACAGATCCGCAATTCGGCCTCGCACAGCCATGGCTGATCGATTAGACTTCGCGCCCGTTTTCGGCATCGCATAGGGAGGGCGCGCAATGCGGGCCTGGCGGACGCTCTTGATTGCGCTGGCGGCATCGCTGGCCGCGGCACCGGCGGTCGGCGCCAATCATCTGCCTATCCATGCCTTCTACGGCCACTTCGTCGGTATCGGTGTCGCGAACTCGCGCGATGCGGAGATCCTCAACCTCAAGAAGCGCGACCTCGACGTCACCATCGCCAAGGCGGGAGACGGGTTTTCCGTCGCTTGGGTCACGATAGTCCGGCGTGGCGGGCTCGAGCAGGTCGATCGCAAGACGGCGAAAATGACTTTCGTGCCGACCGCCAGTGCGCGTGTCTACAAGTCGACGGCACACACCTACCCGATTAGCGATCTTGGCTATGGCTGGGCCACGCTTGAGGACAAGACATTAACCGTCTACTTGCTGGTCGTGGATCCGCAATCCGGAACCTATCAGCTGCATAGCTATGGCCGAACGCTCGACGGTCCGGACAAGATGCATCTCAAATTCACACGCATAAGCCAGGGTCGGCCGAAGGTGATCGTCGAAGGCGACATGGCGCGCCAGAAATGACTGCGCGATCCGCGCGGGCACCCGCCGGTTGATCGGAAAGGAAGGGGGGCGACAATGACACGCATTCTTCTCAAGCCTTGGCTGTTGCTCTTGGGCATGGCGTTCATATGGCCGGCGGCGGCGAAAGACGCCTCCATAAAGGCCTTCTACGGCGTCTACCAGGGCAGCGGCATTGCGAATTCCAAGGACAGCCTCTACTTCGGCATCACCATGCGGGATCTGGACGTGACCATCCGCCCGGCCGGAGACGGCTTCCGCGTGGAGTGGACGACGGTGCTGAGGCAAGGCGGCACGCCGGAGAACCCCAGGGTGCGGCGCAAGACGAGCTCGATCAGCTTCCGTCCCACCGATAATCCACGCCGCTTCGCCTCGACGGACCGGACCGATCCGCTGTCCGAGCAGGGCCTATCCTGGGCGCGGCTCAAGGAAAACACGCTGACCGTGCATGTCTTGGTCATCTCGCCCGAAGGCAAATACAACCTGCAAAGCTATGCGCGCACCATCTCGGGGACCGGGATGGATCTCTATTTCCAGCGCATCAAGGACGGCGGGGAGTCGCGCGCGGTCAGGGGCAAGCTGGTCAAGGTCGCGAAGTAGTCCCTCGCCCAGCAGGCTCAATCGAACCACGCCCGCCAGGCCGGCCAGGCGCCAATCAGCTCGGCCAGTTGCGCGTACCCCGCGGCGACGGGATGGATGCCGTCGCCGGCCGCCAGCGCGCCGGACCAGCGCGGGTTGTCGGCAAGGGCGCCGAAGCTATCGAAATAGGGAATGGCGCGCTCCTCGGCCATCCGGGCGTAAGCTCCGCTCAGCTCCCGGGTGCGGTCGTTTTGGAAGCTGTAGGAGACGCCTGGCCCCGGTGAGAACGGCTGCCGCGACATGTCGGCCGGGGCCGGGCCGACCCAGAGGACCGGTTTCCACGCCGCGGCCGCGCCCAGGATCGTGCGCGCGTTTTCCAGGGATTCGGCCATTGGGACTCGAAGCCCTGTCTCAGGTGTCTCCGCCATATCGTTGACACCAAAAGAAAAAACCAGCGCTCCTGGAAAGGGCTCGGGAAGGCGTGACGTCGCCTCGGCGCGCCATCGAGCGGCGATGTCGCGGGTCGTTTCGGCGCGAACGCCCAGGTTGTAGATCGTCACATCGTGCCCGGCGGCGGCCTCGCGTCGTCCCAAGCGGCCCGGCCAGCCAAGGCACTCCGCGTCCCCCGTTCCCTGCAGGATGCTGTCGCCGATGAAGCAGATCCGCAGTGTGGTCATGACCGTTCGCCCTCCTCAGCGACCACTTTGAGCTTCGTCAGACACTGCCGGCGCGTGGCCTTGAAGTCGCCATCGATCCACCAGCGCTCCACTGCCGCCAACAGATCGCCGACGCGCGGCCCAGCCGGCACGCCCAGCGCTTTGACGTCCTGCCCTCCCAAGGGGAACTTCGGCGACGTCCAGGAGGTGGCCTCGGCAAGCGCCTTCCGGTCACCCGCTAGATCGGCCGGGCGCGCGCCCTCTTCTGCCCGGTGGAGCAGCAACAGATCGCGATACAGCAGATTGCCTGCCGGTGCGTGGCGGTAGTACCAGCGGGCCCGCGCTGCCACCTGGTTCAATGGCTTGAAACCGGCTCGCTCGGCGGCAGCGCGAACCAGGCGCGTCTTGTCCTTGTTGGAAAGCTTGAGCCGCTCCGCCAGGCCGGTCATCTCATGCGGCCCCGCCGGAACCAGCGCGATCAGCCGCCGGAGGGGGTCCGGCTCGGACAGGTCAGTCTCCAGCGCTGTCATGGCAGCCAACCGGCCGGTATCCCGTGGCTCCGCCAGGACATGCTCGAGGATCCCTTCCTCCTCCATCATGTCGAGCACCGCCGCTGGCTCCGGCGCCAGCAAGAGCTTCCGCAGCTCGGACCACACCCGCTCGGCCGACAAGGTCGGCAACAGGTGCTTGAGTTTGCGGCACGCCGCCATCGCCTCGGCGTCCGGAGGCGGCGCGCCGTAATAAGCGAAAAAGCGGAAAAACCGGAGCAGACGAAGGACGTCCTCGCGAATGCGGTCTTCGGCGACTCCCACAAAGCGCACCCGACGCGCCTCCAAGTCGTCGAGCCCGCCGAACGGATCGTAGACGATGCCATCGGGGCTCAGGAACAAGGCGTTGATCGTGAGATCGCGCCGGGCCGCGTCGGCCGCCCAATCGTCGGTGTATTCCACCTTGGCATGCCGCCCGTAGGTCTCCACGTCCCGGCGCAATGTGGTGACCTCGAAATGTGCCTTGCCGGTCACCGCGGTTATGGTGCCGTGGTCGATGCCGGTGGGTATCGCGCGAATGTCGGACGCGCGCAGCAACGCGAGCACGGTCTCGGGCGGGTCATGGGTGGCGATGTCGATGTCCGTGACGCGCCGTCCGATGATCGAGTCCCGGACGCAACCGCCGACGAAGCGCACCTCAGCGCCCCTGGCGGTCAGCGCCGCCACCACCGCACGGGTCTCGGCCGCAGCCATCCAAGGCTGGATCGGGAGCTTTTTCGCCGGATGCACCTGCTCAATCGCCCGCGGCTCCAGGCCGGGAGAATTGACCCGGGACAACCTTGCCGCCTTCCACTCTTGGCGGCTGGTAGATGTTGCCCATGCCGTCGTCGCCTTCAAAGGCGAACAAAGCCACAAGCGAGGCCACCGCCAAGAGGAGGCCACCGAGGACGAACCAGAAGATCGGGCCCTCGCGCCAATCGGGCGCAGCTCCGCCAGCCGCAAGCGCGCGGCGGCGCATCCATGACATATACACGATGTAAAGCAGCAGCGGCAGCACGAGCGGCAACACATAATGCAAGAGAATCCGAATCATGCGCTCAGTACCTCATACAGGTTCACAAGCATGCCGGCGGTGGCGCCCCAGATGTAGCGCCCTTCGAACGGCAGGACATAGAAGTATCGCTCGACCCCCTGGTAGACCCGACGATGGCGTTGATGGTTTTCCGGATCCATGATGAAGGGGAGCGGCACCTCGAACACGTCAGCCACCTCGAACGGGTCGGGCACGACCGGATAAGGCGGTTCGATAACGCCGACCACGGGCGTGACCAGAAAGCCGGTGCGCGTCTCGTAATCATCTAGCCGACCAATCACGTCCACACGATCGGCGGGAATTCCGACCTCCTCCTCCGTTTCCCTGAGCGCAGCGGCGATGGCGTCCGCGTCGACGTCATCGATGCGACCGCCAGGAAAGCTGATCTGGCCGGCATGATCTAGCAGATGGTCGGTCCGCTGGGTCAAGAGCACGGCCAGCTCGGACCGGTGCTCGACCAATGGCACCAGGACGGCCGCCGCCGTCAGTCGATTTCCGCGTGACATGCCGGGATTGAGCTCGTGGTCGCCGCGACCATGTTCGTCGCGCCCGACCGCGGCCTTGACCTGGCCGAGTTTTTTCAGGACATCGTCCCGTGTCACGGGCTCTCCATCAATCCGTCCCGCCCAGCGACCCGAGCGGGAAAAAGCTGCCGCTGCTCCAGATGCCATATATTTGCGTATCCGGTGCTGATGGCAAGGCGCCGGGCGCCGGTTCACCAAGCTCGACCAAATGATAGAAGACCGGCCTCAGCACACGGGCTTCGAGATCGTTCCGTACCGTCACATAGGGCACTGCCGAACCATCGGCGCCTTGTGGTTCCAGACGGATGGGGTGATCCCGATCAACAATCACATTGTGGTCAAGATTCGTCCGCATGGTCACGATCTGCGCCCGGCCCGAGCCGGTTGCCGAAGCTTCGACGATGGTGAACGGCACGTCCTCGACCTCGATGCGCCCCGCCTCTACCGGGGTCACCAGCCAGTAGTCCCCCTGCGCGTCGCGGCGCAACACGGTCGCAAACAGCCTGACAAGCGCCATGCGCGTAATGGGAGAGCCTTGATAAAACCAAGTTCCGTTCCGATCGATGCGAATGTCGAACTGGCCGCAGCGGTCGGGCCAGTCCTGGCCCGCCGGCGCCCGGCTGTCGGAGGCGCCCGCCGCCTTGCCACTCGCGCGGATGTGTTTTGCCAGAGCGGCGGGATTCGGTGATCTTTCCTTCATGGCGAACAGTGCAATATTATAAGCGACAGATCATGCCCGCTTGGAGAATTTCCCAGTGACAGACGGTGAGAGCACTGCTGCTTCGATCGAGCCCAGCAGCGAAACGGTCGCGACTCAGGTGGATGCGCTACCGCCGGAACGGATCATCGGCGAAGCGGAGGCGCTGGCGGACCGCATGTTGGCTGCCCGTGCGGCAATCGGCGAAGTCATCTTCGGTCAAAGCGAGGTCATTGACGAAACTCTGATCACGCTGTTGTCCGGCGGACACGCCTTGCTCATCGGGCTGCCGGGGCTGGCCAAGACACGATTGGTGGAGACCCTTGGCACCGTCCTCGGTCTTGACGACAAGCGGGTGCAATTCACGCCCGACCTGATGCCGGCTGATATCCTTGGCTCAGAAGTGCTCGAGGAATCGGAGACCGGCCGGCGCTCATTCCGCTTCATCAAAGGTCCGGTGTTCTGCCAGCTGCTGATGGCGGACGAAATCAATCGGGCCAGTCCCAGGACTCAGTCTGCGTTGCTGCAGGCGATGCAGGAACGGCAGGTTTCGGTTGCCGGACAGCGCCATCCGCTGCCGGAGCCGTTCCACGTCCTGGCCACCCAAAACCCCTTGGAGCATGAGGGAACCTACCCGCTTCCGGAAGCGCAGCTCGACCGCTTCATCATGCAGATCGACGTGGGCTACCCGGACTTGGATGCCGAGCACCGTATGCTCATAGCGACCACCGGTGCCGAAGAG
The DNA here is from genome assembly GCA_030066595.1 of Alphaproteobacteria bacterium. GTDB lineage: Bacteria > Pseudomonadota > Alphaproteobacteria > JAJFFI01 > JAJFFI01 > JASJBI01. Next base: position 92,142 of record JASJBI010000022.1, on the reverse strand, counting down.
GCCCGCCTGCGCAGTGTGATGTCCGCCGAGGACCTGCTCAAGGCTCAGATGATCATCCGCCGAATACCGGTTGGCGAGTCCGTGGTGCAGGCGATTCTAGAGCTTGTCCGGTCCGGCCGCCCGGAGAGCAGCGAGATCGCCGAAGTGGCCGAGCACGTCGCATGGCCGCCGGGTCCGCGGGCAAGTCAGGCGCTGATGTTGGCGTCTCGCGCCCGCGCCCTGCTGGACGGACGCCTATCGCCTTCGGTCGACGATGTGCTGGCGCTGGCGCATCCGGTTCTTCGGCACCGTATGGCCCTGAACTTCACCGCCCGCGCCGATGGCGTGACGGTGGATCAAGTGATCGATCGATTGTGCGCGCCGCTGCGGTGATGCCTGATCGCGCCGAGACGCTTCGGCACAATGCGGAAATCCTCGCGGCTGGTCTGCCGCAGCTCATGATCGCGGCAGAGCGGGTGGCCAGCACGGTGGCGCCCGGCACGCACGGCCGCCGGCGCGTGGGACAGGGCGAGACATTCTGGCAATTCCGCCGCTACCAGCCTGGCGACTCCGCGCAGGACATCGACTGGCGGAAGTCGGCCAAGTCTCAGCCACTCTTCGTGCGCGAAACCGAATGGGAGGCCGCGCAGAGCGCCTGGCTGTGGCGCGACACGTCAGCTTCAATGGACTATGCGTCCGACAGATCGCTGCCGACCAAGCGCGAGCGGGCGGATCTCTTGCTGCTGGCGTTGGCGATCCTGCTGGTTCGTGGCGGCGAAAACATCGCCTTGCTGGAGTCGGACCGGCTGCCGTCGCACGGGCCCGGCGCGCTGGACCGCCTGACGTTGAATCTCGCTCGGTCAGGGAACGGCACGCCGGCCGGGGCCGAGGATGCGCTGCCTGAGTTCCAGCTGCTGCCCCGCTACGGCCAACTGATAATGATCGGTGATTTCCTTGGACCGCTCGACGAGGCCGAGGCGCGCTTTCGACGATACGGGGCCAGGTCAATGACGGGCCATATCGTCCAGGTGCTTGATCCGGCCGAGGAGACGCTGCCCTTTGCGGGTCGGATCCGTTTCGAAGGTTTCGAGAATGAGGGAGATGTTCTGGTACGGCGCGTCGAACGGGCGCGTCAGGACTATCTCTTGCGCCTCGAGGCCCAGCGGGAAGGCCTCAGACAGCTGGCTCGCCGGCTCGGCTGGACCTATACCAGCCACCGCACAGACAAGCCGGCGCAGACGGCCTTGCTGGCTTTGTACACGACGCTTTCCGGGATGATCGGGCGGTGACGGCATGCTGAACATCGGCGCGTTCGCGTTTGCCAATGCCTGGATGTTGACAGCTCTTGCCGTGCTGCCGGTTTTGTGGTGGCTGCTGCGGGTCACGCCGCCGGCGCCGCGGATCATTCGCTTTCCGGCCATCCGTCTGTTGCTGCGACTCAAGCAGGAGGAGGAGACACCGGCCCACACGCCACTCTGGCTTTTGCTGCTCCGACTCCTGCTGGTGACCCTGCTGATCCTGGGGCTGGCGCATCCGTTGCTCAATCCGCGCGCGGGCTTCCCGGAGGACGGACCGCTGGTGATCGTTCTCGACAATGACTGGGCCGCCGCGGTTCACTGGCAGGACCGCCAGGCTGCCGTCGATGCGTTGATCGACCAGGCGGAGCGCAACGAACGGCCGGTCGTCCTGCTGACGACCGCCCGGCCGGCAACCGGGGAACCGCTCTTGGCCAGCGGGCTGCTGCGGGCTGCCGATGCCCGGATCCAGGCCCAGGCCATCCAGCCGCTGCCCTGGTCTGCCGACCGGTCTGCTGCGCGCGATGCGTTGTTGAAGTTGGGGCTCGAGCGTGACGCCAACATCGTCTGGCTCAGCAATGGGCTCGAAGGGACCGCGGCCGGCGCCGGCCAGGGCGCGGAAAGCTTCGCCGAGGCGCTCGCATCGCTGGGCACCCTTCGCGTCTTCGGTGGCGATTTAGGCGAGCTGCCTCGCTTGCTGCGCGTGCCGGTGGCCGAACGGGGAGCCTTCAAGACCACGCTCATGCGGAGCCATGGACGTGGCGCCGAGACGGTCTCGGTCACGGCCAGCGCGGGCGACGGGCGGGTCCTCGCCCAACGCGAGGTTTCCTTTTCGGCCGGAGATCGGGAGGCCACGCTGGTCCTGGATCTGCCGGCCGAACTGCGCAATCGGGTCGAGCGGCTCTCGATCCAGAACGAAGCCTCCGCCGGCGCCACGGTGCTCTTGGACGAGCGCTGGCGCCGCCGTCCGGTCGGGCTCATCGCTGGCGAATCGCCGGAGCGTGATCAGCCCTTGTTAAGCGAGCTCTACTATGTCGAGCGGGCGCTCTCGCCTTACAGCGAGGTCCGCCGAGGTTCAGTCTCCGATCTCCTGGCACGCGAACTCGCCGTTGTCGTCCATACCGATGCGGCGCCCGTAACCGAGGATCAGCGACGGGACTTGGCCGATTGGGTAGAACGCGGCGGACTGCTGATCCGGTTTGCCGGCCCGCGGCTCAGCGCCAGCGCGGACTCGCTGCTTCCAGTGAAGTTGCGGCGTGGCGATCGCAGCTTCGGCGGTGCCATGTCCTGGACGCGTCCGGAGCAGCTCGCGCCATTCGGCGCAGACAGCCCGTTCTTCGCTCTCGCCGTCACATCGGACGTGTTGATCAGCCGACAGGTGTTGGCCGAGCCGGCAGCCGATCTGGCACAACGAACCTGGGCGCGCCTGGAAGACGGTACGCCTCTGGTGACATCCGCGCCACGCGGTCAGGGCCTGATCGTCTTGGTGCATACCACCGCCAACATGGATTGGTCGAACCTGCCCATCTCCGGGCTGTTCGTGGACATGCTGCGCCGACTTATCGATCTGAGCGGCGGTGTGGTTGCCGACGCTGGCGATCAGGTGCTGCCGCCGATCGAGACCATGGATGGGTTCGGACGATTGCGGTCGGCGCCCGCGACCGCCTCCGGGATCGCCGAATCGGAAATCGAGACAGCGCGGCCGGCTCCCCAGCATCCGCCCGGTCTGTATGGGAACAGCACAGTGCGCCGCGCCTTCAATCTGTCACCCTCGATCGAACGGCTGGCGCCGCTCGGGTCGCTGCCGGCGGGTGCGATTCTGGAATCCTACAGTCAGCCCGGTGAGATCGATCTGCGCCCCGTCTTCCTGAGCGCCGCCCTGCTGCTGGCCCTGATCGACCTGCTGATCGCACTGGCGCTGCGGGGGCTCTTGCCCGCGATGAACCGGTCGGCGGGTGCCGCGGCCGGCGCTCTGGTTCTGCTTATGGTCGCGCACCCGGCGAATGCGGAGCAGGCTGCGCAGAACGGAGACGCCTATGCCATCTCGTCTACCACCGTGACGCGACTGGCCTATGTGGTGACCGGCGACGACGCGATCGACGAGGTCAGCCGAGCCGGTCTGTCCGGACTGGGCCGCGTGCTGTTCCGGCGCACGGCCGTTGAGCTGGGCGATCCTATTGGCGTCGCCGTGGAGGCCGATGAGCTGGCCTTCTTCCCCCTGCTTTACTGGCCGGTTTCGGGCGAGCAACAGGAATTGTCGCGGACCGCGGCGGAACGGCTGACCGAGTATCTGCGGAGGGGCGGCACAGTCCTGTTCGACACCCGCGATCAACAGGAATTCAACCCCCGAATCCTCGGTATCCGCAAGCTGTTGCGGGGCCTGACCGTGCCGCCGCTGGAGCCGGTTCCGCCCGAGCACGTCCTGACCAAGGCATTCTATCTGCTGCAGCGCTTTCCCGGACGCTGGGCCGGGGGGCGCGTCTGGGTCGAGCGGCGCGGCCGCACGGTCAATGACGGCGTGTCGTCGGTCATCATCGGCAGCAACGACTGGGCCGGCGCCTGGGCGGTCGATCGGGCGGGGCGACACATGTTCGCGGTGGTGCCTGGCGGGGAGGCGCAGCGCGAACAGGCCTACCGGTTCGGCGTCAACGTCGTGATGTATGCGCTGACTGGGAATTACAAAGCCGACCAGGTGCACGTGCCCACCATACTTAGGAGGCTTGGGCAATGACGGGGCGGTCGTGAGCGGGGCCGAAACGAGTATTGGTTTCGCGCCGCTGCTGCATTGGCTGGTGCTGGCGCTGGCAGCGCTGATCGGCGCCGCAATCCTGGCCTATGGAGTCATGCGCCGCGCCCGTGGCATCGGCTGGCGAAGCCTGGCCTTCACGGTGCTGCTGCTAACCCTGGCAAACCCCACGCTGGTGGTCGAGGAGCGCGACTACCTGCCGAACATCGCCGTCGCGGTGCTGGACGAATCCACCAGTCAATCGGTGGGCCGCCGCGCTGCGCGGAGCGAGGCGGCACTCGAGCACATACGAGAGCGGGTGGCCGCGATGGAGGGCATCGAGCTGCGCGTGATCCGGGTCAGCGAAGACGAGGACCAGGGCGCCGGCCAGCAGCGAGGCGGAACCCGGCTGTTCACCGGCCTTGAGCGGTCGCTGTCGGACGTGCCGCGTCACCGGGTCGCGGGCGTGATCATGATCACCGATGGACAAGTGCACGACGCACCGGCCGCAAAGGACGAGCAGTCGGCCGGTTCCTATCCGCTGCACGTCCTGCTTTCGGGCGAGCGGGGCGAACGCGACCGCCGCCTCGTACTCAAGCAGGCGCCGGCTTACGGCATCGTCGGCAAGACCCTGACCATGACGGTGCGGGTCGAAGATGTCGGCGAGGCGCCGGCCGGGCGTGCCGGGGGCGAGGCGACGATCACCATCCGCCGCGACGGTGAGCCCTGGAGGACCGCGATCGCGCCGGTCGGCGAGGACTACACGGTTGAGTTCGACCTGGAGCATGCAGGACCGACCTTCTTCGAGATCGAAGCGGGCGCCGGAACAAGCGAGCTGAGCCTCGAGAACAACCGGGCCGTGGCAGTGGTCAACGGCGTTCGTGACCGGCTGCGCGTGCTGTTGATTTCCGGCGAGCCGCATCCCGGCGAACGGACGTGGCGCAACCTGCTCAAGGCGGATCCGGCGGTGGATCTGGTGCACTTCACGATCCTGCGGCCGCCGGAGAAACAGGATCGAACGCCCGTCTCGGAATTGTCGCTGATCTCCTTCCCCGTACACGAGCTGTTCGACCTCAAGCTCTACGAGTTCGATCTGATCATCTTTGACCGCTATCGGCGGCGCGGCGTCTTGCTGAACCGTTATCTCGACAACATCGCGCAATATGTTGAAAAAGGTGGTGCTTTGCTGGTCGCCGTCGGCCCCACCTTCGCCGAGGGTTTCAGCCTGTTCAACACGCCGCTGGGCCGCGTCCTGCCGGGCCGGCCGACGGGCCGGGTCTTTGTCGAGGGATTCCGGCCGCAGGTCACGCCGGCCGGCCGCCGGCATCCGGTCACGGCCGATCTTCCCGGATCATTGGATGAAGGCGAGACCGCCCGCTGGGGCAGGTGGTTCCGCCAGATCGAGGTGGATGCCGAGCGCGGGACGCCTGGCCTGGCGGGGGTTGCGGACCGCCCCGTCTTGGTCTTGCACCGGGTCGGCGAGGGCCGCGTCGCTCAGCTGCTGAGCGACCATATCTGGCTCTGGTCGCGCGGGTTCGAAGGCGGCGGCCCGCAGGCCGAGCTGCTGCGCAGGGCCGCACACTGGCTCATGAAGGAGCCGGAGCTCGAAGAGAACGATCTCAAGGCGGAGGTGCGCGGCGGACGGCTCGAGATCATGCGTCGTAGCCTGGAGCCCAACGCAGAGCCGGTCACCGTAACCACACCGACCGGTGACAGCCTCACGGTGGAGCTCCAAGAAGGCGACGGCGGCCGATCCACCGCCTCCCTGCCCGTGCGCCGTCCTGGCGTTTATCGGGTGAGCGACGGAACACGGACCACCCTGGCCGCCGCCGGCAGCCTCAACCCGCGCGAGTTCGCGGATCTCCGGACGACTGACCGGGTGCTCGCGCCTCTGGCTTCCGCCACCGGCGGTGGTCTGCTCTGGCTGGCCGACGGCACCGAGCCCGAGATCCGGCGGGTCGCCGCGGGCCGCAGCCTCAGCGGTGCGGCACGCCTGGGCGGTCAAGGCTGGATCGGTCTGCGCGGCGAGCAGGACTTCGTGGTGACCGGCGTCCGCGAGACGTCGCTGTTCCCGGCCTTGCTCGTGCTGCTGTTGGGTCTTGGTGCGCTGCTGCTGGCCTGGCGCCGCGAAGGTCAATAGGCCACCGCACAGGGATCACCTGCGCGCTGCACCGCCGTCATCAACGCCCTTAGGTTTGCCGCTTTCTGCCTGTCCCCGGGCAACCGATCGATACCCTCGCTGTCCGTCGCAGCCAGCTCCTCTCTGACGACGCACGTGGATCGCGCCATCCGTCGGCATGCTCACTTCCCCGTCCGTTGGGCAAAAAGAAAACCGGCCCCCCCTTGCGGGGGAGCCGGAGTTGGCTTGGTTCCGTATCCCGTTGGTCGGGATGCCTAGACGTCGCCCTTAGAACTTGAACTGCATGCCGATCTGGAACCGCAGTGCGTCATTGTTGCCCTGCTGGTGGAACACCGTACGGGCGTACAGCACTTCAAGACCGAAGTTGACCGCGCTGACCGGGCTCCAGATGATGTTGCCGTGCGCGGACACGTTGGACTTGAGATGCGACAGCGGCGGCCCCGTGCCGGCGTTGACGTCGAGCTCGTTCTGGCTGTAACCGCCCACGATGTTGCTGCGGATGGTATCGGTCCACTTGTGCTGATACCAGCCGTAGCCGCCGAAGTTGGTCGACAACTTCAGGCCGGACGCATTGTTGCTGCAGGCCGATGTACACACGAACGCATGGCGCGCGGAGCCGATCAGGTACCGGCCCAGGCCCCGTCCATAGTTGAACTCGCCGCCGATCGCGTCCTTGGGTCCGAACCGCCAGGTGCCGTTGACCCCGAAGGCCCAGGCGACCGCGTTGTCGGAGACCGCAAGACCACTGCCAACCGAGGAGTTGCCGCCGCCACCGCTGTCGACGCCGAGGAATCGCATCAGACCACGACCGACGATCACGCCCTTGGAGTGCTTGTACACCACCTTACCGGTGAGATCGGGCGCCCGGTCGACGGCGATGCCCGCCGCGCCCACACCCGGGCCGGCCTGACCGACGTTGCCGCCGGTGGCGGAGACATTGCCGCTGCCGGGCCCAGTGCCGCCCTGCGGCTGACCGGTGGTCTCCGCGTTTTCGACAGCGACCGCCGCCGAAAACCCGCTGCCGCCGAAGACATGGGTGTATTTCAGCTGCGCCTGCCGGATGAACACGGTGCCGGTCGGACCGCCGAAGTCGATGGTCTCGGCGTTCGACTCAAAGCCCATGAAGTTGGACCAGAACTGACCGCCCAAGACCGGACCCAACCGGCCGTAAGCGTGCCGCAGCCGAAGCGCGTTCGAGTTCGACACGATTTCGTTGCCGATGTTGTTGACCGCGAAGTCGGCCTCGATGTGGGTGGCCAACTCGCCCCAGTCCGTCGGCGTCCAGGTCTTGAGCCAGAACCGGCTTTGCCGTGCATGGGCACGGAAGGTGCCTTTGCGCAGATCGCCGGTGCTGTTGTCGGTCACCGGGACCGAACCGCCGTAGGAATCGCCCAGGAACGGTCCGAGGTCCATCAGCAAGTCCAGCTTGGCGTAGCCGCCGATGTTCATGGACGTGTTGGTGCCCGGAAGCTTCCAGGACTTGGGCTTGTCACCGGCCTCAACGGCAGCGGCCGGGGCAATTGCGCCCTGGCTTTCCACCGCATCCTGCCGGGTCTCGAGTGTATCGAGTTTACCCTGCAGGGCCTCGATCTGGGCCCTCAGGTCCTCGATCTCTCCCGCCGATGCAGGTGCGGCGACGGCCACCATGGCGACGGCGGCACCCGAACCGAGCAGGGCAGAGCGCAAATTGCTCTTAAACATGGAACCTCCTCTCCAAGCTCTTTATATCAATATCGTAAGAGGCATCCCGCCACGTTTGACGCGAGAACACGCTCTTTTCCTATGGAAGCGCGGCCGGTTGCAAGGGCGATGATGGCATAGTGCCGTATTATTCGTGTGGCTGTGGCGTTTGCGCAACAGATGGATCATCAAGGGCATAGCAGCCGCCGGCCATACGAACAATAACGCCGCCGATGCCCCCCTTTTGGCTCTTCCCGATGACCTCGCCGCGCCTGGAAAACGGCCCAGAATCCATGGCCGGGCACCGCCAGTGCGTTCGATACTTGCAGGTTATTGCGTGTTTACTAAACGCGCGGTCGCCTGCGTCTTTCGATATAGGTCGCGCATGCCATTCGCCGCTCGCAATGCCCGGTTCGGAAGGCCGATCGGCATATCGGTCTAACCGGCGCCGATGCCTCAGCACTTGCTTGAGAGTCTGCCTTCGTCTCACCTATAAGAACCGCCGGTGAGACGCTGTCCGGACAGGACCGGTGACTTCGAAGACAAGAGACGGGAATCGACGCAGGCCGACGGCCCTTGATGTGCGCCGGGTCCTAACTGAGGCTTTCCGGGCACAGGAGGGCGGGCGGCTCGCCGACGCAACCGATCTTTGCCGACAGATCCTGCGGCAAAACCCAAAGAACGCCGAGGCCTTGCATTTGCTGGGGCTGGTGAGCCAGCAAACCGGCAAATACGCCGAAGCCGCTCGCCTGACCGGGAGAGCAGCGAGACTCGCTCCCGGAAACCCCCAATATCAATACAACTATGGCGAATCCTGCCGCATGGCCGGGCGGTTTCGGGACGCGGAAGCGGCCTTTCGCCGGGCTCTTGCCCTGGCCCCCGCGGTCGCGGATATCCACTTCAACCTGGGGAACGCGCTGCTCGAGCAAGATCGGGCTCAGCAAGCCCTGACAAGCTTTGAGCGGGCAATCCAGCTTGATCCCGAGGACGCCGATTTCCAGCTTGCACGCGGGCTGGCGCTGGAAGGCTGCGGACGGACCGTGGATGCGGTGGCCGCCTATGGCCGGGCGATCGACCTCAGACCGGACTTCGCGGCTGCACTTCTGAACCGCGGCGCCGCTCTCCAAGACCTTGGCCAGCTAGAACCTGCTATTGCGGATCTTCGGCGAACGCTCGCCATCGAACCACGGTCGGTCCAGGCCCTCCTCAAGCTGGGAGCCTGCCTTCAGGATCTTGGGGAATTCCGCGAGGCCGCCGCCTGCTTCGAACAGGTGCTGGCGATCGATCCGAACAACGCCAGAGCGCACTACAATCTGGTGGTCAATCATTCAAGATCTCCCAATCCGTCAGACGTCCGGGCGCTCGAGCGATTGCTCGCGTCCCGCGATACGGACGTGGACGACCGGATCGACTTGTCTTTTGCCGCCGCGAAGATCTCCGAGGACTTGGGACTTTACGACAAAGCATTCGTCTTCTACCGGTCGGCGAACGAACTGGCTGCCCGGCAGAAACGTTGGGATCGGCGGGCCTTCAAGGCGGGCGTCGACGCGGGTATCGAGGTCTTCGACAAGACCCTATTCGAGGACAACCGCGACGCCGGCAATCCATCGGAACTGCCCGTGTTCATAGTCGGAATGCCGCGTTCGGGCACCACCCTGGTGGAGCAGATTCTGGCCAGCCACGAATCAGTCTATGGTGGCGGAGAACTGAACGAAATCAGCCGCTTGGCAACGGAAACCCTGCCAAAGGACACGGGCATCGCGTATCCCGCTGCGATCAGAGCGCTATCGCGTTCGAGCCTTACCGATCTTGCCCGTAAGCACCTGGAGGTTTTGCGCAAGCTCGCGCCGAACGCCGCACGCGTCACCGACAAGATGCCCGATAACTTTCGCTATCTCGGTCTGATCGCGCTGATGTTTCCGCGTGCCCGCATCATTCACTGCCGGCGCGATCCGATGGACACCTGTATCTCGTGCTATACGCAGCACTTTGCCACGGGCCAGGACTTCAGCCATCGCCTGGGCGATCTTGGCGCTTATTACCGTGATTACGCGCGGCTCATGGACCATTGGCGTCACGTGCTCCCGGTCCAACTTCTGGAGATCGACTACGAGACCCTTGTGACCGAGCAGAAAGGCGAAACCAGTCGGATCCTCGACTACTGCGGGCTGGACTGGGATGACGCCTGCCTGAAGTTCTTCGAAACCAAACGTCGGGTCGCGACGGCAAGCTTCGAGCAGGTTCGCCGCCCGATATACACCTCCTCGGTCGGTCGCTGGCGCAGATTCGATCGGCATCTTGCTCCCTTGAAGGAAGCCCTGGGCGCCAATATAACCGCGCAGCCGTCCTAGCAGAGGAGAGCCTCGCATTGGGTAACGACCAGACGAGAGAATCAGATCGTCCGGAGGATGCGGATCTGCAACGCATGCTTGCCGCGGCGGCGCAGGATCATAGCGCCGGCCGCCTGGCCGAGGCCGATGCGGGCTATCGCGAAGTCCTGGAGCGCTTCCCGGATCATCCCGACGCGCTGCACCTTCTGGGCCTGTTGGCGATCCAGACCGGTCAGTTCGAGGCTGCGGCGGAGCTGATCGGCAAGGCGATCCTGGCCAGACCGAGCGACCCCGAATACTACATCAACCGCTGCGAAGCCTACCGGGGCATGGGCCGAATCGAGGACGCCCTGGCGGATTGCCAGAAAGCGCTCGATCTGAACCCGGACGACCCGGGCGCCCTCTATGCAAAGGGGGTCTTGCTGCTGAGCCTCGACGAGAGGGGCGATGCCATCGACCATTTTCGCCGAGCGCTCGACCAAGAGCCGGACTTCGTCGAGGCACAGAACAGCCTGGCTGTCGTGTTGTTGGAGGAAGACCGCGTCGACGAGGCCGTCGCCTATTTGCGGCGGGCCGTTACCGTTGTGCCGGAGTTTGCGGAGGCGCACGGCAATCTGGCCGCGGCGCTGCTCCGCCAAGACAGAGTTGAGGACGCTGAGGCCAGCTTCCGCCAGGCGCTGGAACTCGATCCAGATTTCGGCGAGGCGCTGTTCAACTACGGCCGCTTACTGCGGGTGCAAGGCCGATTCATCGCAGCGGCGGAGAAGCTGGATCGAGCGCTCCAGCTGGAACCGAACAACGTCGAGATTGCGATGGAACTCGGCGGCACGCTGACGGATCTGGGCGACCGTCAAAACGCAGAAAAGCTGTTTCGCAAGCTCCTGGCCGTGCGGCCGGATGATCCCGAAATTCTTCACTGGATGGGAATCTGCCGCGAGGCCCAGGGTGATTTCGGCGAGGCGCGTACATATTTCGAGCGTGCGCTGGCGTCAAAACCGGATCACGTCTATGCGCGATTTCACTTGGCGACCCTTAACAAGGGGAAGGCCGAAGATAGCGATATTGCGCATTTGGAAGAGCTGGCCGCACGAGAAGACTTGCCGGCGGCGGACAGAGCGACCGCCCTCTATGGGCTTGGCGATATCCATGATGCGCGGCACGAGTTCGATAAGGCATTCGCGAGTTATGAAGCGGCCAATCAGGTGATGGGCGGCGCAGAAGTCTTCGAACTCGACAAGCGGACAGCGTATGTCGAGCAGTTGAAGCGGGTCTATGGCCCCGAGCTGTTTGCCGCCAAGGCGGACATCGGTGACGAGTCGACCCTGCCGATCTTCGTCCTGGGGATGCCGCGCTCTGGCACCACTCTGGTCGAGCAGATTCTCGCCAGCCATCCGCAAGTAGAGGGCGCCGGTGAACTCCGAGAGATGGGCTACATCGTCCAAAATCTGCCGCAACTCGTCGGTGGCGACTTGCCCTACCCCGACTGCATTGCTGCACTGGACCGGGCCACGGCGCAGGAGATCGCGAACGCCTATTTGGCGCAGCTCCGGGAGTGCTCGGCCGACGCCCTGCGGGTCACGGATAAGCTCCCCAACAACTTCCAGCGCATCGGTCTGATCCACCTGCTGTTTCCCAACGCGCGCATCATTCACTGCAAACGCGACCGGCTGAGCACGTGCTGGTCCTGCTTTGTCCAGAATTTCGGAGACGGACAGGTGTTTTCCTACGATCTGGGCAATGTTGGCCGCTACTACCGCCTGTACGAAGATCTCATGAATCATTGGCACACGGTTTTGCCGGGCCTGATCCTGGATGTGAAATACGAAGACGTGGTTGCCAATCTCGAGCGAGAAAGCCGCCGAATCATAGCCCATTGCGGCCTTGACTGGGATCCGCGCTGCCTGGACTTCCACATGACCGAGCGCCCCGTCGTAACCGCCAGCTATCAGCAGGTCCGCCAGCCGATCTACACATCATCGCTGGATCGCTGGCGCGCCTACGAGCGCTATCTGGACCCGCTCAAGGAGGCGCTGGGCCTGTAGTCGCCCCAGGTTGGCTCAGATTCGCGGCTGCAGATCAAAGGCGATGCTGACCCGGGGTTTGCCGCCCGTGAACGGGTTGGTGCTGTGCAGGAAATAGGACGGGAAGAACAAGAGCAGCCCTTCCTCCGGACGGACCTCGCGGACCTTTTGACGGTAGGCCACGTTGCCGCCGTAGCGGGTAAAACCGTCGAAGGTGATCCAGCCGCCCTTGTCGTCGTCTTGCTCCGCCGCGTCGGGCGCCTGCGCGTAGTAGACGCCGCTCAACCAGGCGTCCTCATGGTTATGCGGCCTGTGCCAGCCGCCGCTCTTGAGCACGGTTGCCCACATTTTGAAGTCGTAATCCCCGGGCACATGGCCGAAGAACGGGTGGTCCGGGTCCACCCGAATCCCGGCGATGAAGGCGTCAATCGCGCGCCGCAACTGCCGTTCGAAGGCAGCAATCGCCGGCGTCGGCTGCTCCAGGATCCCATAGGCGAAGGCGCGGTCCGAGGTATCGTAGTCGTCGTGCTGCCATTTCAGCGAGGGATGGCTGAGGATGTCGTCGACCAGGCGACGGTTGAAGGCGGCGGTGTCCGCGAAGTCCTGTGGTGGCTGGATCGGAACCGAATAGGGGAAAAACTTGAGGTCGTAGAGTCGATCAAAAGTCGCTTCATCGCCCTGCAGCAGATGGGCGAAGGCGCGATTGGCGATCGTCATCTGATTGTCCGGGAAGTGCTCTTGACACGCGTCGCAGCTCGCCAGGGTTTGCTCTGCCAGGCCTTTCAACAGGAAGCACTCCTGAAGGCCCCAATACGCACGCAAATAGAACGGGTCCCCGGTCAGCGCGGCTTCGAAATGCTCGATCGCCGCATCGAGCAGCCCTTCCGCCTGCAGCATGGCCGCGAGATTGTAGTGCGCGTCTGCGCTGGACGGGTCCGCTTCGACCGCCTGGCGGTATCGCACACGCGCCTCGTCCAACCGGCCCAGCTCCTTGAGCGCGTGGCCAAAATTGGTGAGCGCGTCGGCGTAGTCGGGATAACGCTCCACTGTCTGTTCGTACAGCTCGACGGCCGCATCGAGCTCGCCCAGCTCCTGTAGGACGCCGGCAAGATTGGACATTGCGGCGGGCATATGGGGAGCCTGGGCAAGCGCCTCCTCGAAAGCCTGTTTTGCTTCGGCGAGCCTGTCCTGCTCCCGGAAGACCGTCCCGATGCTGACGAGCGCGCCGGCATGGCTCGGCGACCCCTCGAGCAACGCGCGATACTCAGCCAGGGCTTCATCCAACCGGCCCATCCGCTGCAACGCGAAGCCCAGATTGCCGCGCGCATCCGCGTTTCCCGGATCGAGTTCGACGGCACGCCGATAGCTCGCCGCCGCTGCTTCAAAGCGCCCCATATCCAGCAGCGCGAAGCCAAGGTTCGTATGATGGGCCAGCACGGCAGGTTGCACCTCGGCCGCCTGGGACAGAAACCGGACCCCCTCCGCCTCTTGACCAAGCTGATAGGACGCCATGCCCATCAGTTGCAGAGCCTCGGCCTGGGCCGGCGCGTTCGCAAGGATGTTCCGGCACAGCCGCACCGTCTCTGGGAGCTGCCCCGCCTGGTAAGCGCGCGCCGCCGCGGCCAAACTCGATCGGGAACCGTCGTTATCTGGCTGGCCGGAGGTCATCGATCTTTCTCACCGTTGTCAGGTACGGGCAATCTGGGCTGATCCTTGCAGGGATGCCAGACGCTGGATCTTGCCTGCGTGGACCGTGCCGCGCAACCAGGCGGCTGTCAGCCCTAGACGTGCCGGAGCCGGACCGGTAAACCCAGCGGGCACCTGCAATCCTGGAGGAATATGGGCCTTGCCTCGCAAGGGCGCACGCAGCCGGGGCGGCAAACGAAGAGCTGGTACGACCACCGTTCCGCAAGCCCTTGCGCGCGCCACCCAACTGCACCAATCCGGGCGACTGGAAGAGGCCCGGAGACTCTACCGGCAGGTGCTGGCAGTTTCGCCCGATCATCCGCAAGCGCAGCACCTGCTCGGCGTGCTCCATCAACAGACCGGCGATGCCGAAGGTGCCATCCCCTTGCTGCAGAGCGCGGTCGACGCGCGACCCGACGACGCGTCGTTCCACTACAATCTGGCAGAAGCGCTGCGAGCCGCCGGGCAATACCCGGCCGCTGCAGCCAGCTATCGGGCCACGATCGCGCGTGCGCCAGCGGCTGCGGATGCCCACTTCGGCCTCGGCAACGCATTGTTCGAGATGGGCCAACTCGCCGAGGCCGAGGCGGCCTACCGACGCGCCATTCAGCTTTCGCCGAATGATGCCGAGGCGCACAACAACCTCGGAAACGTCCTACTCGCGAGCAAAAAGCCGGAAGAGGCAGCGAAAAGCTACCGTGCCGCCCTCAGCGCCGAGCCCGGCTATGCCGACGCGCATGGCAATCTCGGCCGCGTTCTGCTCGAGCTCAAGCGCCCGAAGGAGGCTGTGGCCAGCCTGAGACGCGCGCTGGAGGCCGACCCGGCCGACGCCGAGTTGAATCTCATGCTGGGACGGGCCTACGGCCGCGCGTTCCTTTGGAGCGACGCCGAGCAGCATCTGCGCAGCGCCCTCGCGGTCAAGCCGGGCGATACTCAAGCGCTCGATGCGTTGGCAAACGTGCTCTTGGAGACCAACCGGGCCGACGCAGCCAAAGCCTGTTACCGAGAGATCCTGGCCGCCGCCCCGGACAATGCCGGCGCGCTTGCCGGCGTCGGCAGCTGTGAGCTGCAGCTCGGCGAATTCCCAGCCGCCACGGGCTCGTTTCGGAGTGCGCTCGATATGAATGGCGCGCTTCTGCCCGCTCTTCTGGGACTGGTCGGCGCGCGTCAGGACCTGTCCGAGTCCGAATTGGCAACCCTGAAGGCGGTCGCACAAGACGAGTCGGCTGCCGAGGACGACAAGCGTTCGGCATGCTTTGCGGTTGCAGAGGTCCTAGACAGACGCGGCGCCTATGACGAGGCATTCGGATATTTTCGCATGGCGAACCAAATCGCAAAGCGGGACAGTCGATTTGACCGGCGCCAATGGGCGGGGTTTGTGAATACCCTCACCCGACGATTTTCCAGGGATTTCTTTGCCGCCCGCAGGAAGCTCGCCAGCGATTCGGATGTGCCCGTTTTCATCGTCGGCATGCCTCGATCGGGCACCACGCTGGTCGAGCAGATCGTCGCCAGCCATCCCGACGCGGCGGGGGCGGGCGAGCTGTATGAGATCCAGCACATGGCCCAAGGCCTGGCGGACAACAACGCCACCGGCCGGCCCTATCCCGACTGCCTGGAAACGCTTGGGCCGGGGCAAACAGCCGCAATGGCGGAGACCTACATGAATCGCCTCCGCGCCGTCTCAGCCACGGCCCGGCGCGTGACGGACAAGATGCCCGGCAATTTCATTCACATCGGGATGATCGCCCTGCTCTTCCCAAGGGCACATGTCGTTCATTGCCAACGAGATCCGATGGACACATGCGTCTCCTGCTATTGCCAGAACTTCCGAGCGCTCGAGTTCACCTCGGATCTGGTCGACCTCGGCGAGTATTACCGGGGCTATATCCGCCTCATGGAGCACTGGCGGGAGGTCGCGCCACTGTCGATTCTGGATGTGCGCTACGAGGAAATCGTTGCAGACCCGGCGGCTCAGGCGCGCCGGATTATCGATTTTCTGGGCCTCGAATGGGACGAGCGTTGTCTCCGGTTTCATGAGACCAAGCGCCAGATTCGCACTGCCAGCGTCTGGCAGGTCCGGCAGCCGGTGTACACGTCCGCAATCGGTCGATGGCGCCGCTACGAGCGTCATTTGACCGCCCTTAAGGACCTGGTTACCGAGGCAGCGCCATAAGTATCGCGGCGCGGCGCAGAGGGTGATTTTGCGCCGCGAGCGGTGTATATGGACGGCCGTCTCATGTGTCCCGGGTTTCCCCAATGACCATACTTGTGACCGGCGCCGCCGGCTTCATTGGCATGCACGTGTCCGCCGCACTGGTGGACCGCGGCGAACACGTGGTCGGATTTGACAATTTGAACGACTACTACGATGCCGGGCTCAAGGAAGCGCGGCTTGCCAAGCTCACGGCGCTGAAGGGCTTTACGGCCTATCGCGGGGATATCGCGGATTCCGAGACCATCGGAAAAGTCATCGACAACCACCCGGATATCGACCGCGTGGTGCATCTGGCGGCACAGGCCGGCGTTCGATACTCGCTCAGCCACCCGGAGGCGTACATTCAGTGCAACGTCGTGGGCCACGGGGTGATTCTCGAGGCCTGCCGCCGGATCGGATCCGTAAAGCATCTGGTCTATGCCAGCTCGTCCTCGGTTTACGGTGGAAACACCAAGCTGCCGTTCGCAGTCGAAGACCGGGTCGACCAGCCGGTTTCGCTCTATGCCGCGACCAAGCGGGCCGGTGAACTCATGTCCCACACCTACAGCCACCTGTATGCGATTCCGGCGACGGGCTTGAGGCTGTTCACCGTGTACGGCCCGTGGGGACGGCCGGACATGTCGGCCTACATTTTTGCGCGCAAGATCTTTGCCGGCGAACCGATCCCGGTGTTCAACCATGGCAAGATGAAGCGTGACTTCACCTATGTGGACGATATCGCCGCGGGCGTCGTCGCCGCTCTGGATCATCCGCCCGCGGCACAGGGCGCCGTTCCACACCGGCTCTACAATCTGGGCAATCACCGCAGCGAGCCGCTGTTGCGCTATATCGAGCTAATCGAGGCCGCCATCGGCAAGAAGGCGAAAATCGACCTGCAGCCAATGCAGCCGGGCGATGTCAAAGAAACATATGCCGATATCGAAGCGAGCCGGCGCGATTTCGGCTTTGAGCCGAAAATGACGATCGACGAAGGCATCCCCCGGTTCGTCGCCTGGTTTCGCGACTATCACGGCCTGTGAGCCCAGCTCCGCCAGACAGCTCGCCAAGATGTGAAGAGCGCTTGGCCCGGCACGCGACTAACTCTCGTTCAGGATCCGACCGTGGAGCGCAGCCTTGCTCAAATCCGCCCTCCTTTCCGCGTTGCTGATGGTTGCCCTCCTGCCCGGTCAGAGGGCGGCCTTTGCTGAGAGCCCCGGCGCCTGTCCCGAGTCGCGGGCCTTCTTGGAGCCGCAGCTCAAAACCAGGCCCGAGGACGGCCGCTTCTATGACACGCAGCGGCGCGCCATCCAAATGCCGATCGATCAGGTCGTCGCCCTGATGGGGGGCATCGAGAACGCCTACACGGTCGCAACCGAGACCCGCCGAGCTGCCGAGAGCCTTCTCGAAAGCCGCTTCAACGAGGCGGAACGCCGGCCGCTCTCCGGATCCGAACTGCGGCACCTCGAGGACACCATCGTGAGAGCCGACGCTCTGATTGCCATTCTCGATTGCCGCACCAGACGCGAAAAGACCTGAGCCGGATCCGGTCAATCAGCCGCAAACCGATCGCTCAGCCGTAAAGGGCCTCCAGCCGTTCCCCATAGACGTCTTTGATGACGTGCCGGCGAATCTTCATGGTCGGCGTCATCATACTGTTATCAATCGAGAACGGCTCTTCGGCGATCAGAAATCGCCGTACACGCTCGATCACAGAGAGCTCCTTGTTGACTCGGTCGACGGCATCGGACAGCGCTTCGCGGAAACCGGCATCCGCGGAAAGCTCCGCGAGGCTGCTGGACCGGCCATTCTCTTTGGCCCAGCGCTCCAAGAAGTCGGGATCCGGCACGAGGAGCGCGACGAGATGCGGCCGCCGGTCGCCGAACACCATGGCCTGCTGGATCTCCGGCTGCAGCACCAGGAATCCCTCGACCCGCTGAGGAGCGATGTTGTCGCCCCCGGAGTTGACGATGATGTCCTTCTTGCGATCGGTGATTTGCAGGAAGCCATCCTCGTCGATGCGCCCGATGTCGCCGGTATGCAGCCAGCCGTCGGTGATCGCCGCAGCGGTGGCGTCAGGCTCGTTGTAGTAGCCCTGCATCACCAGCTCCCCACGGACCAGGATCTCGCCGTCCTCGGCGATGCGGACCTCCGTGTCCCTGACCGGCGGACCCACCGTGTGAAGTTTGAACCCGAGGGGCGGGTTGCAGCTGATCACCGGAGCCGATTCGGTAAGCCCATATCCCTGCAACAGCTTCACGCCGATGGCGTTGAAGAAGATCCCGATGTCCAGGTTCAGAGGGGCCCCGCCGGAGACGAAATAGCGGAGCCGACCGCCATAGCGGTCGCGCACCTTCTGCCGAACGAGCCGTTCCAGCAGCCGGTCCAACAGGCGTTCCCACAGCGAGAGGCTCTTCGGGTCCTCGTATCGTTTGCTGCCAAGTGCGATCGTCTTGTCAAACAGCGTGCGACGGAAGCCTTGGGTCTGGTCAATGGACTTGCGAATGCGCTGATACATCACCTCGTAGAGCCGCGGCACCGCGGTCATGATCGTCGGGCGGACCTCCTGCATGTTGGCGGTGAGGTGTTCGATACCGTCTGCGTAGTAAACCTGGGCAGCAATGGACATCGGAAAGATCTGGCCCGCCATGTGCTCGTAGGAATGGGACAACGGCAGAAAGGACAGGAAGACCTCCTTGCCATACTCCGCGTGGCCGCGCAGCAGCTCGGTGGCGCCGTGGCAGTTGTGGAGCAAGGCCCCGTGGCTCAGCATCACCCCCTTGGGCGTGCCGCCGGTTCCCGAGGTGTGGATGATCACCGCCGTATCGGCCCGCGCCGCCTGACATGCGACCTCTGCGACATCGTCGGGCTGGCCCGCACCGAGGGAGAGCGCTTCGTCCCAGCCGTACACGCGAACGCCGCCCGGCTGCTGGGTGATGTGGTGCGGATCCATGGCGATCGCGAAGGCGCAGGCTTGAGCCTGATGCGCGGCGGACAGCAGCCGCTCACCGATCTTTGCCGTCGAGTAGATCGCCCCCTTGGCTCCGCTGTTGTTCAGGATGTGCAGGTGATCGTCAACCGTGTTGGTGGTGTACGCCGGCACCGCGATGGCCCGGGCCGCAAGGATCGCCATCTCGGACACCAGCCACTCCGCCCGGTTCTCTGCCGCGATCACGACCCGATGGCCCGGTTCCACGCCGAGCGCGCGCAACGCCCGAGACAGCAGCGTGACCTTAGCCTCGATCTGGGCCCAGGTTTGTGGCGTGTAGACACCATCCACCTTGGCCCAGACGAGCGGATCCTCCGCGTGCTTGGCGGCTTGCGCGAAGAACATTTCGCTGACGCTGTCCCAGGACTGATCGTTCATCCCCGCTCCCTGCCGAGGCCCGGTTCGGTTGCCATTCCTGTCCGGCCGACCCGACGCGCCGACAAAGCCGACCACCATCGCCCTCGGCGCTTGCCCCTGCGCATGGCAATAGCCATATCGCCAGCAGCATCAATCAGGACCGTAAATCGAAGAGCTAATCTATGTCCACGCCTCAAGCCCAACAAGAGCAACCCGCCAAAACGGCCGAGATCCTGCCAGAATGGGATCTGGCCGACCTGTATCCTGGACCGGACGCACCCCAGCTTCAGTCCGATCTGGACGATACCAACGCAGCCGCCGCCGCCTTCAAGGACCGCTATCAGGGCAAGCTGGCGGAGCTGTCCGGCGCTGAGCTTGCTGCGGCGATCGGAGAATACGAACGCATCGACGAGACCCTGGCTCGCCTGATGAGCTTTGCCCAACTGCTCTATGCCGGGGACATGAGCGACGTGGAGATCGGGCGCTTTTCCCAGAATGTCCAGGAGAAGGTCACCAACATCTCCAGCCTGGTCCTGTTCTTTACGCTCGAGCTGAACCGGCTGGACGACAAGGATCTTGATGACAAGCTGGCTGATCCTGGCCTGGCCCGTTATCGACCCTGGCTGCGCGACATCCGCGTGTTCCGGGACCACCAACTCGCGGAAGACATGGAGCGGCTGTTGCACGAGAAGGCGGTGGCGGGTCGTTCGGCCTGGATGCGTCTCTTCGACGAGACCATTGCCGCATTGCGCTTCCCGGTAGACGGGCAGGAGCTGACCAGCACGGAGGCGCTGCACCTGCTCTCCGATCCAGAGGAGAGCGTGCGCAAATCCGCCGCGCAGGCGATCGGGCAGGTCTTCGGCGAGAACATTCGCACCTTCGCCCTGATCACGAATACGCTGGCCAAGGATAAGGAGATCGAGGACCGATGGCGCGAGCTGCCCCGCCCGGTGTCAGCCCGCAATCTGCACAACCTGGTCGAGGATCAGGTCGTGGACGCCCTGGTGGCGGCGGTCAGGCGCGCCTATCCGTCGCTGTCGCACCGATACTACGCCCTCAAGGCGCAATGGTTCGGCAAGGACAAGCTTGATCATTGGGATCGGAACGCCCCGCTGCCCGAGCAGAACGACCGCGAGATTACCTGGGACGAGGCGCGCCGCGCCGTGATTGACGCGTACGGGCGTTTCTCGCCGGACATGGCCGCGATCGGCAAGCGGTTCTTCGAGAGCAGGTGGATCGACGCGCCGGTCCGTCCTGGCAAGGCGCCGGGCGCGTTCTCCCATTCCACGGTGCCCAGCGCCCATCCCTATATCCTGCTCAACTACCAGGGAAAGACTCGCGACGTGATGACTCTGGCGCACGAGCTCGGCCACGGCGTGCACCAAGTGCTGGCAGCCGAGCAAGGCCACCTGATGTCGGACACGCCCCTGACCCTGGCGGAAACCGCCTCCGTGTTCGGTGAGATGCTGACCTTTCGAGGCCTTCTGGACCAGGAGAGCGATGCCGGCCAGCGGCGAACTATGCTGGCGCTCAAGGTCGAGGACATGCTCAACACGGTGGTCCGTCAGATCGCGTTCTACGAATTCGAGCGTCTGGTTCACGACGCCCGCCGCACGGGCGAGTTGACCCCTGATCAGATCGGCGCGTTCTGGTTCGAGGTGCAGTCCGAGAGCCTCGGGCCGGCGTTGCGCTTTTCCGAGGAGTACCAGCACTTCTGGGCCTATATCCCGCACTTCATCCATGCGCCCTTCTATGTGTACGCGTACGCTTTTGGCGATTGCCTGGTTAACTCCCTTTACGCCGTGTACCAAGAGTCGGAGGCAGGCTTTGCCGAGAAATACCTGGACATGCTGCGGGCGGGCGGGACACTCCGACACAAGGAACTGCTGGCCCCGTTCGGCCTGGACGCCGGCGATCCGGACTTCTGGGACCGGGGCCTCGGCGTGATCGCCGGATTCATCGATGAGCTCGAGACCTTGTCGTAGTAGCCCAATGACCGAAGACTCGTCTGACCGCCCCCAGGACCCGAACGCAGCGGCCGTTTCCGAAGAAGCAAACTCTCTCGGCGGCCGCGTGCGTCGCTACGCCCGGGTTGGCACGGCGATGGGTGGACTCGCGGCAAATATCGCGGGCGCCCGGCTGTTCGGGCTCAAGCTCGATCGGGAGAAACAGGCGATCGAGCTGACCCAGGCGCTCGGCGGGCTGAAGGGCCCGCTCATGAAAGTGGCGCAGCTCATGTCGACGATCCCGAACGCGCTGCCGTCCGAGTATGCGGGCGCGCTGTCGCAACTCCAGTCCCAGGCCCCTCCGATGGGCTGGCCATTCGTTCGGCGGCGCATGGCGGCCGAACTGGGACCCGACTGGAAAAAGCGCTTCACCAGTTTCGAACACTCGGCCACGGCCGCCGCATCACTGGGCCAGGTGCATCGGGCCACGCTTGCCGGCCACAAGCAGCCCTTGGCCTGCAAGCTGCAGTATCCGGATATGGAGTCGGTCGTCGAAGCCGACCTGCGCCAGCTCAAGATCATATTCAGTATCTACGAACGTTACGATTCCGCCATCCATACGGACGAGATCCACACCGAGATCTCCGCCCGCCTGCGCGAGGAGCTCGACTACGAGCGCGAAGCCCGGCACATGGCCCTGTACGCCTACATGCATCGCGACGAATCGCACGTACATGTCCCCGAGGTGGTACCGGACCTGTCGACGCGCCGTTTGATCACGATGAACTGGCTCGAGGGCGAGCCCCTGATGTCGGTCACCGACGCGCCGCTCGAGTTCCGCAACAAGGTGGCTTACAGCATGTTTCGCGCCTGGTATGTGCCGTTCTACGACTACGGCGTCATCCACGGCGACCCGCATCTCGGCAACTACTCGGTGCGGCCGGACGGTTCGGTCAATCTCTTGGACTTTGGCTGCATCCGCGTGTTCGAACCGAAGTTCGTGACAGGCGTGATCGATCTGTACCACGCCCTGCGCGACGGCGATCAGGAGCTGGCCGTGCACGCCTACGAGTCCTGGGGCTTCAAGAACATCGACCGCGAACTGATCGCCATTCTCAATCAGTGGGCCGAGTTCGTCTATGCGCCGCTGATGGAGGATCGAGAACGGCCCATCGAGGAAACCAACACGGGCGTATACGGCGCGCGCGTGGTCGAAAAGGTCCACAAGGACCTGCGCGAAAAGGGCGGGGTCAGACCGCCCAGAGAGTTCGTGCTGATGGACCGCGCCGCCATCGGTCTTGGCTCGGTATTCCTCCATCTCAAGGCCGAAATCAACTGGTATCGCCTGTTCCACGAGTTGATCGAAGGTTTCGATGCGGGCGCGCTGGCGCGGCGCCAAAAAGCCGCGCTGAGGAAGACCGGCGTACCAGCGGCTGCGTAAGACTCCGCATTGTCCACCAACCCCTTGTGAATCCGGGCGGAAGGCGGCATAGTCCGCCTCCTATTGCAACGGGCGACCGCGTGGGGGCGGATCTTTGGGTAGCCTGACTTAGGGGGGATCGAGACCGCCGGTATGAGAGTTGCCATCCCGAAAGAACGGTGGCCGGGAGAGCTGCGCGTTGCGGCCTCGCCCGAGACCGTGAAGAAACTGGTCGGCCTGGGTCTCGACGTAACGGTTGAGAAGGGCGCCGGCACAGGCGCTGCCGTCCCCGATGCGAGTTTCAAGGAAGCCGGGGCGACGATTGCGTCCGACGCCAAGTCGACGCTCGCGGACGCCGACATCGTCTTCAAGGTCCGTCCGCCGCAGGATGCAGCGGAAGTCGGGCTCATGAAGAGCGGGGCGCTCCTGATCGGCCTGATGGCGCCGCACCAGTCGCAAGAGCAGATCGCGTCCTGCGCCAGCCAGGGCGTCACCACCTTCGCCATGGAGCTGTTGCCGCGCATCACGCGCGCCCAGACCATGGACGTGCTGTCCTCGCAGAGCAATCTGGCCGGCTACCGGGCCGTCATCGACGCCGCGGCCGAGTTCGGCCGGGCCTTTCCGATGATGATGACAGCGGCGGGAACGGTGGCGCCGGCGCGGGTGTTCATCATGGGCGCGGGCGTCGCCGGCCTGCAGGCGATCGCGACGGCCCGTCGTCTGGGCGGAGTGGTCAGTGCGACCGATGTGCGCCAGGCCGCCGGCGAGCAGGTCGAGAGCCTGGGCGCCAAGTTCATCATGGTCGAGATCGCCGACCTGGAGACCGAAGCCGGCTACGCCCGGGAGATGACCGAGGAAGAGAAGCAGAAACAGGCCGAGCTCGTCGCCAGCCACATCGAAGGCCAGGACGTCGTCATCACCACCGCTTTGATCCCCGGCCGGCCG
The DNA here is from genome assembly GCA_030066595.1 of Alphaproteobacteria bacterium. Lineage (GTDB taxonomy): Bacteria > Pseudomonadota > Alphaproteobacteria > JAJFFI01 > JAJFFI01 > JASJBI01. The sequence goes on along the minus strand of JASJBI010000022.1, from coordinate 68,435 downwards.
GCACCGCGGCTGGTCACCAAGCAAATGGTTCAGTCGATGCGCCCCGGCTCGGTGCTGGTCGATCTGGCGGTCGAGGCGGGCGGCAATGTGGAGGGCAGCAAGGCCGACAAAGTGGTCACCGTGGGGGGCGTCAAGATCCTGTCTTATGCCAACATGCCGAGCCGCGTCGCGGTCGACGCCTCGCAGCTCTATGCCCGCAACCTGCTCAACTTCCTGACGCCGCTGATCGATCCGGACAGCAAGACGCTGAAGATCGACTGGGAGGACGAAATCGTCGCGGCGACGCTCCTGACCCGGGACGGGCAAGTCGTGCACCCGGATCTGGCAAAGACACCGACCGAACCTGCGAGCGAAAGCCAGGCGGACGAGGCGCCCGCCGCGAGCGGTGGCGAGGCAGAAGCGGCGCCGGACGAACCGGATGCGCCCGAGCCTGGCGAGAAAGAAGAGGACTAGGCCATGGATCCTCAGACGCTATTGGACAAGGCACGGTCGCTCACCGAGCAGGCCGCTGCGCTCGCCAAGGAGGCGGAGTCTCTGTCCGCCGAGGCCGTCCGCTTGGCCCAGCGGGCGACCGAGCAGACCGGCGGCGGCGTCGACCCCACGATCATCGGGCTCACGGTCTTCGTGCTGGCCTGCTTCGTCGGCTACTACGTCGTCTGGAAGGTCACGCCGGCCCTCCATTCGCCCCTGATGTCGGTGACCAATGCGGTCTCCAGCGTGATCATTGTGGGCGCGCTGATCGCCGCCGGTCCGGCCGGTTGGAACTTCGCCAAGGTGATGGGATTCCTGGCCGTCACGCTGGCCTCGGTCAACATCTTCGGCGGCTTCATCGTGACGCAGCGCATGCTGCAGATGTTCAAGAAGAAGAACTAGCGGGCCACACCGATGTCCGAAGCCTACTCCGCCCTCGCCTACCTCGCCGCCTCGGTGTGCTTCATCATGGCCCTGCGCGGCCTGTCCTCGCCCGAGACCGCGCGCGGCGGCAACATATACGGCATCGTCGGCATGGTCATCGCCGTGGTGACCACGGCGCTCGCGCCGGGCGTACTCAGCTATGTCACCATCCTGATCGGCATCGTCATTGGCGGTTCCATCGGCACGGTGATCGCGCTCCGCATCCAGATGACAGCTCTGCCCCAGCTGGTGGCCGCCTTTCACAGCCTGGTGGGTCTCGCCGCCGTGCTGGTCGCGGCGGCGGCGTTCCACCTGCCGGAGGCGTACGGGATCGGTACGACCGGCGACATCGCTGTCGCAAGCCTGATCGAGATGAGCCTGGGCCTGGCGATCGGCGCGATCACCTTCACGGGATCCGTGGTCGCCTTCGCCAAGCTGCAGGGCCTGGTCAGCGGGGCGCCGCTGGTCTTCCCGGGCCAGCATCTGCTGAATGCGCTCTTGGGCGTGGGCATGATCGTGCTGGGCGTATGGTTGGTGGTCGCCGAGTCGGGCGTGGCGTTCTGGCTCTTGGCGCTGATCGCGTTCCTGCTGGGCTTTCTGTTGATCGTGCCGATCGGCGGCGCGGACATGCCGGTCGTGATCTCGATGCTCAACTCGTACTCGGGCTGGGCCGCCTGCGGCATCGGCTTCACGCTGCAGAACACGCTGTTGATCATTACCGGCGCGCTGGTCGGGTCGTCCGGCGCCATTCTGTCCTACATCATGTGCAAGGGCATGAACCGGTCGATCTTCAACGTCATCCTGGGCGGCTTCGGCGGCGAAGACGCCGGACCCGCCGCAGGCGCGGCGGAAGAGCGGCCGGTGAAAGCGGGCAGCGGCGACGACGCGGCCTTCATCATGTCGAATGCCCAGTCCGTCATCATCGTTCCCGGCTATGGCATGGCGGTGGCCCAGGCCCAGCACGCGCTCCGAGAGATGGCGGATCTGCTCAAGGAACAAGGCGTCAACGTGCGCTACGCTATCCATCCTGTGGCGGGCCGTATGCCTGGGCATATGAACGTGTTGCTGGCCGAAGCCAACGTGCCTTATGACGAGGTGCTGGAGCTGGAAGAGATCAACCGGGACTTCGGCACCACGGACGTCGCCTTCGTGATCGGCGCCAATGACGTCACCAACCCCGCGGCGAAGACCGACCCGGCGAGCCCGATCTATGGCATGCCGATCCTCGACGTGGAAAAGGCCGGTACCGTGCTGTTCGTGAAGCGGTCTCTGGCGACCGGCTACGCCGGCGTGCAGAACGAGCTGTTCTTCCGCGACAACACCATGATGTTATTCGGCGACGCCAAGGTAATGTGCGAGAATATCGTCAAGGCGCTCTGAGGCGCCGGGAAAACATATCAGGGCGGGCCAAACCGCCCGACGGGGGCTGCCGGCGAGCGAGACCGGGTTAACCGTTCTTTAGCTGTGCAGGCGCGAGGGTTTCTGCCCAACGTGCCCGGCTGGACGCGGGTCTGCCCCTGTCCAGAGGAAACGCGGACCAAAGGCAGGAACCATGTCACGGATCACTCTGACGATCGTAGCGCCCGTGGTGGTGGCGGCGGCGGTCGTCATCTATGCGGTCATCAGTGTGGAGGAGGCCCAGGCGCCGCTCGAGCGGGTCGAAGCCGCGGTCGCCGAAACCGGCGTGGGCGGGGAGTCCGCGGAAGAGAAGGTCAAGGTCCTTGCCGACCACTACACGTCCGTGAACCAAGCCCTGCGGCAAGCGCCGGTGGGCGCCGGCACCCCGCCGGAGCAGGTCACCGCGTTGGTGAACGAGGCCTCCGGGACGGACCAGGCTCTGCGGCAGGCTGGCGTGGCTGGCACCGGTATGGCGCAGCGCGTCCAGGCGCTCGTGGCTGAGCGGGACCGGCTGCAGCAACAGGTGGCGGCCGCGCAGACCCGCATTCAGACGCTGGAATCGGCCGTGGCTAGCGGCGAGGGCTCCGCGGAGAGGCTGACCCTGCTGTCCGAGGCGCACGATAGGCTGTCTGCCGAGCTGGCCAGCGCTCGGGGCGAACTGGATCGGACCCGCAACGAGCTTGAGAGGGCCCAGGGCCGCCTGGCCCAGGTCGAGCGTGCACTGGATACGGCGCGGCGAGAACGGGATGCTGCGCGCGAGGCGGCCAATGCGGCCCGACGGGAGCGCGATGCGGTGCGCGGCGAGTTGAAGAAAGCGCGAAATCAGGCATCCACGCCAACGGCGACCGCCTTCGCGACCCGTGTGCAGCAGGGCGAGGTCGATCGGGTGGCCTCGAAGATGAACGACGAGCTGATCGAGACCCGCCGCGACAATGAGCGCCTCCAGGGGGAGAACGAGCGGTTGACCGGCGAGGTCCGGGAGGCCCGCGCTCAGGTCGCCAACTTGGAGACGGAGCGAGCGGAACGCGAGGCGAAGAATCGCGCCGACGCTCTGAAGCGGCCGTTCACGATCTATTTCGGGTTCAACAACGCGGTGCTCACACCGGGCGACCGCACCAAGCTGGCGGACGCCGCGGCCGCGGCCAAGGCTGCGGGCGCCCGCGAGATCCTCGTGATCGGGAACAGCGACACGCTCGGCCCGGAGGACTACAACGCTTGGCTCTCGTCCATCCGGGCAGACGCCGTCATCGCGGGCCTCCAGGCGGAATTGGCCAAGCAGGGCATCGAGAATGTCGAGATCCGCAAGCGCGTCAACGGCGAGGATCAGCTTCCGGTGGCCACGCCGGATGAGACCGGCGAGGAAGAAAACCGCCGCGTGGACATCCGGCTCGAAATCGTCCAGTAGCTGAGCCTGCGCACAGCCGTGCTCAACTCGCACTGCCCTTCGAAACCCTGACTGATCTGACCGAGCTGGAGTGGCCGGTCAGAAAATCGCCTGTGTATTGAATGACAGAAATTGTATTTTGTCATTCGTCTATGCTATCCAGACAGCCTCGCACAACCCCCAGATCAACGGAGGAACGAGATGCTGACACGCGATCTCGGCAGCAACGGCCCTGCCGTCTCCACCCTGGGCCTAGGCTGCATGGGAATGTCCGATTTCTATGGCCCGGCGGACCGGGCGGAGAGCATCGCCACGATCCATGCCGCCCTCGACGCCGGCATTACCATGCTCGACACCGGTGATTTCTACGGGATGGGGCATAACGAGCTGTTGGTCAGTGAAGCGCTGCACGGGCGTCGTCGCGAGGACGTCTTCATTGCCGTCAAGTTCGGACCCCAGCGGGCGCCGGACGGCGGTTTCATCGGCCTCGACTGCCGCCCGGTCGCCGTCAAGACCGCCCTGGCCTACAGCTTGCGCCGGCTCGGCACCGACTATGTCGACCTCTATATGCCGGCCAGGATCGACCCCGCCGTCCCGATCGAGGACACGGTCGGCGCAATCGGCGACATGGTGGCGGCCGGTCACGTGCGCCATGTCGGCCTCTCGGAAGCCGGTGCCGAGAGCCTGCGGCGGGCGCATGCCACGCATCCCGTTGCGGCGCTGCAGATCGAGTATTCTCTGCTCACCCGCAGCATCGAACGGGAGATCCTGCCGACGGCGAGGGCGCTCGGCATCGCGGTGACCGCATATGGCGTGCTGTCCCGCGGCCTGCTGAGCGGCGACTGGTCGCCGGATCGGTCCGCTTCGGCAAAGGATTTCCGTGGTCATCTGCCGCGCTTTTCCGGAGCCAATCTGGACCGGAACCTGGCCCTGGTCGAGGCGATCCGTAGGCTCGCCGAGGACCGGCACAGCACCGTGGCTCAACTGGCCATCGCCTGGGTCCTGTCCCGGGGCGACGACATCGTCCCGCTGATCGGCGCGCGACGGCGGGACCAGCTTGCCGCGGCGATTGCGGCCCTTGACCTTCGCCTGACGGACGAGGATGTTGCGCAGATCGAGGCGGTGGTGCCGGCAGGCGCCACCGCGGGCGACCGCTACGCCGCCGATCAAATGGCGTTGCTTGACAGCGAAAAAGGCCAGTAGCCCTCATAATGACCGAAGCGGCCCTGACGGCGGACCGGATCCTGGACGCGGCTGAGGATGTCCTCCGCCGCTACGGTCCGGCCAAGACGACAGTGCTCGACGTGGCCCGCGCGCTGGATGTGAGCCACGGAACCATCTACCGGCACTTCTCGAGCAAGGCCTCGCTACGGGATGCGGTCACCGAGCGCTGGCTGCATCGCGTGTCCGCGCCTCTGGATACCATCGCGCGCGAAACCGGCCCGGCGGACAAACGCCTGCGACGCTGGTTCGATGAGCTCATGACGATCAAGCGCCGCAAGGTGCTCGACGATCCCGAGCTCTTTGCCACCTACCATGCCATCGCGGAGCAGTCGCGCGCGGTCGTCCAAGCCCATGTGCAGGAGCTGGTCGCCCAGCTTGCGCGGATCGTAGAGGACGGTGTGGCACAAGGATGCTTCCGGGTATCGGACGTGCGCGGATCCGCCAAGGCCGCTTTCGATGCGACAGCGCGTTTTCATCATCCGATCCACGCGGCCGAATGGTCGGATCCCCGGATCGACAGTCAGTTCGATTGCGTCTGGCGGCTGGTGCTGAGCGGCCTGGTTCACGGCGAACGGGGCGATCCCTGCAAGGATTGACGAGACCATGGAGGGACAGTGCCGGCCTCACCAGACACTGAAATGATCAAGGACGGTTTGCATCCGCAAGCGCGGAAGATCCTGGACCTGATCGCCGAGAGCGACGCCCGGGATCTCGAGACCATGTCGCCGGTGGCGGCGCGATTCATGTTCGACATGAAGGCGCCAAACCTCAATCTGCCGACGGTCGAGGTCAGGGCGGTCGAGGCACTGGAGATTCCCGGTCCCGCCGGTGCCTTGCGCGCGCGGCTCTACCGGCCGCAAGGCGCGTCATCGGCGCCCCTGCCCGTCTTGGTGTTCTTCCATGGCGGTGGCTATGTGATCGGCAGCCTCAAGAGCCACGATCCGCAATGCCGCTATCTTTGCAGGGAGGCCGATTGCCTGGTCCTGTCGGTGGACTATCGGCTGGCGCCGGACCACAAGTTCCCGGCTGCTGTCGAGGACGCGTTTGCGGCGGTCCGCTGGGCGGCCGAGACCGCGCCGGCACTTGGCGGGGATCCGGCCCGACTGGCGCTCTGCGGCGACAGCGCCGGCGGCAACTTAACGGCCGTCTGCTGCCATATGGCTCGGGACCAGGGCGGGCCGGCGATCGCGCTGCAGGCCATGATCTATCCGAACCTAGACATCTTCGCGGACCTGCCCTCGCACGCCCTGTTCGACGAGGATCTGATCCTCACTCGCCCGATCATCGACTGGTTCGTGGCGCACTATTTGAACGGGGAAAACGATCGCACGGACCCGCGCTTTGCCCCCCTGCGGTACGCCGACTTCACCGGCCTGCCGCCTGCGGTCATCGTGACCGCGGAGTTCGATCCCCTGCGCGACGAAGGTGCGGCTTATGCGGACGCCCTCGCGGCCGCCGATATCCCGGTCGACTACACCTGCCAAGCGGGACAGATCCATAACTTCCTGCTTTGGGGCGAGGTTATCGACGCCGCCCCCGAGACCCTCGATCGGGTCGCCGCGCGCCTGCGTCAGGTCTTCGCGGGCGAAGGCGTCTGTTTCTAGGAAAAAATACCAAGAGGCCCGGCGGCTTCCGCCATTGCCGGGCGTGCCAAGCGAACGACTGGGAACAATTGTAAGCCTAGGGCCGAAGCCCCGTCAGTAGCCTTCGCGCTCCATGCGCTTGCGCGCCAGCTTGCGCGCACGTCGGACCGCCTCGGCCCTCTCCCGGGCCTTGCGTTCCGAAGGCTTCTCGTAACTGCGGCGGAGCTTCATCTCGCGGAAGATGCCCTCGCGCTGCATCTTTTTCTTCAGCGCGCGGAGGGCTTGGTCGACATTGTTGTCGCGGACGTGAACCTGAACGATTTTCCTATCCTCCTATCAGATAAGGCAAATAATTACCCGAGTCGGCTGGGCGCCCAACCGACCTCGGCTCGGCTTCTAGCATATGGGACCGATCTTGTGAAGCAGCCAGCGCTTATTCCGGGGTCGGCCGGAATTTCGCCGCCAGGCGCCTAGCCTTGGCCAGCTCCGAGGCGGTGAGTCGCTGCTCGACCGTGGTCACCGAGAGGGACGCCTGGGGCGACCCGCCGCGGGACGCAATGGTCAACCATTTCCACGCTTCGACATTGTTGGCCGCAATCCCTTTTGCGCCGCGGGCATAGAGCCGCCCAACACTGGTCTGGGCGTCCACATGCCCCTGGCGCGCGGCCCGCAAGTGCCAGAGCAAGGCTTGCGACCGGCTTTGCTCGATCCCCCAGCCCCAAAGGTAAAGGACTCCCAGCCGGTACTGCGCGTCCGCGTGACCGCGCTCTGCCGCTTTGCGATACCAGGCCACGGCTTTTTCGCGGTCTCGAGCCACACCGTTGCCGTCATCGCGCATCCGACCGACATAGTATTGCGCCACGGGATGGCCTGCCTTCGCGGCCGGCAACAGCTCGGCATAGGCCGTCTGGTAGTCGCCGCGCTTGAAAGCGGCAATGCCGTCGTAAATCCCGGCCTGCGCCGGTGCCCAGATCACCACGGCCAGCAAGGCGATCCACGCCAATCTGCCCATCTGTGCAAACCCTCTCAGGCCAATCAACGCGACCCGCTCAAACCGACTGAAGACACCTGCCCGCCCGACCGAAGCCCGACGCTCGGTCTTGGCAGAACTTTACGGCAACAATCGTGAAGGCCATATTGATACCATGGCCATTCTCAAAATCGCCCGCATGGGCCACCCGATCCTGCGCGCCCGCGCCGAAGAGATCAGCGATCCCTCGAGCGAGGAGGTCCGGCGGCTGGTCGAAGATATGGTGGAGACGCTGGAAGATGCCAAGGGCGCCGGGCTCGCGGCACCGCAAGTGCACGTGCCCAAGCGGCTGGTCTTGTTCAGCGTCCCGCAGGACCGCACGACGGAGGCGGAAGACGACCCGCCGCAGGTTCTGCAGGTCTTGATCAATCCCGTCGTCGAGCCCATCGGTGAGGACAGGGAGGTCGGCTGGGAGGCCTGTCTTTCGGTCCCCGGCATGATCGGCGCGGTTCCGCGTTACGCGCGAATCCGCTACCGTGGCCTGACCCTCGACGGCAGTCCGGTGGACCGGACCGTGAGCGGCTTTCACGCCCGCGTGGTCCAGCACGAATGCGACCATCTGGACGGCATCCTCTACCCCATGCGCATGACGGACATGTCGTTGTTCGGGTTCGTGGAGGAGATGAGCCGTTTGGCGGCCGAATCGGAAGAAGAGATCGAAGCAGCGGCGGAATAGATGAGCCAGGCCGAGACCGACATGCTGGACAAGATGCGGGCCGAGATCCTGCACGCGACCCTGCCGCACATTGCCTTCGATGGCTGGACCATGTCCGCGGCCGAGGCCGGCGCGGCGGACGCCGGCTACAAGCCCGGCGACGCGGTCCGCGCCTTTCCCGGCGGGCCGGTCGAGATGATCGTGTTCTTCAGCCGCCAGGCCGACCGCGACACGATGGCGGAGATGGAAAAGCGCGGCGCCGCCGAGCTCAAGGTGCGCGAGCGGGTCACTCTCGGCGTGCGGCTGCGGCTGGAGCAGAACACCCAACATCGCGAGGCGATCCGGCGGGCGCTCGCGGTGCTGTCCTTTCCCCAGAACGCGGCGCTTGGCGCGCAATGTCTCTATCGCACGGTCGACGCCATCTGGTACGCCGCCGGCGACACGGCCACGGACTACAACTTCTACACCAAGCGTGGGCTCCTGGCGGGCGTCTACAGCGCCACCCTGCTCTACTGGCTCAACGACAACTCCGAAGGCTTCGCCGATACCTGGTCGTTTCTCGACCGGCGCATCGCCGACGTGATGGCGGTGCCCAAGACGCTCGGACAGATCGGCAAGCGCTTCGAGCGGATGCCCAACCCGCTGCGGGTCTTTGCCCCGGGACCGCGCCGGCGACGCCGGCGTAAAGGGAGTGCGGCGAAGCCATAGAGGCAAACACCAGCGAAGGTGCCGGCGGCATCTCGGCCGACCCTTTCACGTTGGCGCCGATAACCCCGCTGACCGCTCGAAGCCGCAAGATCTACAATCACATTTCGATAAAGAACGAAGCATCTTCGTAGTAGTTCATGTCATAAGGCGCCTACGAGAATGGAGGCCGGACATGATCACTTGCTTCATTCGCTACCACATCGATCCGACCAAGAAGGAACAGTTCGTTCAGTATGCGCGCAACTGGGGCGAGGCCATCCCGCGATGTGGGGCGGACTTGATCGGGTATTTCGCGCCGCACGAGGGATCCAGCACGCTGGCATACGGCGTCTACAACATCGAGAGCTTGGCAGCCTATGAAGACTATCGGGCGCGACTCGCAACCGACCCGCTTGGCCTCGAAAACTACGCTTTCGCCCAAGCAGAGAAGTTCCTGATCCGCGAAGATCGGACCTTTCTGAAACTCGCCTCCGCCCCGCATGCGCCCTTGGTCAAACTTTAGTGGCCACCATGTTCCAGGCCGAACGTAGGACGGAGGAAGCGATGACCGGTGGTTCACAGTGTCAGAAGTATCGTAAGTTCAAAGCGCTTCACGACCGTCCCGGGGCCTTCGTCATCCCGAATCCCTGGAACGCAGGCACGGCCCGCATCCTGACGGCCATGGGCTTCGAGGCCTTGGCCACGACCAGCGCAGGGTTCGCCTCTTCAGCCGGTCGTCTCGACACCGCGACCGCGCTTTCGCGCGACGAGCTGCTGGCCAACGCGTGGGAGATCGTGAAGGCGAGCCCTTTGCCGGTGTCTGCCGACCTGCAAAACGGCTTCGGCGACACCCCCGAAGCGTGTGCGCGGACGATCAGGCTTGCCGCCGATGTCGGTTTGGTCGGCGGTTCGATCGAAGATGCGACAGGTGATCCGGCCAATGCCATCTTCGATTTCCAACTCGCCGTCGATCGTGTCGCCGCTGCCTCCGAAGCCGCTTGCGGGCTGCCGTTTGTGCTGACCGCCCGAGCCGAGAACTTCCTTTTTGACCGTCCGGACCTGGACGACACCATCCGCAGGCTCCAGGCCTTTGGCGACGCCGGAGCCGATGTACTCTACGCGCCCGGCCTCCCAGACCTGGACGCAATCCGGACCGTCTGCGAGGCCGTGGCCAAGCCGGTCAATGTGGTCATGGGTCTGCAAGAACCACTTTTCTCGGTGGCGGAGCTGGAAGCCGCCGGCGTGAAGAGGATCAGCGTGGGCGGTGCCTTTGCCCGGGCCGCGCTGGGCGCATTCGTGCGTGCCGCAAGCGAAGTGAAGGACGAAGGGACCTTTGGGTTCTCCCTGGATGCCGTATCCGGGCAGGAGATCGCCGACTTGGTGGCTCAGACTAGTCGCGCCGCGGCGACAGCCGCGTGACGTGGCCCATCTTGCGACCCGGGCGCGACTCGCGCTTGCCGTAGAGGTGCAGGCGAGCGGACGGGTCGGCCGCGAGCTCGGCCCAGCCGTCGAAATCCGCACCGATCAGGTTCTTCATGACCGCATCCGAATGGCGCTCGGGCGAGCCCAGCGGCAGCCCCGCGACCGCGCGCACGAACTGGGTGAACTGGCTGGTCTGGCAGGCGTCGATGGTCCAGTGCCCGGAGTTGTGCGGCCGCGGCGCGATCTCGTTCACCAGCACCTGGTGGTCCGGTGTGACGAACATCTCGACCGCCAACAGGCCCACGATCTCGAGCCGTTCGGCGATCCGCTGGGCAATGCCGAGCGCCTGGTGCGCCACGTCCCGTGAGACGGCCGCCGGAGCGATGGTCGTATCCAGGATATGGTTCACATGGCGGTTCTCGACAGGGACATAGGCCGCCGTGGCCCCGTCGACGCCACGGGCGATGATCACCGAGATCTCGCAGGCGAAATCGATCCTGGCCTCCACGATTCCAGGCACCTCGCCAAAGGCCTGCCACGCCGCCTCCAAAGATCCGTCAGGCGCCAGTGCAACCTGGCCCTTGCCGTCATAGCCCAGCCGCGCCGTCTTCAGGATCGCGGGCCGGCCGAGCTTGGCGATCGCCGCGTCCAGATCCGCGCGCGTGCCGATCTTGGCGTAGGGGGCGGTCGGGACACCGATCCCGGCGAGGAAGTCCTTCTCGTCGCGTCGGTCCTGGGCGACCCTGAGGGCCTCCCAGCCGGGCCGGACGGGCACCGAGGCCGCGAGGCGCCGGACGCTTTCATGGGGGATGTTCTCGAACTCGAAGGTGACCACGTCAACGGATCGCGCAAAGCCGTCGAGAGCCGAGGCGTCGGTGTAGTCCGCGACGGTCTCGCGGGCGGCGACGCGGCCCGCGGGACTGTCCGCCTCGCCCGAGAAGATGTGCACGTCATAGCCGAGCTCGGCCGCCGCGAAGGCGGTCATGCGGCCAAGCTGGCCGCTGCCCATGATGCCGATGGTTGAGCCCGGCGGGAACGGAGTGGGCGCCTCGTCGCTCAATTGCGCCTACTGGGGCTCGTCGCCAACGGCGGCCGTCTGGGCGGCCCGCCAATCGTCCAAGGCCTGGGCGACCGACGGGTCCGACAGCGCCAGTATCCCGGCCGCCAGCAGCGCCGCGTTGACCGCACCGGCCTGGCCGATGGCCAGCGTGCCGACCGGCACGCCAGCCGGCATCTGGACAATGGACAGAAGGCTGTCCAGGCCCTTGAGTGCCTTGCTCTCGATCGGCACGCCCAGCACCGGCAAGGGCGTCATGGAGGCGGTCATGCCCGGCAGGTGTGCGGCGCCCCCGGCCCCCGCAATGATCACCTTGAGGCCGCGCCCCCGCGCCTCGCGGGCATAGGCGTAAAGCCGCTCGGGGGTGCGATGGGCGGACACGATGCGGGTTTCGAACGGAACACCCAGCTTTTCCAGCGTTGCCGCGGCCTCGGCCATGGTCTGCCAGTCGGACTGACTGCCCATCACGATGCCTACGGCGGGCTGGATCCCTTGTGCGGCAGCCATGGCGAACCGGTTTCTCGTGGATAAAGGGAGCGCGAGAAGCGGCGGAAATTATAGAAGGCGGGGCCGGGCTGGCAAGTTCGCTCGTGACAACAGCCCGTCATACGGACCCACGGCGGCTAGCCGACCGCGTCCGGGTGCGGCTCGCCGGCCACGATAAGACCGGTGGTCTTGTCCTCGACCCAGGACCAGATGCGTTGTCCGTCCCGTCTGACCCGAACCCGGTAGTCGTGGCCCGCCTCCGCGTACAGGATCGCCTCGCCGAGCCATTGATCCTTTGTCAGGCACGCCACCGTGCACAGGCTATCCTCTTGATAGACAAATGTGATCTTGCGCAATCCTGGCCTCACCTCCAGGGTCGCGTCGGACGAGGATTCCGAGATGCCGGTGCCATCGATCCGCACGATCCGCACCTGGCACCGGGCCAGCAGCCAATAGCACTCGAAATAGGCCGGCGAGATCGTGGCCAGCTCGGCATCGGGCACGGCCGGCCCCTCGTAGACCTTTTTCGCGCCGCAGGCCGCCGTCCCGATCAACATCGTGAAGACGATCAACCCGGAGAGGCCGCCCCGGCGTTGCGCGCGCCCCACTAATCCCACCGTCACCTGCTCCGTAGAAACGGGCGTTCCCTAAGCCATGCCAGATCCGGAACGCGCCCCCCTTCCGCGATCTTGTAAAGGCTTTGTTAACCATAGTGTCAATAGTCTGTTAATGCAGGCGTTTCCGCCCTGCGCCATCCAGCTTCGGCCCGCCGGGACGCGACACGGCGTCCCTTGTGCGTCAACCGGATAGGAAGTGCGTATGAAAATCGGCGAAACCAAGCCGCTCGGCGAAGTCACCAGTATCCGGCCAAGGTCCAACGCGGCAACGGCGACCGGAAAACCGGCGCTGGAAAACCGTCCGCCGACCGACGCCGCCGAGATCATGGGCATTCCGGCACACGAGCTGGCGCCGAAAGTCCAGGCTGCCTTCCAAACCCTCATGGAGGAGGTGGCGCGCCTGCGGGAGGAACTTGAGCGGTCGCATAAGCGAATCGGCTATCTGGAACGCCTGGCCGATCAGGACACGCTGGTCCCCGTCGTCAACCGACGCGCCTTCGTGCGCGAGTTGTCGCGCATGATGTCGTTCTCCGAGCGCTATGAGACGCCCAGCAGCATCCTGTACTTCGACGTCAACATGATGAAAATGATCAACGACACTTACGGTCATGCCGCAGGCGACGCGGCGCTCGACAAGGTCGCCAACGTCTTGCTGGAAAACATCCGGGATTCCGACGTGGTCGGCCGGCTGGGCGGCGACGAATTCGGGGTCATCCTGGCCCAGTCCGACGAAGGCCGGGCGGACGAGAAGTCCGAACAGCTGGCCTCCGCCATCACGGCGGAGCCGCTGGACTGGCAAGGCGAGAAGATCCCGCTATCGGTTTCCTATGGCTCGTACACATTTGCGGGCAGCGAAGGCGTCGACCACGCCTTGCACGCAGCCGACCGAGCCATGTACCAACAAAAGAAAAGCAGCGACGGACGATCCTAAGCGATGATGTCCGGCACGAGCTTGCTCTCCAGCCGAGCTATCTCGTCTTTCAATACCAGCTTGCGCTTCTTGAGCCGCTGAATCTGTAACTGGTCAAATGGCCCTTGTTCTGTAATGCGGGCAATAACGTCATCCAAGTCGCGGTGTTCCGTGATTAGTTCGCCCAGTCGTGCCCGCAGTACTTCCTGCTCCTGCTCCGTCATCGAGACCTCTTGGCGCCACGAAGACAGCCTGGGGCGGAGCATAACAGAAAACGAGCAGATTTGGCAGGACCGATGGCCGGCGGCATGTCCGTTGCGCCGTATGCCGACTTCAGGCGAAAGTGGGCAACGGCAGACCATCACCCGCCTCTCTGGAGCACAGCAGCTATGCGCATCGGAATCCTGACGAGTGGCGGCGACTGCGCTGGGCTGAACGCGGTGATCCGGGCGGTCGCACAACACGCCATCGGCACGCTTGGCTGGGAAGTCCTGGGCATCCGCGAGGGCACCCAGGGCCTGCTGGACCGTCCCGTCAACTATGAGCAGCTCACTCTGCAACTGTTTACCGGTACGCTGTTGCGCATGGCCGGCACCATTCTTGGCACGACCAACAAGGGCAACCCGTTTGCCTATCCCTTGCCGGACGGTTCCGTGCGCGACCGTTCGGACGAAGTCATCGGTGGGGTCCGGAGCCTGCGGCTCGACGGGTTGATCGGCATCGGCGGTGACGGCAGCCTCAAGATCCTGCGTGACCTGGCCCAGAAGGGGGGCATCAACCTGGTCGGCATTCCCAAGACGATCGACAACGACTTGGGGCATACGGAGGCCTCGATCGGCTACGACACAGCCGTCAACGTGGCGACCGAGGCGCTCGACCGATTGCAGCCCACCGCCGCGAGCCACAATCGGGTGATGATTCTAGAGGTCATGGGGCGGGACGCCGGCCATATCGCCCTGGCGTCCGGCATTGCGGGCGGCGCAGACGTGATCCTGATCCCGGAGATCCCCTACTCTATCGAGGGGATTGCCAAGAAGATCGAGGCGGTCCGAAGCGAGGGCCGGAACTTCGCCTTGGTGATTGTCGCCGAGGCGGTGAAGTCGCCGGACGGGCGCGCGGTGCGCGTCACCCATGTCGGCGGCGGCAGCAACTACGGCGGCATCGGCCATGTCCTGGGAGAACACATTGCCAAAGCCACCGGCGCCGAGACTCGGGTCACCGTTCTGGGGCATGTCCAGCGAGGCGGCGCACCAACGCCGCGGGACCGGCTCATGGCTTCCGCCTATGGCGTCCACGCCGTCGACCTGATCGCCGGAGGCTGCTTCGACCGCATGGTGGCCTGGCGCGACCGACAGGTGATCGATGTGCCGCTGGCCGATGCCATTGCCGGCTATCAGGCCGTCGATGTGAGCGGCGCCCTGGTCAACACGGCGCGCGGCCTCGGCATCTATCTGGGGACTGACTGAGGTGCCGAGCCTTCCGTTGGCCGGCTTTCCCGAGAGTCCGGTCTGGAGTTATTCCGTCGATCTCTACGGGCGTCCGGGTGTGAGCGCAGCCTGCCTGAGCCTGCAGGACCGGCGCGGGCTCGACGTCAACCTCCTGTTGTATTGCTGCTGGCTGGCAGCCGAGGGGCATGGGGCTTTGTCGACGGACGCGCTACGCGGGACGGCCGAGGCCAGCCAGCCTTGGCAGCGGAATGTGGTTGCCGGCCTTAGAGCTATCCGCCGCCAGCTCAAGGGCGGTCTCCAGCCCGTCCCGCGCACACTGGTGGCGGCGGTGAGAGACCGACTGAGCGCCCTCGAGATCGATTGCGAACAAGTGGAGCAGTTCGTGCTGTCCGACCTTGCGCCGGAGGCGCCCGAGAATCCGGTCCCGGAGGAAGATCGAGCGACGATGGCCGCGGCCAATCTCAGAGCCTATTGCACGTTGGACGGCGCCCGGCTCAATACGGACGACATCGAAGACCTGATTTCGGTGCTTTCCGGCGCCTTCCCGGAAGCGGACCGGTCCGCCCTCACCCGCTGGTTCGAGTCGGGCGGGGCTTGAGCGGGCGGACCTCGGCGCTCTCCGCCGCGGCGTCTGCACCAGATTCGCTGTCACGCCAGCGACGGACCTTGCCGGTTTCGAGATCGAACAGGTCGAGCAGCCGCCCGACCGTATGATCGATCAGATCGTCGATGCTTTGCGGTTTGGCGTACATGGCCGGCACCGGCGGCGCGATGATCGCCCCCATCTCCGCCAGGGTCAGCATGTTGCGCAGATGAATGGCGTGCACCGGGGTCTCCCGTACCGCAAGCACCAGTGGCCGGCGCTCCTTCAGGATCACGTCGGCGGCGCGGGTCAACAGGCTGGACGTCACACCGCTGGCGATCTCGGCCAAAGACCGCATGGAACAGGGTGCGATGATCATGCCGCGGGTCCGGAACGATCCGCTGGCCAGAGACGCGCCCACGTCGCCGACCGGGTGGACATGGTCGGCCAGGGCACGAACCTGGGCGGGCTTGAGATCGGTCTCGTGGGCGAGCGTCAGCTCCGCGGCCCGGCTCATGATCAGATGAACCTCGACTGGCAAGGATCTGAGGGCTTCCAGCAAGCGGACGCCATAGATGACGCCAGAAGCGCCACTCAGCCCAACAACGAGACGATCCGCCTGGCTCATCGCTTGCACCATTCGCAATTACTACTTATGATTGAAATTATCGATACAAAGCTCGCCACTGGAAAATCTGCCCGGTCAGCGGTAGACTCATGCCACATATGCTACATCATTACAGGTGGTGCGACTGCTAGGGAGGACGATACCTTGACTCAGGCGACCCATGTCGAATCCCTCAAGGCCAAGCATGCCGAACTGGAGGCCATGATCGAACAAGAAAATAACCGCCCCCTCCCCGACGAAATGACGATTACCCAGCTAAAACGCCAAAAACTTCGTATCAAGGACGAACTCGCCTCGCTCGGCGAGTAAGTCCGCAACACAAGCATCCCTCTATGGGTCGAGCGCGTCCGCGCGCTCGCGCAGCACGAATTTCTGCACTTTTCCGGTGGATGTCTTCGGCAGCTCGCCGAACACGACGAGCGTCGGGCATTTGAAATGGGCCAGATTGTCGCGGCAGAACCGGATCAGGTCCTGTTCGCTGACCGGGTCCGCCCCGTCCCGCAGCGTGATGAAGGCACACGGCGTCTCGCCCCATTTCTCGTCCTGCTTGGCCACCACCGCGGCTTCCAGAACGGCCGGGTGCTTGTAGAGCACATCCTCGACCTCGATGGTGGAGATGTTCTCGCCGCCTGAGATGATGATGTCCTTGGCCCGGTCCTTGAGCTCGATGTAGCCGTCCGGGTGCCAGACGCCCAGATCGCCGGTGTGGAACCAGCCGCCCTCGAACGCCATCTCGGTGGCGCCCGGGTTCTTGAGATACCCCTTCATGACCACATTGCCGCGCATATAGACCTCGCCCAGGGTCTGGCCGTCCCGCGGCACCGGCTGGTGCGTGCGCGGATCGGCGACCATGAGGCCCTCGAGCACGTGGTAGTTCACCCCCTGGCGCGCCTTCTTGCGGGCCTGCTCGTCCGGCGGAAGCCCGTCCCAGTCCTCGTTCCAGGCGCAGACCACGGCCGGCCCGTAGACCTCGGTCAACCCGTAGACATGGGTCACGTGAAAGCCCATGCGCTCGATGTTCTCGAGCACCTTGGCCGGAGGCGGCGCGGCGGCGGTCATGATCTCGACCTTGTGGTCGAACTGGGTGCGCTCTTCCGGCTTGGAGTTGATGATGAGGCCCAAGACGATGGGGGCGCCGCAGAAATGGGTCACGCCATGCTCGGCGATGGACCGGAAGATCGCCCCGGCCTCGACCTTGCGCAGGCACACATGGGTGCCAGCCAGGGCAGTGATCGTCCAGGGGAAGCACCAGCCGTTGCAGTGGAACATCGGCAGCGTCCAGAGGTAGACCGGATGGCTTGCCAGATGCCAGGCGAGCACGTTGCCCATGGCCAGCAGGTTGGCGCCCCGGTGATGGTAGACCACGCCCTTGGGGTTGCCGGTGGTGCCGGACGTGTAGTTGAGCGTGATCGCCTGCCATTCGTCGGCCGGCACCTGCCATTCGAAATCCGGCGAGCCTTCCTGCAGGAACGCCTCGTAGTCCTTCTCGCCGAGCAGTTCGCCGCCCTCCGCCAGGACGTCGTCGATATCGATCACCGGGATCGAGCGGCCAAACCTGGCCAGCGCCTCCTTGACCGTGGGCGACAGCTCCCGGTCGGCGATCAAGAGCTTGCTCTCGCCGTGGTCGAGGATGAAGGCCACGGTGTCGGCGTCCAGCCGGGTATTGATGGTGTTGAGCACGGCGCCGGTCATGGGCACGCCGAAATGGGCTTCGAAGACCTCGGGCACGTTGGGCGCCAAGATCGAGACGGTGTCTCCCAACCCGATCCCACGCCCGGCCAGTGCGCCGGCCAGCCTGCGGCAGCGATCATAGGCCTCGCGCCAGGTGTAGCGCCGGTCGCCATGGATGACCGCGGTCCGGTCCGGATAAACCGCGGCCGAGCGTTCGATGAAATGCAGCGGCGTCAGCGGCGCGTAGTTGGCCGGCGTGCGGTCGAGAAACTGGTCATATGGACTCTGAGCAGACATCACCAATGCCTTAAGTAAGCTGCGCTGATTCAATAGATTCCTCGATAATGGGCTGGATGTCACGCGCAGGCAACGCCTGAAGCCGGACGCCCCGGCTAACGATGCCACTTCCCTCGACATAGCCCCTTTGCAAAGACCGCCTAATCGCGCAGTATCGCGGGCAGTGGGGACAAGACGACGCGGAAACCGCCGCAAAACGGCGGATCCGGCGCGCGCGATCAGGCGAGGAGGCGACGATGACGGGGAGCTATCACGAGGTCTTCGAGCGTTCCATCTCGGACCCCGAGGGGTTCTGGGGCGAGGCCGCGGAAGCAGTCCACTGGTACAAGAAGTGGGACAAGGTCCTCGACGACAGCAACAAGCCCTTCTATCGCTGGTTCGTCGGCGCCGAGTGCAACACCTGCTACAACGCCCTCGACCTGCATGTCGAGAACGGCCGCGGCGACCAGCCGGCGCTGATCTACGACAGCCCGGTCACCGACACCATCAAGACCTTCACCTACGCTGAGCTGCGCGACGAGGTCGCCAAGTTCGCCGGCGTGCTGGCGGCGCATGGGGTCGGCAAGGGCGACCGCGTCGTCATCTACATGCCCATGGTGCCCCAGGCGGCGGTCGCCATGCTGGCTTGCGCCCGCCTCGGCGCCGTCCACTCGGTGGTCTTCGGCGGCTTTGCCGCCAATGAGCTGGCGGTGCGCATCGACGACGCCAGACCCAAGGCCATCGTCTCCGCCTCCTGCGGTATCGAGCCGGGCCGGATCGTCGCCTACAAGCCTCTGTTGGACGAGGCCATCGATCTCGCCACGCACAAACCGGACCACTGCGTCATCCTGCAGCGCCCGATGGAACAGGCCTCGATGATCGATGGCCGGGATGTCGACTGGAAGGAGGCCATGGACACGGCCGAGCCCCACGACTGCGTGCCCGTCAAGGCCACCGACCCGCTCTACATCCTCTACACCTCGGGCACGACCGGACAGCCCAAGGGCGTGGTGCGCGACAATGGCGGGCATATCGTGGCCCTGAAATGGACGATGAAGAACATTTATGGCGTGGAGCCGGGCGAGGTCTACTGGGCGGCCTCGGACGTCGGCTGGGTCGTCGGCCATTCCTATATCGTCTACGCGCCGCTGTTCAACGGCAACACCTCGGTGCTGTTCGAGGGCAAGCCCGTCGGCACGCCGGACGCGGGCGTGTTCTGGCGCGTGATCTCGCAGCACAAGGTGAGCACCATGTTCACCGCGCCTACCGCCTTCCGCGCCATCAAGAAGGACGATCCGGAGGGCGAGTTGATGCACAAGTACGACCTCTCGGACTTCCGCACCCTGTTCCTGGCCGGCGAACGGTCCGACCCGGACACTTTGGAATGGGCCGAGAAACAGCTTGGCGTTCCGGTCATCGATCACTGGTGGCAGACCGAGACCGGCTGGGCGATCTGCGCCAACTGCATCGGCATCGAGCCACTGACCGTCAAGCACGGCTCTCCGACCGTGCCCGTGCCGGGCTGGGATGTGCGCGTCGTCGACGAGGGCTGCAACGAGGTCAAGGCGGGGGACATCGGCGCGCTAGTGGTGCGCCTGCCGCTGCCGCCGGGGACATTCCCCACCCTGTGGAACGCCGACGAGCGCTTCGTCGAGGCCTATCTCGAAGAGTTCCCCGGCTACTACAAGACCGCGGACGCCGGCTATATCGACGAAGACGGCTATGTCTACGTCATGTCGCGCACCGACGACATCATCAACGTCGCCGGGCACCGGTTGTCGACGGGGGCCATGGAGGAGGTCCTGGCCGCCCATCCGGACGTGGCCGAATGCGCCGTGATCGGCGTGCACGATGCCATGAAGGGGCAGCTTCCCGTGGGCTTTTTGGTGCTGAAGTCGGGGGTCGATCGCGACGACGCGGACATCGTCCGCGAAGCGGTTCAGATGGTGCGGGAGCAGATCGGGCCGGTCGCTGCCTTCAAGACGGCGACGGTAGTCAACCGGCTGCCGAAGACGCGGTCGGGCAAGGTGCTGCGGGGCACCATGCGTTCCATCGCCGACAGCGAGGAGTACAAGGCCCCGGCGACCATCGACGATCCGGCCATTCTGGGCGAGATCGAGGACGCATTGCGCGGCATCGGCTACGCCCAGTAAGGCGCTGACCTTGCGCCTCAAGGACAAGGTCGCCATCGTCACGGGCGCGGCGCAGGGCATCGGTCTGGCCTGCGCCCAACGGTTTGCCGCGGAGGGCGCCAAGGTCGTGGTGTCCGACATCCAAGAGGAGGTCGGCCAGGCGTCGGCGGCGACGATCGACGGCGAGGCCGCTTTCGTTGCCTGTGACGTGGGCGATCGGCAGCAGGTCGACGCGATGGTGTCGGCCGCCGTTGATGCCTATGGCCGCGTGGACATTTGCCTGTCGAACGCGGGCATTGTTCATGCCGCAGACTTCCTCGAGATCGCCGAGGAGGACTTCGACCGGGTGATCCGCGTCAACCTCAAGGGCGTCTTCCTGACCGGCCAGGCGGCGGCACGGCAGATGGTGACTCAGGGAGACGGCGGCGTGATCATCAACATGGCGTCCATCAACGCCGCGGTCGCGATCCCGAACCAGGTGCCCTACTGCGCCAGCAAGGGAGGGGTCGGCCAGCTCACCAAGGTAATGGCGCTCTCGCTGGCCCCGCACGGCATTCGCGTCAATGCCATCGGTCCCGGCAGCATCAACACCGACATGCTCAGGACCATCATGGAGGATGACGCCGCTCGGCAGACGATCCTGTCGCGCACGCCGATGGGCCGGCTGGGCGGCGTCGGCGAGATGGCATCCGTGGCGGTCTTCCTGGCCAGCGACGAGGCCAGCTACATCACCGGCCAGACGATCTACCCGGACGGCGGCCGGCTGGCGCTCAACTACACGGTGCCGGTGCCTGAATAAGCGCGCCAGGCGGATCGGCCAGGCCCGTCTCTCAATCGGACCGCTCAGGAACTCGGTTCGCCGCCGAACAGGCTGTCTGCGGAGACGCCGGCCTCGCCGACGGTGTCCACCGCATTTTCGAGATCGGACGCCAATCCGGCCTGAGGTCGTGGCTTGTAGCCGGCCTTCTTCAGCGCGGCGCTAAGATCCAACACGGAGCAGAGGCCGAGCTCGATCGGATCACGCGGCCGGATGTTGGCCGCATTCCAATGCGTGCGGTCGCGGACCGCGTTGATCGTCTGCTTCGTGGTGCCGAGCAGTTTGCCGATGGCCGCGTCGCTGAGTTCCGGATAGTTGCGCAGCAGCCAGGAAATGCCGTCGGGCTTGTCCTGCCGCTTCGAGACCGGCGTGTAGCGGGCGCCTTTGGGCCGCGCCTGCGGCTGCGGCAAATCCGTCTTGGCGATCTGGAGCACGGCGTTGGGGTCACGGCTGCAGCGCTCCAGCTCGTCCTTGGTGAGCTGGCCGTTGATGATCGGATCGAGCCCCACCATCCCCACGGCGATCTCGCCGTCGGCGATGGCTTGGACCTCCAGCTCGTGCAAACCGCAGAAATCGGCGATCTGCTTGAAGGTCAGCGCGGTGTTCTCGACCAGCCAAACCGCGGTCGCCTTGGGCATCATGGGTGAGGTCATTCCGTCATATCTCCGTACCTGTGCACGCCGCCGGACGCGCCGATCCCGACGCGGACAACCGGGGCCGATAAGAAACTGAGTTACCGCAATATATGGCCGCTGCCGTCCGCCTTAAAGCCCCGATCTGGGATTCGGTCAGATCGTCAGCACGATCTTGCCGATATGTGCGCTCGATTCCATCAGCCGGTGGGCCTCCGCCGCCTCGACCAGTGGAAACGTCTTGTACATGACCGGCTTGACCTTGCCGGCTTCGATCAGCGGCCAGACGGTCTCATTGAGCGCCGCCGCGATCTCCCCCTTCTGGGCCACCGAGCGCGGCCGGAGGGTCGAGCCAGTTACCGTCAGGCGACGCTGCATCACGGTCAGAATGTTGATCTCGGATTTGATGCCCGACTGAGTGGCGATGTGCACCAGCCGGCCTTCAACCCCGAGGCAGGCGATGTTGCGCGCGAAGTAGTCCGCGCCGATCATGTCCAGCACCACGTCGACGCCGCGATCCGCGGTCAGTTCCTTGATCCGCGCCGCGAAGTCCTCGGTCTTGTAGTTGATCGCCTTGGCCGCGCCGAGATCCTCGCAGGCGGCGCATTTCTCGTCGGACCCGGCGGTCGCATAGACCGTCGCGCCGAGCGCCGAGGCGAGTTGGATCGCGGTGGTGCCGATGCCGCTGGACCCGCCGTGCACCAGGAGGCTTTCCCCGGCGTCCAGCCGGCCGCGGTCGAACACATTGGTCCAGACGGTGAAGAAGGTCTCCGGAACGGCGGCCGCCTCGGCCATCTCGAGCCCGGCCGGAACCGGCAGGCATTGCGGCGCCGGCGCCGTGCAGTACTCCGCATAGCCGCCGCCCGCCACCAAAGCGCAGACCTCGTCGCCGACGGAGAGCCCGCTCGTATTGGGACCCAGGGCGACCACCGTCCCGGCGATCTCGAGCCCGGGGATGTCGGAGGCGCCCGGCGGCGGCGGGTAGTCGCCCCGTCGCTGCATCACGTCCGGACGGTTGATGCCGGCCGCGGCCACCTGGACCAGGACCTCCCCCTCCTCTGGCGTCGGAACCGGCCGCTCGCCGGGCACGAGCGCCTCCGGGCCGCCGGGTTCGGGGATCTCGATCGCGGTCATGCTCTTCGGCAAAGTGTCTGTCACGATGGGCCTCGGTCGAAGCAATGGCAAACTGATGCGGCTGGTTTAGTATCTTCGCCAGGGGGAGACAAGGCTCGGCCGCAGAAGGAGGCAGCGCATGGAAGAAGAAGATCTGGAGCCACGGACGAAGAGACCCAAGCCCCGGGACCTGGAGCCGCTCTCGATCGAGGCCCTCGAGGAGTACATCGGCGAGCTCGAGGCGGAGATCGACCGGGTGCGACAGGCGATCGCCGCAAAGCAAGGCCATCGCGCCGGCGCCGAGGGCCTGTTCAAGCGCTAAGCGACCCGCTACTGGCGGTGTTTGACGAACAGCTTGTAGAGCGCGCTGTGATCGAGCTCGCCGCCCCCCTGTTTGATGAGCTGGTCGTAGAGCCGGAGATTGAGCTTGGTCGCCGGCAGGTCGATGTTCGCCGCCTTGGCCAGCGTCAGGGCCTGGGCGATATCCTTGCGCTGGGTCTGCGCCTTGCCGCCCGGCTTGAACCTGCCCTTGATCATGCGCTCGCCATGGACCTCGAGGATACGGGAGGCGGCGAAGCCACCCTCGAGTGCCGTCCGCACCTTGGCCGGATCGACCCCCGCCGCGGCGGCCAGCCCGAGCGCCTCGGCCACGGCGCCGATGGTCAGGCCGACAATGACCTGATTGGCCGCCTTGGCCACCTGCCCGGCGCCCACCGCGCCCACATGCGTAAACCGATCACCCAGGACCGCGAAGATCGGCCGCGCCTTGGCGATCGCGCCGCGGGACCCGCCTGCCATGATCGTGAGCGAGCCGGCTTTGGCCCCGATCTCGCCGCCGGAAACCGGGGCGTCCACATAGCTGGCCCCCGCCTCCGCCACCCATTTGCCGAACTGGCGCGTCTGCAGGACGTCCGTGGTGCCCATGTCCACCACCAGCGACCCGCGTCGAAGCCCCTCGGACACACCGTTGCGACCGAACAGGGTTTGCTGGACCGCGCGGGTGTCCGCCAGCATCAGGATCACGATTTTGGCCTGTTCAGCGACGTCCCGGGGAGTCGAGGCGACAACGTCGTTCTTGCGGGCAAGCCGCTTGGCCTTGGCCGCGGAGCGGTTGTAGAGCACCAGCCGCGCGCCGGCGGCCTGGAGGTTGCGACACATCGGCGCCCCCATGAGACCCAGGCCGATGAAGCCGATCGGCCCGTCTCGGAGGATGCCTGTCGCGGCCATGTTTCTTAGGCCCGGCTAGGCCGCAGGAGCGGCCCAAGTGCTCTCACTCCGTTGCCAGCCGGGCACGGGCGCCGCGCTCGATCGCGGCCGCCACCAGACGCTCGATCTCCAGCGTATGCCGCATGATTTCCAACAGGCGAAGCTCTTCCTGTTTCGTCTCTCCATCGGCCGCGGCGACATCGCAGGCGACCGCATAGGCGGTCTCACGCAGGCGGGGCGAGAGCGTCTGCTTGATGCTCTCCAGCGCCACGTCGATGCCGTCTTCCTTCTGCAGGATTTCCGTGCAGGCCGTGGTGATCTGGGGCAGTGCGTCGAGGTCGAAGTCCCGGAACGACGGCAGGAACTTGACCATCAGGCTGATACGCTTCAGCTCGGCGTCGCTCATGTTGCCGTCGGCGGCCGACATCATGACCATCGTGTAGACCAGGGCGGCGTGCTTATCCATCATGGGTCCAGCGTCCATCTGTGCGGATTCGGCGCAGATATGCGCGGCCCGCCCCCGGCCGTCAAGCCTCGTCTGACAGAAAGGTGCGAGTCTCGGCCACCGCCTCGGCCAGGCCAAGGCGCCGGATTTCGACACCCTCTGGAAAGGCGCCTGCCAGCCGCGAGGGCATCATGGCATCGAGCAGCACGAAGACGCCGTGGTCCGTCGTCCGGCGGACCAGGCGGCCATAGGCCTGCTTGATGCGCAGGCGCGTGATCATGTCGTCATAGGACCGGCCCCCAAAGGCCTCGCGCCGGGCCCGGTGCAGGATGTCCGGGCGCGACCAGGGCACCCGGTCGAGGACGATCAGGCGCAGCGAGCGGCCGGGAATGTCGACGCCGTCGCGGACCGCGTCCGTGCCCAACATGCAGCTGTCCGGCTCGGCCCGGAAGATGTCCACCAGCGTCGACGTGTCGAGGCCGTCGACATGCTGGGCCAGGAGATTGAGACCGGCCTGATCGAGGGGACCGGCCACCCGCTCGTGTGTGGCCCGCAGTCGCGCGATCGCGGTGAACAGGCCGAGCGCGCCTCCCCCCGCGGCCACAAACAGCTCGCGATAGGCGGCGGCCACCTGGTCCAGATCGTCTTTGCGCACGTCCGTAATGACGAACACACGGGTCAGCCCCGGATAGTCGAAGGGCGAGCGCAGATCGGCGCGCATGGCGTCCGTAGGCAGATGGCAGGCGCCGGTTCGGGCCTCCGCGACCTGCCAGTCCGCCTCCGCATCGCCCGAGCCGTCGCGCAGCGTCGCCGAGGTGACGAGCACGCCATGCGCCTTGGCTGCAACGTGCTCGGCAAAGGGCTGGGTCGGATCGAGCCAGCGCCGGTGCATGCCCACATCGGAATCGCGCCCGAAATCCCGCTCCACCGAAAACCAGTCCACGAACTCGACCGGCGTGTCGGTGGCCAACGCCTCGAGCATCGTGCGCCAGGCGGCGATTTGGCTGATGGCCCGGCGCACGAGCCCGCGGCAGATCGCCTCGATCCGCTGCCGCGTGCCGCTGTCGAGAGCGTCCGCGTCCTCGTCGAGACGTCTGGCCAGGCGCTCGGCCAGCGCCGTTGCCGGCCGTTCCAGGCGGGCCAGCGCTTCATGCAGGGCCGAAGCGGTGTCCAGGAGCCCCTCGAGCGGCGGGACGGTCTCGGTCTCGATGCTGTAGGGGCCGTCGGCGTGGCGCGCGCGGGCGTAGACCTGGGCGCGGACCCGCTCGAGAAAGGCCTCGACGGCACCCTGCGGCTGTCCCGCGGCGAGACGTGGCAGCCAGCCCTCCCCCGGCAGCGACGCAGCGGCCCGCAGGGTCTGCTCGAGCGCCTCCGACGCCGCCGGGTCGTCCACGACCAGCTCCCCCAGTCGCAGCTTGAGACCGCGAGCGCGGCTGCGCGATCCGCGGCGGCCCTCGGCGCCACGCAGCCAGCGTCGCAGGTCGGCTGTTTCCAGCCCCGACAGATGGGCGGAGAAAGCGCTGTCCGCGGCGTCGAAGAGATGATGTCCCTCGTCGAAGACATAGCGCGTCGGCAGGTAGCGATCGTCGCCGCCGCCGAGCGCCGCCTGCACCATGACCAGGGCGTGGTTGGCGACCACGATCTCGGCCCGACGGGCACGGCGGATGCTGCCCTCGATGAAGCACTTCTGGTAGTGGCTGCACGCGGAGTGAATGCACTCGCCGCGCTGATCGGCCAGATCGAAGCTCCGTCCGCGCCCCACGAGATCCGCAAGCCAGCCGGGGAAATCGCCGCCGATCAGCTCCCCGCTCCGCGTGTGCGCGGCCCAGCGCGCGATCAGCCCCAGACCGGGCAGGTCTCGGGTGCGCAGCCTGGCGGCGCGGGCGGCGTCCTCGAAATTCAGCAGACAGAAATAGTTCTCGCGCCCCTTGCGTACCACGACCTTGCGACGCTTGATCGCGGCTTCCGGGTAGGCCCGGTCCAGCTCTTGATCGATCTGGTGCTGCAGATTGCGGGTGTAGGTGCTGAACCACACGGCCCCCCTGTTCCTGGCCGCCCAGAGCGTCGCGGGGGCGATATAGCCCAAGGTCTTGCCGACCCCCGTGCCGGCCTCGGCCAGAACCATGTGCGGGCTGCCGGCCGCATCGCGCGGCGTGAAGGCTGCCGCGGCCGCGGACGCGAAGTCCGCTTGCTGTGGCCTGAGCTCCGCGTCGGGTCCCAGCAGGTCCGCCAAGCGCCGGCGCGCTTCGGCAGGCTCAACCGGCTGGTTGGCCGGCGGCGGTTCGGGCGCGCGCTCGCTCCATTCGTCGAGCCGCCGCCAGACCTCCAGGGCCGCCCATGCCGCCCCCTCGGTGCGCGAGGTCGGTCGCGCGCCCAGGACCGACAGCACATGCGGGGCCCAGGACCAGCCGCCGGCGTCCATGGCCGCGGCCAGCCCGGTGAGTTCCGGCGCCTCCACCGGGTCGCGCTCCGCCAATTCGTCCAACAGCCTGCCGGCCGCGGCGGCCAGGATGCGGGCTTGGTCCTCGAGCGTTTCCGGCGGCGGCAGGTCCAGTGTGGCGGCGAGGCCCCGTGGGGTCGGCACGCAGAACTCGGCCGGCCGAACGAAGGCGAACAGCTCCAGCACATCATGCCCGGCGAAGCGGTCCAGGCCCAGTCGCCGGACCAGCGCCGGCCGATGGCAAATGATGGGCGTCGCGGACCGCAGCCGCGCCAGAGCCTGGTCCAGGGGCAACAGCTTACAGTTGCCCTCCGGCGTTAGCACGGCGCCCTGGCGGAGGCCGGTCACGAACACAGGGATATTCAGGATATTGGCCCGGCTTTCCGGAACGTCTGTCCGATCCATGACGGCGAGTATACGGCCGCAGCCGCGATCAAGGCGCAGATTTGACGCCCCTGGGGATGGCGAGCGGCTGGGGCCCGTAAAACTATGGGCGATGCGAGGCGTCTTGGGCGATACATTGGCCGCTGCACCCCAAACCACCAGCTGGACACGCAGCGTGCGGAAGAGCAGAGGGGCAGAAAGCGGCTCGGAAATCACTGCGCGCCTCGTGCGCGGGGACAAGGCCGCCTGGGATGCCTTTGTCGGCCGGTACAATCCGGTGGTCTTCGCTGCGGTCCGCAAGGTCCTGGCGCGCGGGCAGTTCGACGCCGCGGACATCAACGACGTCACCCAGGACGTCTTCGTGCGCTTGTGCAAGGAGGATTTTCGCCTGATTCGGCGCTACGAGCCGGACCGGGCGGCACTGTCGACGTGGCTTACGGTGGTGGCGACCAGCACCGCGCTGGACTTCGTGCGCAAGAAGCGGGCTGTCCGGGTCGCTCTCGACGACCTGCCGGAGGAGGTGGCGAGCGTGGACCCGGTCGAGCCGCAGGACAAGCTCAAGATCCCGGACGGCCTGCTCTCGCCGCGGCAGGCGCTGGTCATGGAACTGATCTTTGAGCGGGACATGGACGTGGCGGAGGCGGCGAGCCTCTTGGGCGTCAATCCCCAAACGGTGCGCAGCACCCAACACAAGGCGCTGGTCAAGCTGCGCCGGCACTTCGAGGCAGTCGGGCGCACCGCGCAGGGATGAGGGGACGGGAAAGGGCGTAGTACTGAGCGATGACGGAGAAAGAAAACATGGGTCGGAAATCCGGAGCGGATCCAGACCTCTCTCAGGAGGACAGAAGGCTCTGGCGAATGTGGCGGGCGCAGCGCCAGCCTCGGCCGGTCGCCGGCGAGATCGACGCCGGGCTGATCGCGGCCTATCTCGACGGCGGCCTGCGCGAGGCCGAGCGGGAAGCGGTGGAGGTTTGGCTCGCGGCCACGCCCGAGGCGTTCGAGGCCTTGATTTCGGCTCGTGCCGCGCTGGCTGATGGCGAGCGGCCGACGGTGCCGAGAGAGGTCGTCGCGCGGGCAAGGCGCCTGGTCGGAGCGGACGGTCGGCCGCGCGCGGATGAGGAACAGGTCCGGGCTCGGTCTGGCTGGTTGCCGATCTGGCGAGGCGTCTTGGAATGGTCCGTGGCCGCCAGCCTGCTGGTCGTTGCCAGCATCGCGGGTTTCCAGTTCGGCCTGGAGTCCGCCGCACCCACGGCGCCGACCATCGAAATTGCGACCGGCGAGCCCGAAAGCCTTGAGATGTGGGCCCCGAATGACGGGCTGTTCGAGCCCTATGAGCCTGGGGCCTTGGATCCCAATGCCTTCATCGATGGAGACGCGTCATGACCGCCAAGGTGCCACGGGCGTTCTCCACCCGGATCCTGCCTTGGGTCTTGTTGACCGTGTCTCTGGCTTTGAACGCCTTCTTCGTGGGCGGCCACGTCTACGGGCGCTACTACGCGGAGGAGGTCTACGGCCCGGCCGTCGCGAGCCGTCTTCGGGACGACGCGCGCCAGGCCTTTGCCCGCGTCGGCTTGCAGCCAGAACAGCGGACGGCCTTCAGAGACCTCCGGCGGCGGCTTGCCGGACGCGGCCGGGAGCTGCGATCGAAGAGCCGCGAGACCATGGAGGAGCTTTGGCGGGAGATGTCCTCCGAGGCACCGGATCAAGCCCGGCTCGAGACCATGATCCGGTCGATGGCCGACAACCGCCTGACCTTCCAGCTGGAAGCCACGCGGCTGGCCCAGGAGTTCATGACCACCCTGACCCCGGAGCAGCGAGAGAGGTTCTTAGAAGCGGCGCGGCCACGGTTCCTGCGCCTGTTCGGACCGATCCCGCGCCCGTCCGGCGCCGTCGACTTGCGCCGGTCCGGCCCCGGCCGCCCGCTGGAGTCTCCGCCGGCTGCCAAGCCTGGCGGCGAATAGGGTGGTCAACGGAGTGGCGCCGTCATGAGCCGGTGGATCGTCGCCCTCCTCAGCCTTGGACTGACGCTGGCCGCGGCGGTGCTCGCGGCGGGCCCGGCCCGGGCGCTCAGCCATGCGGAGGCCCGGCACCTGCTCGCCAGGACGGGATTCGGCGCGACGCTTGCCGAGATCCGCGATTTCGAGCCCCTGTCCCGCGATCAGGCAATTGAACGCGTTCTGAGCCAGCGAAGCGATTCTGCGGCGACGCCAGCGCCGGACTGGGTCGGCGATCCGGTCATGCCGCCGCGACGGCTGCGCGCGATGTCGGACGAGGAACGTCAGCGTTTCCGCCGGGCACGGATCGAAGAAGCGATCGAGCTGCAGGCCTGGTGGTACCGGGAAATGGTCGCCTCGCCCTCACCATTGACCGAGCGGATGACGCTGTTCTGGCACAACCATTTCACCTCCTCGATCCGCAAGGTGAAGTCGCCGCACCTGATGTATCGGCAGAACGTGCTGTTGCGCCGGCATGCGCTGGGCAATTTCCGCGATCTGCTGCACGCGATCGCGCGCGATCCGGCGATGATCATCTACCTCGACAACGTGACCAACCGCCGAGGCCGGCCCAACGAGAACTTCGCCCGCGAGCTGTTGGAGCTGTTCACCCTCGGCGAAGGGCACTACAGCGAGCGCGACATCAAGGAGGCGGCGCGGGCCTTCACCGGCTGGAGCCTCAATCGCCGCAGTGGCGAATACCGGTTCGTGGCACGCTGGCACGACCACGGCGAGAAGGTCTTCATGGGCCGCCGCGGCAACCTGAACGGCTCCGATATCGTGGAGATCGTGCTACAGCACCCGCAGGTCTCCGTGCATGTCGCCCGCAAGCTTTGGCGGGAATTCGTCTCCGACACGCCCGATCCCGCCGAGATAGGCCGCATTGCGGAGGCCTTCCGGGCCAGTGACTACGACATCTCGGTCGCCCTCGCCGAAACCCTGAGCGTACCGCAGTTCTGGGACCCTGGGGCCCGCGGCGCGCTGGTCAAGTCGCCGGTCGAGCTGCTCGTCGGCACCATTCGCCAGTTCGAGCTGCGGCCCCAGAATGTCCGCCGCCTGCCGCGCATCGGCCGGCACCTCGGCCAGGCCGTCCTTGACCCGCCCAACGTCAAGGGCTGGCCGGGCGGCACCGCCTGGATCACGGCGGACAGCCTGTTGGCGCGGCAGCAAGTGCTGGAGATGTTCACGCGTCGGGCGGGCCTGAGCGTCGGCACGAACGGCCGCGCCGCAGGCGGCAGGAATGGGATGGGTTGGCTCAGCGGCTGGATGAACGATCTGGATCCCGATCAGCGCCGACCGGATGCGCTGATCGCGTTCCTGCTGCCCGTGCCGCCGGTCCATCCGCCCGTACCCGGCCAGGACCCGGCCCGGCTGATGCGACACCTGCTGCTCGATCCGGCCTACCAGCTCAAGTGAGGGGCGCGATGAACCGTCGGCATTTCCTGTGTACGACCGCCAGCCTGGCCCTGGCCTCGGCGGTGACCCCGCTGTGCGCGGCCGCTGCCCAGGGCGATCGTGTTCTGGTGCTCGTCGAGCTGGCGGGCGGAAACGACGGGCTCAACACCGTCGTTCCCTATGGGGATCCGGCCTATGCCCGGCTGCGTCCTGCCCTTGCCGTGCCGCGGGACCAGGTGCTGCCGCTGTCGGAGACGGTGGGCCTCAACCAAGCTTTGGGGCC
Organism: Alphaproteobacteria bacterium; assembly: GCA_030066595.1. Classification (GTDB taxonomy): domain Bacteria; phylum Pseudomonadota; class Alphaproteobacteria; order JAJFFI01; family JAJFFI01; genus JASJBI01. Next base: position 37,641 of record JASJBI010000022.1, on the reverse strand, counting down.
GCTCATGCCGGCCTGGCGCGCCGGCGAGTTGGCGGCCGTGCTGGGGGTCGGCTATCCGCGGCCGAATCGCTCCCACTTCCGGTCCATCGATATCTGGGAAACCGGCTCGGACAGCGACGAGACGCTGACCGACGGCTGGATCACCCGCGTCTGGCGCGACCATCGCCGTGCCGGCGACGGCAGCACGGACGTCATCGTGCTGGGCGGCGGCAGCGGCGTGGCGGCGGGCGACGGGCTGCGCAGCGTCGTCCTGCGCAATCCAGCCCAGTTCCTCGACCGGGCCGGCCGCATCCGGCAGGCCAGCGCGCCGGACGGCAATGCCGCCCTCGCCCACATTCTCAAGGTGCAGGGAGAGATCGAAGAGGCGGCAGAGGACCTCCGCGCCGTCGAACGGCGCGCGCCCACGCTGAAGGCGGAATTTCCCTCGGGGCCGTTTGGGCGTCAGCTCTCCGTCGCGGCCAAGCTGATCGCGAGCAAGACGGCGGTACGGACCATCAAGCTCGCCCTGCCCGGCTTCGACACCCATCGCGGACAGCCCGGCCAACACACGGCCTTGCTGAAACAACTCGGCTCCGGTTTGGCTGCCCTGCGCGCAGCGCTGCTGGCAAGCAGCGACTGGAACCGCGTGCTGGTGATGACCTACTCCGAGTTCGGCCGCCGCGCGGCGCAGAACGGCAGCAACGGAACCGACCATGGCACGGCCGCGCCGCATTTCTTCCTGGGCAGCCGGGTCCGTGGCGGGCTCCATGGCGCCCAGCCGAGCCTAACCGAACTCGCGGCCGGCGACCTCGAGCATCGGGTGGACTTCAGACGCCTGTACGCGACGGTGGCGCAGGATTGGTGGCGATTGCCGGTGGCGGGCTCGCCGTTCGCCGCACACCGCCCGCTGGCGGTTCTGCGCGGCTGAGCGCGCCATACGTCTCAATTGACGGAGTCTTGCCGTAGTCCTAGGGTCTCGCGCACGTCATCCAACGAGCACAGCCGACCCGCCCATGCCTGCAGAGCCCGCCGCGGCCCCCGTCGACGAAACCTTGCGCGCATTGGCCGCCGACGCCAAGGCCTGGCCCTTCGACGAAGCGCGCAAGCTGTTGAAGCGCGTCGAAGCGAAGCCGCCCGGCAAGGGTTATGTGCTGTTCGAGACCGGCTATGGCCCGTCCGGTCTGCCCCATATCGGTACCTTTGGCGAGGTGGTCCGCACCACGATGGTGCGGCACGCCTTCCAGCGCCTGTCGGACCTACCGACCCGGCTGTTCGCCTTCTCGGACGACATGGACGGCCTGCGCAAGGTCCCGGACAACGTCCCGAACGCTGCGATGCTGGAACAGCATCTGGGCCGGCCGCTGACCGCGGTCCCGGACCCATTCGGCACCCATGAGAGCTTCGGCGCTCACAACAATGCCCGCCTCAAGGCGTTTCTCGACGAGTTCGGCTTCGACTACGAATTCGTGAGTTCGACCGAGTGCTATCGGAGCGGCCGGTTCGACGACACGCTCTTGAACATCCTGCGCCACTACGACCGGGTCATGGGCGTGATCCTGCCGACGCTCGGCGAAGAGCGGCGCAAGACCTACAGCCCGTTCCTGCCGATCTGTCCCAAGACGGGCGTGGTCCTGCAGGTGCCGATGATCGCCCGGGACGAGGACGCCGGCACCATCACCTATCGGGACAGCGAGGGCAGCGAGGTCGAGACCCCGGTGACGGCCGGGGCCTGCAAGCTGCAATGGAAGGCCGATTGGGCCATGCGCTGGGTGGCGCTGGACGTGGACTACGAGATGTCCGGCAAGGACCTGATCGACTCGGTCAAGCTGTCCGGCGCGATCTGCCGGATCCTCGGCGGCCAGCCGCCCGAGGGGTTCACCTACGAGCTGTTTCTCGACGAGGCCGCCGAGAAGATCTCCAAGTCCAAGGGCAACGGGCTCTCGGTCGAGGAATGGCTCCGCTACGGCACGCAGGAAAGCCTGTCGCTATTCATGTACCAAGCGCCGCGACGCGCCAAGCGGCTCTATTTCGACGCCATCCCAAAGAGCGTCGACGACTATCTGACTTTTCTCGAGAAATTTCCCGATCAGCCTGAGCCGGAGCGTCTCGAGAACCCCGTCTGGCATATCCACGACGGGAGCCCGTCAGCCGCGAGCATGCCGCTCTCCTTCTCGATCCTGCTGAATCTGGCGAGCGTCTGTAATACCGAGGACAAAGCGGTGCTATGGGGCTTCATTTCGCGCTACGCACCGGAGGCATCACCCGAAAGCATGCCGCTTCTCGACCGTCTTGTCGGCTACGCTTTGGCCTACTATCGCGACTTTGTGAGACCGAACAAGGAGTACCGGCAAGCAACGGACATGGAGCGCGCGGCGCTGGCGGACCTCAGAGCAGAGCTTGCCGGATTGCCGACGGACAGTGAGGCGGAGGTAATCCAGAACCGGGTTTACGAGGTCGGGAAACGCCATCCATTCGAGAACCTGCGGGACTGGTTCAGGACGCTCTACGAGGTGCTGTTGGGGCAAAGCCAAGGGCCGCGGATGGGGTCCTTCATCGCGCTATATGGCATTGCGGAAACGTCGGAATTGATCGACCGTGCCCTTGCCGGCGAGGATCTGAGCGCGGATTAATCTTGCGTTTACCATCTAATCGCCCGAGAACGCGGCGTTTTTCGGTTCCGCCCAAAATATTATTGCGGCGCACAAAAAATCGTTGACACCGTCCCGCCAGTCACTATGTTGAGGAAATGTTGCGTTGCAGCATGGCAGAATTGCGGTGCTGAGCCGTCACCGTCCATAGGGTCCACTCGGGGTCACGTCCCGGAGTATGAAGATACGGGAGATACTGGATTATGAGTGAGAAGAAAGGCAATGGCGCCCAGGCCGCGAAGGCCGGCGCCGAAGTGTTCACGAAGGGCTACGATCAGATGTTCGTGGCCACCAAGGAGCAGGTCGAGAAGTTCTTGCCCAATGCCGTCAAGGGCTTGGACGAAATGAGCAAGTTCGGCAAGGAGAACATGGACGCCGCCGTCAAGGCGAGCACCATCGCCGCCAAGGGCTTCGAAGCGATCGGCAAGGAAGTCACCGAGTACAACAAGAAGGCCTTCGAGGCCAGTGTGGCCAATGCCAAGGCGCTGATGGGCGTCAAGACCGTCCAGGAGGCCTTGGAGCTGCAGACCGGGTTTGCCCGCAGCTCGTTCGATGACTTCGTCTCCAAGGGCACGAAGATCTCCGAGCTGTCGGTGAAGGTCGCTCAGGACGCGGTCGAGCCCGTGAACGCGCGCTTTGCCGAGGCCGTCGAGAAGCTCGTCAAGTCGCCTGTCGCCTAACGGCGAGCGACACGAGAATTGACAGAGAGAGCCCGGCGGACCATCCGCCGGGTTTTTTCTTATGAGGAAGGTCCAGCGCCCGCTCAGGCGGTGGCGCTCTGGGCGAAGTTGAAATAGAGGTCGTAGGCGCGCTTGGCGATCGGTCCCGGTTGCAGGTCGCGGTTCTCGATGCGCTTGACCGGAGACACCTTGGCGTAGTTGCCGGTACTGAAGATCTCGTCCGCGTCCAGCACCTCTGGCCAGTTCACGGCCCGCTCAACGACCTCGACCCCGTCCTCCCGCAATAGCTGGATTACGCGTTGTCGGGTGATGCCGTTGAGGAAGGTACCGTTCGGGATCGGCGTCACGGCGACTCCGTCCTTGACGAAGAAGAGATTGGCCGTGGCGAACTCGGCCACATTACCCAACAGATCGAGGACCACCGCGTTGTCGAAACCCTTCTCCTTGGCCTCGGTCAAGGCCCGCGCCGCGTTCGGATAGAGGCACGACGCCTTGGCATCCGTGGGTGCGGTGTTCGGAGCCGGCCGCGCAAAGCTGGACAGACAGGCACTGAAGCCGGTTGGCTTGGGGATCGGCATTTCCTCGATCGCAAGCGCAAACCGCGTGCTCTCGGGGTCCGGCGCAACAAACCCGTTGTCGGCCCAATACATCGGCCGGATGTAGAGCTCGGCATTGGCGGGGAACCGCCGTATTCCGTCCCAGGCGATTGCCTCGATTTCTGCGGCTGTCAAGTAGGGTTTGAGGCCGAATAGGCGGGCCGACTGCACGACCCGCTCGCAATGCAGATCAAGATCGGGCGCCAAGCCTCTGAACGCACGAGCCCCGTCGAACACCATGGAGGACAGCCAGGTTGCCAAGCTGTTCGCCGTCAACAGAGGCGGGTCGCCTTCCAGCCATTCACCGTCGATATAGATTTGAGATGCCATGGGTGGTCTCTTGCGTACGATCTCTTGCTGCCAGTCTTGCCGTGCTCAAGCATAGCCCGTCCCTAGCGCGGGGCCAATGGGCTGCTCGGGACTGCCCGCCCCCGGCACGCCAGGACCCGGCACAGCAGCCGGTCATCTCAGAGCGCATCGATGATTGCCTGGGCGATATCGGACCGCACCCTACTGGCTCGCCCAGACGATGCGGTGAACAAAGCTGACATCGCTGGCCGGGAGGACACGTTCCGGCGTCCCACCCACAAGGGGCAATAGCTCCAACTTGAGGGCGCTCTGGCGCACCAGCTCATGCGCGGTCAGCTGCCCGCTGACGGTCCTGACGACGACACGATCCCCCCGGCGCAGTCCAGCGGCAGGAGAGACGATCATCAGGTCACCATCCCGATAAGCCGGCAACAGGGCGGAACCCGATACCTCGAGAGCATACAGGCGCGGATCATCGATCTTGGGAAACTCAACCTCGTCCCAGCGGTCACCAGTCGGGTAACCGGACTCATCGAAATAGCCGGACCCAGCCGCCTGCGCATAGCTCAGAACGGGGATCCGCCGGGCCGGGCGCCCGCCACCCTGTTCGCTCAGGTAACTCACGAATTCCTCGACGCTCGCGCCGGTTGCCCGCAGGATCTTGGCCACGCTTTCGGTGCTGGGCCAGCGCGCCTTGCCCTCCCGCGTGATCCGCTTGGACTTGTTGAATGTGGTCGGATCCAGCCCGGCCCGTCGGGCCAATCCCGATGGGCTCAAGCCATGCTCTCTCGCCAGCGTATCGATCGCACGCCAGATATCGGCATGGGTCAGCATGGGAAGATGATCTTAGGGTGTTCGGTGGAAATTGGCTACAGGAACATACACCGGAGCACAGCTAATAGATGATAGACGCCATCGAATACTATTTTTAGATGTGATTCCCTTCGACCGGCTCGTCACGAGGTCCTGGGTTGTTCCGCCCACCGAACCGCTTATGTAGGCCTAAGGATATGTCGCTATCAGCCGGACACGGTCCGTTGTTCTTGCAGGTCCGGCTGGCTATAGTGCGCCGACTTCCAAACCGGGTAGATGGAAGATGAGGTTGCTCATGCGTGCCGTAACTGCGCTTGTCGCTTTGATATTCTTGGGCTTGGCCCCGCTGTCTTCCGCCATTGGGCAAGGCGATCCACTGGCCGAGTTCTACGGCGACTGGGTCGGCGTTGGGGTGACGGCCGACGAGGACCTGAAACGGAATCCCGTGATGGTTCGGGATACCGATCTCACGATCGCGAGATCCGAAGATGGCTTCGACATCAAGTGGAAGACCCTGGTGTCACGGGGCGACAAAGGCGGCAAGCCGCGAACCCGAACCACCGTATTGGAGTTTGCTACAGGCGACACGCCGGGACAGTTCAAGATCAAGCGTGCCGACCCCGCTCTCGAGGCCGGCTCGGACGCCTGGGCGGAGACTGTCGACGGCAAGCTGATCGTCTACTTGTCCTCGACTTTGGAGGACGGCAAGAAAGTCGTCTCCCGGTACGAGCGATTGGCTTACGGCAACGAGATGACGCTGGAGTACACGCTGATGGAGGACAACAAGGTCCTCCGGACCGTCAGCGGAAACCTCGTACGGCTAAAGAAGCGCAAGTGACGATATCACCGGGCTTCTGAATCGGTCCTGCGACGGTCAGCTCGCCGCCTGACGCGCAGCCGGACTAGTCATTACGGCTGGGGCGCTTGCCTCGGAAAGCCGCCCTCGGGCCGTCGCACGGCGGGCAGCGGCGGGCCGCCCAGGCCCGCGTAGAGCCCCGGTGGATGGAAGTGACCCTCCAGGCAATGCCGCGCCTCATGTGCGAGGACGTCATAGGTGGCATCATCGCGCAAGTAGAGGGTACAGCTTCGCATCGGAATTCCGTCTTCGCTCTCCCGCCACATGGCCATACCCACGGCGTTCGGATGCTTGCGGAACAGCCGCGCCAGCCGACGCATACGATCCGGCGTGACAAAGACAACGTTCCACCGATACTCCGAATGAGCAAAAAAGACCGGATGCGCCGGTATCGCCCCAGGCCCCGGCAAATTGGTTGACACCTGCGTACCTCCTGCACAGCCAGCAAGCATCAGGAGCGCTAGGATCGCGGGCCTCATCTTGATGCCTCCCCCTACCGAACCTTCGGATCGATCCCCAGAAACTAACTATATAAATTGCAACGAGTTCTCACAAGCGAATCAACCCGCTTGTTAAGACTGTATACAAGCGTTCTGATCAAGCGAATATTTCATGTCAACTCCAAGGACAATGGATATGTCCTTAGCCGACAACGCTTTTCCTGCTTTGGAAAGACCTGTCGAATTGACGGATGAGCCTATAAGCCGATTGTGGCGTATCGGTGATGGTGGCGCGCCACTCTGGCTTGCTGTCCGCCTCAGCGTTCGTGGAAGGCGCTATCAACCGAACTGCGGATCGGTTTTAGCAGATACTCCAGGATCGACTTGTCGCCGGTGACGATCTCCGCTTGCACCGTCATGCCTGCCAGAACAGGATTGTGGCGCGGGTTCTTGCCCACATGGTGCTGATCGAGCACGATCCTCCCCTTGTAGTAGGGGGCACCATCCTCATCCTGAAAGGTCGTGGCAGAGATCTGGCTCAAGCGGCCAGGCACCGAGCCATAGCGGGCGAAATCGTAGGTGTCGACCTTGATCTTCGCCTCCTGGCCGAGCCGGACGTGACCGATATCTCGGGTCGAAATTCGAGCCTCGACGATGAGATCCTGGTCCGCCGGAACAATCTCCATGAGAAGCTGTCCCGGCCCCACGACGGCGCCCACAGTGTTGAGGTTCAGCCCCTTGACATAACCCCGGGTCGGCGCCGTGATCTCGGTCCGCGTGATGCGGTCCTGGAGTTGCACCATTTCTTCCCGCACTTCGGCGAGTTCCCCCTTGGTCCGTGCCAGTTCCCTTCGCGCCTCGAGGAACCGAGCACGCGACGTGTACTGCTTTTCCAGTAGGCGTCGATGCATACTCAGGATCTCTTCAACTATTTGCTCCTGGTTCAGCAGGCTCTTCTCCCGGTTTTCGAGATGGCCCAATTCGGCACGTATGGCGGCGGGATCCATGCGCAAGAGCACCTGCCCGGACTCGACCAGCTGTCCTTCCTCAATGAAGATCTCCGAGACGATGCCGCCCTCGAGATGCTGCACCGTCTGCACGCGTCCAGTCGGCACGACCTCACCCATCGCCAGCGCCGATTCATCGACCTTGGTGATGGCGGCCCAGCCGATCGCCACGCCAATCATCGCCGAGACGGTCAGCAGCGTAAGCCTGACCATGTGAGGTACGCCGGTCTCCTCCAGCGAGATCGCCTTTGCGAGATAGCGCGCCTGGGCCCGGGAAACCTCCGGGACCGGCGGCTGTGTCGGTGTCGCTGAGCGGCTCATGCCAACCCTCCTGGCAATCGTTTGAGCACCTCCTCGGGCGGACCGTTCATGGTGAGCGCACCGTTGTCCAGGAACAGGACCCGGTCGGCCAACCGAATGTGGCTAGGCCTGTGGGTGACGAAGAAGACGGTGCTGTGTCTGCGCAGCCGGTTGACCTGGGCCCGAAACGCCGCATCGCCCCTGTCGTCTAGCGCGGTCGACGGCTCGTCCATCAGGACCAGCTGCGCGTTCTTGAGATAGACCCGCGCCAGCGCCAAGCGCTGGCGAAATCCCGCCGACATATTCTGCACTGCCTGGTCGGAGACGCGGGTGTCGAAGCCCTGCGGGAAAGCGAGAATGTCATCCAGCACGTGCGCCCGTTCCGCCGCCTGGCGCAGGTCTTCATCGGACGCGCCGGGTTCGGCCAGGCGCAGGTTTTGCGCAATCGTCCCGTGAAACAACTGGCTATGTTGCGGCATATAGGCGATCGATTGGCGGAACGCCACAGGGTCGAGCTGACGGATATCGTGGCCATCGATGCGCACGCTGCCGACCTGTGGGTGGTAGAGACCGAGGATCAAATTGAACAGCGACGTCTTGCCGGACCCGTTGCGGCCAATGACGGCGACGACTTCACCGGGCTGCACCTCTAGGGATACGCCGATCAGCGCGGGCTGGGCATCGGCCGCATAGCGCAGGCTGACCCGCGACAGCGTAACGCGGCCATCGACGCGCATCGCTGCGGTGGAGGCAGACCCCGCCGCGCGTTCCGGCTGCAATCGCATAAGGTTGTTGAGTTGCCGGATACCGTTGCGGACCTGTTCCAGCTTGGCGAACGTCAAGAAGCAGCTCTGCAAAGGAGACAGCACCCGCCAAGTCAGCGCCATCGACGCCACCAGTGCGCCGACCGTCATGGCGCCGTCGAGCACGCGGAGCGCGCCAAAACCCAGCATCGCGACTCCCGCGCACAACATCAGGATATGTCCGGTCGTCTGGATCAGGGTGGTCAACATGGCAGTCTGGAAGCTCGCCGTGGCGGCATCCGCCGAATAGGTCCGGTGCCGCTCCAGCCAAGTCCGTTCCGAGCGCCCGTATTTGATGGTGCGCAGCTTCGACAGCATCTCGACATAGAAGCTCTGCCGTGCCGCGGTGGCCCGCGACGCCTTGGCGACGAGCTTGCGCATAATGGGATTAAAGACCGCGATTGCGAGAGCAAACATCGCGATCAGCACGACCGGGACCAACGCAAGCGGGCCGGCTAGCACGGCGATGACGGCGATGAACAGAATCACGAATGGGATTTCCAGGAACACCAGGGCCAAGGGGCTGGTGAAGAAATCTCGGATCGCCTCAAACTCCTTCATTCGAGCGACTTGCGCGCCGATCGTCGCGCCCTCTGTGAAGATGGGCGGCAGAGACAGGATCCGCCGAAACACCGAGGTGTTGATCAGCGTGTCCATACGCGCGCCGACATAGGCAAGCAGCCGGACCCGGATTGAGCGCAGGGCGAACTCGAATGCGAGCGCGGTGGCAATGCCGATTCCCAGATAGACCAAGGTCGGGATTGAGCCCGAAGCGACCACGCGGTCATAGACCATCATGATGAATAGCGGCACCGCGAGACCGAGCAGATTCAACAGCAACGTGATGCCCAGCAGCGAGCGCCAGGTCGGACGAAACCGCACCAAGAACCGATCAAACCATGCTTGGTCGACCTCTTGCGCCGGATTGGTCAGATACTCCTGGCTATTCGCGCGAAAGCAGTAGGCTGAGCCTCTGACCCCGCTACTCGGCTCGCTTCGTGTCTCGCCGGTGGCCGGGTCGAAATAGGTCACCTGGCCGCCTTCCATATCGATGAGGACGCGCGGCCCCTCACCGTCTGGCACGAAAAGACAGGGCATCAGCCTGCGATCCAGCCGGTGCAGGGGGGCCCTGACCAGCTCGCTCGCGAAGTTCAGATTTGCCAGGGTGTTTCGGAAGTCGATCAGATCCAGATCATCCGACAAATGCGGCAACGCCTCGGCAAGTTCACGCTGTACGCCACGCCAATCCAGCGCTGTGAGCAACGGCATCAGACAGGCCGGGTAGCCAGGCTTGTCCCGCAGGCTTTCCGGCAGCGTCAGCGGCGGTGCTGGCTGTGCGGTTGGGTGAACACGCGGGTGCTCTGCCAAAGCTGTCTGGTCGATGTTCATAGCGGGAAGTGCTTTGTGACGACCTGATTGTCTGTCGGCGCCGCCATGCGGGGACGCTCTCGCAGGCAGCCGTCGCCGAGGTCATAGATCCGGTCGCAGAGGGTCAGCAGGGAAGGTCGCTGGCAGACGAGCAGAACCGTGCGCTTGCCCTTGAGGCCAGCCAGCAATTCGCGAACCTGCATGTCGCCGTCAGCGTCGAGAAACGAGATCGCGTCGTCAAACAGGATTACCGGCGGGTCGCCCACCAACGCCCGGCCAATCGCGATTCGCTGCATAATGCCGCCAGGAACCGTATCCATGGCACTGCCGCCGATCTCGGTTTGATAGCCTTCCGGCATGCGCGCCGTGATCACGTCCAGGCCGAGCGCTTCGGCGAGCCTAACCGCAGAAGCAGACTGCTCCGCCACACGAAAGCCCGTCAGGTTCTCGAGGATCGTGCCCTTCAGCAGTTCGGCACGCTGGGGCACATAGGCGACCTGTGCCCGAATGCTCTGGGGGTCGAACCTGGACAGATCCCGCCCATCGATCAGGATTTGGCCCCGCTGCGGCCGCAGCAGGCCGATGATCAGCCAGAGCAAAGACGACTTCCCGCTGCCGTTGCCGCCGCAGATCCCAACCATCTCTCCGGCGGAGACATCGAGGTTTAGGTCTTCGAACAGCCAGGGACCGTCGTCCTCGAACCGCGCCCAGACGCCTTTCATCTCGATCGAACCGGTGACGGCGGGCAACGGAGGGAGCGGCTCCACGACCTCGGTCGGCAGGTCCCGGATCTTGCTGAACTGTGCCTTTGCCACGCGAATGTTCTGGAACTGCGCCCAAATGCCCATGGCGCGCATGAGAGGCTGGAGGCTGCGCCCGGCAAGGAGCGTGCAGGCGGCAAGCCCGCCCATCGTGAGGTCACCGTCGATTACGAACAGGCTGCCGGTTCCGGCGACCGTGGCCATGGTGAGGTAGCCGAACAGGGCTCCGAGGGTTTGCCCGGTGCCGCTTCGCAGATTGACGGCTTCTCCGGTCGGCGCACAGCCCTCCTGCAGCCGCTCGTAGCGCCGCATCATGAGCTCTTCCATGCCGAGCCCCTTGACCGTGTGTATCCCCGCGAGCACCTCGATGATGAAGTTGTAGCGGCGGTCGTCGAGCGCACGCCGCGTCTTGAGGGCGGCATGGAGACGACGACCGACAATGGCTGCGGCGAGCGCAAAAACGGCAAGCAGCGCCAAGGGCACGAACACGAGGGTCCCGGCCACGTAGGCGATCAGGCCAAGGAACAGAACGACAAAGGGAAGGTCGACGACGATGAGAGCGGCTTGCCCAGTGTAGAAGTCCCTCAGAGCGTCGAGCGCCTGCAGCCGCTCCAAGTGCACGCCAGGCTCGTCCCGTTCGTAAGCAACCAGGTTGCAGAACAGAATCCGTTCGACGGCTTCAAGGCTCGCCCGATGCTGGTAGCGGGCTCCCGCCCAGCCAACGACATAGGCACGAGCAATGCGGAGAATTGCGTCCAGAACGACGACCAGGACGATGCCGACCACCAACAGCAGGAGCGTGTGCCGCGAATCGTTCGGTATGATGCGGTCATAGGTCTGAAGAATGACGATCGGGAGCGCCAGGGTGAGAACATTGATGGTGAAGCTGGCCGCGACGACGTCCAGGTGATCGCGTCCCAAGAAGCCGAACATCGAAGCCAAGCCCAGCCTTGAAGAGCCCGACCGGGCTGGGTCCGCGGGGACCGTCGTCGCCGCCGAAGTCATCGTAGAAAGGGCCTCCGCCGTCGTTTCAGTTCACCCGTTGACGCCGGGTTGATTGGGATTTCTGACCACTATTCCGTGGCTTCGGTTTATAGGAGAGCCGAGTTACCCATCCCTTAAGGATAGTGGCGGGTCCGCCCTCGTTTCTACCTACGGGTCCAGTACCTATGCAGGGTCTATAGCGATGGGTGCCATTATTCATTGAGGGAATTGAAAAGAATTTTAGGAAAAGTTATGAAAAAAGCTCTGTAATATTAAGCATGATGTAAATTAAATTTGTATTTAACATGACTATTTACAAGAAATTAACGATCTTTACATATAATTCATATAGATCTCCAGACGTGTCGGGGGGTCCAAACAATCTGCCGCCAGGGGAGGCTGCAAGATGGCTGACGACAGGCGCCAAGCGACGGAGGCCGAAACGGATGTCACCGAGATTGACCAGCTCTTGGTGCGCCAGAGCGATGGTCCCAGTGATCTCGAAGACCCGATAGGCGGTGGATCCGAGGCGTCTGACGCCACACCGGTCTCCGATGAATCGCTTCCGAACCTCCACTTCGGCCTGCACATCGGCAATGCGTTCGACATCCCGTTCGGGACTGCCACGGTCCTGGATGAGGATGGTGACCGTGATCGACGCGGGCCACACCAGGAAGTCGGCGAAGACGCGCAGGATCCCGGCGATAGTCCCAGCCTGCTGGGAACGAGCTCAGAGATCCCGGATCCGATTGGCGTGGCTCCGGCGCCGATCGTTTCCGAGGGTGGCATCGATGGGATCACGACGGATGTCTCACAGCTCCTGATCGCGCAACCCGGTTACGCGGATCCGGGGTCAATCGGACCGCTCTTCGTGGAACCGGACATCGTCGAACTCCTTGGGCTGGCCCAACCGGCCGATGGTGTGACATCTGCCGCCATCGGCGATGAGACCGATGGCGGGAATACCGGAGGCGATGCGGGTGGGGATGATGGGCAGAACACCGGCGGCAACACCCTTCGCGGCGGTTCGGGCGATGACATACTGACAGGCGGGCGTGAGGACGACCGGATCTACGGGCGCTCCGGGAACGATCGACTTCTGGGCGCGGACGGCGACGATAGCTTGTTTGGCGGCTCCGGCGATGATCGTCTCGAGGGCGACGACGGTCATGATCATCTGATTGGCGGCCGCGGCGAGGACCGGCTCTACGGCCATCGGGGCGACGATCTGCTCGCGGGCGGCCGGGATGACGACCGCCTCCAGGGCGGGGCCGGCGACGACACCCTGATCGGCGGCGCGGGCCGGGACGAGCTCGACGGCGGCGCGGGCAACGACCTGTTCGAGATCCGCGGCCGCGAGGGCCAGTACGACCGCTTCACCGGCGGCGCGGGCAGCGACAGCATCGTCAATGTCGGCAACGGCGACGTCACCCTGCACGGCTTCCGCGACAACGCCGGCATCGAGGTCTTCGACGCGGCCGGCCGCGGCATCCGCGGCGACAACGACGACAACCATCTGGACTTCCGCAACACCCGGCTCGACAACGTCGATTATGTCTACGGCGGCCGCGGAGACGACCGCATCGAGGGTTCGGACCTGAGCGACGACACGCTCCGCGGCGGCCGCGGCGAGGACCGGCTCTACGGCCACCGGGGCGACGACCTGCTCGCGGGCGGCCGGGATGACGACCGCCTCCAGGGCGGGTCCGGCGACGACACCCTGATCGGCGGCGCCGGTGACGACCGCCTCGAGGGCGACAGCGGCGACGACATCATGATGGGTGGCGCGGGACAGGACCTGGCCTACGGCGACGCCGGCAACGACCTCTTCGTGTTTACCCGAGGAGACGGGGACGACCGGTTCATTGGCGGCAATGGCTGGACCGATTCAGTGGAGGTCCAGGGCGGCGACGGTCAATTCCAAGGCGGCTGGACGATCGACTTCAACAGGGGCGGCATCGAGAGCCAGGATGGCGACAGCGCCATGCTGTCGGACGACTCCGCCGGCACCATCACTCTCAGCGACGGCAGCGAGTTGACCTTCGAGGGAGTCGAGGCGATCCAGTGGTAGGAACGGCCCCTTCCCATTCCCGCCACTCCCGCCGCAGCTAGCCGCGCGCGGTTTCCGCGGACCAGCGCAAGATCTCTGTGACGAAATCGCGCAAGACCGGGCGCACTCGGTCCGCCAGCTCCAGCCGGTAGGTGAATGGCGGCCCCTCGTCCATGTAGGTCCGTTGCGAAAGCTCGAGTTGCACCGCGTGGATCCCCTCGCCCGGCGCGCCATAGTGGCGCGTGATGTAGCCGCCCGTAAAACGGCCGTCCCGCACGCTGCTGTAGCCCGAAGCGCCCTGCAGAACGGCAAAGATCCGGTCCGATAGATCCTGATCACAGCTCGTGCCGGACGCGGTACCCAGGTTGAAGTCCGGCAATGTTCCCTCGAAAAAGCGCGGCACGACCGACCGGATCGAGTGGGCATCGAACAGGACGGCCACTCCGAAACGGTTGCGCAGTTCCACGAGCGTCGCGCGCAAGCGGTTGTGGTAGGGGCGCCAGTATTGTCCGACCCTGTCTGCGTTCTCTTCCTCTGTCGGCGTGGTCCCCTCGCGGTAGATTGGCGCGCGATCGAAGGTGGTGGTCGGGCAAACCGCCGTGTTCTCCGCACCGGGATACAGTGCCGTACCGGCCGGATCCCGGTTCAGATCGACGAGATACCTCGAATGTGTCGCCGCCAGCACGCTCGCGCCGAGTTCGAGGGCGAAATCATAAAGCCGTTCCACGTGCCAGTCGGTGTCGGGCACGGCGCGGGCGGCCGGCGTCAACCGATCCGCGATCTCAGGCGGCAGACGGGTCCCGGGATGCGGCATGCTGATCAGCAGCGGCGTGTCGCCCGGCGTAAAGCGGAAGGGCTCCATCCTGCCCGTCTCAGGACGCACGCAGGGGCGCGTCCCCAGCGCGCGGCCGGCCCTGCCATACGACGCCCGCGCAGAGGTTGGCGCCGAGCCAATAGGCGAGCTCCGCCGGGTGGCCGATGTCCCACAAGACAAAATCGGCCCGCCGGCCAACCCCGAGGGTGCCGAGCTCGTCGCCAAGTCCCAGCGCCCGGGCCGCGTTCCGCGTCACCCCGGCAAGCGCCTCGGCCGGGCTGAGCCCGAACAGGGTGCAGGCCATGTTGAGCATGAGCAGCAGCGAGGTCGCCGGGGAGGATCCGGGATTGCAGTCGCTTGCCAGCGCCATCGGCACGCCGTTCGCGCGAAATGCGTCGATTGGCGGCCGCTGGGTCTCGCCGAGCACGAAATAGGCCCCCGGCAGCAGCACCGCGACGGTGCCGCTAGCCGCCATGGCCTCGACGCCTTCTGCCGAGGTGTACTCCAGATGATCGGCCGAGAGCGCCTCGAACCCCGCCGCCAGCGCCGCGCCGCCGAGGTCCGAAAGCTGGTCCGCATGAAGCTTCACCGGCAGGCCGAGCCGTCGGGCCGTTTCGAAGACCCTGGCCGTCTCCTCAGGGGTGAAGGCAATCGTCTCGCAGAAGGCATCGACCGTGTCGGCGAGCCCGCTCTTGGCCACCGCCGGCAGCATCTGCTCGCACACCAGGTCCACATAGTCAGCCTGGCGCCCTTCGAATTCCGGCGGCACCGCATGGGCACCGAGAAAGGTGGTGGCCACCGTGACCGGGTGGTCGGCCGCCAGCCGTCGCGCCGCGCGCAACATCTTAACCTCGCTATCGAGGTCGAGGCCGTAGCCGGACTTGATCTCGATTGTGGTCACGCCTTCAGCAAGGAAGTTTGCGAGGCGATGTTCCGCCTGCTCGACGAGCGTGCCCTCATCGGCCGCCCGGGTCGCCGCCACGGTCGACCGGATGCCGCCGCCGGCACGCGCGATCTCCTCGTAGCTCTTGCCCTCGAGGCGCATCTCGAACTCGCGCGCGCGATCGCCGCCGAATACCAGATGGGTATGACAGTCAATCAAGCCGGGTGTAATCCAGCGCCCGCCGGCGTCATGCACCTCGGCGGCCAGCGAGTCGGGCTGCCCGGGCAGGTCTTCCTTGGTACCGACCCAGGCAATCCGATCACCGGAGACCGCGATGGCGCCGTCCGAGATTGTGCCATAGGCGTCCGTGCCCACGGCCATCGTGGCGAGCTCGCCGTTGATCCAAAGCGCGTCCCAATCGGCCATGCGCCGGTCCGCCTCTCCGTCTTAGGGGCTTTGCCGCCCGCCACCTTCCCGCCTACACTTTAGCGAACCGGGGTAGGTTGTCCCGCGCTTTTGTCACGGCCGCCGCCAGAACATCATGCCCGATCTCTTCGCAGACATCGCCCTGCTGCCAAACGGCTGGGCGAAGGACGTGCGCATTGCAATCAACGAAACGGGGGACATCGAGGCCGTATCGGCGGAGGCCGACCCGTCCGGCGCCGAACGCCTTGCGGGCGCCGTGCTGCCGGGCATGCCGAACCTCCATTCGCACGCCTTCCAGCGGGCCATGGCGGGCCTCGCCGAGCGGGCGGGGCCCGACGGTGACAGCTTCTGGACCTGGCGCGAGACCATGTATCGCCTGGCTGTCTCGATCTCCCCGGAGGGTCTCTTAGCCGTCGCCGCGCAGCTCTATGTGGAGATGCTCAAGGCCGGTTATACGGCCGTGGGCGAGTTCCACTATCTGCATCGGGACCCGGCGGGCCGCCCCTATGCCGATCCGGCACAGATGTGCCGCGCGGTTATTGGAGCGGCGCAGGACGCTGGCATCGGTCTCACCCTGCTCCCCGTTCTCTATCGGGCCGGCGGATTCAACGGCGCGCCGACCGAGCCGCGGCAGAATCGGTTCGTGCTGCCGGTCGACGGGTTCCTCGACCTGGCCGCAACCCTGATCGGCGAGGCGGCACGCGATCCGAACCTGGCCGTTGGCGCCGCTCCGCACAGCCTGCGCGCCGTGCCGCCCGACGACCTCGCCGCCTGCCTCGCGGGCCTCGACCGCTTGGACGCGGAGGCTCCCGTGCACATGCACGTTGCGGAGCAGGTCAAGGAGGTGGAAGACTGTCTCGCCTGGTCCGGGGCCCGGCCGGTCGAATGGCTGCTGGCCAACGCGCCGATATCCGAGCGCTGGTGCCTGGTGCACGCGACGCACATGACCCCGTCCGAGACGTCTGCGCTCGCCAAGAGCGATGCCGTCGCGGGCCTGTGCCCGAGCACCGAGGCCAATCTGGGGGATGGCCTGTTCCCCCTGCCCGCCTACCTTGCGGCTGGTGGCCGTTTTGGAATCGGCTCCGACAGCCACATATCGGTGAGCCCGGTGGAGGAGCTGCGATGGCTGGAGTATGGCCAGCGGCTCTTGTCCCACGCCCGCAATATCGCCGCCGGCGCACCGGCCGCGTCGACCGGGACGGCGCTGTTCACCGGCGGCCTCGCCGGCGGCGCGCAGGCGCTCGCCCGTCGCATTGGGTCGCTTGCTCCCGGCAACCGTGCGGATCTCATCGTTCTCGATCGCGAGCATCCAATCGCGGCCGGACACAGTAAGGACACCCTGCTTGACGCCCTTGTCTTCTCCGGCAACGTGAATCCGATCCGGGACGTCATG
The DNA here is from genome assembly GCA_030066595.1 of Alphaproteobacteria bacterium. Classification (GTDB taxonomy): domain Bacteria; phylum Pseudomonadota; class Alphaproteobacteria; order JAJFFI01; family JAJFFI01; genus JASJBI01. The sequence continues at coordinate 20,531 of JASJBI010000022.1, read as the reverse complement.
GTGGGGGGGCGCTGGGTGGTGCGTGACGGACGCCACGACCGTGAAGAGGAGATTGCCTCGCGCTTCCGATCAACGGTCTCGCGTCTCGCCTCCGCATAACCGATCTCGGAGTTGACGTTTCGCGCGATCATGTGATATATACATGTATAGACAACTAGTGCCAAAAAAGGGGCGATTTGGCCGTGACAGAATCGCTGGAGGGAGGGCAGCTGGCGACCGGCTCGACGGCCGTGCCGCTGTACCAGCAGGTCAAGGATTTCATCACCGCCCGCATCGAGTCGGGCGATTGGCCCCCGGGCTGCCGAATTCCATCCGAAAACGACATCGTGGCATCGCTCGGCGTGTCTCGCATGACCGCCCACCGTGCGGTGCGCGAACTCAGCGCCGAGGGTAGGCTCGACCGGGTCCAGGGCGTGGGCACATTCGTCGCGGCCCGGCGCGAGCCATCGGCGCTGCTCGAGATCCGCAGCATTGCCCGCGAGATTGCCGAGCGCGGCGGCAGCCACAGCGCGACGGTCATTTCCGCCGACCGTGAAGCCGCGAACGACGAGGCGGCGCGGATGATGCAGTTGGCCCCAGAGGCTCTGGTCTTCCACGTAGTCGTCGTGCACCGGGAGAACGGACGCCCGATCCAGCTGGAGGACCGCTATGTGAACCCCGGCGTGGCCCCAAAATTCCTGGATCAGGACTTCACCCGGATCACGCCGAGCCAGTACCTGACCGACCATGTCACGGCCACGGAAGTGGAGCATGTGATCGAAGCGCGACGGCCCGAAGGGGCCGAGTACAAGCTCCTGGAGATTGACCGCTATGAGCCGTGTCTGGTGCTGCGCCGGCGGACTTGGTCGCTCTCGCGCGTCGTGACCCGGGTCAAGCTGGTCCATCCCGGCAACCTGTATCGGCTCGGCGGCCGGTTCAAACCGGCGGGGGCGGCGCGCACGCTGGTGGCCTGAGGCGGCGGCCGGGATTGCCGCAGCACGGGCGCAAGATTGCGAGTGGGAGAAGATGCGATGACCGAGGCAAACCGGATCGACAACACGCGGACCATCCGCGCGCCCCGTGGGAGCGCGCTCAACGCCAAGAGCTGGCAGACGGAAGCGCCGCTTCGCATGCTCATGAACAACCTCGATCCGGAGGTCGCGGAAAAACCGGAAGAGCTCGTTGTGTATGGCGGTGTCGGGCGGGCCGCACGCAATTGGGACTGCTATGACAAGATCGTCGCGACCCTTAAGGAACTCAACGACGACCAAACTCTCTTGGTGCAGTCGGGCAAACCCGTCGGCGTGTTCCAGACCCACCCGGACGCGCCTCGGGTGCTGATCGCCAACTCCAACCTGGTGGGACACTGGGCCACGCTCGAGCATTTCAACGAGCTCGATCACAAGGGGCTGATGATGTACGGCCAGATGACGGCCGGTTCGTGGATCTACATCGCCAGCCAAGGCATCATCCAGGGCACCTACGAGACCTTCGTCGAGGCGGGCCGGCGCCACTATGAAGGCGATCTGGCCGGCCGCTGGATCCTGACCGCCGGCCTCGGCGGCATGGGCGGCGCCCAGCCCTTGGCCGGAACGATGGCCGGCGCCTCCATCCTCGCGGTGGAATGCCGACCCAGTCGCATCGAGCGCCGGCTGGAGACCGGTTATCTGGACCGATCGACGGCCGATCTTGACGATGCGCTCGCCATGATCGGCGATGCGTGTGAAAAGCGTGAGGCGTTGTCCGTCGGACTGATCGGCAACGCCGCCGAGATCTATCCGGAACTGGTCCGCCGGGACGTCCGTCCCGATCTGGTGACCGATCAGACGGCGGCCCATGATCCGGTGCACGGCTACCTCCCGGCCGGCTGGTCTCTCGAAAAGTGGGATGCGCTGCAGGAGTCGGATCCGGCTCAGGTGGAACGGGCCGCCATGGAGTCCATGGCCGTTCAGGTGCGGGCGATCCTGGCGTTCAACGAACGGGGCATTCCCTGCGTCGATTACGGCAACAACTTGCGCCAGCGCGCCAAGGATACCGGCGTCGAGAACGCCTTCGACTACCCCGGCTTCGTGCCGGCCTATGTGCGGCCCATGTTCTGCCGCGGCAAAGGCCCCTTCCGCTGGGCTGCGCTGTCGGGGGACCCCGAGGACATCTATCGCACGGACGCCAAGGTTAAGGAGCTCATCCCGGACGATTCCCACTTGCACAACTGGCTCGACATGGCCCGGGAGCGCATTCATTTCCAGGGCCTGCCGGCTCGGATCTGCTGGCTCGGGCTGGGACAGCGGGCCAAGGTCGGCCTGGCCTTCAACGAAATGGTAGCCAAGGGCGAGCTGTCCGCACCCGTGGTCATCGGCCGCGACCACCTCGACTCCGGTTCGGTGGCGAGCCCCAACCGGGAGACTGAAGCGATGCGCGACGACTCGGACGCGGTCGCCGACTGGCCGCTCTTGAACGCGCTGCTGAACTGCGCCTCGGGGGCGACCTGGGTCAGCATTCATCACGGTGGCGGCGTCGGCATCGGCTATTCGGAACATGCCGGTATGGTGATCGTCTGCGACGGCAGCGACGAGGCGGCGCGTCGGCTGGAACGGGTCTTGACCAATGACCCCGCGACTGGCGTCATGCGGCATGCGGACGCGGGCTACCAAGAGGCGATCGATTGCGCCCGAGAGCAGGGTCTGAAACTGCCGATGGTCGACCTCTGAGGACAAAATGGCGGCGGGGGGAGCCATAGAACTTACGGGCGGCGAGCTTTCGGTCGAACAGGTCGCCCGGGTGGCGCGCGACTACGCAACTGTCGCGCTGTCCGAACAAGCGCGGCAAGCCGTCCAGGAATCGGCGCGGTATCTCGATCAGCTGATCGCCGACCGCCGCCCCGTCTACGGTCTGACCACCGGGGTCGGGGCATTGGACGGCCAGCCGGTTTCGGCGGAAGACAACCGGGAACAACAGCAAAACCTGCTGCGCAGTCACGCGGCCGGTATCGGTGCGCCGATGCGCCATGACGAAGTGCGCGCGATGGTGCTGGTCCGTGCCAACGTGCTGGCGGGTGGCATGACCGGCGTACAGCCGGAGACGCTCGACACGCTGCTGGCCATGCTCAACAAAGGCGTGACCCCGGATGTCCCCGATCGGGGGTCGGTCGGCGCGTGCGGCGACCTCGCCCCCCTCGCCCACATGGCGTTGCCGCTGATCGGTGAAGGTCATGCCTGGTACGAGGGCGAACGGATGGCCGGTGCGGAGGCGCTGCGGCGTGCGGAGATCCACACGCCTGTACTCAAGGGACGAGACGGTCTAGCGCTCATCAACGGGACGGAACAAACCACCGGCATCGGCTGTCTGGCCCTGGTCGATGCACAGCGGCTGGTCGCTCATGCCGAGACGGCTGCCGCCATGTCCCTTGAGGCGCTTGGCGCGGTCGCAGACTCCTTCGACGAGGAGACGGCGCTCGCCAAACCCCATCCGGGCCAGATGGCGACGTCGGCCAGGCTGCGCGAGCTTACATCGGGCAGCGGCTCGGTGACGCGGCCGGCGCCCGGGCGCCTGCGGGACGGGCTGTCGCTGCGCTGCATCCCACAGGTACTCGGCGCCACGCGAGAGTCCGTCGAGGCGGCGGAGCGTGTCTTGACCATCGAGATCAACGCGGCCAACGACAACCCTCTCTTTGGTGTCCGGGACGGCTGGGTGACCAGCAACTCGGGCAATTTTCACGGCCAACAGGCCGCCCAGGTCCTGGATTTCCTGGCCATGTCGGTGACTTCGCTGGCGGTGATCAGCGAGCGGCGTTCGGCCCGGCTGATCGATCAGCATCACAGTGGCGGACTGCCGCCATTCCTGATCCACCCGGAAGCCCGGCCGGGGCTCAACTCAGGCATGATGATCGCCCAGTACACGGCGGCGAGCCTGATTGGGGAACTCCGGACGCGCAGTTCGCCTGCGAGTATCCAGTCGGTGCCGACCTGCGCCAATACGGAAGACCACGTGCCCATGGCGCCGATCGCGGCGCGGCACGCCGAATGGGTGGTCCGCACCGCCGAAACCGTGGTCGCCATCGAACTGTTGCTGGCGGCCCAAGCCTTGGACATCCGAGGCGCCCGGCCCGGCGAAGGGGTGGCAGCGTGTTACAAGTCCATCCGCGAGACCGTTCCGGTCATGGTGAGGGACCGGGTGCTGGGGGATGACATCGAGGCAATTGTTGAGCTCATCCGGGGTGACCGACTCTCGGACTAGAGAACTTGCAAGAGAGGGAGGCAATGATGAACAGAAAGTTCCACCGCAGGACAGTGATCGCGGGTTTCGGCCTGGCGGCGATGTCGGCTTTGGTGCTGGCCGGGCCAGCGCAAGCGGAAGACGCCATCAAGATCGGGTTCTTTTCGCCGCAAACCGGCTTCGCGTCGGCGGACGGCACCGCCGCGTTGCACGGGGCACAGCTTGCTGTCCAGTTCCTCAACGAGGACGGCGGCGTCATGGGCAAGAAGCTTGCGCTGGTCAACTACGACGACTCGTCCAAGCCGGACCAGGCCGCCAATGTGGCTCAGAAGATGACGCAGGGCGACAAGGTCGTGGCCGGGGTAAGCGGCTCCTATTCGTTCCTCACGCGTCCGGCCGCGGCCATTTTCCAGCGGGCCCGCGTGCCGCTGATGACCGCCTACGCGGTGCATCCGCAGATCACGGCAACGGGCAAATATGTCTTCCGTACCGGCGTCCCGTCGCAGGTCGAGGGGGCAGCCGCCGCTTGGACGGTGGGCAAGCTGATGGGCGTCAAGAAGGCTGCACTCATCACCATGGACAACGACGCCGGCGCGGCCCTTGCCGACGGCTTTAAGAAGACCGCCGGTGATTTTGGCGTCGAGGTGGTCACCGAGGAGAAGTACTCGCTGAAGGACAAGGACCTGAGGCCGATCCTCAACCGCATCAAGGGCATGAATGTGGACGTGATCTATGCCAACGGCTTTTATGCCCAGGCGGCGCGCCTCGTGAACCAACGCCAGGAGCTCGGTATCACCACGCCGGTGCTCGGCATGGAAGGGTTCGACTCTCCGAAGTTCTTCGAGCTCTCGAAACCCGGTGCGGCAGAGGGCGTCATGATCACCACGGCGCTCGATCGCGGCAGCGCCAACCCGGTCGTACAGCGCTTCCTGAAAGAGTACAAGGCGCAGTTCGGCCTTTCGGCCGACATGGTTGCGGCCTCTTCCTTTGACGCGGTAGCGGTGCTGGCTGAGGCGATCAAGCGGGCCAATTCGACCGATCCGGATGCCATCGTTATGGCCCTGCACGGGATCAAGAAGATGGAGGCCGTGACCACGGGACCGTTTCACGGCTTCACCAAGGGCGGCGACGTGATCAAGCCCGTGGTCGTCCAGCAGGCGAAGGGGAACGATTGGGTTCACCACGCCGTTATCGACAACCCCGAGATTATGAACCTGCATTGATCATTGATCGGCCGGAGGGCCCCCGAGGAGCCCTCCGGCCACATCACCAACGCCCATTCCGCGTCTGAGACCGTGGGACCGACCCTAGCGAACATCGTGGTGACGGGGTGTCTCTACACGCTGATCGCCATCGGCCTGACGATGGTCTACGGCATGTTGCGCGTGTTGCACATCGTGCACGCGGGAGTGTTCGCGGTGGGCGCGGCCGTGGGCCTCTTAATCTTCACCACCGCGCCGGTGGGTTTTTGGCCGTCCCTCTTGGGCGCCATGCTCGCCGCCGGGGTGATGGGCGTTGCGATCTACTATGTCGGCTATCGCTGGGTCCTGGACGCACCGCGCGGCACGCCTTTGCTGGTGAGCATCGGCCTGTTCATCACCGTGCAGTCACTGCTCGAGAAGGAGTTTCTGATTGGCCCGCATGTGGAGGGCTTTGACGCGGCCACGGGCCTGCCCGCATTCACCCTCGGCGGTTTCGCATTCACGCCAATCCAGACGGCAATCGTGGTCTCGACCGCGGTCGTGTGCGCGGCAGTCTGGCTGCTGCTGAACCGCTCGCGCCTCGGGCTGAGCTGGCGCGCATTGTCGGAGGACATGAACATGGCCCGATCCCTCGGTGTACCGACGGAGCGGGCCGTCGCCATCAACATGTTCCTAGGCTCGGCCATGGCCGGGCTCGCGGGCGTGCTGGTGGCCGTCTACGAGAACGCGGTATCGGCCCACATGGGCGAGGTTGTTGCCTATAAGGCGTTCGTGGTGGTCGTGCTCGGCGGACTTGGCAGCATCTGGGGGGCGGCCGTGGCGGCATTCATCCTGGCCGCGTTCGAGATCGGGATCTCGACCACGTTCGGTGGCCTGTTCCCGCGCGACGCCATTGGCTTCGCCGTGTTGATCCTGATCCTGCTGTTCATGCCCACTGGGCTGTTCGGCAAGCGTCTCGACTGAGCGGTAACGCCATGGACGCCTATCTGATCTCCGTTCTGACCTTCATCGGCATCTGGATCATCCTGGCGATGTCGCTCAATTTGTTGGTCGGCTATGCCGGGCAAGTCTCGATTGGGCACGCGGCCTTCTTCGGCATCGGCGCCTACACCGTCGCCGTAGCGACCGTGAACCTGGGTCTCGGTTTTCCATTGGATATCCTTCTCGCGGCGCTGGTCAGTGGCGCCTTGGGCGGCGTCCTGGGCTTGCCGGCGCTGCGGGTTCGGCATGATTTCCTCGTGCTTGCAACAATCGGCATCAATTTCATCGTCGTTGCCGTGTTCCAGTACACGCCGGCATTGGGCGGCGCCTACGGCATCGTCGGCATCCCTCCCGTGACCATTGGCGGGATCGAGTTCCTGGGCCTCTACATGTTGCTGTTGGTCTACGCCTTCGTCCTTGCCATCCTGGCGCTCAAGGCGCTGTTGCTCAGAACCTGGTTCGGGGTCCGGCTGATCGCCGTTCGCGAGGACGAAGACGCAGCGGCCGCGATCGGCATCAGTGTTGCCTCGACCAAGATCTGGGCCTTCGTTCTTTCTTGCGCCGGAGCGGGCATCGCTGGCGCGCTCTATGCGCGCCAACTCGGCAGCGTGTTTCCGGAGAACTTCGGCTTCGTCGAGTCGGTGACCGTGCTCACCATGGTAGTTCTTGGCGGCGCCGGCACTCTGGTCGGCCCGATCATCGGTGCCATCATTCTGGGCGGCCTGCCCGAGTATCTCCGCTTCATCCAGGATTGGCGGTACGTCATCTACGGCCTGATGCTGACATTCTTGATGATCTTTGAGCGCGACGGCCTAATGGGCCCGGAGAGCCGGCTTCGCGCCTGGCTGGGCCGAGGCTGGCGCACCCTGGCCGCTGACCGTGGCTCAGGCAAGCCATGAGCCAACCCCTACTCCTGGCCGAATCGGTGTCCCGGAACTTCGGTGGACTCAAAGCGCTCGACCAAGTCAGTCTGCACGTCTCGGCCGGAGAAATCCTTGGGCTCATCGGACCCAACGGTGCCGGCAAGAGCACCCTGTTCAACTGCTTGGCTGGTAGCCTGCCGTCGAGTGGCGGTCGAATTCAGTTCAATGGGCATGAGATCACACGGCTCGGCGCATCCCGTCGCGCGCGCCTTGGCATCGCCCGCACCTTCCAGCTCGGCAAGGTTTTCTCCACCATGACGGTCAAGGAGAACGTGCTCGCCGGTCTTGGGATTGGCGCCTACGGCTCTTTCTTGCGCTCCGTTACGGGCCGCGTGAAGGGGGAGTCCGAATTGGCCCAGGCAAGAGAGATTCTGGATTTGTTCCAGCTGCATGACGAAGCGGAAACACTGGTCGCGACCTTGCCGATCGGTGTTCAGCGTCGCGTCGAATCGGCGCGGGCGGTGGCGACCAATCCCCGATTGCTGCTGCTGGATGAGCCTGCTGCAGGCCTGACCCATGGCGAAGCCGAAAGCTTCGCAGAGATCGTCCGCCGGGTCCGGGCGCGGGGCATAACCGTGGTCGTGATTGAGCACAATATGCGGTTCGCCATGGACTTGACCGATCGTCTTTATGTTTTGGTGCAGGGCCGGATCATCGCCGAGGGGCCGCCCGCGACGGTGCGTGAGGACCCCGACGTCGTGAGAGCCTATCTGGGCTAATGCCGGGAGAACGCATGCCACCCCTGCTTCAGGTGAGCGCGCTCAAGGTGGTGTACAACCGCACGATGGCGGCGGTTCACGGCATTGACCTGTCCGTCGGAGAAGGCCAAAGCGTTGCAATCCTCGGTGCGAACGGCGCCGGCAAATCATCGGTCATGCGCAGCATCGCGGGATGGCACCCGCCGAGCGGCGGTCGGGTCTCCTTCGACGGTATCGATATCACCCGGCTGTCGGCCGAACGTCGCGCACGCCTTGGAATAGGCTACGTCCCGGAAGGCGGTCACATCTTCAGCCGACTAACGGTGCGTGAGAACTTGCTCATGGGTGGATACCTGCGGTCGCGCCCGGAACCCTCCATTGAGGCCGCTTGCGCGCCCTTCCCGGTTCTGCTCGAGAGGCTGACCCAAGATGCCGGCACGTTGTCCGGCGGTGAACGACAGATGCTTGCCATCGCTCGTGCCCGCATGGCCGAGCCAAGACTCCTGCTTGTAGACGAGGTGTCCATGGGCTTGATGCCCCAGGCCATCGATGAGGTGTTCCGGGCCTTGGCGGAACTCGTCCGGGGCGGGGTTTCGGTCTTGCTCACCGAGCAGAACGCTCGCAAGGCAATGGATCTGGTCGACCAAGTCTATCTCCTGGAAAACGGCCGTCTCACTCTGTCGGGGTCACCCATGGAGATCGCCCAAGACCCCAGAGTGGTCGCGGCGTATCTCGGGGGATGAGCATCCTGCAGGCGGACTTGTCGGCCATTGCCAATCCGGCGAATAATGCGGATGCGCAGCCACCTTGGCTGGCCGCTTCCCCCATGGGAGCCTGCGTTCATGACTGACCCCCTGCTGCTTCGCCCTGGCAAGCTGAGGTTCGATGACTTGCGCAGCATCTCCAGGGAGGCGAGGCCTCTTGCCCTCGATCCGACTTGCTGGAGTGGGGTAGATGCAGCCGCCGCAACGGTATCCACAATCCTGTCGGGCGATCATGCGGTCTATGGGGTCAATACCGGCTTTGGCAGCTTGGCACGCACGCGCATTCCCCGCGACCAGGTTGCGGAATTGCAGCATCGGCTTGTGCTCTCGCATGCGGCCGGGACGGGCCCGTTGCTATCCGACGCAACGGTGCGACAGATCATCGCGCTAAAGCTAAACAGTCTTGGACAAGGTCATTCGGGGGCCCGGCGTGAGCTGCTGGAGGCTCTCCTGGCGCTTGCCAACGCGGGTGTCTATCCCTGCATTCCAGCCAAGGGGTCGGTTGGCGCATCAGGGGATCTTGCACCGCTTGCACATCTCGCCGGCGCGCTGATCGGCGCCGGAGAGGTGCGTGTGGGCAACAAGCACCTTGCGGCGGCCAAAGGCCTGAAGCAAGCCGGTCTCGACCCTCTCACCCTTCAAGCCAAGGAAGGTCTTGCCCTGGTGAACGGCACTCAGGTCTCGACCGCGCTGTTGGTTGAGGGTCTGCTCGCGGCGGAATCCCTGTTTGCCGCAGCACTCGTCGCCGGTGCGCTGAGCGTCGATGCTGCGCTCGGCAGCGACGCACCCTTCGACGCCCGCCTGCATGCGCTGACCGGCCACCCGGGTCGGAGCGTGGTGGCAAGAGCGATTTGGAACCTCTTGCAGGGTAGCGCCATCCGGCAGTCGCATGAAGATTGCAGCCGGGTGCAGGACCCCTACTCGCTCCGGTGCCAGCCACAGGTCATGGGCGCCTGCCTGGACCAGCTGCGGCATGTGGCAGAGATCGCGGTACGCGAAGCAAACAGCGTGTCCGACAACCCGCTTGTCTTCCCGGACAGCGGCGAGGTGCTTTCGGGCGGCAACTTCCATGCGGAGTCCGTGGCGATGGCGGCGGACGCGGCAGCGCTGGCCATTGCCGAGATCGGCGCTATCTCTGAGCGACGCATAGCCCTGCTGACGGATGCGCATATGAGCGATCTGCCGGCGTTTCTCGTGGCAGAGCCGGGCATCAATTCCGGGTTCATGGCGGCACAGGTGACGGCGGCAGCGCTTGCCAGCGAAAACAAGGCCCTGGCGCACCCGACCAGCGTTGACAGCCTTCCCACCTCCGCCAACCAGGAAGATCATGTCAGCATGGCGACCTATGGCGCGTACCGGCTGGGCCAGATGGTTGACAACGCCGCAGCGATTGTGGCCATCGAGCTACTGGCTGCGGCTCAGGGAGTTGAGCTTCGCGCGCCGCTTGAGACCAGCGACAAGCTTAAGGAGGCCATATCGGCAATCCGTGGAAGAGCTCGGTTTCTCGACCGCGACCGTCAAATCGCCCCGGATATCGCAGCAATCAAGGACCTGATATTCTGTGGCCGTTTCTCGGAGCTGATCGCAGGTCGTTTGGTGGGCGACGATATATGAATAGCGATCAGTCGCCACCCAGGACGCCTGTCAAGCGCCTAACGCGACCAACCAGCGGCGCTCGAACAACAGACTAGCAGGCCTGGACCTCGTAAGGGCGAACTAGGGTTCTGCCCCCAACTGCTTGAGGGTCTTGCGGGCAAAGGTCAGCCTCGAGTTCAGGCTGAGCGCCTTTTGGCAATCAGCAATGGCCTTGGCCCGTTCGCCGAGATTCCTGTATGCCCAGCACCGGTTGCTGTAGGCGTAGGAATAGCTGGGGCTGAGGTCTATTGCCTTGTTTATGTCCTCGAGAGCCTTGGCCGGCAATCCCATCTTGTTGTATGCGAAGCCTCTATTGTTATGCGCCACGGGATCCAAAGGCAGCAGTTTGATCGTCTCAGAGTAGTCAGCCACAGCCCTGCGATAGTCACCTTTGCCCGAATATGCTCTCGCCCGGTTGCGATAAGCGGCCGCCAGATTCTCTGGAGAGAGCTTGCCCGACGCGATCGCGGGAGAGAACCGTTCAATTGCCAGTTCAAATTCATCCCGCTGGGATGCATCCATGCCTGCCTTGAAATCGTCGATCGCGCGCGCCGAAGTGTCAAGCGCCGCTGTCTGTGTGGACCGGTCCACTGGAGCGGCGGTTGGCAGGTCTGCCTGGCCTGAGACCTCCTGATCTATACTCGTCCGAGCCCGCTGATCGTTCGGGACGCCACCTGCATTCGTTGCCGCAGTGATACGGGACGAGCCCGTCGCCCCAGCGGTCGAGCTGCCAGCGGGCACAGACTGGTCGCTCTCGACGCCGCGGTTCGCCTTAGTGCTGTTAGGCAATGAGCCGCTTCGGGAGCCGGTCTCCGACTGGCTGGGTGCGTTCTCTTTGGTGTTGTCGACCAGTTCCTGCGTTGCCGCGACGTCGCTGGCGCGGGACGCGTGTTGATCGGGGTCTCCCGCTAGCTGCAAAGAGTCTTCCTTTTCACCAACGTCAACATCAGGGCGTCCAGCCGAGACTGTCTCGGGCGTCGCTTCGTCAGGTGTCTCGGCCACATATTGGCCTCCATCCTGAAAGAGCCCGCGAGAGCCAAGATAAAGACCGCCACCAGCGACCACAGCCAACGCAACCAAAGTCAGGACACCCGTGCGACTGCGACGAGGCTTGGAGCCGCGTGTCTGCAGTGTGATCGGTATTTGTACACGCTTGGGATCCGCATGTTCCTGTTCGGCCCGCGTAGGCTCACCAAGCGGATATAGAGTGGCCGCCCGGTCCTGTTGCGGGGCGGTTGTCGACACAAAAATTGTGCCCACTTCCGGCTCGGCGTCCCAGATTGGCTCTGCCTCAATCTCGAAACCCAGCGCCGTCTCGGGCGATGGCCTTGCGAGCGACGCATCACGAGTCCTGGTCTGTTCCCTATCCTTGAACCGTGTTGCGGCCGATGGGGTCTCGGTCTCTGAGGCGCTGCCAGCACTCAGTTCGATCTCCACCCTCGGCGAGCGCAGTCCTTCTCTGTTTGTGTCTGACTGAAACGCGGTTAGAGAACCGCTGTCCGGCCACAACGAGGAATCAGATCGCGGACCCGGTCGTGGCTCTCCAGCCGGTCGCATCGCCCAAACGGGATCGAGTTGGCGACCTGGAGTGTGTCCTGGTATGGCATGCAGTGAACTGCCCGGCAATAGTCGGCTCGACGGACGAACGCTGAGCAACTCATCTCCTGAGGAAACCGGCTTGAGCCGTCCCTCTATAGCGGCGCCCGGCTCAACGATCACTTCACCGTAAGTGATATCCAATGCAACGCGCGCGGTGTCCTTCAGCGTTACGATGCGTGCATAGACATGCCCTGAAACGCTGCCACGAATGGCAACCTCATCCGCAAATACAGAGCCCAGGACAGAGCCGTTCTCGCTGATAATGCACTTTGGGCTTTGCACATCCCCTTCGACGCAGCCGTCAATCTGGACATCACCGTCACTGACCAGATTGCCGCTGATGTGCATCCCGGCAGAGACTACGGTCGGGGTACTGCGCTCGGCATGAGCATTCGGCATGGACACTCTTACCGAATTCATTTGTATGGCCAATTCCGGACCATAGCTGGTCCCTCAGATAAATTCCAGCGGGCTAATAGCAACAACCGCAATACCGAAGGATTCTCTTGTGTTGGTCGGTCAGTCCAGCGTGCAGTCGCTGATGACTGACCGCGTCGCGACGAAACGCAGCGGAGGTGGAAGACATGCAGAGCCGAGAATCCCGTGCAAATAGGTGCCTCGAACTTCACTTGCGATCAGCCCAAGACAGGGGCGGTTCTCCGACCCCAGTGGCCCCCGGTTGATCGATCAACGAGCCGATCGGTATTGCGCAGCAACACCGATAGACATTGGCAGTGGAATCTGTGCGGCCTGGCGTTCCAATCCCGGAGTGGACCCCTATTTCTCTTGATCCATCCGGATTCTGGAAGTACGTCGGATGCGTTTCCCATGAGTTGTACTGCCGGCTCAAACGGTTGTCTTCAGGGTCCGGCGCGTAGGGCAACATCCGCTATCGCGCTCGTTGGACCGATACTCGCTGGCTGGCTCATTCTTTATCCTCGCCGCGCTAGGCGGCGCCGTTGCTCTTGCCGTCTCATCGCGAACCCGTGTCGGCTCACCCGCCCCCGCCCGCATCCGCCAGGCAATTTGACTGAGCGAACAGGCTGAGGACGACCCACCGCACAGTCTGGAGACAGATCAGCAAGCTGGAGCGCGCACTGGTGTCGAAAGCATAAGAACAGGCGTGCGGCGCTTTGCCGCATCGCCTCCGGGCGACACAGAGCTAACCTCCGATCTAGTGCTGCTCAATGCCAAGCTGAGTCCTTCCGGTTTGGCGCCGGCCCGACAGGATGGAGGGCAATTGTGCAAGTGATTTCAAGTCACAAGGCGAGCATAGATGCAGTGCGCTTTCCGAAATTACGGCGAGCCTACGAGCTTTGGAATTCCAAACGAGGTTGTCGATTTGCACCGTCATTGATGGAACTAGGCATAGAGGGCTTTTCGCCATTCGTTGGACACCAGGTTATGGTCGTATCGTGCCAAGTCTCACCTTTGGACTTCACTGTCAGTTATTGGGGTCAGGGCAACGCCAGTATTCTGGGAATTGATCTATCCCATCGATCGGTGAAACAGCTAATGCCAACGAGTTTCGCTGACCTGGTCTTCTGTCAGCTTGTTGAAGTTTCTCATACACGGAGACCATGTCTCTATCTCAACGATCTTCCGAAACGGTCACATTCGCAGTATCAAGTCGCCTCCCTCCGCCTGCCGCTGTCAACGGATTGCCGGCACGTCGACATGGTGCTTTCCGTCGACGACTACGGGCCGAACGCCCGCGCAGTCCAGCAGTACTTTGCAGATCGTGTCCACGCGTGAGACGAAGCAACCGCATTTGATGTCTACTGCGGCCCGTATACGCGACCGACTGGCTTATTCATTGTCCCAAGGGACACGGGTCTCCTGGTTCCTAATGCAGTACTTGGTGTCCACCCGACTGGTGACACCTCCGAAAATCAGTAAGCAAGTCTCGCAGCCGGTCCCGTCGATTCCAGAGCTCTTGATCAGACTGCGCGCGCTGTTCGAAGCGGATTTGCGAAACATAGAGGCCGGCTTGTACCGTCAACCAAGCAACCTCTTTGAGCCACCGGACAAGGTGATCATCGATGCATTTTCGTACTTCCAGGACTTACCCAAGGTAGACCTGCGGCGGCAACAACGCGACCATCAGGAGGTCTGGCGCAAGATGCCACGCGGCGCGATCCGAGATGTCTTGCCCCGCTACTACATGCAGAACTTCCATTTCCAGACAGACGGTTACCTGAGCGATCGGTCTGCGGAGCTCTATGATCACCAGGTTGATGTGCTTTTTTTTGGCGGTGCCGACGCGATGCGCCGACAGGCGCTTGTTCCGATATGGCATTTCTTGCATGCCCGAAAAGCGGGAGAAACCCAGCTGATCGACGTGGGCTGCGGGACCGGCCGATTCCTCGAGGCAGTGAAGCACAATCACCCCGCGCTCCGCGTCGTTGGCCTGGACCTTAGCCATCACTATGTCAAGGCAGCGCGGCGGCAGTTGCGTTATCGGAGGGATGTCCTGTTCGTCCAGGGAAACGCCGAGTCCCTGCCGTTTCACAGTGACCATGCAGATCTCGTGACGTGCGTTTTTCTGCTCCACGAACTACCACGTAAGATTCGCAATCTTGCGATTCAGGAGTTCGCACGAGTGCTGCGGCCCGGCGGCCAGGCCATCATCGTGGACGCACGCCAGTTTGGTGATGATCCGTTCTATGACGGACTCCTGGAGCTCTTCCCCGAGGCCTATCATGAGCCGTATTTCGAGGATTACGCACGTGCCAATCTGATTACGCAGTTCGAACAGGAAGGGCTCGTACACCGTTCAACCTCGCCGGCGTTCTTGGCCAAGGTCATGGTGTTTGAACGCATACGCGGTACCTGAACGTTTGGAAGTTCGCGAAGCTTGTTCCATGAGGCGTCTTCTTGATCGCGCGAGCTCGTGATCAGTTGGCGTCCCTGGCACCTATTCAGGCCGGACAGCTCCGTGCGGCGCGCCCACGCTGCTGGGCCAATAGCTTGGCGGTTCGCGGCGAGAACTGCATGGGCTCTGCGGGCGAAAGAATGCAGCTCAGCGCTTGCCTCGCACTCTGCGCAGATGCGCGAGAATGGTCGTTCTTTCTGGCCTCGCCTTGGCGCTCAGATACCCAATGACGAGGAGAAAGGAGACGGCAAAACGACAATGAAACCGCTTGCCTGACGGTCGCGAATCACCATGGGGCGTCTTCAAGACGAGGTTTCAGAGAAGAGCGTTTCTTGGGAAGGAAGGATCAGGAAGGAAGGATCAGGAAGGAAGGATCAGGAAGGAAGGATCAGGAAGGAGGGATCAGGAAGGAGGGATCAGGAAGGAGGGATCAGGAAGGAGGCGGAAGCCTTCGGGAGTGACCGAATGGCAACGAAGTTAGAATGAGATGCCAGGGCAGTCTACCGATCGCGGCGGCACAAGAGCCTTACGGTCGGCCATTTCTCAGAGCACGTCGCGCGCACAGAAACGCGGCGCCCGCATCCTGAGAGGCCAGATGCGGGGGAACGGCACACCTAGGTGTCGGTCTTACGGCAAATCACTGGCTGCGTCGGCCAACAGCAGTCTGAGATCCGGGCACAGCGTGAAATAGGCCCGCGTCCACTGCGGCCCCTTCTGTCCAGCTCGGCGGGCGATGATGTCGATGGGCAGGCTACAGTAGCGCTTCTCGATAAAATCCAGCGTGCCGTCCACCTCCTGCTCCGCGAGCCGGTCCAGGGCTTCGAGGCGCGCGGTGTAGCCGGAAGCGACGCAGCCGCCGAGCAGCAGCAGCGACGTACAATAAGGTACTTTGAGGGACATTCGGATCATGGCTGGACCCGGCCTGCGACCTTGGTCGGGTCAGCCTTCAGGTTGATCTTCGCCAGCTCGGCGATGGCATTGCCCTTCTTGATCGCCTCCAGCTTCTGCCAGAAGCGCTCGCCGCCGTAGAGCGCGATCAGCGAGAACGCCATCCACATGGAGTCGTCCGAAAAGTCGACCCAGGGCGTGGCGTCCGCGATCATCAGGGCGATGTACATCAGCACGGCCCGGAACTCGGACGTCTTCGTGCCCGGCGTGTTCACCGACTCCATGGGGTCCTCCTATGTGCGATAGACCGGCCCGCCGAATAGGCGTACGGCGAGCCAGGCGATGTTGCGGGTGATCCAGGGATCGCCGGCCATCGCGGCGAAGGCCAGGAACACGGCGTCGGCCTCCTGCCGCGGCACGACCGGCCGGCCGTCGTCCCCGGCGTAGAGGTAGTCGTGGGCGACGCTCGCCTCGATCAGATCCACCTTGGAGACGACCGAGCGGGCGAGCTTGGGCACGCTCGAGAGATCCGTGCGAAAGCCCGCCGGCACGACGAACTCGCGGCGGACGGGTCCGCCCACGACCGAGTAGCCGAACTCGAACGACAGATGGATGATGAACGTGGTATCGGCCGCCGGCCGTTCGATCTCCCGGCGCAGGATCAGCGGCGTCCACTGCCGAATGTCGGTGATCACGACAGCCATCGGCGCAGCCAAGAAAAAGGCCCGCGTCGGCGGGCCTTGGTCGGGGGCTCGGGTTGCGGTCTTGGCGGTGGCTCAGGCGGCGGCTCGCTCTTGAACAGCGCGATCTCGGCCGCGCGCCGCTCCACCAGGCCTTCGGAGATCACCTTGAAGCCCGTCTTGCGGTCGGTGACCTTCTTCCACCAACCCATGGCCTCGGCCGCACCCGCGTAGTCGCCGGCGTTCAGCCGCGTGAGCGCCGTCGACTCGAGGAACCCGGCAATGCCGATGTTGAACGTGAAGATCACCAGGGCGTCGAACTGGCTCTGGCTCAGCGGCACCTTCACGCGCACGTCGACGATCCGCTCGACCGGCTCGAGATCGCGGGTGAGGATCACCTCGGCGTGCGTGTCGCTGATGCCCTTGACCGGAAACCGCTCCTCCGGTCCGACCAGGTGGCCCCAGCCGATCGTCGCATGCCCCCGCGCCAGGCTGCCGGCCTTGAGGGCCTTGCCGGTGGCGTCGTCATAGACCACGTGCCGGTCCCTGCGCTTGACCTCGCCCTCCAGCCGCTTCAGGAGCGCGCGGCCCTGTTCGGACAGGTAGCGGGCACCCGAAGGCGGAGATTGCGCGTCCTGGTGTCGTGCACGACGCGGAAGGACCATGTCTATCTCCCCATGCCGCTCTTGAAGCCGAAGAAGGCGAGGATGGCCGCGGCGGCGCTGGTCACGATGACGGTGATGACCACCCTCATGCCGTGCCGCTGCACCGTCTCGCAGGTCTCGCGATGCCGGCGGAGATGGCGCATGTCCGCCTGGGCGTCGAGCGGGTTGTCGACGTCCACGCCGAGCCCCCGCAGCACTTCGCTGGCCGCCTTCCGGCCGCCCTTCTCCGCCGCCGCTTCGGCGATCTGTTCGATGGTCTCGCGGTCAACCGTCAACTGTCCTCTCCGAATTGCGCCACAATGGATTCCCAGTTCTCGCCGGCCGCCATCAGGCAGGTCAGGCCGTTGGGATAGGTGATGATGAGGGTCCAGGTCTCGCCGTTCTCGCTGGTCAGCAGCTCGACCAGGCCGCCACCGTTGGTGACGCCCAGCGCGACCGGCGCCTCCTCATATCTGCGCTTGAGGAGGCCCGTGATTTCGGCGCGCTTGTCGCAGATGCCGGCCATGGTCGGCGTGCCCAGCGGCCAGCCCAACAGAAACGGCCCCAGAAGGGCCGCGATCAAAAAGGGCGCATTGTTGATCCTCTAGAGGCTCTTGTAGATCGCCTTGATCTCGTCGCGCGCCTGAGCGCGCGGGATCCCCAGCTTGTCTGCCGTCCACATGACCATGGCTCTGAGTGCCTTGGTCTCGTCCAATTCTTGACGTGCCTGGTCGTCGAGCTCGGCAGCATCGAAGTCGGCGAGTTCCTGGGCTGTTGCCGGCCGTACGCCATCCGCGCCATCCCAGCGTTCCGTGCGGCGGTCGGGGTAGGCGGGCAGCTCGAGCTGCAAATGGGTCGCCGGATCGTGCGGCAGATCGTCGAAGCGCGTGCCGCTGATGAACAGACCGGCGGCACGCTCAAAAAGGCATTTCGGCATCAGTCGTCCTTTCCTCTTGGATCGATCCAGCCCTGAGTGCGCATGCGCAACGCGTCATTGGTCGCGCTGTCTGTGAGTCGGGTGCGGACTTGGCTGGTTGTGTCGGTGCGTACGAACTGAGGAATACCGCCCGAAGTGGACGACCCGACCGCTGCCCCGGCAGTATCACGAGCCCCGGTCGATTGCGGCACCTCGTCATCAACATCGGGTGAGGACACGTAGCAGCTGGCGAGGCCACCAGATGACTGCGGACGCCAAGTCACGATGATGCGCGCTTCCAACTTTCGGCCAGCCGGCGACGACATCGTTCGGAGAACGGTGGTCGTACCGGGGTTCAGCACATCCACATCCAGGGGGGGCGAGTCCCACAGGAACATATCGCCCACCTGGCTGAACCCGATGATGTTCGCAGAGCTGTCCGTCAACACTGAGCCGATCAAGCGTTTCTTGTCGTAGTTGGTCGGCATCGTCGGGCTCGTGGCGCTGGTCGAGAACAGCGCGTCTACGACACCCGGATCCGAGCGCTTGATCAGCCAGACGTGATACCAGGTGTCCGCCACGACGCTGCCGGTGTCCAGGCCGCCCTGGTTGGTGCCGACGGCCCAGGCCGCGTCGATCCGTTTCGTGAGCGCCGAGCTCAAGACAAGATCGGCACTGTTGGCGTCGTCGCGGCACGCGCCGGCGGCGATGTCGATGTCGTGGTCGGCGTCGGTGCCGTTGTTCGCGAGCTCAAAGCCGGCAAGATAGGACCGCGGCAGGCCGGACTCGAGTGCCGCGATCGCCTGCTTGATCCGTTCGGCCGTCCAGACCCGTTCGTCGATCGCCGTGCCCGCTTCGGCCTCCGCCTGGCTGGGCACGTCCAGATCCGCCTGCACATCCGTGCCGATCGCCAGCCCCAGCGCCGTTCGCGCCGCCGCCGCCGTCGTCGCGCTCGTGCCGCCTTGCGCCACCGACACCGGGATGCCGATCGAGCCGGCGCCGGTGATCTCCGCGTTCTCGAGGTTCTGGGCGAGCGCATCCCAGCGGATGAACTTGGCCGCCTCGGGATCCGGGATGGTGATGCCGCTCTGGCCCGAGGTGGCCTTGAGCAGCACCGCACGCGCGATTTCCTCGCTGTGCGCCTGCACCAGCATCGTGAGCTGATCGAGCGCCTGCTCCACGTTCTCCGACGAGAACGCGCCGCCCAGGGGCAAGGCCGTCTGCTGGGTCTCCGGGGCCGAGCGCTTGATCACCAGGGTCTCGCCGGACTGCGGCGTGTAGTCCACGGGCGTTGTGTCGACCGTGAGCGTGCCGCCGTTCTCGTCGCCAGCGCCGGTCAAGGTGTACTGCGTGCCCTCGACCCAAGTGGTCTCGGCTCCGTTGGCGTCGCGCAGGATCGCCGTGACGTGGTTATTGTCCAGGAACTTGAAGGTGACGTCGAAGACGGTCTGCGCGCCGTCCCCGGCGTAGCTCACCTTGGTGACGGTGGAGTTGAGGGTCATCGCGTGTCCTTAGAGCGCCATGATCGCGGCTTCGGGGGCGAGGTCAGGGCCGCCGCCAGCCGCTGGCGGCTCGTAGGCGACGCTGAAGCACCGCCAGGACCTGTTGCTGGTGGTGACGAAGTTTGTGACGTCCCATGTGACTGTCCCCGCGGCCGTGCTAGACGTCGGGAAGGCCTTGCTCTGCACCCCGCCGGAGACCGAGCCGGGCGTCCCCGTCTCCAGGGCGTAGTGTCCGTCCCATCCCGACGTGTATCCGGCGTTCTCGGAGACGAGTTCATTCAATTCCCGAACGAACGCGTTGAATACGCGGGTGTCGTCCGCGGAGGTGGTTATGCTGGTTGCTGCTGGAGCGGCCTGGTTGTCCGCCCCTTGGCCGCCCCCGACCTGCTGAAACACGGGTGTACCGCTGGCGTGGCTCAAGACTATACACCCGCCGACGATGCGCTCGCTGCTGCTGACAGTGACCGTATAGTTCGCCGGCTCGGAGGCTCCCGCCTCCTTGTCCGCCACCGCCAGAGTGTGCGCCGGTGTCGGAGACTGCTGTCTCGCTCTCTCCGTGAAGTCTGTAGGCCAGGTGAAGGTCTCGCCGCCGTCCGTGTGCGCCCACAGGACTACAAGCTCCCCGTCCGAGGGCGAACCGGAGCTGACGACGAACGAGGTGCCGTTCGCCTCTACCGTGTTTACGGTCTCTACGGTCGGCGCTGCGCAATGATAGCTACCGCGTAGAAATCGAGCCAGATCCCGAAAACGGTGATCGCCGACGGACGGAAGCTCACCATACTCCGTGCGTAGCGCTGCAAGCACGCGACCGCTCACGAGCCGGCCGTCAGGCCGCAACAGGCCCGGGCTGGGATTGCCGCGCTGGAGGGGCATCTCAGTCAATGGTCGCGATCAGGCTGGCGAGCGCGGTTCGGAGATCGGTAGTATGCGCGGTGGCGAAGGTGCGCATCTGGAGCTGACCAGCATTGAATTGCCGCTCAAGCAACCAGCCGCTCGCATCCGCCGGGAAATCCCCCTCGATCTGCGTCAGCAC
>JASJBI010000025.1 GCA_030066595.1 Alphaproteobacteria bacterium | reverse complement strand
TCCTCGAGCACCCCTTCTTCATCATGGACTACCGGGAGGGCTTCGTCGTCGCGGGCGATTCGCTGCCGGAGATCCTTAAAGACGCGGGTCGGACGCTTTCCGAATTGATGATCGACGTGCTGGCGCGGTTTCACGCGGTCGATCCCGCGGCCGTGGACCTGGACACGCTTGGCCGTCCCGAGGGTTTTCTCGATCGTGCGGTGGCAGGCTGGATCAAGCGGGCGCATGTGGCCAGCGCCGACATCTACGACGACCGATTGCCGCCCAAGGCGGCGCTCGCGGTCGCCGACTGGCTGCAGGCGCAGCCGGTGCCGCCCGGCGACGTGACCTTGCTGCACAACGATTTCAAGCTCGACAACATCCTCTTGGACCCGGACGCCCCGACCACGCCGGTCGCGGTGCTCGACTGGGACATGTGCACCCGGGGCGATCCGCTGTTTGATCTGGCGACGCTTTTGAGCTACTGGAGCCAGCCGGACGATCCCCGGGTGATGTTCGAGCTGGGCCAGATGCCGACCGCCAATCCCGGCTTTCTCTCCCGGCAGCAGGCGCTCGACCTGTATGCGGACACGACCGGCCGCGATGTCTCGAGCTTTCTCTTTCACCGCGTGCTCACGATGATGAAGCTGGGTGTCGTCTTTCTGCAGATCTATGCCCGGCATTGCCGCGGCACCACCCAGGACCCGCGCATCGCCGAGCTGGGCGGTCTGGCCGAAGGGGTCTTCGAGTTCGGCCACGAGATCGCGCAAGGCCGCGCCTTCTGAGGCCCGCATGAGCTACCCGCCGATGGACGATTATGCCGCGACGTACCGCGGATTTGCCTGGGACGTGCCGGAGCACTTCAATTTCGGAGCGGACGTGGTGGACCGCTGGGCGCGCGAGGGCGACAAGCTGGCCCTGATCTGGCGGGACGAGGCCGGGGCCGAACGGCGCTTCACCTTCGCCGAGATCGCCCGCCGCTCGAACCGGCTGGCCAATGTGTTGGCCGCGCACGGCATCGTCAAGGGCGACCGGGTGGTCGTCATGCTGCCGCGCGTGCCGGCTTGGCAAATCGCGATGGTGGCCGTCTTGAAGCTGGGCGCGGTCGTCGTTCCCTGCATCGACATGCTGACGGTTGGCGACCTCGGCTACCGGCTGGCCCATGCGGGCGCCAAGGCGATCGTGACCACTGCGGCCAATGCAGAGAAGGTCGATACCGATCTGCCATTGCTCGCCAAGATCGCTCTGGGCGGCGCGAAGGGCTGGCTCGATTTCGACGAAGCCATAGCCGATGCACCCAACGAGCTCTCCCCCGTTCTGGTGGCGGCGGACGACCCGGCCGCGATCTACTACACCTCGGGCACAACCGGGAACCCCAAGGGCGTCACCCATGCGGCCCGGGGACTCTTCGTCTGGCGGGCGCAGGCCCAGTACTGGCTCGACCTGTCCCCCGAAGACCGGATCTGGTGCACGGCGGACACCGGCTGGAGCAAGGCGGGCACCAGCATCCTGTTCGGACCGTGGAGCCAGGGCGCGGCCGTGTTCTTCTACAACGGACCGTTCGATCCAAGGACTAGGCTCGAGCTCCTGCAGCGCTATCGGGTCAGCGTGTTCTGTGCCGCGGCGACGGAGCTGCGCCAACTGATCTTCGAGGACGTGGCTGCCTATGACCTGACGGCATTGAGGCACACGGTGTCCGCGGGCGAGATGCTGAACCCCGAGGTGGCCCAGCGCTGGTCGGCGCTCACCGGTCGGCCCACGCGGGAAGGCTATGGCCAGACCGAAACCTTGATGAGCGTGCACAACTATCCGAACACGCCGGCCAAACTCGGGTCCGTCGGGTTGCCGCTGCCCGGATACACGCTCGCCATTCTGGACTCCAAAGGCCGGCGGCTGCGCGCGGGAGAGACCGGCGTTCTGGCCATCCAGCTGCCCAACCCGAACTTCATGCTGGGCTACTGGAACGAGCCGGAGCGGGCCCAAGCCCAGATCGTCGGGAACGATGACGGCACCTGGTGGCTTACCGGCGACACGGCCTTTGTCGACAGGGACGGCTATGTCTTCTTCCAGGGGCGTGCCGACGACATCATTAGCTCGGCGGGCTATCGCATCGGACCGTCGGAGGTCGAGAACGCCCTCTTGGAGCATCCGGCGGTCCGGGAGTGCGCCGCCGTGGCGAGCCCCGATCCGGATCGCGGCGAGGTGGTCAAGGCGTTTGTCGTCCTGGCCGAAGGGTTCGAGGGTTCGGACGGCTTGGTCGCCGAGTTGCAGTCCCACTGCAAGCGGACCACCGCCCCCTACAAATATCCCCGCAGGATCGCCTTCGTCGACGATCTGCCCAAGAACGCCGCCGGCAAGATCCTGCGCGGCGAGCTCAAACGGCGGGAGTTTGAGGGGGCGGGGGAGACGGGCTAGGCCCGCACCTTGATCTTGTTCTCCACCTGATCGACGCCGAAGACGTACCAGGCGTCGAACTCGGCCATGTCGCGCTCCATCTCGGTCGGCACGACGCCGTGCAGGATGACCTTCGCGTCCTGCGTCAGGATCCGGATCTGGCTCGCGTCCACGAAGGGGTCCTTTTCCAGAACCATGTGCACCGCGTCCGTGGTCTCGGCATCGAGGTCGGTCTCGGGGGCCAGCACGCCCAGGCCGTTGATCACGTCCCGGCTGCCCGGCACCCACCAGGCGAGCACGCCCGCGAGCCGTTTGTGCGCCAGGGTGGGCGCGTCGCCTTCGAGCGTCACCACGCCGTCCTCGACCCGGATGCGGATCTCGCCCCGGCCGCCGGCCGGCGGTTCGCGAACCGTCTCGAGGCGGCCCTTGACGTAGTCCCGCAGCGTGATTTCGGCGAGCGCCGAGTCCTGCAACAGAGCATGGCGCACCAGGTCCCTGATCTCCTTGTCGCCCATGGGCTCGGCCGGCCAGACATGCAGGCGGTCGACGATCCCGTCTACCGCCGGATGGGCAGCCGCCCGTTCCAACAGCAGTTTCTTGATCGCGATGTCCTCCACCTCGCCCTCGATGGTGAGCGTGCCGTCCGCGTACTCCAGGGCGACATGCCCCCCGGGTCCGAACCGAGGCTCGCCATGCAGGGCCGAGAGAACCTCGTCGATGACTTTCCGCTTGTCTGTCATGGCCTTCCCTCCCGGCCCCAAATGGAGGCCTCAGCTCGCTTCGGCGTCCTCCCGCAGCAGCATTTCCCGGAGCTCGGTCTTGAGCACTTTGCCGTAGTTGTTCTTGGGCAGTGCGTCGACGAAGCGGTATCGCTTCGGCCGCTTGAAGCGCGCGATGCTGTCGAGGCACAGCCGGTCGAGGTCTGTCTCGCCAATGCTGGCTCCGGTCTCGGGCACGACAAAGGCGACGACCTCCTCACCCCAGTCGGGATGCGGCGCGCCAATGACGGAAACCTCGCGCACTGCGGGGTTCTGCAGCAAGACCTCTTCCACCTCGCGCGGATAGATGTTGCTGCCGCCCGAAATGATCATGTCCTTGGAGCGGTCCTTGAGGGTCAGGAATCCGTCTTCGTCGAAGCTGCCCATATCGCCGGTGTGCAGCCAGCCGCCGCGCAGCGTCTTGGCGGTCTCCTCCGGATTTCGCCAGTAGCCGGTCATCACCACGTCACCGCGGGCGACAACTTCGCCGGTCTCTCCCGTCGGCACATCCCGGTCGTCGGCGTCCACGACGCGCACGTCCACGTCGGTCCTTGGGATGCCGACCGAGGCCAGCCGCTCGCTCCACCGGGGGTGATCCGTCTCGGCGTGCATGGCGCGGGACAACCAGGTGATGGTCATGGGCGCCTCGCCCTGGCCGTAGATCTGCACCAGCTTGGGTCCCAAGCGATCCAGCGCGCGCTTGCAATCCTCCACGTACATCGGCCCGCCGCCATAGACCAAGGTCTTCAGGTTGGTGAGATCCGCGCCGTCGAGTGCCGGGCTCGCCAGCAGCCGGACCACCATGGTCGGCGCAAAGAAGAAACTGCAGCCCGGCCAGTGCCCGATCAGCTCGAGAACTTCCGCCGGGTCGAAACCGCCGGAGTCCGGGATGACCTGGTTCGCGGCACGGGCCACATGGGGCAAACCGTAGATTCCCGAGCCGTGCGACATGGGTGCTGCGTGGATGATGCAGTCGCGCTCGCTGATCGCATCCACGTCGGCCAGATAGTTCATGGCCATCGACAGGATGTTACGATGGCTCAGCATCGCGCCCTTGGGCCGTCCGGTGGTGCCGCTGGTATAGAACAGCCAGCAGGGATCGGCCGGCTCCACCTCGGCGATAGCAGCCGCTGTGCCGGACGGGAGGGCGGCGTATTCCGGACGATCGGTGGCGATCACGCTCTCGAGATCGGCGAGCTCGTCCCCGAGCGGTGCGATGGCATCCCGCTTGTCGGGCGTGACCACGCACAGCCGGCTGCCGGAATGCTCCAGGATGTACCGGAACTCCTTCGGGTGCAGCTTGGCGTTCATGGGCACGGCGCAAAGGCCCGCATGCCAGGCGGCAAACAGGGTCTCCATGAATTCGGGGCAGTTGCTCATGCCGAGAGCGACGCGATCGCCGGGGCCTAGCCCATACGTGGAGCGCAGCGCGCCCGCCATTGCCGCGACACGCCCTGCAAATGCGGAATAGTCGCTGTACACCCGGGTGCCGACCGACAGCGCCGGCCGCGCCGCGAAGGTGTTCGCCGCTTTGCTCAGCAGACTGGCGACATTCACCTAAGCCTCCCTCCCTCGCCACAGAGGAAGTCTAAGGTGAAGGGGCCTTTCGGCCAATCGCTAAGCCCGGGTCTCCGGGCCGCCCATCCAGGGATTCCGCTGTTCCTCGTCGTAGCAGTAGTCGTAGCCTTCGTGCCAGCCGCGCTTGTACTCCGCATCCGTGCCATAGGCCGGGCGCTTCAGCGGTATTGCCCCTTGGCGCCCTGCGTCCGAATAGCCGCTGCCGCAGCCGTCGGCAAAACCAATGCGATACTCTTCGGGACCGGGCGGGGGCCATCCGTCCAGGGTGTCGCAGGCGGCCAGGATCGCCACGGCCGAGGTAGCAGCGGCCAGCGTTGCCATGCGCCTCATCGTCCTGCTCCGTTCTCGTGTACGGTGTGCTTGCTGCTTCTGATTCAGAGGTAAGCGAATTCCCTTGCAAGGCAAAGCCCTAGCGGCCGCGTCTCTCAGACTTTTGATCCGCCGTGAGCAGGAGCCCGGCCGCTTGCGGCCACCCAGGTCTGGGTATAAGCATGGCCCTCATAGGTCCGGGACAGGGCCCGCGGCAGGGAGGACAGCGCATGGCGAAGAGACTGCATCACCAAATCAACGGCCGGGCGGAGCCGGGCAACAGCGGTCGCTTTGGCGACGTGTACAACCCGGCGACCGGGGAGAAGGCGGCGGAGGTGCCGTTCGCTTCGGCGGACGACGCCCGCGCCGCAATCGCCGCCGCTGCGGCCGCGTTCCCGGACTGGGCGGCGACGCCCCCTGTGGTGCGGGCGCGCGTGATGTTCCGCTTCAAAGCGCTCATCGAGGAGCGCATGGAAGACCTCAAGCACCTCGTCACCGCCGAGCACGGCAAGGTCCTGTCGGACGCGCAGGGATCGATCACGCGCGGCCTCGAGGTGGTGGAGTTCGCCTGCGGCATACCGCATCTGCTCAAGGGGGAGTTCAGCGAGAACGTCGGCAGCGGCATCGACAGCTTCTCGATGCGCCAGCCTTTGGGCGTGTGCGCCGGGATTACCCCGTTCAACTTCCCGGCCATGGTGCCGATGTGGATGTTTCCGCTGGCCATCGCCTGCGGCAATACATTCGTGCTCAAACCGTCGGAAAAGGTCCCCTCGGCGGCGCTGATGCTGGCCGACCTCCTGCAGGAAGCCGGCTGCCCGGACGGGGTCTTCAACGTGGTCAACGGCGACAAGGAGGCCGTGGACGTGCTGCTCACCGATCCGCGGGTCGCCGCGGTCAGCTTCGTGGGCTCGACGCCGATCGCCGAGTACGTCTACACCACCGGCACCGCCCACGGAAAACGCGTCCAGGCGCTGGGCGGAGCCAAGAACCACATGGTGGTCCTGCCGGACGCGGACATGGAACAGGCGACGGATGCGCTCATGGGTGCGGCCTACGGCTCAGCCGGCGAGCGCTGTATGGCGATTTCCGTCGCGGTCGCGGTCGGGGACGCCGGCGACGCTCTGCGCGAGCGCTTGATCCCCAAGGTGCAGGCGCTCAAGGTCGGGCCCGGTACCGATCCGGAGGCCGAGATGGGGCCCCTTGTGACCCAGGCGCATCTCGACCGGGTGCGCGGCTATGTCGACCTAGGGGTCGAGGAAGGCGCCGATCTTGCGGTCGACGGTCGCGATCTCACGCTGCAGGGCTATGAGGGGGGCTACTTTCTCGGCGGCTGCCTGTTCGATCATGTGAAGCCCGAGATGCGCATCTACCGGGAAGAGATCTTCGGCCCCGTGCTCAGCATGGTGCGGAGCGACGACTACGAGAATGCGCTGGAGCTGGTGAACGCCCATCCGTTCGGCAACGGCACCGCGATTTTCACCCGCGACGGCGATGCGGCCCGTACGTTCGCGAATCGCGCCCAGATCGGCATGGTCGGCGTCAACGTGCCGATCCCGGTTCCCATGGCCTTCCACAGCTTTGGCGGATGGAAGCGGTCCCTGTTTGGCGACCATGCCGTGCATGGCCCCGACGGTGTCCATTTCTACACCAAGCTCAAGACCGTGACGTCTCGCTGGCCGACAGGCATCCGGGCGGGCGCGGACTATGTGATGCCGACCATGAAGTGAGCGAAACGCCTGTTTTCACGGCAGGCGTTCGTCGAGATAGCGGCGAATGTCGTTGGAGGGGACCGCGAAGGCGATGCCGGGGGAGACGTAGGGGGTCTTTGTGGTGTCGCCCAGCAGATAGCTGGCCACCATCCCGATAGCTCTGCCGTCGCTATCGAAGACAGGGCCGCCTGAATGCCCGGTCTCGACTTCCATATCGAGCTCGATTCCCGAATCGAACCCATAAATGCCGTAGCTGACGCGACGCTTGCGCTTCGGGATGCGAACACGCCCCACGGAGGTGATGCCCGCCTTGCCGTCGGGGGAGCCGATGGCCAGTGCGGGGTCGGCCCGTGCCAGACGAGCCGAATTGGCGAATCTCACCGGCGACAGGGTGTCTGGCGAACGAATGCGCAGGAGCGCCAATTCCCGCTCCGGCGACACATGCAGAATGTCGGCCTCGTGTTGGCGCCCGTCCGACGTGGTGATCCGGCCGCCGAACTCCGTACTTTTCGCGATATGCGCGGCGGTGACGACATGGCCTTGGCGATCGACGACGATACCGCTGGCAATGACGATGGTCTGCGCCGAGACATCCGCTGGCTCGCCGCCGCTCCGGTCGTAGATCGTGAGGCGGACATAGCCCGGCTTGGCCCTTTGTGCCACCTCGCGGAAGCCCGGAAAGCGCCCGCTGGAATAGTCGGTATAGGGGTAGGTCAGAGTGACCGGGACCGTCGGAGCGCGCGGATTGGAGGCGCAGCCCACAACCGAGGCGATCATAAGCATCCAAGCGCAGCGCCGGAGATACACCGACATGGCGTCGTTCGGGTGTTCCGTACGGAAGTGGAAACAGGCACTCACGGAGGCTCACTAATGGAGGCGCCGTCGCGGCGCAAGCCCGAGCGCGACCCCTCGAATTCGTTCGCTGAAAGGGGCTGTGGCTGATTTGCAACAGCTCGGCGTCGAATTGCGGTTCGGAGGGAATATCTCCGGGACCCAAGATTTGGTAATTAGCCCCATTGTCAGGTGTGTCCTAAATCACATAGTCGAGGAAACTCTTCACCAGTTTCGGCTCGCGCGTGTTGCATTAAGAGATTGAATTGGCTATGCCGAATTACTGCCGGGGGCATTTGTCCGTCGCGGCAGGCAGGCTGTGTATCAGTTCCGAATTGGAAAATTAAGGAAACATTTACCAACGCTCTGGCATCACTAGTAGACGCGACACAAAGGTATCGAAGGAATCATTGTCGATGACGGCGCGAAGCGCGGCACCTTTGGTCAGGCCGAGAGAATGGGGGTCAAACATGAAAAAGTTCGGGCTCACTGTTGCTGCAGTTGGATTGATTGCCGCGCTCGGGGCCTGTACCGGTAAGGGATTTCCCACCTTTATCGGTACGTACGTCTCCGAAGACATCGCAGCCGCCAAGGCACTCCGCTGCAAGGGCTCTGCATTCAACCAAGCGCTGCTCAAGGAATACATCGCCCTGGCTGAAGTCGCGATCGCAGAATCGGATCATCAGCACGCGGAAATCTATATCCAGAAAGGCATCGCGGCCTGCGAGGACCGCGAGGTTCACACCTTCGGCGGACAAAAGGTCGTCCCCGAGGTGCTGGGCATGTGGTGGATCCCGGCAGACGAGGACGCGCAGCTGATCAAGGCTCGTGCAGAGCTGATGCCGCTGTTGGACGGCAATGGCCGCACACGGGCGCCCGCCGTGGCCGCGCGCGCGCAGGCCATGTTCGATTGCTGGGTTGAGGAAGCGCACGAGGACTACTGGATGCGCCAGCCGGGCGTGATGGTCTACCAGCCCGAGGACCTCAAGCGGTGCAAGGACGGCTTCTTTGCGGCACTGGCCGAGCTTAAGGGCGTCGGCAAGGCAGAGAAGTTCATCATCTTCTTCGCCTTCGACAAGTCCAACATCGATGCGGAAGCCGCAGCCGTGCTGAACCGGGTGACGGACGCCGCCAAGCGCCGTGAGCCCGCGCGCATTGCGATCTTCGGCTTCACGGATACGGCTGGCTCGGCCTCCTACAACGTCGGCCTGTCCAAGCGGCGGGCGCAGGCGGTGGTCAGATATCTGACCCAGCGCGGCGTCGGAGCGACGCGGATCTCGGCCACTGGGCTCGGCGAGACCCAGCTCAGGGTGCCGACCGCCGACGGTGTGCCGGAAAGGCAGAACCGCCGGGCGGAGATCACGATCCGCTAGGCCAAGACAGAAGGACCAACCGAGATCGGGGCGCCGGGCCAACCGGCGCCCCGTTTTCTTTGCCGATCGCCGGAATCCGGTTATGACCTCTGCCGAATTGACTGTTCGTGCGCCGCGGTTCAGATGTATCCCAGGCCGCCCGCCGGCGCCTTCTATCACGGCGCATGCTCGGGGGCGCAGTCCCCGTATTGCCACAATTGCGACGGACACTGCCGGCGCCCGGCGGACCTGATGCCACCGAAGGAGACCAAGCGATGATCAAAAAGCTTCTGATCGGCCTTGGCGTCGTGATCGTGTTGCTCATTGCGGCCGCGGTCATCGTCCCGACTTTCATTCCGGTCGAGACCTACAAGACCCAGATTGCTCAGCAGGTCCGCAAGAACACGGGGCGGGACTTCGCCATATCCGGTGACGTCAGCTTTTCCATCTTTCCGACACTGGGCTTCGAGGCTAACGGCATCACCTTCGGCAACGGCCCGGGCTATACGGACGCCAACATGGCGGCGTTGTCCAAGGTCGTCGTGGCGGTCAAATTCGCACCTCTGCTGAGCGGTGCCATCGAGGTCGATCGGTTCGTGCTGGTCGACCCGGTCATCAGTTTGGAAGTGTCCAAGGACGGCAAGCCCAACTGGGATCTGGCCGCAGGCAAGGCGGTTGCGGACACGCCCGCTGGCGCGCCAGCCGAGAGTCCGTCAACGGCGCAAGCCGACGGTGGGGGCATCGATCTGGCCGCCCTGAAACTTGGCGAGGTGCGGCTCGAGAACGGCACGGTCAGCTACCGGGATCAAAGCAGCGGTCAGGTGATCAACCTCAGCAAGATCAGTATGGACCTGGGCTTGCCGGGGCTGGATGCGCCCATGAAGGCAAAAGGCCAGGCCACCTGGAACGGTGAGGAGGTCGGCATTCGACTGGACGTCAACACACCCGCGGACTTGCTGAACGGGCGCAAGACGCCCGTTGTGCTGAACGTCGAGTCCCGGCCGGTCAAGCTCGCTTTCAATGGCCAGCTTACCAACGCCGAGGTGTTGACCGGCGGCGGATCGATCGATCTGGACGTGCCGTCGGTGCGCGCCCTGGCGGCCTGGGCCGGGGCGCCGCTCCAGGCCGGCGAGCAGGGTTTTGGTCCCCTCCAGCTCAAGGGGACGCTCGGTCTGAACGGGTCCCGCTACAGCTTTGCCGATGCCCAGATCGCGTTCGACGAGATCCGCGGAACCGGCGGACTGACCTTCGATGGCAGCGGCAAGGTGCCCTATGTGCAGGCCGCGCTGACCGTCGAGCGACTGGACCTGAACCCTTACCTTCCTGGGCAGCCTGGATTGACCGCGGCGCCGAAGCAGGAGGGCGGGTCTGCCGGGCAGACGGGCGGCGGCAAGCCGGCCGACGGCTGGAGCGACGAGCCGATCGATGCCACGGGGCTCAGGGCGATAAACGCCGATCTGGATTTCCGGTCCGGCGAGATCGTGATCCGCAACATCAAAATCGACCGCGGTGCTGTGAAGATCGCGCTCAAGGGCGGGCGGGCGAACATCACCTTGTCCGACCTGGCGCTCTATGGCGGCCAGGGACAGGGCGCCCTGACACTGGATGCCAGCGGCAAGGTCCTGGGCGTCCAGCAGCAGTTTCAGGTGACGGGGATCCAGGCCAAACCGCTGCTCAGCGCCGCGGTAGGCAGCGAAATGCTCGAGGGTGGCGGCGCCATGGCCGTGGATGTGACGAGCCGCGGAGCGAGTCAGCGCCAGCTGATCTCAAATCTGAACGGCAATGGCAGCTTCAAGTTCGTCGATGGCGCCATCAACGGCATCAACATCGCCGAGATCGTGCGCCGGATCGGCAGTCTGGACGTCAAGGCCGTGTTCGATCCGCGTGCGATGAACGTGCCGCAGAAGACCGACTTCGCGGAGTTGTCAGGGACCTTTGTGGTCCGGAAAGGGGTCGCGCAGAACAGCGATCTGCTGATGTTGTCCCCGTTGCTGCGCATGACGGGCAAGGGCTCCGCCAACATGCCCCAACGCACGGTCAACTACCGCGTCGAGCCGAAGGTTGTGGCCACCCTCGAGGGACAAGGCGGCAAGAAGGATCTCAAGGGGCTGGTCGTGCCGTTTTCAATCACCGGTAGCTGGGACAAGCCTCAGGTTACGCCCGACTTGGCGGCGATGATGGGCAGCGACCCCAAAGGCACCGTCGAAGGCCTGATCAAGAGCCTCACGGGCAAGGAAAAGGGCGCATCAGCGCCCGCCACTGGATCCGGCGCCGGCCAGGCGGCGCCAAGCGGGCAGGGTCAGCCGGCGACGCAGAACCCCGCCGACATCTTGAATAAACAGCTCAAGAAGCTGCTTGGCAATTAAGGCCGACCGCGCAGCCGGGCCTGGGGGTCAATCGGCCTCCTCCGGGGCTTCGAAGACGGCGAACTCGCCGACGAAGCTCAGATGACTGACGAGGCCCGTCCCGGCTTCCCAGTAGTGCAGCGCGTAGGCGAGGGGCTCGGCGACGAACTCCGGCTCGGCGCCTGGGTCGAGATCGAGCCGCAGCTGTGCCGCCGTGCTCGGCGCCGTGCTGACGACTGTGCCGCCCCAGCGCATTTGCGCGGGCCGGTGCACATGGCCGCATACCACGCGTTCCACCTGGGGATGGCGGGCGATCAGGTCCCGCAGCGCATCCGCCCCTTCGCAGTTGATCCGGTCCATGCCCTTGACGCCGATCGGGATCGGCGGGTGATGCATGAAGATCAGCGTCGGCCGGTCCCTGGCCTCGTCGAGACGTTCGGCCAGCCAGGCGCGGCGCTCGTCGCAAATGGCACCCCCCACCTCCTGGGGAATGACCGTATCGAGACCAATTAGACGAATCGGGTAGTCCTCGATTGCATAGTGCTGGAAGCTGCCGTCGCCCGGCAGATAGTCGTGCTCGGGAAAGGCGTTCTTGAGCTCGCGGCGGTCGTCATGGTTGCCCGGAATCAGGTAAACGGGCATGGTGAGCGCGGCGAGGGCCTCGCGCAGGACGGCGTAGCACGCGGCCGTGGGATGGTGGACGAGATCGCCCGTGGCCAGGACGACATCCGGGCGCGTCGCCAACCCGTTGATATGCGCGACGGTGCGGTGGAGGTTTTCGGTGGCGGTGGAGAGGCCGCGGATCGAGGGCGTGCCCGGGGCCGTGACATGGCAGTCGCTGATCTGGGCAATGAGCATGACAATGTTCCGTGATCGAGGTGCAGTCCGAAGATGAGCCTTCCTTCCCGCTATTGGCAAGACCTCACGACGGAAGAATTTAGCTCGCTCGACGTCGAGACCGTGGTCGCCGTGCTGCCGGTGGCCGCGGTAGAGCAGCACGGGCCGCATCTGCCCGTCTGGGTGGATGCCTGTATCTGCGAGGCCGTGGTTGTCCGCGCGCTGGAGCAGCTGCCACCTGAGCTGCCGGTGCTCGCACTGCCGATGCTGCCCATCGGCCACAGCCCGGAGCATGGCGACTTCGCCGGTACCCTTACGCTGGCACCGGAAACCGTACTGCGGCTTTGGGCCGAAATCGGCGAGAGCGTCGCGGACGCAGGCGTGCGGAGGCTCGCCTTGGTGAACAGCCATGGCGGCCAGCCGCAGCTCCTCGATCTCGCGGCTCAGCGGCTGCGGGCCGATCGGCGCATGCTGGTCAGCCGCATCAACGCCTACCGCTATTTCCGGGACGCGACGCTGTTCTCCGAGGCTGAGATCCGTTTCGGCATCCACGGCGGCGCGATCGAAACCTCGCTCATGCTGCATCTGCGGCCCGACTTGGTGCGCATGGACCGGATCGACGATTTCACGCCGGATGCGGCCAAATCGGGTAACGCCTCGAATGTCGCGCCGTTCGGAGAGGCCGGGGTCGCCTGGCAGGCCCAGGATCTACACCCGTCGGGAGCCTGTGGCGACGCTCGCCTTGCGGAGGCAGAGAAGGGCAAGACCCTGCTGGACCTGGCCGCGGCGGCTGTGGCCCGGGCGCTCGAAGACTTGGCACGCGCGGATCTCGCCGCCGCAAGAGATGCGACTTAGGAAGCGTAGCTGAGCAGGGTGGTGATCGGCACGTCGACCCGCTTGCGGCCCTCCAGGAAGCTCAGCTCGATGATGCAGGCCGCAGCTGCCACCTGAGCACCGACCTTTCGGCACAGCTCGATCGTCGCCGCCATGGTGCCGCCGGTAGCCAACAGATCGTCCAGCACGACCACGGTCTGACCCGGTTCAATGGCGTCCACCTGGATCTCGATCGTGTCGGTGCCGTATTCCAAATCATAGCTGTGCGGCACGGTCTCGCCGGGCAGCTTGCCCTGCTTGCGCACCATCACGAAACCGATCCCAAGCTGCAGCGCCAAAGGGGCGGCCACCAGGAAGCCCCGGGACTCGATGCCGACGAGCAGATCCGGCGCATGTGGCCGAACGGCATCCGCCAGCCGGTCCACGGTCGTGCGCCAGGCGTCCGCATGCTGGAGCAGGGTCCCGATGTCGTAGAACAGGATCCCCGGCTTTGGAAAGTCAGGAACGGCGCGAATGTGGTCCTTGAGGTTCATGGAGGATCCAGCTGGTTGGGAGAAGCGGCGCGGACGGTGCTTCCGCTGCCCTGAGAAAAGCGCCGGAAACCTAGTGGATTTGGGGGAACCGGACAAGGGCCGGTTGCCGGACTGACCATCCGGCCGCGGTCGGGCTGGGGCGGGTTACGAAGCATTTGCTACGATTCATCCATTCATGAGACATTTGTTGCAAAACCAAATGGAGAGCGATAGTGTGCCCGCTTTCCGAGGGGGCGGCCATATGGACGGATCCGGCGCAACCGCGCGCGACCACGCAGAGATCAACCGGCAGCTCGAGGCCATGTTCGCGTTGCTGAGCCCCCAGCTCAAGCGGGCGGCGCGGTACGTTCTGGACCGACCGGAAGAAGTGGCGCTGCGGTCCATGCGCCAGCTTGCCGGCGACGCGGGCGTCACGCCGGCAACCATGTTGCGCCTCGCCCAGGCGCTGGAGTTCCCTGGCTTCGACGCCTTTCGCGAGCCGTTTCGCGAGCATGTGCGGCGGCCGGGCCAGGACTATGCGGACCGGGTGCGGGCGCTGCAGGCGCGCGCCGGCGAGGGGCAGGATCATGAGGCGACGCTGGTGGCCGAGCTGGCTGCGGCAGAGCAGGACAATCTGCGGCGCTCGTTCGAAACCGTGGGCTACGAAGGCTTGGCGGCCGCGGCGGGCATCCTGGCCGAGGCCAGGCGGGTCTATGTCGTCGGCCTCAGGAGCTGTTACGCGGTGGCCTTCTACATTCACTATGCCTGCGGCCTGTTCCGAAACAACGTGGCTCTCTTGGACGGCCGGGGTGGGACACTGACCGATGGCCTGCGCGGGATCGGCTCCGAGGACGCCATGTTGAGCGTGGGTTTCGCGCCCTATACCCGAGATACCGTCGAACTGGCCCGCTATGCCGGCCGTCGCGGCGCGCGGCTGATTGCGATCACCGACAGCACGGTCTCGCCGCTTGCCAGCCATGCCGACAGCGCCCTGATCGTGGCCAATGACAGCCCCGCCCTGTTTCGTTCGTTGGTCTCGGCCATGGCGGTGGCCCAGGCGCTGGTGGCGCTGCTCATGTCGCACGGCGGCGAGGACGCGCTTGCCGCTGTCGGCGAAAGCGAGACCTTGCTGCACGATTTCCGTGCCTATTGGGAGGAGACGCCGCCCTGGACCGCGCGCCAGGGCCCCGGCCGTGGGGAGAAGGCCTGATGAACGACAGCCATGTATTCCACCGGCATACAGCGGCGAAACTGCCGGTCGCGGACCGGGGCGACGGGGTTTACATCATCGATACCGACGGCAAGCGCTATCTGGACGCCTCGGGCGGGGCGGCGGTGTCCTGTCTGGGGCACAGTCACCCGGCGGTCCAGGCGGCGATCAAGGCGCAGGTCGACCGGGTCGCCTTCGCCCATACGGCGTTCTTCACGAACGCGGCCATGGAGGATCTGGCCGAAACGCTGGTGGCCGACGCACCGGGCGATCTCGACCGCGTCTACTTTGTGTCCGGCGGATCGGAAGCGGTCGAGGCGGCGCTCAAGATGGCCCGTCAGTACTGCGTGGAGATTGGCGAGCCCGAGCGACGCCATATCATCGCCCGGCGGCAGAGTTTTCATGGCAACACGCTGGGCGCGCTGTCCGCCGGTGGCAACTTCTGGCGCCGCGCCGCATTCGAACCGGTGCTGCTGGACGTCGTCCGGCATGTCTCGCCCTGCTATGCCTACCGCGGCCAGGCGCCGGACGAGACCGAAGAAGCCTATGGGCGGCGCGTCGCCGACGAACTCGAGACCGCAATCGAAGAGTTGGGTCCCGAAACGGTCTGCGCGTTCATCGCCGAGCCGGTGGTGGGCGCGACGGCGGGTGCGGTGCCGCCGGTGCCCGGTTACTTCAAGCGCGTTCGCGAGATCTGCGATCGCCATGGGGTTCTGTTGATCCTGGACGAAGTGATGTGCGGCATGGGGCGCACGGGAACCATGTTCGCCTGCGAGCAGGATGGCGTGGCGCCCGATCTCTTGACCATCGCCAAAGGGCTGGGCGCCGGCTATCAGCCGATCGGTGCCGTGCTGTCGTCCGGAAGGATCTATCAGGCATTCGCCGAGGGCTCCGGCTTTTTCCAGCACGGCCACACCTATATGGGGCATCCCGTGGCCTGCGCGGCAGCCCGTGCCGTGCAAGAGGCCATCCGCAAAGAGGATCTCTTGGCCAATGTGCGCCGTCAGGGCGAGGTGCTGGTGGACGCCCTGCAGGAGCGCTTCGGCAATCATCACCACGTGGGAGACATCCGTGGGCGCGGGCTGTTTCGGGCGATCGAGCTGGTCGCGGACCGGGCCAGCAAGTTGCCTTTCGATCCGCAGCTGCGCCTGCACGCCGGGATCAAGCGAGCGGCCATGGCGCGGGGGCTGATCTGCTATCCGATGGGTGGCACCGTCGATGGCAAAGCCGGAGACCACGTGCTGCTGGCGCCTCCGTTCATCATCGACGAGAGCCAAGTCGGCGAGATCGTCGACAGGCTGGGCGACGCGGTCGATGCGGCCATTGCCGAGGCGACGGCATGAGCGGGCCGGATCCGACGCCGGCCGCCTGGTCGCCATTGGTGATTTCGGTTGCGCCCACCGGCGCCCGGCGCAGCAAGGCCGACCACCCAGCCCTGCCGATGGAGATAGCTGAAATCGCTGCGGCGGCGGCCGCCTGCCGCGACGCCGGTGCGGCCATGCTGCATCTGCACGTGCGCGACCGGGACGGTGCTCATCTCCTGGATGCGGAGGCCTATCGCGAGACCACTGCCGCAATCCGGTCCCTGGTGGGCGAGGATCTGATCGTGCAGGTCACCAGCGAAGCGGCGGGCCGCTACCGGCCGGACGAGCAGATCGCCGTGATCCGCGAGACCCGCCCCGAGGCCGTGTCCATCGCGCTCAAGGAGATCATTCCGAGCCCAGAGTGGGAGACGCCGGCCGCGGAACTGCTGGCCGATCTACACCGCGACCAGGTCATGGTTCAGTACATCGTTTTCTCGACTCAGGGCATCACCCGCTTCCACGACCTCCGGCGCCGGGGCATCGTTCCGGGCGATCGGCACTTCCTGCTCTTCGTGCTCGGCCGTTACAGCATGGGGCAGACGTCCGTGCCCGACGATCTGCTGCCCTATCTCGCCGTGCACGACCGCCGGGACGACTGGGCGCTGTGCGCCTTCGGGCCGCGGGAAAGCGCCTGCACTCTGGCCGCGGCGGCCTTGGGCGGTCATGCCCGCGTGGGATTCGAGAACAACCTGATGCGCAGTGACGGGGAGGTCGCGGACAGCAATGCGGATCTGGTGTCGCAACTGTGCGCCGGGGCGGCTCTGATGGGCCGGCCGGTGGCCGACGCGGCGCTGGCGCGCGAGGGGCTCTCGGAAGGACCGTCCGGCCGCACCCGTCGTGCGGCCGGACGGCCGGCGGGATGATCAGCCTCGCCCGGCATTCTTTGGCATGCTCGGCAGCGGCATGGCCGCCGCCCGCGGACGCGGGGTCCAGCGGCGATCCCCGCTCGGGCGCCGCCTGGATCGCAGCAGCCCTCTCGGAAGAGCCGCACCGCTTGGCATACGTAATACATGGCCAGCATCGGCTGGCCGGCCTTGAACGGCAATCGGCCTGTGCTATGCTCCGCCCCGCTAAGACCGTGTCGTGTCTGACAATTACGGACAAAGAACATGGCCACAGGGAGGGGCGGCCGGTCGCGGCGATCAAGCGCGACCGGAACCGATGTGAGAGCCGCGTTCACGCGCTGCGGGCGGGATCGTCCGCATATCCAAGGCAACGAAATCGGGGGACGTCGCCGGCCGGCGCGGCCGGCCTCTGCTGGGCAATGGCGCCCGGCGGACCCTGGGTACGACCCGGGCACGATCTGATGCGCCGCCGGGCAATTCCGAGCTTGAGCCAAACAAGTACAAAGGCGTGACAAGGAGGATCTTTATGGACTTCAGGAATGCACTCATCGCATCGGCTACGGCACTGGGCCTGAGCCTGGCGGCAAGCGCCGCATCGGCCGAAGGTCAATTCATCACCATCGGGACCGGTGGCGTAACCGGCGTTTACTACCCCACGGGCGGCGCCATCTGCAGGCTGGTGAACAAGGGCCGCAAGGAGCATGGCATCCGCTGCTCGGTCGAATCGACCGGCGGCTCGGTCTACAACCTCAACACCATTCGCGCCGGCGAATTGGACTTCGGCGTGGCCCAGTCGGACTGGCAGTACCACGCCTATAACGGCACCGCCAAGTTCAAGGAGAAAGGCGCCAACAAGGATTTGCGGGCGGTGTTTTCCGTGCATCCCGAGCCCTTTACGGTGGTCGCGCGGAAGGATGCCGAGGTCAAGAACTTCCAGGACCTCAAGGGCAAGCGCGTGAATATCGGCAACCCCGGGTCTGGCCAGCGCGGCACCATGGAGGTGGTGATGAAGGCCATGGGCTGGAGCAAGACGGACTTCCAGTTGGCCTCGGAGCTCAAGTCCGCCGAGCAGTCGGCGGCGCTCTGCGACAACAAGATCGACGCCATGGTGTTCACCGTCGGCCATCCGTCGGGCTCGATCAAGGAAGCCACCACCTCGTGCGAGAGCGTGCTGGTCAACGTGTCGGGCTCGGCCGTCGACAAATTGGTGGCCGACAACGACTACTACCGGAAGGCCACCATTCCCGGCGGGATGTATCGGGGCAACGATAAGGACGTGCAGACCTTCGGCGTCGGCGCGACCTTCGTCACCTCGGCCAAGGTGCCGGAGAAGGTGGTGTACCAACTGGTGAAGGCGGTGTTCGAGAACTTCGGTCAGTTTCGAAAGCTGCACCCGGCCTTTGCCAACCTGAAAGAGTCGGAAATGATCAAGGACGGCTTGTCCGCACCGCTGCACCCCGGCGCGGCCAAGTACTACAAAGAAAAAGGGTGGATGTAACGCCGGGCGGGCGGGGGCGGGAGAGCGATCTCCGGCCCCCGCCATCCGGGCCAGCAACAGGTTTTCCTTTGGTCAGAGATCGTATTCGTTTTTGAATAGTGTCCATAAGGGGAAGGGCCGCCGCCGGGCGCTGGCGCGCGGAGTGGCGGACGAACAACCCCGAGACAGGCGGGCGTTTGCCGCCGGCTATGGGAGGTGACGATGCGGATGGCGTATGGGCGATCCATGCTTGCGCGCGGCCTCACCGCGGTGCTGGGCGTATTGTGGTTCTCTGGATTGGCGGCCGCGGCGGACGAAGTGCTGATCGGCACCGCCGAGAGCGACAGCGTGCATCATCACGTCGGACGCGCGATCTGTCACCTGATCAACCACCATGCCGATGATATCCGCTGCGAGGCCCGGCCGGCGACGGACTCGCTCTCGAACCTGGAAAACGTGCGAAACGGTGCCATCGAGGCGGGCGTCGCCCTGTCCGACTGGCAGTATCATGCGGTCAACCGCACGGGTCCGGTCCGCTTCATGGATGGCAGCTTCGAGAACATCCGCGCGCTGTTCTCGGTGCATGCCGAACCGCTCACCGTGGTCGCGAAGCGCGGGTCCGGACTGAAGAGCCTCGACGATCTCAAGGGCAGCCGGATCAACATCGGCAATGCGGGCTCGGTCGAGCGCGCGGCCATGGACGCGCTGATGGATGCGGCCGGGTGGACCGACGAGGACTTCCAGCTGGTCCAGGTGCTGCCGGCCGACCAGCAGTCGCTTGCCTTCTGTCACGACCGGCTGCAGGCCATGGTCTTTCGCGTGGTCCATCCGGACGCCGTCTTGCAGCAGGCCGATGAGATGTGCGAGGCGACGCTGGTCGATCTCGGCGGCCCGGTGATCGAGAAGCTGGTCGGCGCGAACCCCCACTATACGGCGGTGGTTGTGCCTGCCGGTGTCTATTCGGGAACGCCCAAGCAGATCAAGAGCTTCGGCGTCGTGGCAACGCTGGTGACATCCGAGGACATCTCCGAGGACGTGGTCTATCGAATGACCAAGGCGGTCTTCGAGAACCTCGAGGCGCTGCGCAAGACGCATCCGTCCCTGAGGTCACTGGAGGCCAGCCAGATGATGCGGAACGGCCTGTCGGCGCCACTGCATCCCGGCGCTGTGCGCTATTTCCGCGAGAGCGGCAACATGTGATCGGCCCGGCAACGAACCGGACAGCCATGAATCGGGCCATGCCGCACGGGGGAAGCGCGGCGTGGCCAAAGACGGGGAGACGATGATGAGCGAAGAAACCAAGGCTGACGCACCGGCCGAAGATCAAGACCTGCAGGACATGATCGCCGAGGCCGATACCGGTGCGCGCGCGCCGACCGGCATCCCGGCGAAGATCCTCTGGGCCGTGCCATTTGTCTGGTCACTGTTCCAGCTCTGGATCTCCTCGCCCTTGCCGTTTGCCATCGGCATCGGCGTGTTCAACGATACCGAGGCGCGCTCGATCCATCTGGCGTTTGCCATCTTTCTCGCCTACACGGCCTATCCGGCGCTCAAGAAGTCCCCGCGTCACTACATTCCGATCCAGGATTGGGGGTTCGCCCTGGTCGGCGCCTATTGCGGCGGCTATCTGTTCCTGTTCCACCATGGCCTGTCGGAACGGCCGGGCGACCCCACGACTCACGATCTGGTGGTGGCGGTGATCGGCCTGGCGCTTTTGCTGGAAGCGACCCGCAGGGCCCTCGGGCCGCCGCTCATGGTGGTCGCCATCGTATTTCTGACCTACACCTTCGCCGGACCTCATATGCCGGATGTGATCGCCCACAAGGGCGCCAGCCTGGGCAAGGGCATGTCGCATTACTGGCTGCAGACGGAAGGCGTCTTCGGCGTCGCTCTCGGCGTGTCGACCAGCATGGTGTTCCTGTTCGTGCTGTTCGGATCCCTCTTGGAGAGGGCGGGCGCGGGCAACTACTTCATACGCGTCGCGTTCGCCCTGCTGGGCCACATGCGCGGCGGCCCGGCCAAGGCGGCCGTGGTGTCGTCCGGCATGACCGGCCTGGTCTCGGGCTCGTCGATCGCCAACGTGGTGACCACCGGGACTTTCACCATCCCGCTCATGAAGCGGGTCGGGTTCCCGCCCGAGAAGGCCGGGGCGGTCGAGGTGGCCTCGTCGACCAACGGCCAGCTCACGCCGCCGATCATGGGCGCGGCCGCCTTCCTGATGGTCGAGTTCGTCGGCATCTCCTATGTGGACGTAATCAAGCACGCCTTCCTGCCGGCGATCATCTCCTATTGCGCCCTGGTCTACATCGTCCATCTGGAGGCGCTGAAGGCCGGCATGCAAGGCCTTCCGCGGCGCTCGGAATCGAACCTGGTGCGCAGCCTGATCAGCTTCACCGGCACGATTCTCGGTCTGGTCATCCTCTCGGGCGCGGTCTATTACGGGCTTGGCTGGATCAAGACGGTGGCGGGCGACGCGACGCCGATCGTCGCCGGCATCCTCCTGGTTGTCGCCTATCTCGGGCTGCTCAAATACGCCACCCTGTTCCCGGAGCTCGAGGTCAGCGACAAGATCGATCAGCTGCCGGAACCCGGGCCGACGATCAAGGCGGGGCTCTACTATCTGTTGCCGGTGGTGGTGCTGGTCTGGTGCTTGACGGTCGAGCGCTTCTCGCCGGGCCTGGCCGCGTTCTGGGCGGCGGTCTTCATGACCGTCATCCTGTTCACGCAGCATCCGTTGAAGGCCATGTTCCGCAAGAGCGGCGACATCGGGGCGGCCTGGCGCCTGGGTGTGCAGGAATGGCTCGACGGCATGGTCGCCGGTGCCCGCAACATGATCGGCATCGGCGTGGCGACCGCCGCGGCCGGCATCATCGTCGGTACGGTGACGCTCACCGGCATCGGCCTGGTGATGACCGAGTTCGTGGAGTTCATCTCCGGCGGCAACCTGGTCCTCATGCTGCTGTTCACCGCGATCATCAGCCTGGTCCTGGGCATGGGCCTGCCGACCACGGCGAACTACATCGTGGTCTCGTCCCTGATGGCGCCGGTGATCGTGACGCTGGGGGCGGAAGCCGGGCTCATCGTGCCGCTGATCGCGGTCCATATGTTCGTCTTCTATTTCGGCATCCTGGCCGACGACACGCCGCCCGTGGGCTTGGCCGCCTTTGCTGCGGCCGCGATTTCGGGGGGCGATCCGATCCGGACCGGCTTGCAGGGCTTCGCCTACGACATCCGGACGGCGATCCTACCCTTCCTGTTCATCTTCAACACAGAGCTCTTGATGATCGGGATCGAGGGGCCGCTGCACCTGATCATCACGATCGTCTCCGCCTTGGTGGCGATGATGGTGTTTGCGGCGGCGACCCAGGGCTTCTTCCTGGTCCGGAACAAGATCTGGGAGACGGCGCTGTTGCTGGTGATCGCCTTCACCATGTTCCGCCCGGGCTTCTGGATGGACATGGTCTGGCCGCCGCTGGAGACGGTGTCGGCCAGGAACATCGTGGCCGTTGCCGGCGAGATGCCCGCGGACTCGCAGATCCGCATCCAGGTGACGGGCGAGGATCTGGAAGGCAACCCGGTCGACAAGGTGGTCATGCTGCCCTTGGGCCCCAAGGCATCGGGCGAGGAACGGCTGGCCACTGCCGGGCTCGAGCTGCGGGTCGAGGACGAAAAGGTTCTGATCGACAACGTCGTCTTCGGCAGCCCGGCCGAGAAGCAGAAGCTCGACTTCGACTGGGAGATCGCGAGCATACAGCAGGCGGCGGACCGGCCCGCCAAGCAATGGATGTATGTGCCGGCGCTGGCCATCCTGGTCCTGGTCATCCTGATGCAACGGGCGCGCCGCCCGAAGGCCGTCCCGAAACCCGCCGAATAAGGGGAGACACATGTACAAAGACATCCTGCTCGCCATCGACCTGGGCGAGGCCAGCTCGTGGAAGAAGGCGCTGCCGACGGCGGTGGAGTACTGCAAGGCCTTCGGGTCGACCTTGCACCTGAGTACGATCGTCCCCGACTTCGGCATGGCCATCGTCGGCAGCTTTTTCCCCGAGGACTTCGAGGAGAAAGCTCTCGAGAAGGCAAAGACCGAGCTGCACGCCTTCGCCAAGAAGCATGTGCCCGACGGCGTCAGCGTGCAGCATGTCGTTGGCCAGGGAACGGTCTATGAGGAAATCCTGAGGATTGCCGAGGACATCAACTGCGATTTGATCGTGATGGCGTCGCACCGGCCCGAGTTGCAGGACTACCTGCTTGGCCCGAACGCGGCGCGGGTCGTGCGTCACGCGAACACATCGGTCCTGGTCGTGCGCGGATAGCACGCAGCCCGATCAGGCGCTAGAGCTGTTTCTATCTTGACGGAATCGGCACCGGGCCACTCCCCCACCCGGCCACCCCAAGGAATCGGGCGGCCGGGTGGGGGAGTGGCCCGGTGATGCAATCAATACCGAAAATGCTCTAGGCAAAAGAGGGGCGGGGCCGGTCACCCGGCGTCCCGCCCCAATTCCACACTCGCTTGTGGGGGGTTCGTTACTTGCTGCGGTATTCCTCGGGCAGGAACGTCAGCGAATCGCTCTCCTCGCCCATGGCGTTGTGGCATTCGTAACAGAACTTGACCTTGCTGGCGCCCGCGCCGCCGGTGGTGCCGAACACCGAGCCGTCGGGCATGATCATGCTGTA
Organism: Alphaproteobacteria bacterium; assembly: GCA_030066595.1. GTDB lineage: Bacteria > Pseudomonadota > Alphaproteobacteria > JAJFFI01 > JAJFFI01 > JASJBI01. Next base: position 99,995 of record JASJBI010000025.1, on the reverse strand, counting down.
GCGCCAGTCCCGGCTCTCCTTGTTGAAGCCCTTGCCCATCTTCTCCATCACGAACAGGGGGCCGACCGCGAGCCGGCCGTCCGGCATGGCCTGGAAGCTGTCCTTGGCCAGCACGCCGCCCTTGGCCATCTTGCCGATCTTCTCGTACTTGCCGTAGGCCTTCTGACCCGTCTTGTTGGCGTAGTTGTTGACATAGCGGCTGCCATGCGTGGCCGACTGGTAGGCGCCGGTGTTGAACCGCTTCCACTTGCCATAGTTCGCTACCGCCTTGACCGCGGCTTTGGCATAGGCGGCCTGCATTTCCCGTTGCAGGCAGTCATAGGCTTTGGCGGCTTCGCTGTCGGTGAGTTCCACAGCAGCGCCCGCGCCGCAGGCGCCACAGGCCCCGCACGCACCACAGGCACCGCAGGCCCCGCATTTGGCCGCCGCCTTGCACGCGCCGCAGGCGCCGCACGCCCCGCACTTGGCCTTGGCAGCGCAGGCGCCGCACGCCCCGCACGCCCCGCAGGCGCCGCACTTGGCCTTGGCCGCGCAGGCGCCGCACGCCCCGCATTTTGCCTTGCAGGCGCCGCACGCACCGCAGGCGCCGCATTTTGCCTTGCAGGCGCCACAGGCTGCCGCGGTCTGCAGGCGCGGAACCACGCAGGCCGTGCTGACCGCACCCCCGGCACCACACGCGCCGCAGGCGCCACAGGCCCCGCAGGCGCCACAGGCCCCGCAGGCCCCACAGGCACCGCAGGCCGCCTTACAGGCGCCACACGCGCCACAGGCGCCGCACTTGGCCTTACAGGCGTCGCAGGCGCCACAGGCCGCCAACTGCACCGGAAGCCGGTCCCTGGAGATGGCGGTCGGGTTGCTCCCAAGAGCCGCGCGCATGCTTGCAATGGACGTCAGATCCTCGGCCGCGACTGCCCGGCCGCTGTTGGCGGCGGACGCGCCGAGGGCCACGCCGACCCCAAAGAGGAGCGGCAGCACGGCACCGGCCAGCAACCGTTCCTTCGATGTTTTCGCGTGCAGTTCTTGCATCTTCCAAGCCTCCCGGGGGTATTCCGATGTCTCTTGCTGGACCGGCCCGGGACATCGGGTGCCCGAGCCATAACTTTGTCCCCAGCTAGACCCTAACCCCAGGACCTGAAATGGTGAGATCACGTGATATCACGTGTCTGTGAGGCAAGCCGCGGCGCGGAATTTGGCTATGGTAGGCCCCTGTAGCGCCCCCTACGTTCAGGGGCAGCAAGTGGTTTTTTGAGGCGTCATGAGGCTGGCAGCAGTCAGATCCGGTGCTTCCCTCGCGGCCGGCCGCGCGGCTGCGGTCGGCTTGGGCTTGAGTCTGGCGGCTCTGGCCGGGGCGCCTTCGGCGCGCGCCCAGACCGGCACCCCCGTGCCCGAGGTCGTCCAGGTGGCTGCCGGACCCTTCATCTTCGGCTCGGACCGGGCCGAGCGCGAGGCCGCCTACCGCCTTGACGAAGCCGGATACGGCCACAGCTACACCCGGAAGAACGAGTGGTACGAGAACGAGCCGGAACGACAGGAAGCACGGCTCCCGGCCTTCGAGATTACCCGCACGGTCATCACCAATGCCCAGTATGCGGCCTTCGTCGCCGAGACAGGGCATCGGGTCCCGGACGTGGACCCCGAGACCTGGAAGGGATACCGCCTGATCCATCCCTATGAACGGACGCGCAAATTCGCCTGGACCGGCGGGCGTATGCCCGTGGGCCGCGGACAGCATCCGGTCGTCATGGTCTCCATCGAGGACGTGCGGGCCTACGCCCGCTGGCTGTCGGCCAAGACCGGGCACCGCTGGCGGCTGCCGACCGAGCGCGAGTGGGAGAAGGCGGCCAGAGGCGCCGATGGCCGCCGGTTCCCCTGGGGCGACGCATTCTCGGCGGACAAGCTCAACAGCCATGACGCGGGCCCTTTCGACACGGTGCCGGTCGGACAATTCGCCGATGCCGCGAGCCCCTACGGATTGCTGGATGCGGCCGGTCAGGTGTTCGAGTGGACCAGCCAGGAAAGCCGGCCCGGTCGATACATGGTCAAAGGCGGGTCCTGGGACGACAAGGGCTGCGGCGTCTGCCGACCGGCGGCGCGACATTCCCGGCCCGAGGCGATCAAGCACATCCTGGTGGGGTTCCGGCTCGTCCGCGAGCCGAAGAATCGTTAGCGGTGGGCAATTGCGCGTTGCAGATTCATATGCGTGCGGTTAGGTGTAATCAGGGAAATCTCAGGACGGCCCGGACTATGCCAGAAGGAAGCGTCGGCGGATCGGATTTCTCAAAGCTGTCCCTCGACCAGCTCGAAGAGATGCTGGAAGCCGGCCGCGAAGTCATCGAGTGCCATCGGGTGCTGGCCAAGACCGGCGACAACATCGTCGGCGAGCTGTTGCGGGATGTGGACAACTTCTTCGAGTGGAACCACTATCCCGAGGGCGATGTGTATGACAACACGTCGCACTCCCAGTACTACTACCACGCCCATCCGCCGGACGAACGGCCCGGCGAGCACGGGCATTTCCACACCTTCTTGCGGCCCAAGGGCATGCCAAAGGGGATCCGAGCCGCCCGCGTGTCCGACTACAAGAAGCCCAAGGATCCGGCCGACGCGCTCAGCCACCTCGTCGCGATTTCGATGGACGACAAGGGATTTCCGATCTCCATGTTCACGGTGAACCGGTGGGTCACGGCGGACTACTGGTACAAGGCCGAGGACGTGATCAAGTTCATCGATCTCTTCGAGATCGACCTGGCGCACCCGTCCTGGCCGGTCAATCGCTGGCTCACCGGCATGATGCGGTTGTTCCGCCCCCAGATCGTGGAGCTATTGCTGGCGCGGGACCGGACGATCGAGGACTGGCGGAAGAAGCACCCCAAACGCAATCCGTACAAGGACCACGATATCGAGGTCCTGTCCGAGGCCGAGGTCTCCATCGATGATCAGATGGCGCAGATCACCTCGGCGCTCGAGAAGCACGGCTGACTCGCCGTCCGTGCCGTGTTGACACGGCGCGTTAACACGCGGTGCAAGTTTCCGTCGGCAGGCCGCGTTTGAGCCAGCCCGGCGAATCGAACCGGCCAATCATGCCTTCGCTCACGTCGTAGACATTGGTGAAACCGCGGGCCTGCAGGTAGCGGTGGGCCCGCGCCGAACGGCCGCCGACGGCACAGATCAGCGCAACCGGCCGCGTCTTGTCCCCCTCCACGGTCGCCAGCAATTCCTCGTAGAATCCCGGCAGCCCTTTGGAGTTGTGAATCGTGACCGCCTTGGCGCCGCTGGGAATGCCGGTTTCCCGCCACTCCCGGGTTGAGCGTATGTCGACGAGCAGGACGTCCCCGCGCTGGGACCGGGCAAAGGCTTCGTCCGCGGAGAGCTTGCCGCCGGCCCACGCAACCGACGGTCCGAGCAGGAGCACGGCGAGTGCGAGCAGCCCTCCGATCGCAGCCGTGCTCAACTGCCAAACGGGGTCCGGATCGGCGACACGCGGTCGTGTGGTCCTGCAGGTCATGACCACGCACTATATTGGGCAAGATCGAGGCCAGACAAGCGGCACTGGCGCGGCGGGGATCATGCTCGCTTCGATCACTCGGCCTCTTCCCCCCGGTTGAACAAACCCTTGAAGATCTGGTCGAGCCCGGGCCGGTCCTCTTCGCCGACGCTCAGAAAGACGATCAGCCAGATGATCAGGGTTGCCAGGCCCAGCCCCTTGAGGATCTGGTCCATCCTGAGCCCGACGAACTTCTCGATATGCGGGGCGAGCGCGGCGTAGACGTTGCCATAGTTCCGGCGGATCGCCACCCCGACTACCAGCAAGACGATGACGATGATGACCAGCCAGGCCAAGGTCAGCCTCGATAGCGCTGCCCTGTGTCAGCCGCCGCGTCCCTGCGGACCGTCCGGTGTGTCAGCCCTTGGACAGCTTTCCGTTCGATTTGAGCGCCTGATAGAAGTCCACGCCCGCCATCACCACGACCACGACGATGACGATCCACAGATCGACCGCTTCGATGAAGTAAACCGGGAAGGCCAGGAATGCGGCAAACATGAGGAAGGCGATGGGGGCGATGATCTTGTCCGCGAGCGAGACCTTCCCATTGCCGTTGGCTTTGGCGGGGGTTTGATTGTTTCCGCCAGGCCCAACGCCATTTCCGGAAGGCGATGGTGCGGACGGGTCTTGGCTCGGTTCGGTCACGGGAGATTCCTCGCTGGTTTCGTCGTCAGAGGACCTTGGCCAGCCGTTCGACCAGCCAGTTCGCCGTTCTGAGCAAGCGTGCATCGTCGCCCCGCGGGCCCACGATCTGAACGCCGATCGGCATGCCGTTGCCGCCTTGCAGCAAGGGGGCCGAGAGGGCGGGCGTCCCGCAGAGCGTCCAGAGCGAGCAGAAGATCGGACTGCCGGTGGAGTCCAACCCTATCGGCGCCTCTCCGGGTGCAGCCGGCGTGATGACGGCGTCGAACTCCTGGAACAGCTCGTCCAGGCCCGTGTTGAGCACGGTGATCCAGTCCACCGCCCGGTTATAGTCCACCGCGAGGCAACGGCCGCCTTCTTCGATGATCTCGCGCAACGCGCCGCTGAGCCGATCCTTGCCGTTGGCGTATTCGGGCGCGAGACTCTTGGCCACGTCCGGATACATGATCGACCGGTGCCAGCCGACCGCGCCGTCGAACAATTCGGGCAACGGCACCTCTTCGATATGATCGCCCAGGGCCGCGACCAGCTCCGCGAAGCCTTCCTGGGTGTCGACATCGGCCTGATCCCAGACGGCGGTCTTGACGAAGGCCAGCCGCGGCGTGACCGGCGGCGGCGTGGTGGCCGTCGCAACCAGCGGCGGGCGGGCGCTCGGGCGCATGTCGGGGTCGCCGTCGTCGTAGGCCATCAGCGGTTCCGCGGCCAGTGCGAGGTCCGGGACGGTTCGCGCGAACACGCCCACGGTGTCGAGCGGCCGTGAGAGGGGCAACACGCCGCGACGCGAGATCAGCCCATGCGTCGGCTTGTACCCGAACACGCCGCAGAAGGACGCCGGCCGGATCACGGAGCCGTTCGTCTGGGTGCCGAGCGCGAGCGGCACCATGCCCGTTGCCACCGCGGCGGCGGATCCGCTGGACGAGCCGCCAGGGGTGCGTTCGGGATCGTGCGGATTGGCCGTCTTGCCGGGGGCGTAGAGGGCGAACTCGGTGGTCACGGTCTTGCCCATGACGATCGCGCCCGCCTGGCGCAGCAGGGCGACGGCGGTCGCGTCCGAGCGCGGCTTGCGGCCGGCATGCAGGGCTGAGCCGTTCTCGGTCGGCATACCCTCGGTGTCGAAGATGTCCTTGACGCCCACGGGCAGGCCATGCAACGGACCGATAGGAGCCCCCGCCTCACGGGCAGCGTCCGCGGCTTTCGCCTGCTGATACGCATACTCGGGTTCGAGATAGGTCCAAGCCTGGACCGCGTCCTCGCGCGCGGCGATGCGCTCGAGGCAGGCGATGACCAGAGCCTCCGAGGTGATTTCGCCAGCGGCAAGCTTTGCCGCGGCCGCGTTGGCGCTCAGGTCACAGAGCGACATCTCCGAACTCTCGCCGCGGGCGGCCGTCATGTTGGGCGTTGTGTCCGTGGCTGGCGCCTGCATGGTCCCGCCCGCGTCACCGGCCGCCATAGAGATAGTCGGGCAGCCAAAAGGCGATCTGCGGGAAGTTGTAGAGGATGATCATCGCCAGGATCACCATGGACAGGAACGGCATGACGCCTTTGAAGATCTGCATCAGGTGTACATGCGGCGGCGCAACGCCTTTCAAGTAGTAGGCCGCCATGGCCATCGGCGGTGTCAGGAAGGAGGTCTGCAGGTTCAACGCCACCAGAATGCCGAAGAACAGCGGGTCGACGTTGAAGTACGGCAGCATGGGGAGAAAGATCGGCACGAAGATGATAATGATCTCGCTCCACTCGAGCGGCCAGCCCAGCAGGAAGATGATCACCTGTGCCAGGATCAGGAACATGACCGGCGACAGCTCGAGGCCCAGCACGAAGTGCTCGATGACGTCGTGGCCGCCGAGGTAGGAGAACACCGAGGCAAACGTCCAAGAACCGACGAACAGCCAGCACACCATGGCCGAGGTGCGCACGGTCAGATACACGGCCTCCTTGAGCCGTTCCCAAGTGAGCGCGCGATAGGCCGCTGCCAGCAACAGGCCTCCCAGCGCGCCGACCGCGGCCGCCTCGGACGGCGTGGCCAAGCCGAACAGAATCGCGCCGAGCACCGACAGGATCAGGAAGGCCAGCGGGAAGAACGAGGTCACCATCATGAAGATGACCTGACCCGTGGTCACGTCGGCGATGTCCTCCGGCCTCGGCTTCGGCGCCAGTTTCGGGTTCAACAGCGCCCGCCCCATCACATACAGGATGTACAGCCCGGCCAGCAGGAAGCCCGGGAAGATGGCCCCGGCGTAAAGCTTGACCACGGAGACGTTCGAGGTCGCCGCGTAGACGATCAGCATGATGCTCGGCGGAATGAGAATGCCGAGACAGCCGCCGGCGCAGATCACGCCCGCCGAGAAGCTCACGTCGTAGCGCGCCTTGAGCATGGCGGGGAAGGCCAGGAGGCCCATCAAGGTCACCACCGCGCCGATGATTCCCGTCGCCGTGGCGAAGAGGGCGCAGGTGGCGAGCGCCGCAATGGCCATCGAGCCGGGCAAGCGCCGCGCTGCGATCTGCAGGCTGAAGAACAGCCGGTCGACGATGTTGGCCCGTTCAACGATATAGCCCATGAACAGGAACAGCGGCACCGCCGTCAGCACGTCGTTGGCCATCACCGAATAAGTCTGGTTGACCAGCAGATCGAAGATCCGGTTGTCGAAGATCGTCTGCATGCGCTCGGCGTCGAAATAGGCGTAGTAGCCGAAGGCGACGCCCATGGCGACCAGGGTGAAGGCGATCGGGAAGCCGAGCAGGATGGTGAAGATGAAGATGCCCAGCATCATGACGGCGACTTGGGGATCGGTCACTTGACGCCTCCCTTCTCACCGATGTGGAGATGCTCCTTGATCTGCTCCACGTCTTCAGCCTGATGCTGCAGCATGGTCTCCATCTCTTCCACGTCTTCCAGATGGGCGGGCCACTCTCCGGTGCGGTAGCAGATGACACAGCGGAACACCTGCGCGATGCCCTGCAACAGCAACAGAATGCCCGCGATCGGGATGATCGTCTTGAACTGGAAGATCGGCACGTTGGCCGGGCTCATCACGCTCACTTCCGTGTAGGACCAGGATTCGCCCGCGTAGTCGAAGCCCGCAAGGATGAGCGCGATCACGCCCGGAAAAAAGAACAAGAAATACAGAATGAACTCGATAACGGCCTGGGTGCGCGGCTTCCAGAGCCGATAGATCACGTCGCCGCGGACATGGCCGTCGCGCGACAGGGTGTAGGCGCCCGCCATCATGAAGAGCGTGCCATACATCATGTAGCTGATGTCGAAGGCCCAGGCTGTTGGATCGCGCAGCACGTAACGGACGAAGACCTCGTAGCCGACGCCGAAGGTCATGATCAGAATGCACCAGGCGAAGGCCTTGCCGACCCAGGCCGACAGCCGATCGACATGCAGAATAAAGCTCTCCATCCGTTCCCTCTGAGAGCTGGGTGCCTAACTTGCGCAGAAGGGCGGCGCTTGTTGACGCCGCCCTTCGCTCGTCCTCCTGTGGCGACCGCCTTTCCTAGAAGGTGATCTTGCCCGGATAGTAGTGGTTGTAGGCGAGCTTGTAGTCCGCCGAGTTCATCAGGTCGTAGAACGCCACCCGCTCGGACCACGCCTTCTGGCTGTCGACGACCTTCTTGAAGAATGGGTCTTGCACCAGCTTTTCGAGGACCTTGTCCCAGGACTTGAGCTGGGCGTCCATGACCGACTGGGGCGTGCGGTAGACCTTGACGCCGTCTTCCTTGATCAGCGTCTGCAGGTCCTTCGAGTAGCTGTCCATGGCGAAGCCGTAGTTGGCCGTGTTCGCCGCCTCGGCCCCATACTCGAGGATGGCCTGGAGCTCTCCGGGCAGGCTCTCGAACTTGTCCTTGTTGAAGATGATCTCGAAGAACTCGGCCGCCTGATGGTAGCTGCCCATCATGTAGACCTTGGAGACATCCTGGGCGCCGAACTGGCGGTCAGAGGTCGGGTTGTTGAACTCGAACGCCTCGATCACGCCGCGCTCCAGCGCTGGGACGATTTCGCCGCCCGGAAGCTGTGTCACCTTGAGGCCCATGCCCTGCATGATGTCGGTGGCAAGACCAACCGTCCGGTACTTGAGGCCCTGCATGTCGTCGGCGCTCTTGACCTCCTTCTTGAACCAGCCGAGCGGCTGGGTCGGCATCGGCATGGCGAAGAAGCCGACGAGGTTGAGCTTGAGGATGTCCTGGACCAGCTCGCGATAGAGATCCTTGCCGCCGCCAAAGTGGATCCAGGCGAGCACCTGCGAGGCGTTTGCGCCGAACACCGGGCCGGTGCCGAACAGCGATGCCGCCTTGTTCTTGCCGTACCAATAGGCGGTCACCGTGTGCGCGCCGTCCAACACGCCTTTGTGGCTGGCGTCCTGGACCTGGAACGGCTTGACCACCGCGCCAGCCGGCAGCACGTCGATCTTCAAGCGTCCGCCGGCCATCTTCTGGACGCGGTCGGCGTACTGCTTGAACATGTCCTGGAAAATCGCCTTGGCGCCCCAGGAACTTTGCATCTTCAGGGTCACGGTTTCCGCCCGCGAAACCTGGGGCATTGCCACCGTAGCCGCCGCGCCGCCCGCTGCCGCGACCGCGGCGCCCTTCAGGAACTTGCGACGGGCGCCAGCTTGTTTGGTGTCAGTCTTGCTTGCGTGCGTCCCGCGCAAGAGTCGTTTTGAGCTCATTCGATAATCCTCCCTTTGACACGCTGTGTGACAGGCTCGCAGCGCCGAAGCGGACCCGCTTCGTGCTCACGTTAAAGACAGTGCTGACCGAAGTCGCAACAGGCGTCCCCCCTCTCCCTAGATTTTGTTTTTGGCTGAACAGTTTTATACCGCCGGTTCATCGCCGGTCTAGTGGTATTTAGTGTACCAGAGGCTGTGGCCGTGCCGTGCATAACTTCTTGGTGATCGCCGAAAGGACTGTATTCGTAACGTCTGCGGGATCGCGGCCTATGCCACGCGGTCGTCCGGCTCGCGCCCGGTAAAGAACGCGTCCAGGTTGTCGAGCGCGCGAAAGCCCATCGCATCCCGTGTCTCGCGGGTGGCGCTGCCGATATGGGGCAGGAGGAAGGCGTTGGACAGATCCCGGTAGCCGGGGTGGATGTCGGGCTCGTTGTTGAAGACGTCGAGTCCCGCTGCGGCGAGCTTGCCGGATCTGAGTGCGGCGATCAAAGCGTCGTCGTCCACGATCGCGCCGCGTGCCGTGTTGACGACAACCGCGTCGTCGGGCAACAGCGCGATGCGCGCCGCGTTCAAGAGGTGTCGGGTTTCCTCGGTCGCCGGGCAGTGCAGCGAGAGGAAGTCACAGTGCGGCAGCAGATCCTCAACGCTGTCGTGGAAGATGGCGTCGGCCGCCGCCTCGGCGGCGAGCGGCCTGCGGTTGTGATAGTGCACGGTCATCTCAAAGCCGCGCGCCCGCTTGGCCAGCACTTGACCGACCCGTCCCATGCCAATGATTCCGAGCCGTTTACCCGTCATCTGGATGCCCACCATGAAGGCGGGGCTCCAATCCCGCCATTCGGCGGCGCGGACCAGCCGCTCGCCCTCGCTGGCGCGCCGCGCCGCGCCGAGCATCAGCAGCATGGCGATCTCGGCGGTCGCGTCGCTCAGCACGTCCGGGGTGTTGGTGACGGTGATGCCTTTGTCTCTCGCTGCGGCCACGTCCACGTGATCGTAGCCCACGGAGAAGTTGGCGATGATGCGCACGCTCGCGGGCAAAGCCTCGATCACGTCGGCGCCGAAGCGCTCGGTATGGCAGGGCAGGATCGCGTCAACGCCGGCTGCCCGGGACAAGAGCTCGTCGCGCGAATAGAGCTTGTCCTCCGGGTTGAAGCGGGGCGCGTAATCCTGTGCGAGCCGGGCCTCGACGGCCGGCGGCAGTTTGCGGGTGACCAGTACCTCGGGCTTGCCCTCGCGCATGCGACCTCTCCTGCCTGTGAAACAGGCGGGTTTCTAGCACAGGCCAGTCGCAGGTGATCAATACCGCTTTTGCGCTCTTACGTCCCGCAGGGTCAGGTCGCAGGCTGCGCCCGAGCACCACCCGCGTCGCGGCCTGCGCGCCGTCGCCCGACCAGCCCGCGGATCACGACGAAGAAGACCGGCGTGAAAAGCAAGCCGAAGAAGGTCACGCCCAGCATGCCGTAGAACACGGCTGTGCCGATCGCCTGGCGCATCTCGGCCCCGGCGCCGCTCGCGATCATCAGGGGGACGACGCCCAGGATGAAGGCGAAGGACGTCATGAGGATCGGCCGGAGGCGCAGCCGGCAGGCTTCGACCGCGGCCTCGAAACGGTCGCGGCCTTCGCGCTCGAGCGCCCGCGCGAACTCCACGATCAGGATCGCGTTCTTGCTGGCGAGTCCGACCAGCACGACAAAGCCGATCTGGGTCAGGATGTTGTTGTCCATCCCGCGCAAGGCGACGCCGCCGAGGGCCGAAGCGAGGCACATGGGCACGATCAGGATGATGGACAGCGGCAGGGACCAGCTCTCGTACTGTGCGGCCAGGACCAGAAAGACGAACAGCACACAAAGCGGAAAGATGAACAAGGCCGTGTTGCCGGCCTGTTTTTCCTGGAATGCCAGATCGGTCCATTCGAAGGATATGCCCTCCGGCAGGATCTCGGCGGCCAGGCGCTCCATCTTGGCGATCGCTTCGCCGGAGCTGACGCCCGGCAGGGTGTCGCCATTGATCTCGGCCGCGGGATAGAGGTTGTATCGCGGCGACCGATCGGGTCCAGTCACATCGCGGAAGTCGACCACCGTGCCGAGAGGCACAATGTCACCGTCGAGGCTGCGGGTACGCAGCCGGGCGATGTCGTCGCGCTCCAGCCGGTGCGGCGAATCGGCCTGTGCGGTGACCCGATAGACCCGCCCGAACAGGTTGAAATCGTTGACATAAGATGAGCCGAGATAGATCTCCAAGGTCTGGAAAATGTTCTCGACGGGCACGTTCAGCATCTGCGCCTTGGTGCGCTCCACCTCCAGATAGAGCTGCGGCACGTTCGCCTGGAACGGGGTGTAGACGCTGGTCAGTCCCGGCTCCGCCCGCGACGCCGCGATCAGATCGTTGGTCGCCTGGTCGAGCACGTCAATGCCGCGTCCCCGCCGGTCCTGCACCATCATCTTGAAGCCGCCGGCGGTGCCGATGCCGCGCACCGGCGGCGGCGGCACGACGAAAATGAAGGCGTCCTGGATGGCGAGCAGGCGCGTGCGCAGGTCAGCCAGAATCTGATCGCCGCTGAGGCCCATTTCTTCTCGTTCCTCAAACGGTGCCATGACCGCGAAGATCGCGCCCGCGTTCGACGCGTTGACCCGGGTCGCGCCGGAGAAGCCCGAGAAGGTTGCGGTGTGCACGATGCCTGGCGTGTCGAGGATGATCTGCTCTGCACGATTGATGACTTCGTCGGTCCGGGTGAGCGACGCCGCCTCGGGCAACTGGATGGCGGTGATCAGATAGCCCTGGTCCTGGGCCGGAATGAAGCCTGTGGGGATCTTGGTGAAACCCCAGGCGGTGGCGCCGATGAGCCCCGCATAGACGATCAACATGGGGATCGAAAGCCGGCGCACGATCGCGCGCACGGCCGCCGCGTAGAAGGCGGATAGCCATTCAAAGCCGCGATTGAACTGGAAATAGAACCAGGCGAGGGGGCGTCGCGTCGCCCGGGGCGTATCGTGGGATCCCTCATGCTCCTTCAGCAAGAGCGCGCTCAGCGCCGGGCTCAAGGTCAGCGAGTTGAACGCCGAGATGATGGTCGCCACGGCGATGGTCAGCGCGAACTGCTGATAGAACTGGCCCGAGATGCCGCTGATGAACGCCGTAGGGATGAACACGGCCGACAGCACCAGCGTCATCGAGATCAGCGCGCCGCCGACCTCGTCCATGGTCTTGTGCGCCGCCTCCCTGGGCGAGAGCCCGTCGCGCAGGTTCCGTTCCACGTTCTCGACCACGACGATGGCGTCGTCCACCACGATGCCGACGGCCAGGACCAGCCCGAACAGGGTGAGGTTGTTGATCGAGAAGCCGAACGCGGCCATCACCGCGAATGTCCCGATCAGCGAGACGGGAATGGCGATGATCGGGATGATGCTGGCGCGCCAGGTCTGCAGGAACAGCAGGACCACCAACACGACCAGGACAACCGCCTCGAAGATGGTCCTGATCAGCTCTTGGATCGATTCGGCGATGAACTCGGTCGGGTTGTAGATGATCTCGTAGGCCAGACCCTTGGGAAAGTCTTTCTCCAGCTCGACCATCGTGGCCTGGATGGCTTCGGCCGTCGCCAATGCATTCGAGCCGGGCCTTTGGTTGACCACCATGGCAACGGCGCTCTTGCCGTCGAGATAGCTATTCGTCACATAGTCCCGGGCGCCCAGTTCGATGCGGGCCACGTCGCGCAACTTGGTCACCCGGCCGTCTTCGCTGGTCTTGACGACGATTTCCTCGAATTCGCGCGCCTCGGTCAGTCGGCCGCGGAGCGTCAAGGCCGTCTGGAAGGCGCGCGGTGTTGCCAGCGGCGGCTGGCCCAGCGAGCCGCCCGCGACCTGGATGTTTTCCTGGCGCAGGGCGCGGATCACGTCCGCGGCCGTGAGGCCGATCGAGGAGATCTTGTCGGGATCGAGCCAGACCCGCATGCTGTAGTCGCGGGCGCCGAAGATGTTGATGTCGCCGACGCCGCCCACCCGCAGCAACGCGTCCCGCACCTGCAGCAGGGCATAGTTGCTGATGTAGAGCTGGTCGTAGGTCTGGTCGGGCGAGAGCATATGGATCACCAGCAGGAGATCCGGCGAGCTCTTGCGGGTGGTCACGCCGAGCCGGCGCACCTCTTCCGGTAGCCTGGGCTCGGCGATCTGCACCCGGTTCTGGACCAGGACCTGGGCCTTGTCGAGATCGGTGCCCAGCTCGAAAGTGATGGTCAGGGTCATACGACCATCGCTGGTCGACTGGGAGAACATGTAGATCATGTCCTCGACACCGTTGATCTCCTGCTCGATCGGCGTCGCCACGGTGTCGGCGATGACCTGGGCGCTGGCGCCCGGATACTGCGCCGTGACGACGATGGTCGGCGGCGCCACCTCCGGGTACTGCGAGACCGGCAGCGAGAAATAGGCGATGCCGCCCACGATCATGATGAACAAGGAGACGACGGTCGCGAAGACCGGCCGCTTGATGAAAAAATGCGGGAACTTCATTGGGCGCGCTTTGCCGCCGCTACGGTGTCGATGGTGCTGCGCTCCGCGGCGACCTTGCCCCCCGTGCGAGCCCGTTGGATCCCGTTGATGATGACCCAGTCGTCCGGCTGCAGGCCGGTACGGATTACCCGCAGTCCGTCGATTATCGGGCCCAGGGTGACCGGCCGCGCCGCAACCGTGCCTTCTTTGTCCACCACGTAGACGAACTTGCGCGACTGATCGGTGCCGATCACCCGGTCCGGCAACAGGGTCGCCTGGTACTCGCCGCTTCCCTGCAAGCGCATGCGGGCGAACAGGCCCGGCACGAACAACAAGTCGGAGTTTTGGAAGATCGCCCGGCCGCGGATCGTACCGGTCCCGAAATCCACTTGGTTGTCGACGAAATCCATGTGGCCGCGGTGCGCGAACTCGGTTTCGTCGGCCAGGGCCAGATAGACCGGATTGTGGGTGTCACGCGAGCTGGGGCGCTGTCCCGATTTGGAGAGGCGAACGTATTTCAGATAGGCGCGCTCGTCGGCGTCGAAGTAAAAGTGAATCGGGTCCAGGGAGACGATCGTGGTCAACAGGGTGGCGTCCGCCGAGCCGCCGCTGATCAGATTGCCCACGGTTACCATTCTGTTGCTGATGCGACCGGTCACCGGCGCGCGGATCTCCGTATACTCGAGATTGAGTTGCGCCGCCTGGACGCGGGACTCGGCCACCTGAAGTGCCGCCTGGGCTGCGATTTGAGACTGCAGGCGCTCGTCGAAGACCTCGCGAGACATGGTCTTTCGCTGGAGAAGGGGCCGGGCGCGCTCCAACTCGCGGGTTTCAAGATCGAGTTGGGCCTTGGCCTCGAGGAGTTCCGCCTGCGCCTGCCCCAGGGCGATCTCGAACGGTCGGGGGTCGATCACGATCAGCAGATCGCCCTTCTTGACGATCTCGCCCTCGCGGAAGTGAACTGAGCTGAGGTAGCCGCTGACCCGCGCGCGCACGTTCACGCTCTCGACGGCGGAAAAGCGGCCGGTGTATTCGTCCCACTCGATGATTGATTTCTGTACCGGCTGAGCCACGGTGACCGGCGGCGGCGCCGGCGTCGCCTGTGCCGTCGGCGTATCGTCGCAGCCCGCCAGCAACAGGCCCAAGATTGCCGCAAACGCCGATGCCAGCACGGCCGGTCGCCGTTTCAGCATGCCCATCATGACTCGTCCCCTTCCGTCGGCCGTCCCAGGCCGTCAAGAAATGCGCCGATCAGATCCGCCCCAGGCGCGCCCGCTGGACATCGCATCGGCTCTCGCACCACTGACTTAGGTGCGCGAACCGCCTATGGCACAAACCCCGAACCTTTGGGGGCGGCTCGAACCGCCGCCCCCATGATGCGCTACGCGCCACGCAGATCGTGCTGCGCCATCGGCAGCGTCCGGATGCGCTTGCCGGTGGCCGCGAAGACCGCGTTGGCCACCGCGGGCCCGATCGGCGGCACGCCCGGCTCGCCAACGCCGGTCGGCTTCTCGGTCGAGTCCACGATATGAACCTCCACCTTGGGCATCTCGTCGATGCGCAGCGGCAGATAGTCGTCGAAGTTGGACTGCTCGACCCGGCCGTTATCCAGGGTGATGGCCTCATGCAGGATGGCCCCGAGGCCGTAGCCGATGCCGCCCTCCATCTGCGCCTTGATCACGTCCGGGTTGATCGGCCGGCCGCAATCGACCGCGCACACGACCCGCTCGACCTTGATCTCGCCGGATTCGTCGACCGCGACCTCAGCCACCTCTGCGACATAGGAATTGAACGACTCGTGCACGGCAATGCCGCGCCCCTTGCCGGCGGGCATCGGCTTGCCCCAGTCGCCCTTCTCCGCGGCAAGCTTGAGGACGCCGAGGTGCCGGGGATGCTCGGCGAGCATCTCCATGCGGAAGGCCACCGGATCCTTGCCGGCCGCCTGGGCGAGCTCATCGATGAAGGTCTCGGTCGAGTAGGCCGTATGGGTGCTGCCGACCGCGCGCCACCACAGGACCGGCACTGCAACGTCGGTGGTGGTGAGATCGACGGTCAGGTTCGGGATCGCATAGGGAAGGGTGTCGGCGCCCTCGACCGAGGTCTTGTCGATCCCGTTCTTGATGAGCCCCGCAAAGGGGGTTCCCTTGACGATCGACTGGCCGATGATGCGGTGCGTCCAGGCGATCACCTTGCCGTCGGCATCCAGCCCCGCCTTCAGCCGATGATGATACATGGGGCGATAGCGCCCGCCCCGGATATCGTCCTCACGGGTCCACAGCAGCCGCACGGGCGCCCGGCCGTTGATCGCTTTGGCGACCGAGACCGCCTCGCTGACCATGTCCGCGTCGGGCGTCGCCCGCCGGCCGAAGCTGCCGCCCGCGAGCAGCGTGTTGATCTTCACCTGCTCGGGCTTGAGCCCCGAGATCGCGGCCGCCGTCATCTGGTCGACGGTGGGCAGTTGCGAGCCGGTCCAGATCTCGCACGAGTCCGCGCCGAGCCGGGCGACGCAGTTCAGCGGCTCCATCGGCGCGTGGGCCAGGTAAGGAAAGTCGAACGCCGCCTCGACCACCTTGGCGGCGTCGTCGAACGCTGTATCGGCGTCGCCCTCCTTGCGCGCGATCGTGCCCGGCTGGTCGGCGATCTTCTTGTATTCGGCCATAATGGCGTCGCTGCGGCGGGTCTCCGCGGCGCTCAGGTCCCAGTCGATCTCGAGGGCGTCGCGCCCTTTCTTGGCGGTCCAAAAGTCCCGGGCCACGACGGCGACCCCGCGCGGTACCTGCACCACGTCGAGCACGCCGTCGATCGCCTTCGCCGCACCGGCATCCACCGTCCGGGCCTTGCCGCCGAACACCGGCGGACGGGCGACCAGGGCGGTCACCATGCCCGGCAGCTTCATGTCGATTGTGTAGACCGCCTCGCCGCGGGTCTTGCTGCGCGAATCCTTCCGCGGCAGACGGGTCCCGATGAGCTTGAAGTCCTTGGGGTCCTTCAGCGTGACTTCGGCCGGCGGGGAGAGCTTCGCCGCCTCCTCGGCCAACTCGCCGAAGCGGGCCCGCTTGCCCGATCCGGCATGGGCCACAACGCCCTTGTCGACCGTGATCTCCTGGGCCGGCACGCCCCAACGCTTGGCGGCCGCCTCGACCAGCATGGCACGGGCCGCCGCACCGGCCTGGCGCAACTGGTCATAGGAGTTGGCCACCGCTGTGCTGCCACCGGTGCCCTGGTAGGGTCCCCAATGAAGGTTGTTGTAGAGCTTGGCGTTCGCCGGCGCGTGCTCGGCCCGTACCTGATCCCAATCGGCATCGAGCTCTTCGGCGACGATCGTCGACAGGCCGGTGAACGTGCCCTGGCCGAACTCGATGTGCTTGATCATCACGGTGACCGTGTTGTCGGGCGCGATCCGCACGAAGGCATTGGGGGCGAAGGCCCCGTCGGCCGTTGCGGCGGCCTTGCCCGCGCGCACCGGCACATGAAAGCCGATCACCAGTCCGGCGCCGGCGAGCGCGCTGGCCTTGAGGAACTGTCGGCGGTTCGGCTGAGGGGTGTTTTCCTGTCTGGCAAGCATCGTGTCAGCCTCCCATGCTCTTGGCTGCGTCGTGGATCGCGGCGCGGATGCGGACATAGGTCGCACAGCGGCAGACATTGCCGCTCATGGCGTCGTCGATGTCGGCGTCGGTCGGGCGGGGGTTGTCCGAGAGCAGCGCTATCGCGGACATGATCTGGCCCGACTGGCAATAGCCGCACTGAACCACGTCGAGGTTTTCCCAGGCCGTCTGCACCGCCTGGGCGGCCTCACCGGACACGCCCTCGATGGTAGCGACGGTCGCGCCTTCGACGTCTTCGACCGCCGTCAAGCAAGAGCGGACCGGTTGGCCGTCGACATGGACCGTGCAGGCGCCACACTGGGCGATGCCGCAGCCGAACTTGGTGCCTGTCAAGCCAAGGTGGTCGCGGATCACCCATAGCAAGGGTGTGTCCGGGTCGACGGCGACCTCGCGCTGCTCGCCGTTCAAGATGAATCGAGCCATACCTGAAACTCCCGAATGCTGCCTGATGTTCCGAAAGGAAGCGGAGCCCGACGGGGCCGAGCGGCCGACAGGCCGACCCGATCCCCCCGGGCTCCCACACCGGAGAGGTAAGACGGCGCGACCCCTTGGCAAGTGCTTGACGCACTAAGACCGTTGGGGGCCGGAAATGGGGCTATTTCGGGGAATTGACTGGCGTTTAGGGACCGTCGGGCCCCGTCAGAACGATGTTTGATGCGTTTTTGACGCCGTGCCTGACGCTGGGGTGACGACCTCTGTCTAAGGTTCATGCCCATCACGGTGGACCAAAGGAGGGCGCTCCCATGCGCTGGACGGCAGCTACGGCACTCTCGCATGCGGTTGGCGGATCGTTTCACTGGCGGAAGACCCGGAAATCCAAGTTGGACCAGGCGGCGTCGAGCCCCGCGCCGGACGCCCGGCATCGCGGCCTCGTGTTGCGGCGGCTCAGCCGGCGCGACTTGTCGCAAGTGGAGGCACATTTCAAGGGCCTTCCCCAGGCCGACCGTCGCAATCGCTTTCACACCGCTGCGACGGACGAGGCCATCGACGCCTATGTCAGAAGCATCGACTTCACGCGCATGATCCTGATCGGCGCCGTCATGGCCGAGAGCGGGCTGCTGGTCGGTCTGGCGGAGGCGCATTTGAACGACCGGGACCGGCCGGACTCGGCCGAAATCTCGGTCTCCGTGGACGTCGGCTGGCGCCGGCGGGCGCTCGGCCACCGCCTCGTGGTCCAGGCGGTCTGGGCGGCATTCGCCGCGAGCGTGGGGCAGGTGACGTTCAGCTTCCTGCCGGAAAACTTCGCGCTGGTTCGGCTGATATCGCGCCTGGGCGCAAGAGTGGACCTGGCGCGCGGCCAGGCGTCGCTCAAGCGGTCCGAGGCGGCCGAGCGCGCGATCACGCGATAGACAGGGCCAAGGCCCCGTCCCCCGGGCGGCCAAATCGTCTGTCGAAGCTGCCGGGGCACACAAAAAGGGTTGGCCATCCACCGCCAACCCTTTGTTCTGAAATTATTCCTTGTGCTTCCAAATGGTCGGGGAGAGAGGATTTGAACCTCCGGCCCCTACGTCCCGAACGTAGTGCTCTACCAGGCTGAGCTACTCCCCGGCGACCATTGGTCGATTGTCTGAAGGCGCGGTCTCCCGCCGCGGCGGCCCTTATATCAGCGAAAGTCCGGCAGCCGCAAGCCTGCGGCCGCTGTGAGCAAGGCAATGGCGAAAGAGGTCGGCTCGGTGATGTCACACCGGCCTGATTCGGAGAGACTGCGGAGTCCCGGGCAAAGTCAGGTCAAAGTCTGTCCTACCGTCGCGGGGTCGAGCGCCATCTATGCCGCCGTGAGTAGCGGCAACATCGCCGCGGCGAAACTCAGCACGAGAAAGAAGCCGACCATGTCCGTGACGGTCGTCAGGATCGGTCCGGACGCGACCGCAGGGTCCACACCGAACCGTTTGAGGATCAGGGGAACGGTCCCACCGATCGAGACGGCGACCACTGTGTTGGCAGCCAAGGCGCCGCCGACGACCAGTCCGAGCGCCGGGTTCCCTTTCCAGGCCCAGGCCGCGATCGCCAGCAGCAGGCCCAGGGCCAGGCCGTTGATCAGGCCGACGCCCACCTCCTTGAGCCAGACCAGGCCGACATCGATCGGCTTGGCGATGCCGAGGGTCAGCTCGCGCAGACTCACAGCGACCGCCTGGTTGCCGGAGCAGCCGCTCATGTCGGAGACGATCGGCAGAAACACGGCGAGCGCGATCATCGCGGCCAGCGTCTCCTCGTACATCGCGATGACGCTCGCCGCGATGATATTGAGAACGATGTTGATGCTTAGCCAGGACAAGCGCCGGCGGGCGCGGGCGAGAACGGGCATCGATCGCAACTCGTCCCCGACGATGCCCTGGACTTTCAGTTGATCGGCGTCGGCGCGTTCGAGTGCTGCCTCCGCCACCGCCGCTCGGGAGACGACGCCCAATAGCGTGTTGGCCTCATCCACCACCGGTACGCCGAGAAACGGGTGTTCGTGGAAGAAGTCCTCGAGCGCCTCAAGCGTGGCGTCGGGAGCGACCTGCCGCGGCGGGGTCATGATGGCCGTCAAGGGAGTCTGGTGGTTGGATAGCAGCAGGCTTCTCAGCGACACCACCCCGACCAGTTCGTCGTTGGCTGAGACGATGTAGGGATGCTGACCGCGGTAGCGTTCGAAATCGACAGAGCCCGAAGTGACCTGGTCCAGAACGTCGCCGACCAGGCTGCGGTCTTGGAAGACAAACACTTCCGTCATCATGAGACCGCCCGCTGAGAGCGGGTCATACTCGACAAGCCGCCGAACATCCTTGGCGGCCTCCGGCGCCATCTCGGCAAGGATCGCTTCCGCCTCTTCGGCCTCGATGTCTGCGATCAGATCGGCCTGATCGTCGCTGTCCAGCTCCTCCAGGATCGAGGCGGCCTCCGCGGCCGGCAGTCGCTCGACCAGATCGGCGGCCTGCTCGTCGGGCACGTCGTCGATCAGCTCGGCCGCATCCGACGGCAGCAAGGTGGTGAGCAGCTTGTCCTGGTCCTCCGGGCTCAGCCTCAACAGCGCCCGAACCGCATCGCTGGTCGAAAACTCGTCCAAGAGCGCGTGCAGCCCGCGGGAGTCGCCGGCATTGGCAAGCTCTCGCAGCCTCTCCCAAGGGCGGTCCTCGGTGTGAATTTCTGCCAAACGGACCTCCAATACAGAAACCAAAATTATCTATAGCAAAAAAATTTTTGACATAAAGGATATTTTTTGCGATATAGCCCACAAAATGAGGCTATCGGAGGATCTGATGCACGGTGAACGCAACGAGCGCAAAGTCGCGGAGCGCCTGGTGGAACTCTACGAAGAGGGTTTTGGAGGTAAGGAGCGGGGCCGCTATCGCATCTCGATGAAGCACATGCGGGCCCTGACGGGCCGGCGGCGCGTGACCGGCGAGGTCGTTCAGAAGATCGGCGAAGAGTTGTTCGAGCTCGGCTTCGTGCTTATCGACCTCGAAACCTTCTTTGTCGTCCTGGCGCAGCGGACGTTCCGCAGCTACCGACGGGTCAGCGACGCCAGCCTGGGACTCGGCGCCCAGCCAGAGAACCCGATCGACGCTCAAATCCACTGAGATCTAGCCTTGCTTAGAGAGCCTCACAAACGCCGCTCGACCGGCGAGAAGGTGGTTATTGGCTGGCGGGAGTGGGTTGCTCTGCCGGATCTCGGGATCGACCAGATCAAGGCCAAGATCGATACCGGCGCCCGGACGTCCGCCCTGCATGCGTTTCGGATCAAACGATTCCGACGGAAGGGCAAACGCTTCGTCCGGTTCTACCTGCACCCCATCCAGCGGCGGCGCCATCCCGAGGTGCTGTGCGAGGCGCCGCTCATCGATGAGCGGGTCGTCATCAGCTCGAACGGCACGCCCGAGCATCGCTATGTGATCGAAACCCCGCTGAAGATCGGTGATCGGCAGTGGCCAATCGAGATCACGCTGACCAACCGGGATGACATGAGCTTTCGCATGCTGCTTGGGCGCCAAGCGCTGCGGCAACGACTGATCGTCAACCCCGGGAGATCCTACACACTTTCCCGGCCCAAGCGCCGGCGGAGCAAGAAGACGAAGGAGAAAACCACATGAAGATCGCGTTGATGGCGCGCAATCCGAAGCTGTACTCGCATCAGCGATTGGTGGAGGCGTCCGAGGCGCGCGGGCATGAAATCCAGATCATCGACACGCTGCGGGTGTATATCAACGTCGCCTCGCACCGCCCGGAAATGCGCTACAAGGGTGAGAAGCTCGAGGGTTTCGACGCCGTCATTCCCCGTATCGGGGCTTCGGTCACCTTCTTCGGGACCGCGGTCTTGCGCCAGTTCGAGATGATGGGGGTCTATCCCCTCAACGAGTCCGTCGCCATCAGCCGCTCACGCGACAAGCTGAGGAGCCTGCAGCTGCTCTCGCGTCGGGGCATTGGCTTGCCGGTCAGCGTGTTCGCCCATTCGACAAGCCAGGCCGATGACATCCTGCAAATGCTGGGCGGCACGCCGGTGGTGATCAAGCTGTTGGAGGGCACACAGGGCATCGGCGTGGTGCTTGGCGAAACGCCCACCGCGGCCAAGAGCATGATCCAGGCCTTCGGCGGTCTCAAAGCGAACATCCTGGTCCAAGAGTTCATCAAGGAGGCGGGTAGCCAGGATATCCGATGCCTGGTGGTCGGCGACCGGGTGGTGGCCTCGATGATGCGGAGCGGCGCGGAAGGGGACTTCCGCTCGAACCTGCACCGCGGTGGTCGGGCCGATTCGATCAGGATCACGCCCGAGGAACGCTCAACCGCCGTCCGCGCGGCGAACATCATGGGTTTGAACGTGTGCGGCGTGGACATGCTGCGCTCCAACCACGGCCCCGTCGTGATGGAGGTGAACTCGTCCCCGGGGCTCGAGGGCGTCGAGAAGGCGACCGGCATCGACGTTGCCGGCAAGGTCATCGAGTTCCTGGAAAAAAACGCGAAACCGAACAAGACTCGGACGCGAGGCAGAGGTTAGCTCGTGCGTCCAGCGATCACCATTGGTGGGATCGAGATAGGCGCCGGTCAGAACCGGACCGTCGATATCCCGATTACGGATCTGTCGACGCATACGCCCATCAACATGCCTGTGCGCGTCATTCATGGCCGCAAGGATGGACCGGTGCTGCTTGTCTGCGCCGCCATCCACGGGGATGAGATCAATGGTGTCGAGATCATCCGTCGGCTGATGCGGCTGAGCGCCGTGCGGCGCGTTCGCGGCACGCTGATCGCCGTGCCCATCGTCAATGTCTTTGGTTTTCTGTCGAACTCGCGCTATTTGCCGGACCGGCGCGACCTCAACCGCAGTTTCCCGGGCCGGGCGAGCGGATCACTGGCGGCGCGCCTCGCCGGACTGTTCATGCAGGAAATCGTCAGCAAGAGCACCCACGGCATCGATCTGCACACGGCGGCCGCGCACCGGGACAACTACCCGCAAATCCGCGGCAACTTGGACGATCCGGAGCTCGAAAAAATGGCGCGTGCCTTCGGCGTCCCAGTGCTGATCAATGCGGAGTTTCGCGAAGGCAGCCTAAGGAGCGCTGCGGCGGACATCGGGGTGCCCGTGCTCGTCTACGAGGGGGGCGAAGCGCTCCGCTTCGACGAGGTGGTCATTCGCAGCGGCGTCAACGGTGTCGTGCGCTGCATGCGGGCGATCGGCATGTTGCGGCCAAGCAAGAGCCGCAAGAAGGCGATCAAGTCCGCGATCGTGCGATCCAGCATGTGGGTTCGGGCGCCACAGAGCGGCGTACTGCGTGCGGTCATTCCGCTCGGCAGGCCGGTCGAGAGCGGCACGCTCCTGGGTCTGATCACCGATCCGTTCGGCCGCAACGAGCTCGAGGTGAAGGCGTCCAGTAGCGGTGTCTTGATCGGCCGCACGAATCTGCCCCTGGTGCACGAAGGGGACGCACTGTTTCACATCGGCCGTCTTGAAGGAACGAAGGTTCAGGCTCTTTCGCTGGATCCCTCGGAGCTGACGGCGGATTACGAAGCCGGCATCACATCGGAAATCGCAGAAGAACCGTCGATCGCCTGAGGGCGAACGACTCCCGGTCTGGCGCGCGCGACGGGCGCCGGCGACAGATCGAACTGAGGGAGAACAGGACATGGAGGAAGTCTCGAAACGCGTTGATCAGTTCGGGGGCCAGCTGGCCGAACTGTGGCAACAGGTGATCGCGTATCTGCCGCAGCTCATTGGCGCACTTGTGGTGCTGCTTGTCGGTTGGCTGATCGCGCGCTTGCTGCGCGCGGCAACGCTTCGGCTGGGCGCCGGGCTGAACCGGCTCTTGGACCGCTTCTTCGTACGCGGCCCTCTGCGCCGCGTTCGCCTTTCGCAACCGGCCCTGGTGCTCGTCGGCAAGGTCATATTCTGGCTGATCATCCTGATCTCGATCACGCTGGCGAGCCGCACGGCCGATCTCCGGCTCTTGTCGTCCTGGTTGGACGGAGTCGTCACCTACGTTCCGACCCTGCTGGCCGGCGGTCTGATCATCCTCGCTGGCTTCCTGGTCAGCATTCTGGCCCGCGAGCTGACTGCGGCGACCCTGTCTTCGGCCGGTGTGAGCGAGGCAGAGCTGATCGGGCGCGGCGTCCAGGGGACCATGCTGGTGCTCGCCCTGATCATCGGTATCCAACAGATCGGCGTGGACGTCACCGTCCTGGTGATCCTGATCGGTATTGTCGCCGCGACGAGCCTCGGGGGCCTCTCCCTGGCCTTTGGCCTGGGCGCGCGGGCCCTGGTCGGCAACCTGATCGGCGCACGCTATATGCAGCAATATGTTCATGCCGGGCAGATAGCGCGCGTAGGGGAGATCGAGGGGGAGATCCTCGAACTCACACCGACCGGGTTGATCTTGGCGACCGAGCGGGGCCGGACAACCGTTCCCGCCAAGCTGTTCAACGAGTTGCCCGTTCTCTTGATCACGCCGAGCCAAGACGATGAGCACTGAACTCTCTCTGACCCTCGCCTTTTTGGAGCAGCAACCCGCTGCCGCCGCGCGCGTCTTGCAAGACCTTGACTCCGCCGACGCGGCCGCCTTCCTGGCACAGGCGCCCGCGCGGATCGCCGCCCCGGTGCTGGAAGGCATGGCGCCCTGGGCCGCCGCGTCATGCCTGGAAGACCTGGATGCCGAAAATGCTGCCGGGCTCGTTCAAGCCATGAGCACGCAAGGGGGGACCAGCATCCTGCGCCTGCTGCCTGACGCGGTGAGAACGGACGTCATGGAACTCCTGCCGAGGACCGCGGCCCGGGCATTGGGCGCGTCGCTCTCCTATTCCAGGGACACGGTTGGCTCCTGGATGGACCACAAGGTTCCATCCTTTCCGGAAACGACGGAGGTTGGCGAGGCCCTGCGCTATCTGCGCACCCGCCGACGCAAGCCACCCCCGTTGCTTTTCGTGGTCGGCACCAACCGGGAATTCGTCGGCGCCGTCGAGGTTGGCGATCTGCTGAGAAGAAACGAGAAAGCAAGGCTTTCGGAGATTGTCGATCGAACCGTGGCGCCGCTTTCCAATCGCGCCCGCCTGAGCGGTATCGCGGCGGCGCCAGGGTGGGACCGGCACAATGTTCTGCCCGTCGTCGGTCGGCGCAAGAACTTCCTCGGGACGCTGTCGCGCGAACAGCTGCGGGCCGGCCTGAGCGAGGGTCGGATGACAGTGCGGACAGGGGAAGCCGTGTCCTTCCTCTCCCATCTGGCGTCGGCTTACCTCGTAACCTGCTTGGGTGCGATCGAAGCCGTGACGGATGTCGGGCCGGCTGAAAGCAGCTTATTGAAGAAGGGAGCATCGCATGACCGGTAATCCCGCGACGGCGGCGCAAGCCCTCGATCAGAGGTTCTTCCTGGACTATCCCTGGGAAGCTGCGCGGTTGATCGACCAGCTGCCTCCCGACGATGTCTTGCCGTCGCTCAGCCAGCAAACCGCGCGCGTCTTGCTTCCGCTATGGCAGCGACTATCGCCGACAACCGCCGTATCCCTTCTGCGGCGGCTGCCCGATGCACTCGTCAAAGACCTGCTTACCGAACTGCCACCGAACCACGCCGTCAACCTGATCACATCGCTGGAAAATGACGAGCAAGAGAGTCGGCTGAACCAACTCGATCCACACATCGCCGCCGAGCTGCGCGGCCTTATGGCCTATCCCGAGGAAAGTGCCGGTCGTTTGATGGACACGCGCGTCTTGCCGTTTCGCGACGACGCAACGGCAGCAGAGGTGCTCGAACGATTGCGGCAAACGGCATGGGGCAACCGGCCGGATGTCTATGTGGTCGACGACAACAACAAGCTCACCGCCCGCGTCTCGCTGCAGGACTTGGCAATCGCTTCGCCCGAAGCGACCCTTGGCTCGCTCGCGAAGCCGATCCGCGCCGCAGTGACCGCCATATCACCGCGCGACGAGGCGGTGCAGGAGATCGAACGCTTCCGCCTGTTCGATCTCCCGGTGGTGGATCTCGACGGTGTTTTGGTCGGCGCGATCCGACATGACGCGATTGTCCATGCGGTGCATGAGGCGGCCATCGCCGAGATCCAGACCATGGTCGGCGCCAGCAAGGACGAGCGAGCGCTGTCGAAGCCCGGCTTTGCAGTCAGAAAGCGACTGCCTTGGCTGCAGATTAATCTGTTAACCGCATTCATGGCGGCGGCCGTCGTGGGTCTGTTCGAGGACATGATCGCGCGATTTACCGCGTTGGCCGTACTGCTTCCCGTCGTCGCGGGGCAATCGGGCAACGCGGGCGCGCAAGCGCTCGCGGTCACCATGCGCGGCCTGGCCTTGCGCGAGATCACCTTGCGCCACTGGCTGGCGGTGACCCTGAAGGAGATGACCACCGGTTTCATGAACGGTGTTGCCGTCGCCATAACCTGCGGCATCGGCGTCTATGTCTGGAGCGGCTCCGTCGGTCTCGTCCTCGTGATCGCGCTGTCGATGGTATTGGCGATGGTTGCCGCCGGCTTGGCGGGAGCCTTGGTGCCGATCACCCTGACCCGATTTGGCCAGGACCCGGCCCAGTCATCGTCGATCATCCTGACGACGGTGACGGACGTGGCAGGATTCTTCTCGTTCCTGGGGATCGCCACCTTGCTGGCCAGCCTCCTTTGAAGAAAGGCTGCGACTGACCTCCGGATGGACGCGTTGCCGACGGCCGCGCGGCGCGCGCCAAATCGACTGGCCGCGCCGCGCGTCCGCGTTCCGGTTCTACTTCTTCGCCGTTTCGGCCTTCTTGGCCTCCGCGAGCGCCGCCAACACCACCTTCGGCGTCGCCGGCATTTGCCGCACCCTTGCCCCGACCGCATTGAAGATGGCGTTGCCGATGGCCGGCGCCACCACGGTGGAGGTCGGCTCGCCACAGCCACTTGGGTGGTGGCCGGACTGGATGATCTCGATGTCGATCTTCGGCACCTCCTTCAGGCGGATCGGGCGATAGGTATGGAAGTTAAGCTCCTGGATCGAGCCATTCTTGAGCGTGTTCCGCTCGCGGATCATCTGGCTCATCCCCCAGAGAGCGGCGCCCGAGAACTGTGCCCGAACGTTGTGGGGATTGATGGCGATGCCCATGTCAGCGGCGATCGTCAGCCGGTCGACCGTGTAGCGGCCGGTCGCCCGATCGACTGTCACCTGAGCCGCGCCCGCCACCCAGGTCGGGCTTTGGTGCTCCTCGGCGCCTGAGACGGCGATGCCTATGCCGGTGTTCTCCGGCAGCTGTCGCGTCCCGTAGCCCGCCTTGCCGGCGGCCACCATGAGCGCGTTGGCCAACCGTTTGGCGCCCCCGACCGTGGCCGATTCGTACGGAATCCAGGTGTTTTCCTCGGCCAGCGGCTTGGACAGCCAGAGCCGATCGAGATAGTAGTCGGACGGCGTGCCCGGCTCGTACCCCGCAAGCGGAATGCCGCGCCGCTCACCGTCGCCGCTCAGCAGGGAGAGCCGGAACTCGAGCGGGTCCCGGCCCAGCATGTGCGCGATCTCGTCGATGTACGTCTCGACCACGAAGAACGCGTACGAGTTCGATACCGTACGCAACGGCGAAACCTGCAAGGCGTCGCGACAGGTCGGGTTGTCCATCGCCCGGACGCGGAAGTTTTGCATCGTGTACCAGTGATCGCTGCCGCCGATCGACCACTGATCCATGTGGCCGTTGGGATTGTCGTCCGGAGGCAGCTGAAGCCACCAGTCCCCGACGCCCAGCCGCGGGCCCATCCAGCCGCAGGCGATATGATGGTCGGCCGCCGTCAGCTTGCCGTCTTTCACGCCGGCGCGCACCTTGTGATAAGAGGGCGTGCGCGGGAACGGCAACGCCTGGTCGGCTTCCCGGGTCATGATCAGCTTGACCGGGCGGCCGTCCAGCTGGAACGAGGCAAAGGCCGCCCCGACGGCGACGTCGTAGTGCTGTTTGAGGCCGAATCCGCCGCCCAGGATGAACTGGTGCACGGCCACCTTGACCTCTTCGGGTTTCGAGCCGAGGAGATTGGCCAAGACCGGCTCCAAGGTCATGCGGGCGAAGGTCGGGCTCTGGGTCCCCATGTAGCAGTGCCAGGTTCCGTCGCTGGCCCGATACACCGTGGCGTTCCTGGGCTCCATCGGCGCGTGCTGCACGATCGCCGAGGTGTACTCGGCCTCGAGCACCTGGTCCGCGTCCTTCAGGGCCGCGTCCACGTCGCCCTCGAGCACCCAGTTCTGGCCCTTGCCCGAGTCCGCGACCAGCCGCTTCGATTCTTCCAGGATGTCTGCGTCGGTGAGCTTGCCGTAGGGACCGGGGTCCCATTCCACCTTGAGGGCCTGCGCCGCCTTCATCGCCCGATGAAACTTGTCGGCGACTGCGATCACCCAGCCGGTGCAAAAGCCCAGGGACTTCTCCTTCTGCGGCACGCCGATCCCGGCGAAGTCCGGCACCGTCACCGCGGCTATGTAGCCCGGGATCTTCTTGGCCTCGGACTCGTCGACGCTCAGCACCTTCGAGCCGTAGCGCGCCGGCGGGATCACCAAGGCCCCGTAGACCATGTTCGGCAGGAAGATGTCGATGCCGTACTTGGCTTGGCCGTTGGTCTTTTCGGGAATATCGAGGCAGGGCACGGACTGGCCGATGATCTTGTAGTCGCCGCGCGGCTTGAGCTCGACGCCCTGGAAATCGTCCGGATACTGGAACTTCTTGTCGATCGTCGTCTGCTTGAGGATCTCCGCATAGCTCAGCGAGCGCCCGCTCACCCGATCGATGACGCGGCTCTTGGAGGCGGTGCAGTTGGGCACCTTGGCTTTCAAGAGCTGGGCGCCCGCCTCGATGAGCGCCATGCGCCCCAGGGCGCCGGCCCTGGAATGCCGATCGAACTCGGTGGTTATGCTGCCGCTGTTGACGGAATAGATGATCCCGAATTCGTCGAAGCTCTCTCGGGTCTCGCCGGGATAGTCCAGCACCACGTCGTTCCAGTCGACCTCCAGCTCCTCGGCGACGATCTGCGCCAGGGCAGTGCCGATATGCTGGCCCATCTCCGCCTCGACCACGTGCATGTTGCAGCGGCCGCTTTGCTCCATGGTGAACCAGACGGCGGGGGTGAAGCTCTTGCCGGCAACCGCGGCAGCCGCCTCGCCCTGCGCGAACAGGGTCGGGCCCATGGCGATGCCGAACAACGCGCCGGAGCCGGTGGCCGCCGAGCGGACCAGGAACTGGCGCCGCGAAAGATTGGCGCCTTCGAAAAGGGTTTTCGCCAGATCAGCCATCGGACACCTCCCTGACCCCGGCTCGTTCCGAGGCCATGAGTTCGGCCGCGCGTTTCACCGCGCCCACGATCCGGAAGTAGGTGGCGCAACGGCAGATGTTGTCCGTCATCGCCTCGACGACCTCTTCCTCCGTCGGGTTTGGATTGTCGGCCAGGAAAGCCGCCGCCTGCATGATCATGCCGGACTGGCAGTAGCCGCACTGCGGAACCTGGTGTTCGATCCAGGCGCGCTGCACGGCGTGCTGTCCCGCGTTGTCCAGGCCCTCGATCGTGGTGATCTGGCTGCCTTCCGCCTCCGATACCGAGATCTGGCAGGACCGCACGGCCTTGCCGTTGATGTGCACGGTGCAGGCGCCGCAGAGCGCAATGCCGCAGCCATATTTGGTGCCAGTGAGTTGGAGTTCCTCCCGAATGACCCAAAGCAGTGGGGTATCGGGATCGGTGTCGGCGGAGAAGCTGCGACCGTTTATGGTCAGCTGTGCCATCGTGACCCCTCCCTAGAGTCTGAATTGGTTATGTTGTTTTGTTGGCATCCCGCTTCATTGGCGAGACCCATAAAACTAAAACACCAAAAGGTGTTGGAGTCCACCTGGCGTGGTTCAAGTTGGGGTCAGCGGGGCGAGGGCCGGGCGATCGGGTCCGAGCCGGCACCAACCATGACCGGTCAGCGGACGCTGATCACGAGGCGGATCGAGGAGGAAGCGCAGAGGTCGGTCTAATAGGCGCGGTCGATGGCGAAATCGATGACGTCGAGCAGGGCGCGTTTCTCCACCGAGTCCGAGAAGATGCCAAGGGCGTCCCGGGCGACGGCGCCATAGTGGCGGGCCCGTGCCACCGTGTCGGCGAGCGCGCCGTGCGTGTCCATGAGCGAGATGGCCCGCTCCAGGTCGCCGTCCTCCTGCTCGAGATCCTCCATGGCGCGCCGCCAGAACTGCCGTTCGGTTTCGGACCCCCGGCGGTAGGCCAGGACGATGGGCAAGGTGATCTTGCCTTCCCGGAAG
The DNA here is from genome assembly GCA_030066595.1 of Alphaproteobacteria bacterium. Classification (GTDB taxonomy): domain Bacteria; phylum Pseudomonadota; class Alphaproteobacteria; order JAJFFI01; family JAJFFI01; genus JASJBI01. The sequence goes on along the minus strand of JASJBI010000025.1, from coordinate 70,349 downwards.
TCGTCGCCGATGGACTTGCCAAGGGTCTTCTGGGCCGCCGAATAGTCCAAGGCGTCGTCGACCAGCTGGAAGGCGATCCCGAGATTGAGGCCATAGCTGTCAAGGGCCTCCTCCTCGACCTCAGGCCGTTCGCCGAGCACCGCCCCGATGCGGCAGGCCGCCGCGAACAGCGCAGCGGTCTTGGCCTGGATGACCTCGAGATAGGCCTGCTCGCTGGTCGCCGTGTCGTTGGCCGTGATCAGCTGCTGGACCTCTCCCTCGGAGATGACGGCCGACGCGTTGGACAGAATGGACAGGACCGGGAGCGAGCCGTCCTCAACCATGATCTGGAAGGCGCGCGCAAACAGGAAGTCGCCGACCAGCACGCTGGCCTTGTTGCCCCAGAGGGCATTGGCCGTCTTCAGGCCTCGGCGCAGCTCGCTTTCGTCGACCACGTCGTCATGCAACAGGGTCGCGGTGTGAATGAACTCGACACAGGTGGCAAGCGCGATATGCCGATCGCCGCGATACCCGCAAAGCTTGGCCGCGACCAGCGTCAACATGGGCCGCAGGCGCTTGCCCCCCGCGGCAACGATATGGCCGGCGAGCTCAGGGATCAGGGACACCTGGCTGTCCATGCGCCGGACGATCAGCTCGTTGACGCGTTGCAGATCGCTCGATACGAGCTCGCCCAGGCGGTCCAGCGTGGGCCGTTGCTCGGGCCCGCGGTCACCCTCAAGGCTGACGATCACAGCCACTCGCTATCCCCCCGCAATACGCGACCCGCCTCGGCTCCGCGCGGCACGCTTGACCGAAGCAGGCAGCCTCGCGAGCATAGACGGGCGGCCGGACCGGTCAAGTGTGGAACAGCCTACACTCATACATACCAAATATGCGGTTCTCCGGAGAACAAGCAATTGGCAGCAACAACTTAGCTAGTGACCTTATGAGAGAACTCCTGCGCAGCAACGACCCCGTGCTCCTATCGTGGATCCAGGCTGTGCTGGCGGCGGAGCATATCGACTGCTTGGTCTTCGACAGCCACGCCAGCATCATCGAGGGCAGTATCAGCGCCATTCCCCGACGGATCATGGTGGCCGAGGAAGACCACCATCGCGCCTGTTGGGTGTTGAACGCGGCCCGACCCGGCATCGTCCCGGATCCGGATTCCAGCCGTGCCTGAGACCCGCTCCAGCGTCGAGCGAGGCGGGAGTGCGGATGCGCTGCTGGGCGGGCGGGTGACGCTGAGCCAGCCGGTCGGCGGCTATCGGGCGGCGATCGATCCGGTGCTGCTGGCGGCCGCCGTTGCGGCACGGGACGAAGATCGGATCCTGGATGTGGGTGCGGGCAGCGGCGCGGCCATGCTGTGTCTCGCCTGCAGGGTTCCCAACTGCCGGATCGTCGGGCTGGAGCTACAGACCGAGCTGGCCGAACTGGCGGACCGGAACATCGGCGCGAACGGCGTGACGGATCGGGTTCAGGTCGTGCGCGGCGATCTCCTGAGGCCGCCGCCGCAGTTGGTCGCCGGCAGCTTCGACCGGGTCATGGCCAATCCGCCCTATGGAGTGGCCGGCGACGGGACGCCGCCGCCGGATGCTGGGCTGACGCGGGCGCATGTCGAGGGCGAGGCCGGCCTGGCGGACTGGATCGCGTTCTGCCTGGCGATGCTGCGGCCGAAGGGCCACTTGGTCATGATTCATCGCGCCGAGCGTCTGGGCGATATCCTGGCGGGGCTGCGCGGACGGGCGGGAGAGGCGGTCGTGTTTCCGCTTTGGCCCAGGGCGGGCGAACCCGCCAAACGGGTGATCGTCCGCGCGCGCAAAGGCACGCGGACGCCTCTGCGGATATCCTCGGGCCTGGTTCTGCACGACCCGGACGGCAGCTACACCCGCGCCGCGGACGCCGTGCTGCGCGACGGCGCTGCCCTGATGTTGTAAGCAGCGGGGCGAGGGACTATGTGGACGGAACAATGGCCAGCAAACGTGGCATAGGCTTTCCCGCGGTCCTGCGATTTCGATCGCGCCGGCCGGTGGTGTCCGTCATACGGATGAGCGGGATCATCGGGCGCCTCGGTCCCGCCCGCGCCGGGATTTCGATGGCCGGGTTGGCGCCCGCGATCGAGCGGGCCTTCGCCCAGCGATCGACCAAGGCGGTGGCGTTGGCGATCAACTCGCCCGGTGGATCACCGGTCCAGTCGTCCTTGATCCAGACACGGGTTCGCGCGCTGGCGGAAGAGAAGGATCTGCCGGTCTATGCCTTCATCGAGGATGTCGGCGCCTCGGGCGGCTACTGGCTGGCCTGCGCCGCCGACGAGATCTACGCCGACGGCAATTCCATCGTCGGCTCGATCGGCGTGGTGAGCGCGGGCTTCGGGCTCAACGAGGCGCTCAAGCGCATCGGCGTGGAGCGGCGCATGTACACCGCCGGCGAGCGCAAGGGCATGCTGGACCCGTTCCAGGCGGAGAACAGCCGCGACGTGCAGCATCTCAAGGGCATTCAGGAAGAGATGCACGAGAACTTCAAGCAGATGGTGCGCGAGCGGCGCGGCGACAAGCTGGTCGGTCCCGAGCGCGAGCTGTTCAGCGGCGCGTTCTGGACCGGGCGGCAGGCGGTCGAGTACGGCCTGGTCGATGGGATCGGGGATCTGCGCGGCACGCTGCGCGACCGCTTTGGCGATCAGACGCGGTTTCGCCTGTTCGGCGAACGGAAACCATTCTGGCGGCGGCGCTTGCGCATGGCGGCGCCCGCCGGCGACGACTGGGTCGCCGAGGCCATCGCGACGGTCGAAGAACGCATGCTGTGGGCGCGATTTGGCCTCTAGCAGGCGTGAGAAGCCCCGGCGCCTACCTGGGCCGGGGCTGTCCCACGGTTGCGACCATTCCTGGTCTGGCGAAGGATCTACCTGTCCCCCCTCAGGACCTACTGGTCCTTCTCGATCCGGTCGTAGACATAGCCGCCGGCGGCACCCACGGCACCGCCGATCGCGGCCCCGCAGGCAACGCAGCCGCCGCTGGCCGCGGTGATGACCGCACCGGAGCCGGCACCGATGGCGCCGCCTGAGAGGACCCGCTGCTCGGTGTCGTTGAGCCCGGCACAGGCGGAAACCGAAAGCGCACCGGCCAATGCGATCGGGACTGCGATATGTCGCATGGTAAACTCCTCAGAACTCTTGCAATGGACGTTTCCGTGTTCGGAACTTGTGAGACCATAGGCGGCATCCGCCGGATGCGCTGTGACCGCGGTCACTGGGCCGCGCCGTTGCGTCCCCGGTGGCACCGCGCTAGGAAACCGCAATAGGTATGTTGAGCCCCCTGAAGATCCTGGTCCTCGTGGCGATCATCGCCGTCGTCTGGTACGGCTTTCGGCGATTCGGCTCCGGGTCTGGCCGCATCAAGGGCAAGGACGCGCAGAAGAGCGCCGCCGAACGCCGGGCCGAGCAGATCGAGGACATGGTCAAGTGTCCCTACTGCGACACGTTCATCCCCGCGGGCCAGGGCGAGACCTGCGGCCGCCCGGAGTGCCCGGGCAGCAATCGGTGACCGTTAACTTGACCCTCCGACGGGGGCGGGAGTAAGGTCCGCCGCGTTCTTGTCGACCCCTCGGAAGTAATCGAAAAATGGCGCAGAACGGCGCGTTCGAACGCTCGTTCCAGTCCCTCATACTCAAGCTGCAGGACTACTGGGCGAGGCAGGGCTGCGTGATCCTGCAGCCCTATGACATGGAAGTGGGCGCCGGCACCTTCCATCCGGCGACGACCCTGCGCACGCTCGGTCCCGAGCCGTGGAAGGTGGCCTATGTCCAGCCGTCCCGGCGGCCGACCGACGGCCGCTATGGGGACAACCCCAACCGGCTGCAACATTACTACCAATTCCAGGTGATCCTGAAGCCGTCGCCCGAGGACAGCCAGGAGCTGTATCTGCAAAGCCTGGTGGAGCTCGGCATCGATCCCATGGAGCACGACATCCGATTCGTGGAAGACGACTGGGAAAGCCCGACCCTGGGCGCCTGGGGGCTCGGCTGGGAGGTCTGGTGCGACGGCATGGAGGTCACCCAGTTCACTTACTTCCAGCAGGTCGGCGGCTTCGACTGCGACCCGGTCTCGGTGGAATACACCTATGGGCTCGAGCGGCTGGCGATGTACGTCCAGGGGGTGGAGAACGTCTACGACCTGGATTGGGACGGGGTGCCCAAGGACCAGGGCGGCATGACCTATGGTGACGTCTTCCTGCAGGCCGAGCGGGAGTACTCGGCGCACAACTTCGAGCAGGCCAATACCGACACATTGCTGCGCCATTTCCAGGATGCCGAGGCGGAATGCACCAGCCTTCTGGGTGCCGGCTTGGCGCTGCCGGCCTATGACCAGTGCATCAAGGCTAGCCACCTGTTCAACCTGCTCGACGCCCGCGGCGTGATCTCGGCCACCGAGCGCCAGTCCTACATCCTGCGGGTCCGGACGCTGACCAAGGGTTGCTGCGAAGGCTGGCTCAGGAGCCGCGGGCATCTGGCCGAGGCGGGGGCCTGAGCGGTGGCGGAGCTCTTGCTCGAGCTGTTGTCGGAAGAGATCCCCGCGCGCATGCAAGCTCGCGCGGCCGGGGACCTCAAGCGTCTGGTGACCGAGGGCCTCAAGAAAGCCGGCCTCGAATTCGAGAAGGCGGACGCCTACGTCACGCCACGCCGCCTCACGCTGGTCGTCGACGGATTGCCGACCCAGCAGCCGGATGTGCGGGAAGAGCGCAAGGGGCCGCGCGTCGGCGCGCCGGAGCAGGCAATCCAGGGCTTTCTGAAATCGGCCGGGCTCGCCAGCCTCGATCAGTGCGAGGTGCGGGAGGTCAAGGGCAACGAATTCTATTTCGCGGTCAGCGAGCAGAAGGGTGCCCCGTCGGACCAGGTCCTGCCCAGCCTCTTGATCGATGCGGTGGGCGCGATCCCCTGGCCGAAGTCCATGCGCTGGGGGGCGAATCGGGTCCGCTACGTCCGACCCTTGCATGGGATCCTGGCGCTCTTCGACGGCAAACCGCTGTCGGGCGAATACGATCTTGATGGCGGCCGAGTTCCGTTTGCATCCACCACCCTTGGCCATCGCTTCCTCGCGCTGGCAGCTTTTGAGGTCAACGGGTTCCAGGATTACGTTCAGAAGCTGAGTGATGCCTATGTGGTGGTCGATCAGGCCGAGCGCCGCGAGATCATCCGCACGCAGGCCGAGGCCGTCGCGGCCGAGGCCGGGCTCAAGGTCAAGGACGATCCCGGCCTGCTTGACGAGGTGACGGGGCTGGTCGAGTGGCCCGTGGTATTGATGGGCGCCATCGACGAGGCCTTCATGGAGGTACCACCCGAGGTCCTGACGACCGCCATGCGGACGCACCAGAAGTACTTCGCGCTGGAGACCGAGGACGGCACGCTCGCACCCAGATTCCTGGTGGCCGCGAACATGGAAACGGCGGACGGCGGCAAGGCCATCGTCGCTGGCAACGAACGGGTGCTGCGCGCCCGGCTCGCCGACGCCAAGTTCTTCTGGGACCAGGACCGGAAGACCTCGCTGGCGAGCCGCATTCCGGCGCTGCGCGGCATCATCTTCCACGAGAAGCTCGGCTCGGTGGGCGACAAGATCGACCGAGTGGGCGTCCTGGCCGCCGAGATCGCCACCGCGGTCGGCGCCGATCGCGACAAGGCGCGCTCGGCCGCGCGCCTGGCCAAGGCGGATCTGACCACCGAGATGGTCGGCGAGTTCCCCGAGTTGCAGGGCATCATGGGGCGCTACTACGCGCTGCACGACGGCGAGAGCGAAGAGGCCGCGAATGCCGTTGCCGAGCACTATGCGCCGCTGGGACCGAGCGACAGCTGCCCGCGGGCGCCGGTCTCGGTTGCGGTGGCGCTGGCCGACAAGATCGACACGCTGGTGGGCTTTTTCGGCATCGACGAGAAACCGACGGGATCGAGGGACCCCTATGCGCTCAGGCGCGCGGCGCTGGGCGTGATCCGGCTTGTTCTCGAGAACGGCCTCAGGCTGCCGCTGGCGACGGTGTTCTCCAAGGCGAGCGATCTGCACGGCGGCCGGGCGCCCGAAGGGCTGATCGATTTCTTTGCCGACCGCCTCAAGGTGCATCTCCGGGACGAGGGCGTGCCGCACGACCACATCACCGCCGTCTTCGCTCTCGGCGGCGAGGACGATCTGGTGCGGCTGATGGCCCGGGTCCGGGCGCTGGGGGATTTTCTCGGCTCGGATGACGGCGCCAACCTGCTGACGGCTTACGGCCGGGCGGCCAACATCGTGCGGATCGAAGAAAAGAAGGATGGCGTGACCTATACCGGTGCGCCGGCTCTGGAGCGGCTGATCGAAGAGGAGGAACGGGCGCTGACCGGCGCGCTGGGTCAGGCCGAGGCAGGCAGCAGCCAGGCTTTGTCCGAGGAGGACTTTGCCGGTGCGATGGCCGCGCTGGCCAGACTGCGCGAGCCGGTCGATGCCTTCTTCGACAAGGTGACCGTAAACGCCGAGGACCGGGCGCTGCGCGAGAACCGGCTCAAGCTCCTGGCGCAGATAAAGGGCACAATGGACACCGTGGCGGATTTCTCGCGAATCGAGGGCTGACGCATGACGGCGCTGCAAGACGCGGAGGACAGAGGGGACGAACCGAACATGACCAAATGGGTCTACAGCTTCGGCAACGGCACGGCCGACGGACGCGCCGACATGCGCGGCCTGCTGGGCGGCAAGGGCGCCAATCTGGCCGAGATGAGCAGTCTGGGCCTGCCGGTCCCGCCCGGCTTCACCATCACGACCGAGGTCTGCACTCGCTACTATGAATCGGACTCGTCCTATCCCGACGCGCTCGCGGCACAGGTGGCGGAGGCGCTGACGCAGGTCGAGACCGAAGCGGGCGCCAAGCTCGGCGACCCAAACAACCCGCTTCTGGTCTCGGTGCGCTCGGGCGCGCGTGCGTCCATGCCGGGCATGATGGACACGGTGCTGAACCTCGGCCTCAACGACGAGACCGTCGAAGGGCTGGCCAAGCTCTCGGGCGACACCCGTTTCGCCTGGGACAGCTATCGCCGGTTCGTCCAGATGTTCGGCCATGTCGTTCTTGGCATCGAACACCACAACTTCGAGGAGCTGCTCGAGCTCCTGAAGGACGACCGGGGCGTCCAGCTGGATACTGAACTCAGCGCCGCCGATTGGCGCGAGTTGGTGCGCCAGTATGGCGAGATGGTCCAGCAAGAGCTGGGCAAGCCCTTCCCCCAGGACGTGCAGGAACAGCTTTGGGCCGCGATCGGTGCCGTGTTCGGCAGCTGGATGAACCAGCGGGCGATCACCTATCGCAAGCTGCACAACATCCCCGACGACTGGGGGACCGCGGTCAACATCCAGGCGATGGTGTTCGGCAACATGGGCGACGACTGCGCAACGGGTGTTGCCTTCACCCGGGATCCCGCGACCGGCGATAATCAGTTCTATGGCGAATATCTGGTGAACGCCCAGGGCGAGGACGTGGTCGCCGGCATTCGCACGCCGCAGAACCTGACCATCGCGGGCAAGGAAGAGCACGGCTCGACGCTCCCGGCCATGGAAGAGGTCATGCCCGAGGTGTTCGCCCAGCTGGTCGACGTGCGCAGCAAGCTGGAGACGCATTACCGGGACATGCAGGACGTGGAGTTCACCGTCCAGAAGGGCACGCTCTACATGCTGCAGACCCGCACCGGCAAGCGCACCACGCAAGCCGCGCTCAAGATCGCCGTCGAGATGTGCCAGGAGGGGCTGATCGGCCAAGCCGAGGCCGTCACCCGCATCGAGCCGGCCGCCCTCGATCAGCTCCTGCACCCGACGCTCGACCCGAACGCGGAAAAGACCGTGCTTGCGCGCGGTCTGCCGGCCTCGCCCGGGGCCGCGTCCGGCATCGTCGTCTTCAGCGCCGACGAAGCCGAGGCACGAGCGAAGAATGGCGACGACGTTATCCTGGTGCGCGTCGAGACCAGCCCGGAAGATATCCATGGCATGCACGCCGCCAAGGGCATTTTGACCACCCGCGGCGGCATGACCAGCCACGCCGCCGTGGTCGCCCGCGGCATGGGTCGCGCCTGCGTATCGGGCGCCGGCGAGCTGCGCATCGACTATGAGGACCAGGTCATGACCGCGGGCAGCCGCACCATCAAGGCGGGCGACATGATCACCGTCGACGGCACCAGCGGCGAGGTCATGCTGGGCGCGGTGGAGACGGTGAAGCCGGAGCTGTCGGGGGATTTCAGCACGCTGATGGCCTGGGCCGACAAGATCCGCCGCCTGGGCGTGCGGGCCAACGCGGAGACGCCGCTGGACGCGCGCACGGCGCGCGAGTTCGGCGCCGACGGCATCGGCCTGTCCCGCACCGAGCACATGTTCTTCGACGAGGACCGCATCGTCGCCGTGCGCGAGATGATCCTGGCGGAGGACGAGGCTGGGCGGCGGGCGGCGCTGGCCAAGCTGCAGCCCATGCAGCGCCAGGACTTCGTCGAGCTGTTCGAGATCATGGCCGGGCTGCCGGTGACCATCCGCCTGCTGGACCCGCCGCTCAACGAGTTCCTGCCCCGCGAGGAGGACGAGATTGCCGAGGTCGCGGAGGCCGCCAGCAAGGAGCTCAAGGCGGTGCGTCAGCGCCTGGCCCAGCTTCAGGAGTCCAATCCGATGCTGGGGCATCGCGGCTGCCGGCTGGGCATCACCTATCCGGAAATCTACGAGATGCAGGCCCGCGCGATCTTCGAGGCGGTGGCGGAAGTGAATGCCCAGACGGGCGAGGCCGTCGTGCCCGAGATCATGATCCCGCTGGCGGCAACCAAGCGGGAGATCGATATCCTGAAGGCGGTGATTGACAGGGTTGCGGCCGAGGTGTCCGGGTCCGCGGGTCTGGACATCCACTACATGGTCGGCACCATGATCGAGCTGCCGCGCGCCGCGCTGATGGCCGGGGAGATCGCCGAAAGCGCGGAGTTCTTCAGCTTCGGCACCAACGACTTGACCCAGACGACCTATGGACTGTCGCGCGACGACGCCGGCGGTTTCCTGGACGAGTATCTGCGCAAGGGCGTGATCCCGAAGGATCCCTTTATCAGCCTGGACGTTGCGGGCGTGGGCGAGCTGGTCGAAATCGGCTGCCGGCGCGGCCGGGAGACCCGCGCCGACCTGAAGCTCGGCATCTGCGGCGAGCATGGCGGCGATCCGGCCTCGATCCGCTTTTGCGAGCGGGTCGGGCTGGACTACGTCTCCTGTTCGCCCTTTCGCGTACCGATCGCCCGGCTGGCCGCCGCCCAGGCCGCGCTCGGCGATGAAGCAGAGGACGCGACCGCCTGAGCATCCGTCCGGGGCGCGGCTCAGCGCCCGCGGAAACGGTCTCCATTAGCCCCCGAAGATGAACAGGCCGAGGCCGATCGCGGCGAGGATGCCGGCCACGGTCTTGAGTACCGTGAGCGCGATGTCCCGGGTGGCGGCCTCGGCGGCCCGCTGGCGCGGATCGCGGCGCGCCAGTTCCTCGACCTGACGCACGTAGGCGGTGCTGCCGAGGGTCATGTCGCCCGCCACCTTGTCCTCGGTGAGATCGATCCGAACCGCAACGATCAAACCGGCAAGGCCCAAGAGCCCCACGCCGATCCAGCCCATGACCGAGAACGCAAGCGCCGCAGCCACCGCCGCCAGCGCGGTGATCAAGAGCGCCTGGAAGGTCGGGCCCTGCGCGACGATCCATTTCCACATGGAACGCAACTCTCAAAGGATGGACTTCTGGCAGTCTAGCACGTCCCGTCGCTGCCGTGCCTCGGTTCGCGCGTTCGGCCCCATGTCCTATAGTGAAGGCAGGAGCACTGCCTGATGCTGACGCGAGAGGAACGCCCATGAGCAAGGATCCGGACTGCATCTTCTGCAAGATCATCGCCGGCGACATTCCATGTTTCAGGATCTACGAAGATGAAGACACACTGGCCTTCATGGACATCAACCCGGCGAACGAAGGCCATTGCCTAGTGATCACCAAGGAGCATGCGGCGAACCTGTACAAGGTCTCCGATGCGGCCATTTCGGCGGCGGCGCGTTCCGCCAAGAAGGTGGCGGCGGTGGTCAACGCGGTGGTCGGGCCCGACGGCATCAACCTGGTGCAGGCGAACGGCGAGGGGGCGGAACAGTCCGTGTTCCACTTCCATCTTCACGTCATGCCCCGCCGGATCGGCGACGAGCTGAAGATGAACTGGGGCCACCATCCGGGTGACATGGAAAGGATCAAGGCGCTCGGCGAAGAGATCGCGGCGGCGATCGGAGACTAGGGATAGGGCAGAGCGGGACTGCAGGCCCGTCAGGCCTAGGGCGTCAGAAGGGCCAGCTTCGCATCGCCTGAGCTGAGCGCGCCCGCCTCCTCGAGGGCGTCCACGCGCAAAAACGCGAGCGCGAGCCCATCCCGGCCCGAACGCATCTCGCCGACCTCCTTGTCGCCGGCCATGATCGGCGCGCCGACGTCGGGCAGCGGGCCGTCTACGCGGACCGGCGTGAGCTGCTTTTTGACCAGGGCGCGATACTTCATGCGCGCAGTGAGCTCCTGACCGACATAGCAGCCTTTGTCCCAGTCGAGCCCGTTCAGCTCCTCGAAGCGATTCTCCATCAGCAGCGCCTTTTCCACGGGCAGGTCGCGACTGCCGTCGGGCAGGCCAAGGCGCAGGCGCAAGGAGTCGTACTCGGCCGCATCGCCCCGCGAGAGGCCGGCAGCCGCGAGGAATTCGGCCGCTTTGGCCCGCGGCAGCATGCCGCGCGCGCCCGCGGACGGGGTTCGGGGGTCCACGAACACCACGCCGCCGGCAAGGGCAGCGGCCGCGCCGGCCTCGCCCGGTAAACCCAAGGCCTCATGGGCACCCTCGCCATAGACGATCACGGCCGCGAGATTCGCACCTGCGTCCTCGAGAGACACTTTGGCCCGCAGTCGGTAGATGGTCAGGCGGCGCAGGAGATCGGCCGATCGGCCCGCCTCGCAGTCGAGCAGATAGCTGTCGCCGGCGCGCGCGACGAAGAAATCGTGCAGGAAGCGGCCTTGTGGTGTAAGCAACGCGGCATAGATCGCCCGACCCGCATCCACCTTGTCGACATCGTTAGAGACCAACCCCTGCAGAAAGCCGCCCGCGTCCGCCCCGCTGGCGGCCAGGACGCCGCGGTCTTCCGCGATGAGAAATTTGGCAGTCGCCATGGTTTGCCCCTCGATCTCCGCTCCCCGGCTGAACAGGTGGGTCGCGTCCCGGCGCTTGGCAAGCCGAAGGTCGCGACGTATAACACGGCCCGCATGGATTTCCCCAAGTGATTCAGTGGTTTTTCCCGCTGCTGCGGGGGGCGACGACGCTTGAGACTGCTCTTCGTGACATCGACCCGGATCGGCGACGCCGTACTGTCCACGGGCATCCTGTCCTGGCTCTTGCGACGAAGCCCCGATATCCGTGTGACCATCGCCTGCGGCCCGGACGCGGCGCCTCTGTTCGAGAGCGTGCCCAACTTGGACCGGGTCATCGTGCTGCACAAGCGCAAGTACCGCCTGCATTGGCTCAAGCTCTGGGGTAGCTGCGCCTACCGCTATTGGCATGAGGTTGTCGACTTGCGGCGCTCCGGTCTGGCCTACTGTCTGCTGGCAGGTCGCCGACGGATTCTCGGACGCGGCGACGAACAGGCCCATCGCGTGGTGCAACTCGCCCAGGGCCTCGGCCTCGACGAGGTTGCGAACCCGTTGCTGTGGACCGGCGTCGAACACGACCGGCGGGCGCTCGCCATCTTGGGCAAAGGGCCGCCGGTCATTGCCGTGGCGCCGACCGCCAACTGGCGCGGCAAGCTGTGGCCGACCCGGAACTTCATCGAGCTGGCCCAGCGCATGACCTCGCCGACGGGGATCCTGCCGGGCGCGCGGGTGGCCGTCATTGCCGGCCCGGGCGAGCGCGAGCGCACGGTGGCCGCGCCCGTCTTGATGTCCATCCCCGAGGACCGCCGCATCGATGTCGTCGGCAAGGCGGATCTCTTGACGGTCTTCGCGGTGCTCAGGCGGTGCGCCTTTTTCGTCGGCAACGATTCCGGCATCATGCATCTCGCGGCCACGTCGGGCGCGCCGACATTGGGATTGTTCGGGCCCAGCCGGGCAGAGCACTACGCGCCATGGGGACAGAACACGGCCGTCGCGAAGACGCCGATTGCCTATGAGGACCTGGTGGGCGGTCCGGACTACGACCATCGCACCACCGGCAGCTTGATGGAAAGCCTCACCGTGGACGACGTGGAGCAGGCGGCGCGGGATCTTTGGTCGAGATGCCGCGCCCAGTCGGCATGACCGTTGCCGATGGGACAGCGCCGCAGCTGTCCGCCCTGGTGGTGGCGCACAATGAGGAGGCTCAACTGGCAGCCTGCCTCGAGAGCTTGCGCTTTGCCGACGAGATCGTCGTCGTTCTGGATGATTGCACGGACGGCTCGGAGGCTATCGCGCGCCCGTTCACCGACCGGGTGATCATCGGCGCCTGGGAGATCGAAGGACCGCGCCGGCACGCGGGCATCGACGCCTGTAGGGGCCAGTGGATTCTGGAAGTCGATGCGGACGAGCGGGTCCCGACCGCATTGGCCGAGGAAATCCGCGCTGCGATACAGGACGCCGCGCCCGGTCATTTCCTGATCCCCTTCGACAACTACGTCGGCAGTCGTCTGGTCCGACATGGCTGGGGCGGGTCCTGGGGCGTGAGCGCGACCGCACGCCTGTTCAGCAGGGGCAGCAAGCGCTGGGGTGATCAACGTATTCACCCGCGGGTGACGCTGACCGGCGACCGGCGCTGGCTCAAGACCCCGATGGTCCACTATGTCGACCGCAACATCTCGGAAATGGTGCAGCGGTTGGACCGTTACACGTCGGCCCGTGCGGACGACTTGCGGGCCCAGGGCGAGATCGGATCCTTCTGGAACAACTTCCGCCGTCTGTTCACCAGGTTCTTCAAATGCTATGTGCGCCGCCGCGGCTATCGTGAGGGCTACTACGGCTTTTTGATTGCCCTGTTCGCCGGGCTCTATCCGCTGCTGTCGCACCTCAAGGCGCGTCTCGAACCGGACGGGGAGGGCTGATCGTGCGGGTCCTGCAGGCGATGGCCGGAGCGGCGCATGGCGGGGCGGAGGCGTTTTTCACCCGCCTGACCTTGGCTTTGGCGCGCGCCGGGCTGGACCAGCGCGTGGTGATCCGGTCGGATTCACAACGGGCGGCGGACCTGCGGGCCGGAGGGGTGGAGCCGGTGGAGCTTCCCTTCGGCGGCCCCCTGGACGTGCGCACCCGTCGCGGCCTGGCGCAGGAGATCGCCAGCTTCGGACCCGACATCGTGCTGACCTGGATGAGCCGGGCGAGCCGGCTGTGTCCCAAGGGCCGGTTCGTTCACGCGGGGCGGCTGGGCGGCTTCTACAAGCTCAAATACTACCGGCGCTGCGACCATCTGATCGGCAACACCAAGGGAATCGTGCGCTATCTGGTGGGCGAGGGGTGGCCAGCCGAGCGCGCGCACTATCTGCCGAACTTCGTCGACGACCGGCCCGCCGCGCCGGCCCCGCGCGAGGCGCTGGGTGCGCGACCCGAGGGGCCGCTCCTCCTGGCGCTGGGTCGGCTGCACGAGAACAAGGCCTTTGACGTCCTGATCGACGCCCTTGCCCGGCTGGGCGGCGTGACTTTGTGGCTTGCGGGCGAGGGTCCACTGCGCGACGAGCTCGAGGCGCGCGCGCGATCACTCGGTATCGCCGATCGGGTCCGGTTCCTCGGCTGGCGGGACGACGTGGCCGCCTTGCTCGCCGCCGCGGACGTACTCGTCTGTCCGTCCCGCCACGAGCCCCTGGGCAACGTGATCATCGAAGCATGGGCCCGGCGGGTTCCGGTTGTGGCGGCAGCGAGCCAGGGACCCAGCGAGTTGATCCGGGCTGAAGAGACCGGGCTCTTGGTGCCGATCGACGATCCATCGGCGCTGGCAGATGCGCTGGCTCGTTTGATCGCCGACAGTGCTTTGCAGGCCCGGCTGGCCGAGGCCGGGCGGCATGCCTTCGAGGCGGAGTTCACGGAGGATGCCGTGGTCGGACAGTATCTCTCATTCTTCGAAAGGGTGTCGGCCTGATGTGCGGCATTGCCGGAATGATGTCGACCAGACCGGAAGGTCCGGGCAGCCAGGTCCTCGATGCGATGGCTGCGGCGCTTGCCCATCGCGGACCCGACGGTCGCGGCGATTATCGGTCGGGCAATCTCGGCATGGTGCAGACCCGGCTCGCGATCATCGACCTGGAGACCGGCGATCAGCCGATCCATGAGCCGCAGGGGGCGGCCCTGATCGCCAATGCCGAGATCTACAACTATGTGGAACTGCGGCCACAGATCACCGGCGTGAATTTCACGACGGCGTCGGATTGCGAACCGCCACTGCATCTGTTTCGCCGTCACGGCCTGGACTTCGCGCATCATCTGCGGGGCATGTACGCCATCGCCATCCACGACCCGGCGGACGGTCGTCTGGTGCTGGCGCGCGATCCCTTCGGGATCAAGCCGCTCTATTACGCCGAGGCGCCGCATGGGTTCATCTTCGCGTCCGAACCGCACGCCATGTTCCCCGCGCTCGGCGGCACGCCGCGGATTTCAAGAACTGCGCGGGACGAGCTGCTGCAACTGCAGTTCACCACCGGCAGCGAAACGATGTTCGAGGGGATCAAGCGGGTCTTGCCGGGCGAGACGCTGGTGGTCAACGACGGCCGGGTGATCGAACGCCGCCGCTACTCGGTGTTGGACGATGGACCGCCCGAAGCATCGACCGAGGAGGACGCCCTGGAGCGCCTAGATGCCGCGCTCAGCGACAGCGTGATGGTGCATCAGCGGTCCGACGTGCCGTACGGCATGTTCCTCTCGGGCGGGATCGACTCGTCGGCGGTCCTTGCCCTCATGGCGCGGCTCAACCACCGACCGGTACGCGCCTTCACGATCGGGTTTCCCGAGACCGACGTCCCCGACGAGCGTGCGCATGCCCGTGCAGTTGCCGCCGCCGTCGGTGCCGAGCATGTCGAAGTCACGTTCGAAGAAGCTGATTTCTGGTCGCTGCTGCCGCAGGTCGCGGCCGCGCTGGACGACCCCTGCGCCGATTACGCGACGGTTCCGACCTTCAAGCTGGCCCGCAAAGCCGGGGAGGAGCTGAAGGTGATCCTGTCCGGCGAAGGCGGTGACGAGATGTTTGCCGGCTATGGCCGCTATCGCAGCGTCATGCGGCCCTGGTGGCGGGGCGGCCGGGCGATGCGGGTGCGCGGGATCTTCGACCGTCTGGACGTTCTCAGGGAAGACACCCCGGCGTGGCGCGATGGCGTGCACGCCGCCGAAGTGACGGAGAGCAAGCCGGGCCGGTCCCGCCTACAGATCGCGCAAGCCACGGACTGCGCGGATTGGCTCCCGAACGATCTGTTGACCAAGCTCGATCGGTGCCTGATGGCCCATAGCGTCGAGGGCCGGACCCCGTTCCTCGATCCGGCGGTAGCGGCCGCGGTGTTTCGCCTGCCCGACCGGCTGAAAGTGAGTGGCGGCATGGGCAAGATGATCTTGCGGCGTTGGCTTGCCCGAGCGCTCCCTGCGGCCGAGCCCTTCAGCCGCAAGCGCGGCTTCACGGTTCCCGTCGGGGAGTGGATCTTGAGCCGTGCGGAAACACTCGGGCCTTTGGTCGCAGCGCAGCCGGGCGTGGCGGAGATCGCCCGTCGGGATGCCGTCATTGAGCTGTTCCAGACCGCTGGCAAGCGCACGGGCTTTGCCGCCTGGACGTTATTGTTCTATGCCCTATGGCATCGCCGGCACGTCCAGGGTCGCATGCCCGAGGGGGACGTGTTCGACGTGCTGGGCGACGGGGCTCACTGACACGAGGTAAGAATGGCGGACCGATACGATCTTATCGTTGAGGGCGGGACCTGCCTGACTCCGGGTGGCGCGGCAGACGTGGACATCGGCGTTCGCGCCGGACGGATCGCGGCCATCGGCTCCCTCGCCAACATCGACGCCGAACAGCGCTTTCGGGCGGACAAGCTGCATGTGTTGCCGGGAGTGGTCGACACCCAGGTGCATTTCCGCGAGCCCGGGGCCGAGCACAAGGAAGATCTCGAGAGCGGCACACGCGCCGCCGTTCTGGGTGGCGTCACCGCGGTCTTCGAGATGCCCAACACGCGTCCGGCGACGACTTCGGCGGAGCGGCTCGCCGACAAGCTCGCACGCGCGTCCGGCCGGGCCTGGTGCGACCACGCCTTCTTCGTCGGCGCGACGCCCGAGAACACGCCGGACCTGGCCGAACTGGAACGGCTCCCGGGGTGCAGCGGCGTCAAGATGTTCATGGGCAGCTCCACCGGTGATCTGTTGGTAGCGGATGACGCAGGAGTCGCGGGCGTGCTCACCTCGGGGTCCCGACGGGTCGCTGTGCACAGCGAGGACGAAGCGCGTCTCAAGGAGCGGCAGGCGCTGATCGAAGCAGAGGCGACGGCGCATATGCACCCGGTGTGGCGCGACGAGATCACAGCCCTGGCCGCGACCCAACGGCTCGTGAAGCTCGCGGAGGAGGCGGGCCGACGGATACACGTCCTGCACACGACAACCGCCGAGGAAATGGCGTTGCTGGCCGGTCACAAACGCATCGCCACGGTGGAGGTCACGCCCCAGCATCTGACGCTGGCGGCGCCCGACTGTTACGATCGTCTGGGAAACTATGCCCGCATGAATCCGCCGATCCGCGACGGCCGCCATCGCGACGCGCTGTGGGCTGCGGTGCGCGACGGTATCGTTGATGTGATCGGTTCGGATCACGCCCCGCATGCGCGCGAGGAGAAGGAGAAATCCTACTCAGAGAGCCCTTCCGGCATGCCCGGTGTGCAAACATTGGTCCCGATCATGCTGGATCATGTGAACAGGGGCCGCTTAAGCCTCGAACGGGTTGTGGATCTGACCAGCGCGGGTCCGGCGCGGATTTACGGTATTGCCGGAAAAGGGCGGATCGCGGTGGGCTACGATGCGGATCTAACGATCGTCGACTTGGCGCACAAACGTACGATCGACAATGACTGGATCGCCAGCAAGTGCAGTTGGACGCCGTTCGACGGCGTCGCGGTGACGGGATGGCCCAAGGCTACGGTCATCCGGGGGTCGATCGTGATGCGCGAGGACGAGACCTTGGGCGCGCCCGACGGGCAACCCGTTCGCTTTCTGGAGACCCTCTGACCAACCTCGGCCGCTGGCCGGTTGTGGGCGCGTCACCGGGTTGCACCGGCAATCAGCGCGAACCGATCTCGGCGCACAAGTTGGCCCTGTTCAAGCGAAAACGGTGTGTTCGCCTGCCACCATCTTTGCTATCACTCGGCTCCGGTCCGTGACGGCGCGGACCTGCGGCGTATGAAGGAGGCCAAGATGAGCTTCAAGGCACTGGTGTTGGAGCAGGGTGAAGACGGCAAGATCGAACACGAGGTGAAGGAACTCGAAGAGTCCTCCTTGCCGGAAGGCGATGTGACCGTCGCCGTCGAGTACTCCACGCTCAACTACAAGGACGGTTTGGTTCTCAATGGTCTTGGCAACCTGGTGAAGGAATATCCCCATGTCGGCGGCATCGACTTCGCGGGAACCGTAGAATCCTCGGACTCGCCGGACTATCAGCCCGGCGACCAGGTCATCCTGACCGGCTGGCGGGTCGGCGAGATCCATTGGGGCGGCTATTCGCAAAAGGCGCGGGTCAAGTCCGATTGGCTGGTGCCGATGCCGGACGGCCTGACCACCAAGCGGGCCATGGGGCTGGGCACGGCCGGCCTGACCTCGATGCTGAGCATTCTGGCCCTGGAGCGTCTGGGTCTGGACCCGGACAGGGGACAGGTGTTGGTCACGGGCGCCGCCGGCGGCGTCGGCAGCGTTGCTGTCGCCGTCCTGGCCAATCTGGGCTACGACGTGGCGGCATCGACCGGGCGCACGGAGACCCACGCCTACCTCAAGGATCTGGGCGCGAAGACCATCATCGACCGGGCCGAACTCGCCGAGGTGTACGACCGGCCCTTGCTGAGCGCCCGTTTCGCGGGCGCCGTCGATACGGTCGGCGGCAGCACCCTGGCCACCGTCCTGGCCTCGATGAAGCCCCATGCGAGCGTGGCCTCCTGCGGATTGGCCGGTGGCGCGGAACTGCACACCACGGTCATGCCGTTCATCATCCGCGGTGTGAACCTTCTAGGAATTGATTCTGCTACCTGTCCCGCCGCGCTCCGGCGCGAGGCCTGGGGACGGTTGGTCGAGGATCTGCCCATGGACAAGCTGGACGCGATGATCGATACGGTCACCCTGTCCGATCTGGCGGATCTCAGGACAAAAATCCTGAAAGGCCAGATCCGCGGGCGGACGGTGGTTGACGTCAACGCATAGAGGGCCGCCGCGCCAGTGTTAGCGGATCGTTAAGCGTCCCCGGAGGAAGATGGGCGGCCAGGTAGACCCCCGGGGAGCTCGTTTTCATGAAGAGAACGTCGGTGCTGACCGCATGCGTGGCGGCCCTGCTGTTGGCCGGGTGCGGCGCCTTCTATCCGACCGAGAGCCGGGTCGTCTCCAAGAACTGGGTGAGCGCGCCATTCGCGGCTCAATTCAACCGCAATCTGCCGCCCGACAACACACCGGTCCCGACCTGTTACAACACCATCGGTGTGGTCGAGTGCCACTATCATAGCTTGCCGCGGCGCGAGGCGGGCCGAGTGGTCAACAGCTATACCGGCGCACGTCCGCGGGTCGAAGAGCCGGAGCCCGAGGAGAAACCGAAGCCCGAGGAAGAGCACGGCAGAACGGTCTCGCAACAGGGACTCAAGTCGAACGGCGCCAAGAAAGGACCCCAGAAGTCCGCGACCGTTCCGCGCCCTGTCCCGGTTGTGCAGGTTCCGCGCCGAAAGACGGCCGAGCCCACCAAGATCATCCAGTAACAACGTCGTCCGTTCCCGGCACGCCGTGAGCCCTGGGCGGTGCCGCCTCAGGGCCGCACAAGGACGGCACCCTGCAAAGAAACCGTTGCGCGACGCCCCCGCGCAGTCCACAGTCCGGCCCGCAAAAGAACAAGAGGGGGTGGCGACAGATGCGCGCCGTTTTCATTGACGACTATGGCAGCCCAGACGTCGTCAAGATCGGGGACCGGCCCGAGCCCGAGCCGGACCCCGGCGAAGTTCGCATCCGCCTCGCCGCCGCCGGCTACAACCATGTCGACCTGTATATGCGCGCGGGTGGCATCGGCATCACCCATGAGCTGCCGCTCACGCTGGGCGTGGACGGCGCGGGCGTGATCGACGCGGTGGGCGCGGGCGTGAGCCGTTGGCAGACCGGCGAGCGGGTGGTGCTCTATCCCATCCTGTATTGCGGGCGCTGTGAGTTCTGTCTGCGGGGCGACCAGATGCTGTGTACGTCCTGCAAGATCTTCGGCGAGCATATCGACGGCAACTTCGCCGAATTCATCTGCGTGCCCGAGGCCATTCCACATCGCATCGCGGACGACAGGTCGTTCGAGGCGGCCGCCGTGCTGCCCTGTGCCCTGCTGACGGCCTGGCGCATGATCACCACCTTGGGACAGGTGCAGTCGACCGACTCGCTGCTCGTGCACGGGATCGGTGGTGGCGTTTCGCTCGCCTGCCTGCAGTTCGCCAGGCTGCTGGGGGCGACCGTGTTCGTCACCTCGAGCAGTGGCGAAAAGCTCGAACGGGCGCGCGAGCTTGGTGCGGCGGCCG
This sequence comes from Alphaproteobacteria bacterium, assembly GCA_030066595.1. Lineage (GTDB taxonomy): Bacteria > Pseudomonadota > Alphaproteobacteria > JAJFFI01 > JAJFFI01 > JASJBI01. The sequence continues at coordinate 50,641 of JASJBI010000025.1, read as the reverse complement.
GCATCAACTACCGGGAGCAGGACGTCTTCAAGGAGGTCATGCGCCTGACCGACGGTCGCGGGGTGGATGTGGTGATCGAGAATGTCGGCAAGGCCACATGGTCAACCAGCCTCAAGTGCCTGGTACGCGGCGGCCGCATCATCAACAACGGGGCGACCACCGGCGGAGACGCCAGCGCCGATCTGCAGCGCGTCTTCATACGACAGCTTAAGATCTTTGGCAGCACCCTTGGAAACCAAGAGGAGTTCCGCTCCATGGTCCAGGCCTTCAATGATCACAAGTTTGAGCCCGTGATCGATCGGGTGTATCCGTTGGACGAGGCGAGCCTCGGTCTCGAGCGGATGGAGCAGGGATTGCAGTTCGGCAAGATCGCGCTGCGGATCAGCGAGTGACGGGCGATGGGAGGGGGGAGATGAGCGACCGTTACGACCACTATACAAGGCTGTCTATAGACCGACCGGCCGAGCGCGTGCTGCGGCTCACCATGGACGAGCCCGAGCGGCTGAATGCCGCCGACGAGATCATGCACCGCGAGCTATGCGAGATCTGGCGCGACATCGATCAAGATCCCGAGGTGTCGGTCGCGATCCTCACTGGTGCCGGCGGAACGTTCTCGTCCGGCGGCGACATGGATCTCGTGGAGAGCATGGCCAGCGACTTCGAGACCTTGCTGCGGGTTTGGAAGGAAGCGCGCGATCTCGTCTACAACGTGATCAACTGCTCCAAGCCGGTCGTCTCGGCCATGGAGGGGGTCGCCGTGGGCGCCGGTCTGTCGGCGGGCCTGGTGGCGGATGTTTCGATCGTTGCGCCGAACACGCGCATCATCGACGGCCACACCCGGCTTGGTGTCGCGGCGGGCGATCATTCGGTGATCATCTGGCCGCTGCTTTGCGGTATGGCCAAGGCCAAGTACTACCTGCTGACCTGCAAGACGCTCAAAGGCGAAGAGGCCGAACGAATCGGGCTGGTCTCCCTGTGCGTGCCGGAGGGCGAGGTCCAGGACACGGCGCTCGAGGTCGCGAGTGAGTTGGCGCAGGGCGCGCCCACCGCGATCCGCTTCACCAAATACGCGCTCAACAACTGGCTCCGGTCGGCGGGCCCGGCCTTCGACACCTCGACCGCCCTCGAGATGCTCGGCTTCTGCGGCCCGGAGGTGCAGGAGGGGCTCCGCGCGCTCAGGGAGAAGCGGGCACCGCGGTTCGATCCGAACTCGCCGGTGTAAGACGGGGCGAGGGGGACATGCGTGGATTGCAAGACAGGGTCGCACTGGTCACGGGCGCGGGCGGCGCGATCGGCCGGGCCGTATCGCTTCGGCTGGCTGAAGAAGGATGCCTGGTGGGCGCCTTCGATATCGACGGTGGGGCGGCGGAAGACACCGCCGCCAGCATTCGTGCGGTCGGTGGCCGGGCGCATGCCGTCACCGTCGACATCGCCGACTATGACGCGGTGCGCGCCGGCGTGGCCTCGCTTGACGCGGTGCTGGGGCCGGTCGACATCCTGGTGAACAATGCGGGTTGGGACCGCTTCCGCAACTTCCTCGACACCGACCCGGAGCTCTGGGATCGGCTCATCGCCGTCAACCTGCGCGGCCCGATCAACATGCATCATGCGGTGCTCGGCGCCATGGCGGCGCGCGGCGGCGGTCGCGTGGTCAACGTCGCGTCCGACGCCGGGCGGGTGGGATCCTCTGGTGAAGCCGTCTATTCGGCCTGCAAGGGAGGACTCATCGCGCTGACCAAGACCCTGGCCCGCGAAATGGCGCCGCAACGTGTGCTGCTCAATGCCGTCTGTCCGGGTCCCACGGATACCCCCTTGTTTCGCTCGTTTCTGGATGAAGGCGAGAGCGGTCAGAAGGTGTATGAGAGCCTGCGCCGCGCCGTGCCGCTGAAACGGCTGGGCGAGCCGGACGATATGCCCGGCATTGTCGCCTTTCTGGCCAGCGACGACGCCGCCTACATCACCGGCCAGGTGATCAGCGTGTCCGGCGGGCTGACCATGCACGGGTGACGGTCGCGGAGGACTGGCGAACGTGTCGGACGACCCGATCTACCTCCAGCGTGATGGCGACATTGCCCGGCTGATCCTGAACCGGCCGCAAAAGCGCAACGCTCTGACCCTGGCCATGTGGGAAGCCGTCCCCGATCTGGTCGCCGAGGCAGAGGCGGAGGCGGGCGTAAGAATACTGCTGGTGCAGGGATCTGACGCCACGGCCTTTGCCGCGGGCGCCGATATCGGCGAGTTCGAATCGGTGTTCGCCACCGAGGCCGGGCGCGGGCGCTATTCGGATGCGGTCTATGCGGCGGAGCAGGCACTTGGCCGATGCGGCAAACCGGTGATCGCCATGATCCAGGGCGACTGCATCGGCGGAGGCGTCGAGCTGGCGCTCGCCTGCGACTTGCGCTTTGCCAGTACGGACAGCCGGTTCGGCATCACCCCGTCCCGGCTTGGCCTGGTCTATAGCCTGACCTCGACCAAACGTCTGATCGAGCTGGTTGGGCCGTCCCGGGCAAAGGATCTCTTGTACAGCGGGCGCCTGTTCGATGCCCGGGAAGCCCTGTCACTGGGGATAGTCGACCGGGTCGTGGCCGGGGAGGCGCTGCAGGCGGAGACCCGTGCCTATGCCGAGGAGATCTGCAGCCGGTCCCCCAATTCGGTCCAGGCGGCCAAAGCGATCGTGCAAATGATCCTGGACGGCGCCACGGACGAGACGCCAGCCAGCCGATCGCTTAGGGTCGACGGGTTCGCGGGCCCGGACGCAAAGGAAGGCATCCGCGCCTATCTCGATAGGCGCCCGCCCAAATTCAGCTCTTCGTGATGTCCAGGCAGGGCTCGCCGGAGATTACACTCCGGCGTCCCGCACAGGTGGTTGGGGACGGTAACCACCATATGCAGGAACGCCGGAGCACCGCTCCTAGGAAGACTTGATTGAAATCTTCCGGGTCGGCGGTTCCAGTTCGGCCCGCTTCGGGACCGATATTGTCAGGACGCCCTTCTCGAAAGTCGCCTTGATCTTGTCAGCGTCTGCCGAGGAGGGCAAGGACAATGACCTTTGATAGGTCCCGAACGACCGTTCAACACGGTGCCACGTCTTGCCCTTCTCTTCCTTCTCTGCCTGCTTACTGGCCTTGATGGTGAGAATGCCGTCCGAGACAGATACGTCTAAGTCCTTTTCCTCGACACCAGGCAGCTCCGCCTGGACCTCGAACTTCTTCTCGCTCTCGGAGACATCCAAGCGCGGCGTCATGGTGCCTTCCTCGGTGCGTGGAGACTCCCAACCCCAAGCGAAGGGACGCCGAAAGAAGTCCGAGAAAAGATCATCCATTTCCTGGCGAAGCGCTTCGAACGGATGCGCCGGTGCTCCCCGCCCCTCACGCCGCGTCGCTACGTTGCGAGATGCCATCTGCGATCAGTTCCTCCTTGCTTCAGGCCTTGGATCTACTCCTAGCCAGTCATTCCCTACAGGTGAAGTCTGGCACTTCTGCAGGCACATTTCTTTGACCTGAATCAAAGCCTCAGTGCGACATCAGAACGGGCACGGTCATGTGCTCCAGGATCGCCCTAGAGGCGCCGCCCAGCACCAGTTCCCGCAGCCGCGAGTGGCCATATGCGCCCATCACGATCAGATCGGCGCGCAGATCGGCAGCCCGCGACAAGAGAATGTCGCCGACCTCCAAGTCCTTGCCGAAGGACGGTGCCGCCTCGGCCGGGACGCCGTGGCGCGCCAGATGCAGCGCCAGATCCGCACCGGGCAGGTCGCCATCCTCTTCGTCCGACTGCTCCGGATTGATGTTCATTACGGTGACCTGCTGCGCCGCCGTCAGCAGCGGCATGGCATCGTTCACGGCTCGCGCCGACTCGCGGCTGGCGTTCCAGGCGACCAGGACCCGGCTGCCGATGGTCTCGAAGGTACCAGCATAGGGAATCAACAGGATTGGCCTCCCCGCATCGAGGATGACATCCTCGGGCAACCCGTTGGTGCCGCCTGCCGGCGCTTCTCGCGTATCGACCTGGCTGAGTACGGTGAGATCCGCATAGCGAGCATGGTGGGACAGCGTCATTGCGACAAGTCCCTCGGCCAGCCGCCACTCGGAGGAGACCCCCGCCTTGGCGGCCTGCGCCTCGAACCGCTCTGCGGCCGCGTCGGCGGCTTCCCGCGCCCGTTGCCGCTGCGCCTCGTAGAACTCCGGTCCCAGCTGGACCGACATGTAGCCCGGGATGTAGGGCGGTGTGATCACATACAGGCCGACCAGATGCGCGTCGTGGGCCGCGGCGAGCGCCGCGGCCGCAGTTACCCTTTGGGCGCAGTGAGCCCCGTCGTCGACGTGCACCAGGATATTCTTCAGGGACATGTCAGCGCCTCCGTCGCTTTGGCCAGGTGCCTTTTACACTCAGCCCAGGCTCTTGCAATAGCTCCACGACTGCATGCGATGACCCCAGTCGTATAGCAGGTTGTGAAGTTCGGACTGGACCGGACTGTCTGGCAGCAAGGCATTGCTGACCCGCAGCTCGATACGGGTACCACCGTTCAGTTTGGCAATACGCTCCGCCTCTTCGAGCAGGGCGCGAAGCGGCGAATCCAGCCTGAGCAATCCGAGGGCAATGAGCTGGTCGCAAAGCAGCGTCGGGCCGTTGAGCGTATCCCGACGCAGGCTGTAGGAAAACAGTCCCTGGAGATAGCCCAGATGGTTCTCGGCCACGACGATTCCCCGCGCCGGCGGCCGCCTGGCCCCCGGCCGGTCCGAACTTTGATCGAGGTATGCCCGGGCAAACCGCTCCCACTCGGAATAGCTCGCATCGCCGTGCAGCTGCTGGATCAGAGGGAAGGCGATCGGGATCTCGCCTACGGTCAAATGCCGGGTCAGGTGGTCTGCGGGCATGGCGCGGTTAGCCGTTTGAGAACTGCCAAATCCCCACTCCGACGCAATAATGGAGCGAGGTTGGCAAAGGGCTCGACCGCCCGCCTTGATGTACATCAATGGCATGCGGTAAGCTGGTGTCAGCTCGGCAGAAATCGCTGAGGGCGCGTACCTCCGGATCCGAGCTCCGATGCTGCAGGAGGGGCGAAACAATGCCTCGACGGAGGGGTGGTGCCGATGAGCCAGCTAAGCACGAAGTCGCACACTGAAGCCATCATGGGGCTGGCCGGCGCAAAATCGGGTGACAGGGGATCGCCGAATCCGTGCGAAGCTTGTGCGGTCCGTGGGTTGAGCGTTTGCAGCGCGCTCGAGCCCGAGGACCTTCCACGGCTGGACCGGATCGTAAGCCATATCCAAGTCAGCCCCGGTCAGCTGGTGTTTCTGGAGGGCGATCCGGCGGACCACCTGTTCGTGCTGACCGATGGCTGCATCAAGCTCTACAAGATGCTGATTGACGGGCGCAGGCAGATCACGGGATTCCTGTTTCCGTCTGATTTTCTCGGGCTGGCCATGCGGGAACGCTATGCCTTCAGCGCCGAGGCCGTGGCGGTCTCGGCTCTGTGCCGGTTTCCGAAACGCCAGCTGGAGCAGCTGCTGGTCGAGATCCCGGCGCTCGAACGGCGTCTGCTGGGGGTGGCCTCCAACGAACTGGCAGCCGCTCAGGACCAGATGCTGCTGCTCGGGCGCAAGACCGCGCAGGAGAAGCTTGGCTCATTTCTCCATAGCTTGCTGCGACGGACAGCCCCTCGCTCGAAGGCCCAGGATCGTATCCATCTGCCGATGAGCCGGGCCGACATCGCGGACTATCTCGGACTGACCGTCGAGACCGTAAGCCGATGCTTTACCCGCCTGCGGAAGGACGGAGTGGTGGATTTCACGACGCCACAAGACGTGCTGATCCGCGACCTCGGAATGCTCTCTGATCTCTCGGGCGTCAGCGACGAATACTGAGGCTGCCGCCGCCGGGTCCCTGTAGGCCAACTGCCCACCTCCATCCGAGTTGGGAATTCGTTCCTGAACAGTCTGCTTGTCCGGCGCAGTTGCGCCGGGGTCGGAAGGCCCTAAACCGCGTAGTTTTATCTCAAGAAACCACGCTATCCGCCTGATAGTACAATAAACATTTGTTTACCTTTGCTGGCCAGTATGGTTATGCGGCCAGACAAAGCCTTGAGCCCTGTTCTTCCAATCGCTTTGCACAGCGCCGCGACCGTGGAGGCTGCAGTGCATCTAACTCAAAGCGACGTCGAACGCCTGACCCAAGATCGCTCGGACGAGGCGCGTGCCGCGACGGCTGTCAAGGTCGCCCAGGCATTTGAGGCCGGCCAAATCAGCGACAAAGATCGCCACCTTGTCGAGGACATCTTTCGGCACATGGTCTCGGACGCGGCGGTGCGGGTCCGCAGTGCCCTGTCCGAAGCCTTGAAGAGCAGCCCACACATCCCCCGCGAAGTGGCCGTGGCGCTGGCGAATGACGTCAACGAAGTCGCGATTCCCATGCTGGCGTCGTCGGACGTCCTGACGGACGCGGATCTGCTTGCGATCATCGCGGGCAGCGACCCGGAGAAACAGGCGTCCATCGCGGGCCGTTCCGCAGTCTCGGCGGATGTCTCGGACGCGCTTGCCGACACCCGCAATGAAGAGGTGATCGCCACCCTGATCTCGAATGACGGAGCGGATATCTCCGAGGACACCCTTGGCAAGGTGCTGGACGAATTCTCCGACAGCGACAAGGTCAAGGCGCCGATGGCGCGGCGCAACCGCATTCCCGCCGCGGTCGCGGAGCGACTGGTCACGATGGTGTCCGATCACCTGCGCGCGCACATCGCCACGCATCACGACCTGCCCGATACGGTGGCCAGCGACCTGATCCTGCAGAGCCGGGAGCAGGCCACGATCACCCTGTCCTCGGATGAGAATGCCAGCGAGCTCGTCCGCGCGCTGGTGGACAACGGTCGGCTCACGCCGTCAATCGTCGTGCGGGCGCTCTGCCTCGGAGACCTTCCGTTCTTCGAGTGGGTCATCGCCACGCTTGCGAACCTGCCGATCCAGAACGCTCGAACTCTCGTGCACGACCCCGGCCCCCTGGGCCTAAAGGCCGCGTTCGAGCGGGCGCGCCTGCCGGAATCGATCTGGCCGATCGTGCGCGCCGCGATGGATATCGTCCATGAGACCGAGTATGACGGGTCCGACACGGATCGGGACCGCTATCACAAGCTGATGATCCAGCGGGTCATCACCTGCTTCGAGCACCCGGGCCAGGATTTCGATCCGGAAAGCCTGACCTACCTGCTTAACAAGCTGACGGATCTCATGAAGCCGGTCCCGGACGCCGCCTGACGGTATTGCCGAGGCCCCGGCTACTGTTCCGGAACCAGGTCGAAGGCGATCGAGATGCGGCGCTGATTGGATTCGAAGGGCAGCGTCCGGTGATAGAGATAGGCGGGAAACAGCAGCATCTTGCCTTCCGCCGGAACGATCGGCCGGACCTCCGGCTCCGCCTTGCAGTGTAGCTCGGGCGGCGGGCGGCCCAACTCGAACCAGCCGGCGTGACTGGCGTCGTCGACGCTGACCACGTCCGGCATCTCCGGGTAGTAGACGCCGCCGAGATAGCCGTCCAAATGGATGTGCGGCACAAGGTTCCCTTCGCCGTCGAGCACCACCGCCCAGGATGAAATGCGCCAGCGGGCCGGCCAGGCAGCCAGAAAGGGATGGTCCGGCCCGGCCATGACCTCCCGCCGATAGGCCTCGATGGCGCGGTGGATCATGCGCTCGAGGTCCGCGACCGGGCCTTTTGGCTCCGCTAGCAGCTCCTCTGTGATCTGCAGGCTGGGGTGGTGGTAGGTCGGGTCGTCCTCGGGCGGGACCTTGAGCGTCGGATGGCGGCAGACATGCTCGGCCAGCGCCCGGTTGAACGACTTGAGGTCCGGGTAGCCGGGCGGCGCCTCGAGATAGACCTCTTTGACGAACCGGTCGAAATCGAGCAACTCGCGCGCCGCCTCCCGGTCGCCGAGTTCGATCAAGGCAAGGGCCTGGTGCGCCAGCGCCTCGGTGCTGCCGGGGTCGAGGGCAAGCCATTCGTTGCAGCGCTCCACGGCGGCACCCGCCTCGCCCTGCTCGATCAAGAGACCGACCAGGTTGCTGTAGAGCGCTGGCGATCCGGGCTCGATCTCCAGCGCGTGTAGATAGACCGCCTTGGCCTCGTCGGGCCGGCCGAGCTTGTGCAGGACGATGCCCAGATTTCTCAGCGTGTCGACGGAGCCCGGCATGATCTCGAGCGTCCGCCGATAGGCCGTGGCGGCCTCTTCGAACCGGTCGAGCGCCTGCAGGACGCCGCCCAGATTGTGGTGCGCCGGCGCCAGATCGGGCCGGATCTCGGCCGCGCGCCGATAGGCCGAGGCCGCGTCTTCGAGGCGGTTCAGATGCTTCAGGGCATTGCCGAGGTTGTAGTGCGCTTCGGCATGGTCCGGGCGCAGCGCAAGGGCGGTTTGGTAGAAGTCGACCGCGTCTGCAGATCGGCCCAGCTTGAGCGCGATCATGCCGGCAAAACCCAGCACGTCGGCGCGATCGGGCGTCTGCGTCAGGATCTGGCGGCAGACGGCGAGGGCGTCGGCCAGGTGCCCGGCCTGATAGAGCTGCATAGCGCGCTGCTGAAGTCGAGCCAAGCCGTCATCGCCCGCTTCGCTCGGGCGGTAAACGCCGCCGGCGCGTGCGCCGGCGTCTGGTCCAGAGCCGTCTTTGGGTCCGCTCATTCCATGTCCCTGCAGGTCAGATCCCCGCAATAGCGCCCGTGCCGGTCGCGGGTCAAGCCCGCTCGAAGCCGGCCAAGGCGCGGCCGCGCGCAGTAGCCGTCAATTCACCCGGGTTTAAGGGGTTCCGACGGCTCCTAAACGACTCAGTAATCTCCTTGTGCGTTTGGTACAAGACGTCGGCCCGGCCGGACTATGCTCCGGCACGGGGAGCACGCGCGGAGTGAGGAACCGTGAACCAGTCCGAACCCCACTTGCTGAAGAGCGCTCACGTTCGAGAGTGGCTCCGCACGCTGGATGAGAGCCAGTGGTGGCCCGCCGACCGTTTGCTGGCGTGGCAGATGGCCCGGTTTTCGGCACTTCTTGCACATGCGGCCGCCACCTCCCGGTTCTATCGCCGACGGTTAAGCACCACGCGCGTCGGTCCCAAGCACCCGCTGACGCCGGAGCGGGTTCGCGACCTGCCAATCCTGACGCGCAGCGACATCCAAGACGCCGGCGATCGGCTGAACAGCACGAACCTCCCCAAGGCTCACGGATGGACGGACGCGGTCCGAACCTCGGGTTCGACGGGCAAGCCGATCACCGTTCGGACCAGCCAGTGGGCACAGACAATCTGGGCTGCGTTCAGCATGCGTGACCATTTGTGGCACAACCGAGACTTCTCGCTTCGGCACGCCGCAATAGCCTATTTCCCGACCAGTCCGAAGGCGAGAACGCCCGAGGGCAATTCGGAGCCGGATTGGGGCTCGTTGGTCACGTTCATGCGAAAGACCGGACCTAGCTTCTACATGGACAGCATCGTCCCGGTGGACAAACAACTCGATTGGCTCCGCCGGATCCGGCCGGGATATCTCATGACCTACCCGACCAATCTCGCCGCCTTGGCGGCGTTGAGCCTGGAAAGAGGTGAGACGCTCGACTCCCTAGTCCACGCCCGCACCAAGGGCGAAACCTTGGGCCCGGATCAGCGCGCTCTGGCGCGGGAGGCGTGGGGGGTGGAGGTCTGCGATACCTACAGCGCGCAAGAGGTCGGCTACATGGCTCTGCAGGCACCAGGAGCGGAGCACTCTCTGGTGCAGTCCGAGGCCGTGTATCTGGAAGTCCTGGACGAGGCCGGCGAGCCGTGCGCGCCGGGCGAGATCGGTCGCGTCGTCGTCACGCCGCTGCACAACTTCGCCACGCCCCTGATCCGCTATGAGGTCGGTGATTACGCCGAAGTCGGGCCGCCGGCGCCCTGCGGGCGGGGCCTGCCTGTGTTGACCCGCATCGTCGGACGCGTCCGCAACATGCTGATAAAGCCGGACGGCAGCCGGATATGGCCGGAGATCGGCAGCGATTCCATGGGCGGTGTCGTGCCGGTCAGACAGCTCCAGATCGTTCAGACGGAGCTGCGCCGGATCGAAGCCAGGATCGTACCGCGCCAGCCCTTTACGTTCGAGCAGCAGCTGGCCCTGACGGCGCACCTGACCAAGAAGCTTGGCAAGGAGTTTCGGATCGTCATCCGCTATGTCGACGAAATCGAGCGCAGCCCGACCGGCAAGTACGAGGACTTCCGGTCGGAGGTCGCGAGTGGCTCATAAGATCCTGTTTCAGAAAAGCAGTCAGTGACACCAGGCACCTGGCGCTTGGCGTGGCCGCCGCCTGGAGTTCGGAACGTGTTTCCCATGAGGCCGGATGATGTCTAACCAGGCCCCAAAACCCAGAGTCCAAGGGTCATAACGGCCACAGCAACAACGACAATGCCGACCAAGTCGAGAATCACACCGGCGCGCAGCATGTCTCTGATCTCAACCACGCCGCTGCCGAAGATGACCGCGTTCGGAGGGGTGGCCACGGGCAGCATGAAACCAAGGGTCGCGAAAAGAGCAACCGGCAAGGCAAGGAGCAGGGCAGGCTCGCCCATGCCCGTTGCCGTGGCCCCGGCGATCGGCAGAAACACGGCAGCCATCGCCGTGTTGCTGGCCAATTCCCCGAGGAAAACGATCAACGCTCCGACCACCAGCAGCAGAAGAAGGAGGGGGAGGGCGCCTAGCGCCGTCAACTGGGCGCCGATCCAGTCGGCCAAATCCGAACTGCCAATCGCCGCAGCTAGTGCCAAGCCGCCGCCGAACAGGATCAGCACATCCCAGCGGATCCCGGCTGCCTCCTTCCAGGACAGCAGAAAGCGGCCCCGCTTGATATCGACCGGCAGCAGGAAGAGCAGGAGCGCGCCGGTCATGGCAATGCCCGCGTCGGACAGGCCCAGCGCGGGCAGGACCTTTGCGATCAGGGGGCGAAGCATCCAGCAAGCGGCGACCAGGAGCATCACCACGGAGACCATACGCTCGGCACGGGAGATCGGCCCGATTTCGGCAAGTGTCTCACCCAGCGTGCGGCTCTCGTCGAGCGCGCGCCCGCTAGGGACGGGAAAAGCTATGTGGGTCAGGACGAACCAGGTGATAGGCAGTAGGATCAGCACCAAAGGCACGCCGATCAGCATCCATCTCAGGAAGCTGATCTCGATCCCGTATGTGTCCGCCATGAACGCGACGAACAAGGCGTTGGGCGGCGTGCCGATGATGGTTCCCATGCCACCGATCGTTGCCGCGTAGGCAATCCCCAGCAGCAGCGCCGGCGCGACGCCCTCTGCACGGCCCTGGTCGTGTTTCGAAAAGGTCGTGACGATCGACAGGCCGATCGGCAGCATTACCATCGCCGTTGCCGTGTTGCTGACCCACATGCTGAGGAAGGCGGTCACACCCATGATCCCCGCGATCACCTGGCGCGGACGAGAGCCCACAAGACGCAGGACGGTCAGGGCAAGACGCCTGTCCAGGCCCCAGACGTGCATCGCACGCGCGAGCAGGAACCCGCCGAAGAAGAGAAAGACCAGAGGATGGGCGTAGGGGGTTGCGCTGGCTTCGATGCCGCGAAGATCGAGGAGCGGGAACAGGATCAGGGGCAACATCGCGGTGGCCGCCAGCGGCAGCGCCTCGGTCATCCACCAGACCGCCATCAGGAGGCCGACCGCACCGGTCCACCAGCCCTGCTGGGACAGTCCCTCCGGGGCGGGGCTCACCAGGATCGCTGTGGCCAGCACGGGGCCGGCAAACAAGCCAATCAGCTGGTGGCGCGCGAAGCCCGATTGCCGCCGTTTCTTCGATCCGATCATGCCCCATCGTAGTGCCCGATGATTGGCAATGGCTACCGGCGGTGGGGACCGCAAGTCAGATCTTGCATACGCTTGGGGGGGATCGCGCACTGGACCCGCGGGCCTTCGCTCTGTCGCAGGGTCTGGGCGTGCGACCGCCGACGGCGCTGCTGCGGAGAGCGTCGCTTTGTCCGCCGCGGGTACTTGCCAGAGCGACGACGGCCGAAGCGCTCAGCGCGTCAGGCACGGCCGACCCGTGGGGCGCCGGATCTTCCCGGCGCTGGTCGTCCTCAGATCAAAGCTTGGCCGTACCAAACCGGCGTGTGCCATTCCTCTTGGTGGAAAGAAAGAACGCCAGGCCAAGGGCCATGAGCACGAGGGTGTGTTTCATGATCGCAAGCTCCAGAGTTCGTTAGGTCTAGAGTTGGATACGTCGGGCGGGGGGTCTCGGTTCACCCGGGGCGAGACACAGGGGCGCGGTCCGGCATCCGCCCGCCGATACTGAGGCGCGTGTTCGTCAGCGATGCCTGCTCACGCTAACGAGGTATCAACCAGCGCGGCGTTTGCTTCGCATATGCCTGGTAGTCCGCTCCGAAGCGCGTCAGCAGCACCCGTTCCTCTACACCAACCTGCGCCACCACGGCCGAGACGCCGGCGATCAGACAGACCAGGGTGAAGACGGACGGCAGAGCCAGAAACAGGCCGACTTGAGCCACGATCACACCGAGCATCATCGGATTGCGCGAGACCGAGAACGGACCCGTGGTGATCAGCCGCGTCCGGTCCTCGGCCCGCGTCCCGGAGCGCCAATCTTCCCCCATATAGCCATGAATGATGACGACGGCCGAGAAGCCAGCCAGCAAGAGGCCGTTTCCGAGCATGAGGACGGCGGGATGCCACAGGGCATCGAATGGGACGAGGTATGTGTCGAGCCCAGGCCAGATCAGGCGAAGCAGGCACACCCCGAGGATGACGACACGGAAGACCCGAAAGGTAGAATGGCTGGCCCAGTGCACGGTTCCGGGACGGCCGGAGAACACGGGCGAGACGCGTCTCCGCCGCTTTATCGCCAGGATTCGAAGCGTATAGAAAGCGGCGACGCCGACGAAGAACAGCGCCAGAAACCAACGCGTGAAATCGCTTGCCGCCAGCATTTGACCCTGTCGCCGCGTGCGCTTGGAAGTGGTTTCGCCGACTGTTCGACTGTGACCCTGTTGGCGACCGTTGGCAAGCCGCGCATCGCCGCCATACCACTGGGCCGCTCGAGCCCCGGTGGTGTCCGGACGACGGCCTCGGGAACGGCCGTCCCTCGAACAAGCGCATTGCAAGATCCCCGAGTTTTGGTATACATTATACCAATTATTTGCCGCCTGAAGACTGTCGAAGGTCGGAGCCAGGGGCCGACCAAGCCGACTGTCCCCAAGCGATACGTGAACCCAGCTGCGAGGTGGCAAGAAGCGATGAACATTCACGAATATCAGGCGAAGGATCTCGTCCAGCGCTACGGCGTGCCCATACCGCGCGGGGGGGTGGCCAAGACGCCTGCCGAGGCCGAAACCGTCGCGCGGGAGCTGAAAGCGCCCAGCTTCGTCGTCAAGGCCCAGGTGCATGCGGGCGGGCGCGGCAAGGCGGGGGGCATCCGCATCACGGGCTCGCCGGCAGAAGTGCGCGCGGCCGCAGACTCGCTCCTGGGCAGCCGCCTGGTGACCAACCAGACCGGTCCGGAGGGTAAGGCCGTTGGGCAGGTCTATGTCGAGGAGGGCGTGGGCTATGGGCACGAACTCTATATCGCCGCGCTGGTGGATCGCTCGGTCGGCCGCGTTGCCCTGATCGCCAGCAAGGAAGGCGGAGAGGACATCGAGGAGAAGGCGGCCAAGGCTCCCGGAACCATCTCGCGCCTGGTCATCGACCCGGATGAGGGGTTCGTCTCGGGGTCCGCCGACGCCTTGGCCCGTGCGATCGGGCTCGCGGGCGTTCAGGTGGACAAGGCGGTCACGGTCATGCACGGGATCTACCAGGCGCTTGTCGAGTGCGACGCCAGCCTGGTCGAGATCAACCCGCTGGTGGTGACCAACGCCGGCGATCTGCTGGCGCTCGACGTGAAGATGACGCTCGACGACAACGCGCTGTTCCGGCACCAGGACCTGGAGGCGCTGCGCGACCAGGACGAGGTGGAACCGACGGAGCTGGAGGCCAAGCGCTTCGAGCTCAACTTCGTCAAGCTCGACGGCAACATCGGGGTCATGGTCAACGGTGCCGGGCTGGCGCTGGCGACCATCGATCTCCTGAAGCAAGGCGGCGGCGATCCGGCCGACTTCATGGACGTGCGTCCGTCCGCCACCCGGGATCAGGTGGCGATGGGCTTTCGCATGCTGCTCGACAACCCCAAGGTCGCAGCGATCCTGGTCAACGTCTATGGCGGGGGGATCCTGCGCTGCGACACCATTGCCGAGGGCATGGCCCAGGCCTGCCGGGCGCACCAGACCAAGCTTCCGCCGATGATCGTGCGCGCCGCCGGCACGAACAGCGAGCTCGCGCGCGACATCCTGGTCGGACGGGAGATCCCGGTGACGTTCGCCAAGGACATGGCGGACGCGACCGCCAAGGTCGTGCAGGCGGCAAAGACGGGGGCAGCGTGATGGCGATCCTGCTTGAAGCCGATACGCGCGTGATCTGCCAGGGGTTCACCGGCAAACAAGCCAGCTATCACATGGAGCGGGCGATCGCCTATGGCACGCAAGTGGTGGGCGGCGTCGTGCCCGGGAAGGGCGGCAGCAAGCATCTGGGCCTGCCGGTGTTCGATACGGTGGCCGAGGCGGTCGAGGCCACGGGCGCCAATGCCAGCGCGGTGTTCGTGCCGCCGGTGTCGGCGCCGGAGGCGATGATCGAGGCGATCGAGGCCGAGCTGCCGCTCCTCGTCTGCGTCACCGAGCGGATCCCGGTGCTCGATATGGTCCGCGTCAAACGCAGGCTCGAAGGCGCCAGGACGCGGCTCGTGGGCCCGAACTCACAGGGCGTTCTCTGGCCCGGGCGGTGCAAGATCGGCGTCATGCCGGCGCACCGGGAACAGCCGGGCAAGATCGGCATCGTCTCGCGCTCGGCGTCGCTGACCTCCGAAGTGATCGAACAGACGACGGCGGCGCGGCTGGGCCAGTCGACCTCGGTGGGGATCGGCGGTGACCCGGTCTACGGCATCAGCTTCATCGACTGCCTGCAGCTGTTCCTGGCCGATCCGGAGACGGAGGGGATCCTGCTGATCGGCGAGATCGGTGGCACGGCCGAGGAGGAGGCCGCCGCGTTCATCAAGCAGGAGAAGCCCAGGAAACCGATCGCGGCCTATGTCGCCGGGCTGCACGCCCCGACCGAGCGCCGCATGGGCCACGCCGGCACGGTCAACGTGTTCGGCGCGGGCGGGGCCGCGGAAAAGATTGAGGCCTTGCGGTCGGCCGGGGTACATGTGGCACCCTCGGCGGCGGAGATCGGCGCCACCATGCGCCGCGCGAGCCGGGGAGTGTGATCGAGGCGTGAGGCTGACCTGCAGTTCCGTGCGGTGGCGATCCTGTCATCCGCTGATACTTGATCCGTATGTCCGAACGGCGTGTTGCGGCGTGAGCGCGCCGAAGGCCGCGCTGGCGATCTAGGGCAATTTCCAGAAGGGACCTTCATCATGGCGATTAAGGATCTGGCCGTTTCCTATAATGGCAGCAGCAACGCAAAGGCGGCGCTGCAGTTCGCCATACAAATGGCCAAGAAGTACAACGCCACCTTGACCGGTCTGTTCGTTGCCACGCCCGTCCGCTTCGAAGGGCATGTCAAGCGTTGGATCTCGGACGACGTCATGGAATCCCTCGAGTCGGCCCAGGGAGAAATCGGCAAGTCCATGGAGGAGAGCTTCCGCGAAGGCATCTCCGCCGGCGGTTTCGAGGGACCGGTCGACTGGATTGCCGGCACGGGCCAACCGAACGAGCTGCTGGCCCGCTTCGCCCGCTATTTCGACATCCTCTTGATGGGCCAGCTCTCGGAGGCCGGTCAGGACAAACGGCACATCCGGGCGGAGGATCTGGTCACCCGAGCCGGAGGGCCGATGATCATCGTGCCCAGCGGCTACCACGTCCGGCCCTTCCGCGAGTACGCCGTCGTGGCCTGGGACGGCAGCCGCGTGGCCGCGCGCGCCCTGACCGACGCCATGCATATCCTGGAGACCAAGAAACGCCTGGACGTCGTCACCGTGACCGCGTCGGACGAGGACAAGCAGAAGGGTGATGGCACCGCCGGTCTGGACATCATTCGGCATCTCGAGCGTCACGGGATCGACGCCCGCCGGGTCTCGCTGGTCGCGACCCGCGAAGGGGTCGGGCAGACGATGCTCGACTACTGCAAGGACAACGACCCGGACGTGCTGGTCATGGGCGCCTATGGCCATGCCCGCCTGCGGGAGGACCTGTTCGGCGGCGTCACGCGCCACGTCCTGCAGCACACCGAGGTCCCGTTGCTGATGGGGCACTAGCGAGGGCGCGCACCTCGAGGCGGGCGGCATGAGCTGGCGGAAACAGGTCGAGGAGATCGAACGAAAGCGCGCGCGTGCGCAGCAGCTTGGCGGCGAGGATGCGGTCAAGCGCCAGCACGACAAGGGCCGTCTGACCGTCCGGGAGCGGATCGATGCGCTTCTGGATCAGGGGTCGTTCCAGGAGATCGGAGCGGGCGCCGGTGCGGCCGAGCGCGACCCGTCCGGCGCGCTCACCGGGTTCACGCCGGCGAACTTCGTGCTCGGTTTCGGCAAGATCGACGGGCGCCCCTGCATCGTCGGCGGCGAGGACTTCACCTCGAAGGGCGGCTCGCCCAACGAGGCCGGGCTGCGGAAGAGCATCTACACCGAAGAGCTCGCCTGTCAGTATCGGGTGCCCCTGGTGCGGCTTCACGAGGGCGGCGGTGGCAGCGTGGCCGGGACGGGCTCGCGCACCGTCGGAAACCCGGTCTTCACGCCGCCGCGCTTTCGCTCGGTCGCGCGCGCGTTGGCGACCGTGCCGGTCGCGTCGGCCGCGCTCGGCCCGGTCGCGGGCATGCCGGCCGCCCGCCTGGTGGCCTCCCACTTCACGGTCATGACGCGCGAGACGGCACAGGTGATGGTCGCGGGTCCGGCCGTCGTCGAGCGCGCGCTCAACCGGACGCACCGCAAGGAAGAGCTGGGCGGTGCCGAGATGCATACCCGCAACGGGGTCGTGGACAACCTCGCCGAAGACGAGGCCGATGCCCTGGATCAGATCCGCCGGTTCCTGAGCTATCTGCCGCAGAACATCTGGGAGCCGGCGCCGGTGCTGCCGGCGGATGACGATCCGGATCGGCGCGAGGAGAAGCTCCTGTCGCTCGTGCCCGAGAGCCGCCGGCAAGGCTACGATATGCGCGCACTGATCGACCTGGTCGTCGACCGGGGCACGTTCTTCGAGATGACCGCGGGCTACGGCCGGGGACAAATCACCGGCCTCGCCCGGCTGAACGGCCAGCCGGTGGGCGTGTTCGCCAACGACTGCATGGTCTATGCCGGCGCCATGACGGCGGCCGGCTCGCAGAAGGTCCGCCGCTTCGTCTCGATGTGCGAGACCTTCCACCTTCCGGTGGTCGCGCTGGTCGACGAACCGGGCTTCATGATCGGACTGGAGGCCGAACGGGCGGGCACGATCCGCTACGGCGTCGAGGCCGCGCTGGCCGTGGCGGACTGCACCGTGCCCTGGGCTTCTGTCATCGTGCGCAAATCGTTCGGCGTCGCGGCGCTGGCCCATTACGGACCGGGGGCCTTCGTCCTGGCCTGGCCGTCGGCCGAGATCGGCGCGGTGCCGGCTGAGGGCGGCGTCGCCGTCGCCTTCGGCCGCGAGATCGCCGCGGCGGACGATCCCGAGGCGCGCCGCGTCGCGCTGGAAGCGGCGATGGCGAGCCAGCAATCGTCCGTGCCGCGCGCGGAGTCGTTTTCCGTGCACGAGCTGATCGATCCGCGCGAGACGCGCCCCGCCCTGTGTCGGTGGGTCGAGCGGGTCCAGCCGCTCTTGCGCGCGCTGACCCGAGGGGAGAGAGAGCGTCCGCCCGTCTGATGACCGTCGACCGACCATCCAACCCGGTCCGCGCCGTCGCGCACCGAACTCCAAAGCATCGCAGGAATAGGGTTGAGCCATGACCGACCATGTTGTGCGCGCGCCGGTCGCCGGATCGGTCTGGAAGATCGAAGCCGCGTCGGACGATGTCGTGGCGAGCGAGCAGACGATCATCATCCTCGAATCGATGAAGATGGAGATCCCGGTGCGCGCGGGCGCGGGCGGAACGGTCTCCGAGATCCTGGTCGGGGAAGGCGAGATCGTGGAGGAGGGACAGAGCCTGGCTCGGGTCAAGGTGTCGGGCGGGTAAGCGCGTTATCGGGCGTGTCCGGCTGAGCGGAGCGGACCGAGCGCGTGAAGGGGGTGTCGGTGGAGGATCAGGCTTAGGCGCTGGTCGTTCGACGTTCTCATCCGGCCCGCCCGGTGGCCATGCCCGCCTGCGGGAGGACCCCTTCGGCGGCGCCACGCGCCACGGCTTGCAGCACAGCCAGGTGCCGTTCCTGATGGGGCACGAGCGAGGAGCGCCCACAGAGAACATTCGGTCAAGTGTTCGAAAGAAATGGTGCGGCCGGAGTCGCTTGAACACTCGACCTCACCCTTACCAAGCGTGCGCTCTACCACCGCGCTACGGCGGCAAGCAAACCCCTGACCACGGCCCGCAGACGCGGGCCTTATTCTTGGCTGTCCCGATGGATCTCTCGCGCGGCCTTGATGACCTGCCGCTTGTTCCGTTCATCGTTCTCCCCACATAAATCGTATAGGGAGACAGCCATGCTCCGTTTCGCCGCCGCCTTCGTGGCGGCTCTTGTCCTTGCGTGCCCGGCGCGGGCCGACGGCATTCCGGCCACGATCCCGGACGACAAGGTCGTCCCGGAGATCGGTCCCGAAGCCCCGAGAGGGCCCGGGGGCGAGCCGGGCCAGATCCCGCCCGGCCTGCGCGAGCCGCGCTCCGATCTCGAGCGCGGCGTCGCGGTGCTGGACGGTACCGTCTCCGAGCCGCCGATCGACCCGCGGACGGAACCTTCGGTGGCGCCGCCTGCCGAGCCCGGCGCGATCACGCCGCAGCAGTTCGGCGCGCTCTGCAACCGGGAGAACGACGACAGCGCGGCGATCGACGCCTGGCTCAACGAACTCGCGGAGCGGCCCAGCCTGATCGGCCTGGTTCCCAAAGACAGCCATTGCCGCGCGCCCAACGTCGTCAACCGCAACTTTGAGGTGGATACCCATCTCGTCGTCGACGGCACGCTGGATCTGGGCGACCGAAAGGTCGGCTGGGGCATCAACGCCGCCAGGTTCACGATCGAAGGCGAGGGGAAGATCACCTGCAATGGCGGCATCGCCTTTATCACCTCCCCGCGCAACGATTACGACTTCGACGGCAAGGGCAGGCGGTTCGGCGACTTCAACCCGCGCATGACGCGGGACATCGAGCAGCTGCGGTTCGACCTTGCCGAATGGGACGGCTGCACGTCCTACCTTGCCGCGACTTATCACCCGAGACCGAAGTTCTTCGCCGAAGACCTGTCGCGCTTTCGCATCAAACGTCTCTCCTTCAACGGCTGGGTGCACGATGCGCCTTTTGGCTTGGGCGTTGTCGCCTACAAGTGGGGCGACGCGAACGCCATGGAGATCGAAGAGGGCCGGATCGTCCGCGGCGCGCCGGCATTCGAGATCCGTGGGCGCTTCACCAGCATCCGGTCGCAGCCCGGCCGCAGGAGCGGGTACGGCGTGCGCGCCGTCATGGTGGGCAGCGGGCGGAAGGGCGCGAAATCCACCAATGGCGGGCTTCTGGTGTCGATCACCTGCGACGGCGTGTTCAACGAGGGTTTCCAGCAGAATAGAACCGAGGGCAACGAGACCCAGTGCCTCAGGATCGAGGCGGGCGAGGACATCCTCGTTGTCGACACTCACCTCAAGAACGTGCGCTGGCCGGGCACCGGAAGCATCCAGAACGCCGAGGCCAAACTGGATCGCTGGGGCAAGCCGGTCAGCAACACGGAATGCCTCTACACCAAGGCGGACAAGTTGTGGGTCGTTCGGACGATCTTCGAGAACTGCGACGGGACCGGCTTCGATGCCATGGCCTGGACCGACAAGGGTTACGGTCCCAACTACGGCCGCGATCTGACCGTCCGCTGGACGCGGCCGGAGTGGAACCGGGTGTTCTGCCGTGCTTTCCGGTTGGGCAAGTCCGACCAGACCGCGACGCTCGAGGGTGTCACGGTCGAGGGCCATAACGAGTGCGTCGGCTTTGGCGAGCCGGACCGGCGGCGGCGGTCTGCATTCTTCGGGCCGGACGGCACGCGACAGGACCGGATCAAGGGGCTGATGGGGATTCCCCTGCGGTAGTTGGATCGGCCCGGTCCGGCATCACGTTGATCTCCTCGGGGCCTCCGGCGCCGCAGCGTGAGCAGCGCAGGGCGGGCGGAACGGTCTCCGAGATCCTCGTCGGGGAAGGCGAGATCGTGGAGGAGGGACAGGGCCAGGCTTTGGTCAAGGTGGCGGGCGCGTGAGCGCCTGATCGGGTATCACTGGCGTGTCGTAGGATCTATCCAGTCTGGCCTCACTGTAATCGCGTCGATGCCTTTTGCCCCACATCTCCTGTGCGAGAACGCTCAGACGTGGCCATGCGGAGAACCAAGTATCCGATTATCGCCGACAGAATGGATCCTCCGAGCACACCTATGCGCACGCCGACGGCACGCTGAGGGTCTTCGAAGGCGAGCGTTCCGATGAACAGGCTCATGGTGAAGCCGACGCCGCACAGCAACGCGACACCATAGATCTGCGGCCAGGTCGCACCCTGCGGCAGAGCACAAAGCCGTAGCTTCACCGCCAACCAGACCGATCCAAAGATACTGATCTGTTTGCCGACGAAGAGACCCATCGCGATACCCAATGGCAACGGGGAGAGGAGCGTCGCCACGGTGATCCCGACCAGCGGCACACCGGCATTGGCGAAGGCGAATATCGGCATGATGCCGTAGGCGACCCACGGGTGCAGAATGTGCTCCAACTCGCGGAGCTGCGAGTGCTCCGGGTCGTCGCGCGCCCGTATGGGGATTGCGAAGGCCAGCGCGACCCCGGCCAGGGTGGCGTGGACGCCCGACTTCAAGACACAGACCCAGATGAAGATCCCGGCCAGCACATAGGGGGCCAGGCGGACCACGCGGAGCCTGTTCAGGAGGGTGAGCGTCACGAGACCTATGCTGGCGAGCAGCAACGACATCAGTGACAGGTCTTTCGTGTAGAAGAGAGCGATGATTACGATGGCGCCGAGATCGTCGATGATCGCGATCGCCAAGAGAAAGACCTTGAGGGTCAAGGGCACCCGCGATCCCAGCAGCGCCAAGATCCCCAACGCGAAGGCGATGTCCGTGGCGGCGGGGATAGCCCAGCCTTTGAGCTCTGCCGGGCTCCCCAGGTTGAAAAGGACGTAGACAAGCGCGGGCACGGCCATTCCGCCCGCTGCCGCGATGCCCGGCAGGGCGATTTGCGCCAGTGTCGAGAGCTCGCCCTCCAGGGCCTCCCGCTTGATCTCCAAGCCGACGAGAAGGAAGAAGATCGCCATCAGGCCGTCGTTGATCCAGAGAAGCAATGGCTTGTGGATTTCCAGCTCACCGATCTGAATCTCCATCGGCGTCTCGATCAGCCCGTCGTAGAGCCAAGCCAATGGCGAGTTGTCGAGGACGAGGGCCAGCAGCGCTGCACCGATCAGAATGATGCCGCTGGAGGCTTCATGTCCGATGAACTCACGGATCGCCGGCCCGGATTTCTGTATGTAGACGAGGGGTATGCTATCCCTCCCGGTGCCGCGTCGACGTCCGGGTCGCCCGCACGGTCAAGCCGACGGCGTGGCGGGGATCCTAAGAAACTCTTCGACCGCGGCCACGAACCGGCCGGGCTCTTCAGCATGAACCCAATGTCCCGCGCCCGGGACATGGGCGATCTCGGCGTTCGGAAACATCCGATGGATGATCGGCTCGTGCTCTGGGCGAAGGTAGTCCGACATGCCGCCACCGAGAAACAAGGTCGGGCCGGCAAATGTCCGATCCAGGAGCGGATCCGGGAATCCCGTGATCTCGGGTACGCTCGCGGCCAATGCGGCGAGGTTCAGGCGCCAGTCGAATCGTCCGCCGTCGCGTACCAGGTTTTGCAGCAGAAAGTTTCGGATACCGAGGTCCGGAACCACCGACTCCAACTGCTGGCTGGCCTCTGCCCGCCGTGTGACTCGATCCAGATCGATGTTCTGCATCGCCCGGATGTAGTCGAGAAAGTTGCTGGCATAGTCGACCGGTGCGATGTCCACCGCGATCAAGGCGGACACTCGGTCTCCGTGCAGCAGCGCAAGCCCGGCTGCGGTTTTTCCACCCATGCTGTGGCCGATGATCTCGCTGCTTTCGATGGACTGCGCGTCCATAAAGGAGATCACATCTCCGATCATCGCCGCGAAATTCATCTCGGACAGCCAAGGCGACTGACCGTGGTTTCGCAAGTCGACGGCGTAGACGGTCCGGCTGCGCATGAGCTTGCGGCCAATACCGACCCAGTTCTGACGCGAGCCGAACAGGCCATGCAAAATGATCAGCGGCGGACCGTCACCGTAATGGTCGAAGGCAAGATCCGCCGCCATCCCTCAGGACCCGAGCTGGCGGAGAACCGCGTCCACGCTGTCCTTGGCGTCGCCGAACAGCATGCGCGTGTTCTCTTTGTAGAACAGAGGATTGTCCACGCCGGCATAGCCCGTGGCCATGCTGCGCTTGAGCACGAGAACCGTGTTCGCCTTCCAGACCTCCAGCACCGGCATGCCGGCGATCGGGCTGCTCGGGTCCTCCAGAGCGCCGGGATGCTCTTCCCTCGGCACGCCGGTCTTCATCACCCGATCTCCTTACCGCTTCCGCTTGGGCGGGATCAGGTCCGTGATAGTTCCCTCGAACATCTCGGCGGCGAAATTGACGGTTTCCGAAAGCGTCGGGTGGGGGTGAATGGTGTGGCCGAGATCGGTCGCATCGCAGCCCATCTCGATCGCCACGGCCACTTCCGCGATCAGGTCGCCAGCGTTGGGGCCAACGATGCCGGCGCCGACCACTTGGTCCGTCTGCTCGTCGAACAGCACCTTGGTCAGCCCCTCGTCCCGTCCCAGTGCGAGGGACCGTCCCGAGGCCGCCCAAGGGAAAACGCCCTTGCCGATCTTCAGACCCTTGGCCTTGGCCTCGGTTTCGGTGATACCCACCCAGGCGACTTCCGGATCGGTATAAGCGACCGAGGGAATGACACGGGCGTCGAACGCCCGCTTGTGGCCGGCGGCCACCTCGGCGGCCACCTTCCCTTCGTGCACCGCCTTGTGAGCCAGCATCGGCTGTCCGACGACATCGCCGATGGCGAAGACGTGGGGCTGATTTGTCCGCTGCTGGTTGTCGACGGCGATGAAGCCGCGGTCGTCGACGGCAACGCCTGTATTCTCGAGACCGATCATCTTGCCGTTGGGGCGGCGGCCGACCGCCACCAAGACCCGGTCGAAGGTGTCGCTCGAGGTGCCGTCCGGTCCTTCGAAAGTGACCTTGAGACCCGACTCCTGCGCCTCGACCGCGGTCACCTTGGTCTTGAGGAAGATGTTCTCGTAGCGCTGTTCGATCCGCTTGTGCAGCGGTTTGACGATATCCCGGTCCGCACCCGGGATGATCTGGTCCATGAGCTCGACGACCGTGACCTTGGAGCCCAGCGCATCGTAGACGCAGCCCATCTCCAAGCCGATGATCCCGCCGCCCAGCACCAAAAGGCGTTTGGGGATGTCGCGCAGTTCCAGTGCGCCGGTCGAGTCGATCACGCGGGGATCGTCGTGGGGCACGAACGGCAGCTCGATCGGCTCGGAGCCGGCGGCGATGATGCACTGATCGAAGCTGATCATCTTCTCGCCGTCCGCCGTCGCCACCCGCAGCATGTTGGGTGAGGCGAACTGGCCGGTACCCTCGACGACCTGCACCTTGCGACCCTTGGCCAATCCGGAGAGGCCTCCGGTGAGCTTCTTGACCACGCTGTCCTTCCAGCCGCGCAGCGCATCCAGGTCAAGCTTCGGCGCGCCGAGAGAGATGCCGAAATGGGCCATCTCCTCCGCTTCCGTAATCACCTTGGCGGCATGCAGCAGAGCCTTGGAGGGGATGCAGCCGACGTTGAGGCAAACCCCGCCAAGGGTCGGGTCGCGCTCCACGAGGACGGTCTGAAGCCCCAGATCGGCCGCGCGGAAGGCGGCCGTATAGCCGCCGGGACCGGAGCCCAGCACAAGCAATTCTGCATGGATGTCACCCTGCACCGGCGCGGTCGGGCGCGATGTCGGGGCTGCGGGCGCCTCCGGGGGGGCGGCGGGCTTGGCCACCTGACCGGTCGACATGGTCAGGATGACGGAGCCTTCGGACACGGTGTCTCCAACGCTGATCGCGATGTCGCCCACTTTGCCGGCGACCGGTGCCGGCACCTCCATGGTCGCCTTGTCGGACTCGAGCTCGATCAGCGGATCCTCGGCGGCGACTTCATCGCCCGGCGAGACCATGACCGTGATGACCGGGACATCGGAGAAATCGCCGATGTCCGGCACCTTCACCTCGATGATCTCGTGCACGCCGGCCGACGAACCATAGCCAGCGGGTTCCACCGTCGCGGGCGCCCCGTCCTCGTGGACGGCTGGCGTGGCCTCGGCGGTCTCGCCCTCGGCTTCAATGGTCAGGATTAAGGAGCCCTCGGACACCGTGTCGCCCTCGGAAACCATGATCTCGGCTACCGTGCCGGCGACCGGCGCGGGCACCTCCATGGTCGCCTTGTCGCTTTCCAGCTCGATCAGCGGATCCTCGAGCGCGACCTGGTCGCCAGAAGCGACCATCACCGTGATCACCGGCACATCGGCGAAATCGCCGATGTCCGGGACCTTGACCTCCACGATCGCCATAGCTGCAGGTTCCTCTAGAGCGACAGCCGGCGGACATCGCCGAGCAGATGTTTCAGCGTGGCGCAGAACCGCGCCGCCAGCGCCCCGTCGATCGCCCTGTGGTCATAGCTGAGCGACAGCGGGAGCATATTGCGCGGCACGAAGGCGTCGCCGTTCCAAACAGGCGCCATCTTCGAGCGCGTGACACCGAGGATCGCCACTTCGGGGGCGTTGACGATCGGCGTGAAGGACGTACCGCCGATGCCGCCGAGGGAGGAGATGGTGAAGGTCGCGCCCTGCATGTCTTCGGCCTTCAAGGCGCCCTCTCGGGCCGCGGCGCTCAGCGTGCCCAGCTCCCGCGAAATCTCAATGACACCCTTTCGGTCGGCCTCCTTGATCACCGGTACGACCAGACCGTTCGGCGTATCGGCGGCGAAGCCGATGTTGTAGAAGTGCTTGCGGATCAGCTTGTCGCCGTCCGGATGGATCGACGCGTTCACCTCCCAGTGGGTCTTGAGCGCCGACACGCTGGCCTTGATCAGAAAGCTCAGCAGAGTGACGCGGTAGCCGTCTTCCTTGGCCGCCGTATCCAGCTCCTTGCGGTACTGGTCGAGCTCGGTGATGTCGGCCTCTTCATTGTGCGTCACGTGGGGTACGTTGAGCCACGATCGGTGTAGGGCGGGGCCGGAGATCCTCTTGATCCGAGGCATTTCGACGTCTTCGACCGCCCCGAACTTCGAGAAGTCCACCGCTGGGACCGGTGGAATGCCGGCGCCGGCCTGGGGTGTGGCGGCCCTCGGTGCAGCCGCCTCGCTCGCGCCCTTGAAGTAGGCGGTGACGTCCTCGCGCAGGATCCGTCCCTTGCGGCCCGTGCCCGCGACCTTGGACAAATCGACCCCGAGTTCCCGCGCGAAGGCCCGCACCGATGGCGAGGCGTGGGCCTTGGCGAACCCGGCATCGTTGACGGTCGCCAGGTTGCCGGCAGGCGCCGCAGCGTCCGGCGCTGCGGCTGGCGCCGTGGTCGCCGGCGGCGCGGGAGCCGCCGGTTCGGCCTCTTGCACGCCCTTGGGCGATGGCGGCTCGACCGGGGCCGCCACTTCGCCGGCCTCGAGTTTGAGGATCACCGATCCTTCCGAGACGGTGTCGCCTTCCTTGACAATCACTTCGGCGACTTTGCCGGCGACCGGTGCGGGCACTTCCATGGTCGCCTTGTCGCTCTCCAACTCGATCAGGGCGTCTTCCTCGGCGACCGCGTCGCCGGGCGCCACCAAGATCGAAATCACTGGGACGTCGGAGAAGTCGCCGATGTCGGGGACCCTCACTTCGATGACCGACATGCTGCTTGCTCCTCTTCGCTGTCGCGTCAGACGAGACGCGGATTGGGCTTGGCGCCATCGATGCGGTATTTCTTCAGCGCCGCCTCGAGATCCTTTTTCGTCACCGCCTTCCCGCGATAGAGCGCGCCCATCGCAGCGGCCGCGATATGATCCGCGTCGACCTCGAAGAAACGCCGCAGGTTGGCCCGGCTGTCGGATCGGCCGAAGCCGTCCGTGCCCAACACCGTGTAGGGCTGTTCAACAAAGGCGCGGATCTGCTCGGCATAGTTCTTCATGTAATCCGTCGCCGCGATCACCGGTCCATTCGCCTTTGAGAGAGCCTTGGTCACGTATGGAACCCGGGGGGACTCGAATGGGTTCAACCGGTTCCAACGAACGCAATCCTGGCCGTCGCGGGCCAGCTCGTTGAACGACGTCGCCGACCAGAGGTCCACCGTGACGCCGAAGTCCTCCTGCAGCATCTTCGCCGCCGCCACGGCCTGCAGAAGAATCGTACCGGAGCCGATCAGGTTGACGTGCGTCTTGCCGGGCCGCTCGGCTTGCGCCAATCGATAGAGGCCCTTGACGATTCCTTCTTCGACGCCCTCCGGCATGTCCGGGTGGCTGTAGTTCTCGTTCATCGCGGTCAGATAGAAGAACACGTCTTCCTGATCGACGAACATGCGGGTGAGACCGTGATGGATGATCACAGCGACCTCATAGGCATAGGTCGGGTCGTATGTGATGCAGTTGGGAATGGTGCCGGCCAGGATGTGACTGTGTCCGTCCTCGTGCTGCAGGCCTTCGCCATTGAGCGTCGTTCGACCGGCGGTTCCTCCGATCAGGAAACCACGCGCTCTGCTGTCTCCGGCAGACCAGGCAAGATCGCCGACCCGCTGGAAGCCGAACATCGAGTAGTAGATGTAGAACGGAACCATCGGGACGCCGTGGACTGCGTAGCTGGTTGCGGCGGCGATCCAATCGGCCATGGCGCCGGCCTCGTTAATGCCTTCCTGCAGGATCTGGCCTTTCTTGTCCTCCTTGTAGAACATCAGCTGGTCCGCATCCTCGGGCTTGTAGAGCTGGCCCTTCGGCGAATAGATCCCGAGCTGGCGGAACATGCCCTCCATGCCGAAGGTCCGGCTCTCATCCGGCACGATGGGCACGATCTGCTTGCCGATTTTCTTGTCGCGGCAGAGCGTCGTCAGGATGCGGACGAAGGCCATGGTGGTGGAGATTTCCCGCTCACCGGTTCCCTTGAGCTGTGCGGCAAAAGCGTCGAGAGCGGGAACGTCGAGCTTCGGTGCGTCGCGCCATTTGCGCTCGGGGTAGGGTCCTCCAAGTGCATCTCGGCGGGCCTTGAGGTAGGCCGTCTGCTCGTCGTTGAGTGTGACGAAGGGGGCCTCCGCCAGAGCTTCGTCCGAGACCGGGATCTTGAAGCGATCGCGGAAGGCGCGGAGCTGGTCATCGGCCATCTTCTTCTGCTGGTGGGTGATGTTCTGGCCCTCGCCAGCTTCGCCCATGCCATAGCCCTTGACCGTCTTGATCAGCAGCACGGTCGGTTGCCCGACCGTCTGGCTCGCGGCATGCATCGCGGCGTAGACCTTGTGCGGGTCGTGGCCGCCGCGCTGGAGCATCCAGATATCTTCATCGGTCAAGCCTTCGACCAGCTTGCGGGTCTCGGGATATCGACCGAAGAAATTCTCGCGCGTGTAGGCGCCGCCCTTCGATTTGAAAGCCTGATAGTCGCCGTCGACGGTCTCCATCATGAGCCGCCGCAGCATGCCGGAATCATCCTTCGCAAGTAGCTCGTCCCAGCCGGAGCCCCAGAGGCATTTGATGACATTCCAGCCGGCCCCGCGAAACACGCCCTCGAGCTCCTGCACGATCTTGCCGTTGCCGCGGACCGGGCCGTCGAGCCGTTGCAGGTTGCAGTTCACGACAAAGATCAGGTTGTCCAGCTCTTCTCGGGCGGCGAGACTGATCGCGCCGAGGGATTCGGGTTCGTCCATCTCGCCGTCCCCGAGGAAGGCCCAGACCTTGCGGTCGGCCATATCGATCAGGCCGCGGTTGTGCAGATATTTCATGAAACGCGCCTGATAGATGGCGCTGAGCGGACCCAACCCCATGGAGACCGTCGGGAACTGCCAGTAGTCCGGCATCAGCCAGGGATGTGGATACGAGGACAGGCCATGGC
Source organism: Alphaproteobacteria bacterium (assembly GCA_030066595.1). Taxonomy (GTDB): domain Bacteria; phylum Pseudomonadota; class Alphaproteobacteria; order JAJFFI01; family JAJFFI01; genus JASJBI01. The sequence continues at coordinate 22,331 of JASJBI010000025.1, read as the reverse complement.
CATCCACCTCGGAGCGGAAGTTCAGAAGCTGCGTCTCGCTGATCCGACCTTCCATGAAGGAGCGGGCGTATATGCCGGGGATTGCGTGGCCCTGGAAGAACACGAGGTCGCCACCGTGCGCGTCGGTACGGCTGCGCCAGAAATGGTTGAGGCCGATATCGTAGATGACTGCCGATGACGCGTAGGAGGCGATGTGGCCGCCATATTCCGAGCTCTCCTTATTCCGGCGCACGACCGTCGCCATGGCATTCCAGCGGTTTATGGTGCGGATCCGCCATTCCATCTCGAGATCGCCCGGATGGGGTGCTTGGGCGTCAACTGGTATCGTGTTGAGATAGCTGGTGGTCGCGCTGAACGGCAGGTTTGCGCCGTTCTCGCGTGCCGCTCCGACCGCCCTGTCGAGCAGATAGTGGGCGCGGGAAGGGCCGTCCCGCTCCAAGACGTCCTCGATTGAGTCGAGCCACTCCCTGGTCTCGATCGGATCGACATCGTGCTCGATTTCGGTCATGACCTGTGTCCTCTGGATGAACGCCCTGGTTGCGCGGACGTCAGCACATCGGCTGGCGTCGGCTGACGGAATTCCTGAGAGCCCAAAATGGACCCGACGGTGGAGGGACGGGCTATACGGCCGATCGCCGGCATTCCCGGCATCCCGCGCCTCACAACCGGGTTCGGTACCGGCCGCGACAATCGTGCCTTGATTAACGGTTGGCCTTCCCAATCCGGCCTTTGTCTGTCTCCGGTCTGCCGGAGGGGCAGCGCGCCACAAGGCAAACAGCTGTCCGAAATCGATCGCGTCATTGGATGATTTCCGCCCCCGCACTTATCGTTCTTGCCCCCGGGACTGAACGGTAAGGCCGACGCGCGCCCCCGTGGCGCCCAATCCCGATCAGAGCCTGACCCAATTCACGAGCCGCGCGCAGTGCCGCTGGCAGAGCGTCGTGGACTCTGGCTTTCGTTCTAGGCGCCCACGCGGTGTCCCAGGGTCACTCCTTGCTACAAAGGAGTATACACCGCCGCACTGATTTCAATCAGGACCGATCATCACTTGCTCGCGGACACTGAGAATCGCTGGGACAGCACGGCGGCTGCTCATCGTCCCGAAACGGATCGGCCACGCGGACGCTCTCGATCCCGGGACCGGGCGTTCAGCGTTTCGAGTGGCGTGAAGGGCTCGGTCAGACCGGAGACGCCGACCATACTGGCTTGGAAAAATGGTCTTCGGCGGCGGGTTCATATCATGGGCGCGGTAGGAAGCGAGTTGATCGCGCTGGGCCACTGGATCCGCGCCACGCGCAGTCGGCTGGCTGACCTGGGACAAGCGCTGCGGGCTGACGCGCAACGACTTCGCGGACGCGGAGCTGTGCTGGACCAATCTCGACCGACCGGCGCGGCTGATCAATCACTTCTGGAACGGCATGATGCGGGCGAGCGAGCGGGGCATCCCGCGCGTCCACCCGACCCAGAAGCCGATCGCGGTCATGGAGTGGGTCCTCGAGCAAAAGACCGGGCCCGGCCAGACGGTGTTCGACCCATTCATGGGCTCGGGCACCACCGGCATCGCCTGCGCCCGACTCGGCCGCCGCTTCGTCGGCGTCGAAATCGACGAAGCGCACTTCCAGACGGCCTGCGCGCGGATCGGCGACGGCCTGCGATCAGGCACCCAAACGAACCATCGCGCTACTCGCGACCGGCTCCGCGACGGAACCTTCTAGGACGACGATCGACAAGACGCCGGATCTGATCCCCTATCACGCCGACGCGCAGGCGCGCGCCGACGACGGGCTCGCGGGACACGATGATTGACGGTTGTTCCGCGGTGCATCGGATGGTGATCGACTATAGCTTTGTCCGGAACCAGATCCGGGCGGCGGGAAAACTTAACTAGGGTCAAAACGAAAAGCGCCACCAGTCTGGAACTGGTGGCGCGCGTTCGGTCACCGTGCAAGTCTCCTGCTTTGACGGTTTAGTGCATACCACGACAACGAGGCCCAAGGAATGAAGCCCATCGCGCGCTGAAGACCATGCCAGAATCGGCATCGCAGCAGGCGGGCATCCTGATGTTCTAGAGCGAAGAAATGGTGCCGCCGGAGTGGATTGAACACTCGACCTCACCCTTACCAAGGGTGCGCTCTACCACTGAGCTACGGCGGCACGGCGGCGCGGCGACTTATGCCACAGCGCCGATGGGGAGGCAAGCAGCCCCCCGGGCGGGCCTTACTCAAACTCCCGCCAGAACTCCTGACCGAATTCGTCGGCGCGCGCCGTCAGCCGGTCGAGCCCGCCGTCGCGCAGGAAGTCGAGATCCTTCCGGGCCTGGCCATGCCCCTGGGCCGCAGCCCGGCCGAGCCAGCGTTCAGCCTCGGACTGGTCCCGACCGACGCCTTCGCCGCGGGCGTACATCACGCCGAGCACGGCCTGGGCCTCGCGGCTGCCCTGTTCGGCGGCGAGCCGATACCACTTGGCCGCTTCCGCGTCGTTGCGGGCCACGTCCCGGCCGGACCGGTAGATGAACCCGAGATTGTACTGCGCGTCCAAATGCCCTTGCGCCGCGGCCCGGCGCAGCCAGTAGCGCGCGGTGGCCCGGTCCTTCGGCACGCCGTAGCCATAGATGTACATGACCGCCAGCCGGAACTGCGCCTCGGGATGCTCCTGCCGGGCCGCGCGGCGGTACCATTTGACCGATTCGGCATAGTTCCGCCGGACCCCGAACGCGTCGTCCGAATAGAAGACGGCGACGTTGTACTGGCTGTAGGCGTCGCCCCGCTCGGCCAGGGTCTTGAACTGCCGAAAGGCCTTCAGGTAGTGGCCGCTGTTGAACGCCGTGAAGGCGGTCGCGAACTCGCTGCTCGCGGCCATCGCGGTGGGCGCGGCGGCCAGCGCGGCCGCGATGCACATGAAAAGCTTCAGCTTTCTCACGGACATAGCTCCCCAATGATACGGCCGTCCGATCCGGGAAACCAGCCGGGAAAGCGGACCGGGGCGCGATCTTGACCCGGCTGTGGCAAGGACGCACCATGCGCCGGAAACAACGGGCCGAGGCCATGCCAAAGGACCGAGAGCGCGAGACCGAGAGCCGGGCGCGGGCGCCCGCGAGCGCACAGGCTGCCGAAAAGCCGGGCTCGGCCGCCTATCAGGCGCGGCTGGCGCGTGCGCTGCGCGCGAATCTGCGAAAGCGAAAGACGCAAAGCCAGCGGCGTGGGGCGGACGCAGTCGAACCATGAGCGCAAGCATGGCCAAAGCATTCTTAACGAGAGATTAACGCTTTCCGGCTCTGCCCCGATCTTGCGCGTGGTTGTTTTTCCGCCTCGGATGCGAGAGATTGTGCCGGTTTTGCGCATCCCGCCGCCGGGTCCCGGGGATCTCGGCGGAGTTCACGACCGGCGGCCCGCCCGGCCGCAACAGCCCGCAGGCAAAGAGCAGGAGTCCGATGGACCTGATCCGTATCCGTGGTGGCCGTCCGCTGAAAGGGCGGGTTTCGGTGAGCGGCGCGAAGAACGCGGCGCTGCCCTTAATGGCGGCGAGCCTGCTGACGGACGAGGTCTTGACGCTGTCCAATCTGCCGCACCTCGTGGATATCTCGACCATGGCGCGGCTCTTGGGCCAGCTCGGCGCCGAGATCAGCATGAACGGCGAGGCCCCCGAAGGCGGCAACATGGGCCGCGTATTGTCGCTGCAAGCCGCCACGATCACGAACACCACCGCGCCCTACGACCTGGTGCGCCGCATGCGGGCGTCGGTCCTGGTGCTGGGCCCGTTGCTGGCCCGCGCCGGCAGGGCCCGCGTCTCGCTGCCGGGCGGCTGTGCGATCGGCCCGCGGCCCGTCGACCTACACTTGCAGGGGCTGGCCCAGCTGGGCGCGACAATCGAGCTCAGCGAGGGCTATATCGAGGCGGAGGCGCCGCAGGGACTGCGCGGCGCGCGGATCGTCCTGCCGTTCGCCTCGGTCGGCGCCACCGAGAACCTCCTGATGGCGGCCTGCCTGGCGCCCGGCGAGACCGTGCTGGAGAACGCCGCGCGGGAACCGGAGATCGCCGATCTCGCAAAATGCCTGATCGCCATGGGCGCCCGGATCGAAGGCATCGAGACCGGCACCCTGCGGATCGATGGCGTCGACCGGTTGCACGGGGCAAGCCACAGTGTCATTGCGGACCGGATCGAGACCGGCACCCATCTCATGGCGGCGGCCATCACCGACGGCGACCTCGAGATCGCCAACGCCCGTTTGGATCTGGTCGGCGCGGTGGCGGACATCTTGGGTCAGGCGGGCGTCGACATCCGACAGAACGGCGCCGGCCTGCGGGTGCGCCGGCGCAACGGGCTGCTTGCGGGCGTGGACGTGAAGACCGCGCCCTACCCGGGCTTTCCAACCGATCTGCAGGCGCAGTTCATGGCGCTGATGACGGTCGCAGGCGGTGCGTCCAAGATCACCGAGGCGATCTTCGAGAACCGGTTCATGCATGTCCCGGAACTCACGCGCATGGGCGCGGACATCGCCACGGACGGGTCCGCCGCGGTCATCCGCGGTGTCCAGGCGCTGACCGGCGCGCCGGTCATGGCGACCGATCTCAGGGCGTCCGTTTCCCTGGTTCTGGCGGGTCTCGCGGCGGAAGGCGAGACCCGAGTGCGCCGCGTCTATCACCTGGACCGCGGCTATGAAAGATTGGTTGAAAAGCTGGCCGCCTGTGGGGCAGATATCGAGCGCGTCAAGGACGCCGAGTGAGGAGGCCTGGGGTGGTCAGCCAGCTCAAACTGCGCGCCATGGACACGGACGATCTGGGGGTCATTTCTGCGGTGCTGCAGGATGGTCTCGTGACCTTTGGCGACATGGAGTTCCTGCCGGAGGAGCAACGGTTCGTACTGGTGGTCAATCGGTTCTGCTGGGAGTGCGGCCGTGAGACGGGAGAGGACCCTCGGAGCTTCGAGCGCGTGCACAGCGGGGTCTGCTTCAACGGGGTGAAGTCGGTGCGGTACAGGAACCTCGACCGCAAGAACCGCGCCAACATCCTCGAGCTGCTCGCCGTAAAGCCGGAGAACGGGTTGATTGATCTGCTGTTCGCGGGGCGGGGACGGGTCCGGCTGGAGGTGGAGCGCGTCGAATGCTACGTCCAGGACCTGGACGAGCCTTGGCCGACCGCCTGGCGACCGCATCACCCGGTATCGGACGGCACCTAACCGGAACATCGCCGTGGGACGAAATGGGCCATCGGCGCAGGGGCCCGACGGCGGGCTGGGCAGCCCACCCGACCCGAGGAGACAAACAGTGAGCGCGAACGAATCGCTAATGCTTGCACTGCCAAAGGGCCGTATCCTCGGCGAGGTGATGCCGCTGGTGCGCCGCGCCGGCCTGGAGCCTGAGCCGGCCTTCGACGATCCGGACTCGCGACAGCTCCGCTTTGCGACGAACCGTTCGGAGATCGGCTTGATCCGGGTGCGCAGCTTCGACGTGGCCACCTTTGTCGCCTTCGGGGCGGCGCAGCTCGGGGTCGCCGGGAATGACGTGCTGATGGAATTCGACTATCCGGAAATCTACGCGCCGCTGGACCTGAAGGTGGGGCGCTGCCGCCTTGCGGTGGCGGAGCCGCGCGAGATGGTGGCGGGCGACGATCCGGCACGCTGGAGTCATGTGCGGGTCGCGACCAAATACCCCGAAATCACCCGCCGGCACTTCGCGGCTCGCGGCGTGCAGGCCGAGTGCATCAAGCTCAGCGGCGCCATGGAGCTTGCGCCGCGGCTCGGTCTGTGCCGGCGTATCGTCGATCTGGTCTCGACCGGGCAGACCCTGAAGGCCAACGGCCTGGTCGAGGTCGAGCACATCGCCGACGTGTCCGCACGCCTGGTGGTCAACCGGGCCGCGCTGAAGACCCGGCCGGAGGAAATCGGCACTTGGATCGAGCGGTTCCGGGAGGCCGTGGATGGCGCGTAGGCTGCAATCCGAGGCGGCGGACTTCGATGCAACGTTCGCGGCCCTGGTCGACGAGCGCCGCGGCACGCAGGAGGATGTGGACGCGGTCGTCGCCGCGATTCTCGACGATGTGCGCAGCCGTGGTGATGCCGCGCTGATCGACTATACGCAGCGCTTCGACCGCCTCGAGCTGTCGGCCTCGGATCTCCGGATCGGTGAGGCGGAGCTGGCGGCGGCCCGGGACCGCTGTCCGGCCGAGACGCTTGCGGCGCTGGAACACGCCGCCGAACGCATTACCGCGTACCACCGTCGGCAACTGCCGGAGGACATCGATTTCACCGATGCGGACGGCGTACGGTTGGGCGGCCGCTGGACGCCCATCGCGGCCGTGGGCCTCTATGTTCCGGGCGGCACGGCCGCCTATCCCAGCTCGGTCTTGATGAATGCCCTGCCGGCCCGCGTGGCCGGCGTCGACCGCCTGGTGATGGTGGTGCCCACGCCCGACGGCGCCCTCAACTCCCTGGTGCTGGCGGCTGCGGGCATTGCCGGCATCCAAGAGGTCTACCGCATCGGCGGCGCCCAGGCGGTCGGCGCGCTGGCCTATGGGACCGAGACGATCGCGCCCGTCGACAAGATCGTCGGCCCCGGCAACGTCTATGTGGCGGCGGCCAAGCGGCGGGTCTTCGGCACAGTGGGCATCGACATGATCGCGGGACCGTCCGAGATCCTGGTGGTGGCCGACGGCCAGAATGATCCCGCATGGATCGCCGCCGACCTGCTCTCCCAGGCGGAGCACGATACGGCCGCGCAGTCCATCCTGATCACGGACGACGCGAACCTGGCCGACGCGGTGGCGCGCGCCATCGACCGCCAGCTCGCCTCTCTGCCGCGCGCCGAAATCGCGAGAGAGAGCTGGCGCCGCCACGGCGCCATCATCGTGGTCCGCGATCTGGCCGAGGCGCCGGCGCTGGTCGACCGGCTGGCGCCCGAACACCTGGAGCTGGCCGTGGAAGACGCGGACGGGCTGGCGGCACAAGTGCGTCACGCCGGCGCGATCTTCTTGGGGCGGCACACGCCCGAGGCGGTCGGAGACTATGTCGCCGGACCGAACCATGTCCTGCCGACGGATCGCAGTGCCCGGTTCTCGTCCGGTCTCGGTGTCCTTGACTTCATGAAGCGAACCACGCTGGTGCGCTGCGACGCCGAAAGCCTCGGCAACATCGGTGCCTCGGCCATCACGCTAGCCGAGGCTGAAGGTTTGGATGCACATGCGCGCTCGGTCTCGATCCGGCTGAACCGTCGGCCGGGCGAGAGCTGACCAGCCGAGGGCCGCGTGTCCGATTCCCCGTCAAAGCAGAACGCGCGCATCGCCAACGTCGTGCTCGACGAGCGAACGGTCGTGCGCCGCAATCCGGACGTCGAGCACGAGCGGGCGGTGGCGATTTACGACCTGCTGGAGGAGAACTATTTCGCCCCGAATTGCGGTCAGGACGGACCCTATGAACTGCTGCTCTCGATCGAGGAGAACCGGCTGCTGTTCGACATCCGGAGCGAGGCGGGGGCGCCGGTCAGCACCGTGCCGTTGCCGCTGGCGGCCTTCCGACGGATCGTCAAGGACTACTTCACCGTCTGCGAAAGCTATTACTCGGCCATCAAGACGGCCTCGCCCTCGCAGATCGAGGCGATCGACATGGGGCGGCGGGGGCTGCACAACGAGGGTTCGGACCTCCTGAAGGAACGGCTGGCCGGAAAGATCGACATCGATTTCGCGACCGCGCGCCGGCTCTTCACCTTGCTTTGCGTTCTGCATTTCAAGGGGTGAGGGCCGATGGCGGATCTGCCCGGCAGCGTCCTGTTTGCCTGCACCATGAACTCGGTGCGCTCGCCGATCGCCGAAAACATCCTCAAGCACCTCTTGGGCCAGCGCATCTTCGTCGATTCAGTCGGTGTTCGCTCGCAGGACGTCGATGGCTTCGCGATCGCCGTGATGGACGAGATCGGCATCGATATCAGCCGCCATCGCGCCAAGACGTTCGATGACCTTGAGGACGAATCCTTCGATCTGGTGATTACGCTCTCGCCGGACGCGCAGCACAGGGCCATCGAGATGACGCGGACCATGGCGTGCGACGTGGAGTATTGGCGGATCATGGATCCGACGATCTTCGATGGCAGCCGGGAGGAAAAACTGGAGCATTACCGGGCCGTACGCGACGACATCCAGCGACGCATTCGCGAGCGTTTCCCGATGCCGCTGAAACCGTGATCGCCCCGTCCGATCGGCAAAGCACTTGACCGCATGGCCGCACGGATTTCAAAGTGTGAGGGCGATGGCCAAGGAAGAACTGATCGAGATGAACGGGACCGTGCTCGAGCTGCTGCCGAACGCGATGTTCCGCGTCAAGCTCGAGAACGACCACGAAATCCTGGCGCACACATCGGGCAAGATGCGCAAGAATCGCATCCGCGTGCTCGCTGGTGACAAGGTCACCGTGGAAATGACGCCGTACGATCTGACCAAAGGGCGGATCACCTTCCGTTTCAAGTAGCGCCGCAACGATGGGCAGCTCTCCGGAGTCCCCAACCCTGGTGCTTGCCTCGGCCTCGCCACGCCGGCGCGAACTGCTCGCGCAGGCCGGCCTCTTGGCCGATGTCATGGATCCCGCAGATATCGACGAGCAACCGCGGCCGGGTGAGACCCCCGCCCAGCAGGCGCGCCGGCTGGCGGTCGAGAAGGCGGTGCGCGTGGCCGATCGGCATGCCGGCGCCTACGTGCTGGCGGCCGATACCGTGGTCGCCTGTGGCCGTCGAGTGCTGCCCAAGACGGAGGACGAGGCTGCGGTGCGGCGTTGCCTCCAGATGCTGTCAGGCCGGCGGCATCGGGTCCTCGGCGGGATCTGTGCGATCGCGCCGGATGGCCGCAGAGCGGTGCGGGTGGTCGCCACGACGGTTGCCTTCAAACGGCTCGGTTCGGCCGAGACGGACGCCTATATCGCCAGTGGCGAATGGCGCGGCAAGGCGGGCGGATATGCGATCCAAGGCCGTGCCGGCGCTTTCGTGCGCGGCCTTAACGGCTCTTACAGCAACGTGGTCGGGCTGTCGCTGTACGAGGCCCTTACCATGCTCGCCGGGCTCGGCTATCCGGTCTATCAGCAGCCAGGGCACGGTCCGAACGGTTAATCGTGGACTTTTGCGTCCGGATATCCGATCTCTCGGCACGGCGAAAGGAGACATCCCCATGGCCCGGAGCACGCGCAAGAGACTGCCTCGCTGCCCCATCTGCGGCGCCGTCACGGTCCGCGAGCATCATCCGTTCTGCTCGTCGCGCTGCGCCGATCTGGATCTCGCGAACTGGTTCGGAGAAGTCTATCGCGTCCCGGCGGCGGAACAGGATGACAGCGCCGCCCCTTCGGAGGAGGACTCCTAGATCATTTCCGTTCTTGACGGCACCGGCCCGCTCCTCCACCCGGCCACCCGTAGCTTACGATCCCGTGGGTGGCCGGGTGAGGGAGTGGGCTGGCGCCAATTCCGTTTCAACCAGAACCGCTCTAGCTCTCGCTCGCTACAGGCCCGCGGCCGCGGCGTTGCGCTACATGTTGGCCTGGCTCTTGGGCACGGTGGCCCGGTCGGCGGCATCGACGAACTCGCGAGGCTTCCCGAACTGCTGGAGCCAGCTGCGGATCAGGGCTTGCTCCAGGGCCTTGGCCCGGCCCATCCAGTTGCGCGCCTTGGCCACCATCCAGGGCACCCGGGCCTTGGGATCCTCGTCATAGGCACGGCGGCCAGGGATATCGTTCAAGAAGATCACAAAGCCGAGCGGCCGCTCCTCGCGGAGCTGCGCAATGCCGGCGAGGCCGCGGATATACTTCATGGTGCCGGACTTGGCCCAGACGAGCACGGGTTCGGGCAATGTTTCGGTCCCTGCCCAGGCCTTGAACGGCAGCAGCGTCTGGTAGTTCAGCCCTTGGTAGCTCCGCTTGGTCGCGTACCGCAGGATCGCTGCCATCTGAGCGGGTGAGATGCGGGACCTGGTCGACAGTCCCGAATGGTTCGCGAGACGCACGCCGCGCCAATCCACATCCGGCGCGCGGGTCCGGAACCACGTGGTCTTCACCGCCGCCGACTGGGGCAGATCGAGCGGCTGAGCCGCGAGTTTCCTGGTCGCGGAGAGGCCCATGAGCTCGGCAGAGAGGTTGTTGCTGAACTTCAGCATGTCCTCGACAGACTCGAGCAGCAGCCGGCTGTCGTATTGATCGATCAGGCGTGCGGCTGGTGGCGCGGCGCCGGGTGCCGGCGGAGGCAGCATGATTTCTTCGTGGGCGGCAAGCCTGCGCAGCACATGGGCCGCGTAGGCGCCCGGCTTCTTGACCGGGAGCCAAGCGCTCCCCCGCTTGCCCAGACGTGGCGAGATGAGCCAGCGCGGTCCGGGGAGGTCGCCCTTGGTTTGGCCAACATAGTCGAATTTCTGCCAGTTGTTCTGGCGGTAGGGCGCCTGGCCGAGAGACACGTGCTCAAGCGGCACTTCGATCCGGGAGGAGTGGGCCAGAGCCAGGGCCGAGACACCGGCCTTGGCGCGGCCACGCCGCCAGCGGAGCTGGAATCGGTTGTAGCTCAGCGAGAGGGCGCTCACACCCGGGTTGTAGGCCGCCTCTTCGGGCTGGGCGGGCTCGATCGCCTCGCGCGTGACCAGATACGTTTCGTCATAAAAGAAACGACCCGCGACGCGGCGAACACCTTCGGACTTGAGCTTTCGCACGAGACGGGCGAGCTGTGGCGGCGCGAGCTGCGGATCGCCGCCACCGACCAAGTAGAGATCGCCATTCAGGACACCGTCCTGGACCGCGCCCGTGGCCATGAGACGCGTAGCAAATTGATGCTCCCCGCCCAGAACATCGAGCGCCAGGACCGAGGTTGGAAGCTTGACGACCGAGGCCGGAATGAACCCTTTGTCGGCGTTGCGGCCTGCGAGCACTTGCCCGGTCTCGGCTTCGAAAACAACATAGCCGACCTGCTCGGGCGTGAGCTTGTACTGAGTGATGAGCGCCATGTCGTCGCGCGAAGGGCTTGGGCCCTGCGCCACGACCAAGACCCTCGGCGCGGCCGGCTCCAGCTTGGGCGCGGCGGCCGATGCCGCATCAGGTTCCGGTGTGACGGTCTTTTCCGGTGGCGCCGTGGCCGCCGCGGTTTGTGCGGCGGAGGCGCTCGGCGGTTCGTTCTGGGGCGCCGCGCAGGCGGCCAGCAGGATCCCCGCCAAAGAGCCGATGGCTATACCGTGAAGGACTCTCGCGCCACGATCCGGCATGGTTCTTGTCCCCCTTCGAACCGCTGCCCGTACAGCCTGTTCGCAGGTCGTCAGCCCCTCCGGCTCAGCGTATCGTGCGTTCGCGCCGACCCCTGCGTCCGGTCCGTGCGCTCTCCCCGTCGGGCGCAATCAAGTCCGGTCGGTTCACATTGGCCTAGGGTAGAGGCTATCAGCGGCGGCAGACGCCGAAAACTGGCAAGAGTGACAGTTTCCGGAGGAGATTGTTCAGGATGTGAGGCCGGGCAGAGTGCGCGTGCGCGCACGGCGATCGTCCGGAAACGCCGTCCCGCCCGGCTCGCGATCGTGCAGTGGAAGGCCAGCCACGGGAGCGCTCTCGCTGTCCATGGACAGGCCCGGGCTTTTTGCCTATAAGCGTCCCGGCCCGTGCCCAGGTAGCTCAGCTGGTAGAGCAGTGGACTGAAAATCCATGTGTCGGTGGTTCGATTCCGCCCCTGGGCACCACCTTACTCTCCTGAAATAGCTGCATTATTCGGCCTTGGTATCGGCACCATTCGGCGCGGCAAGCTGAGATTTGAAGGCACCGGATCAGGTGCCAAGTTCGTGTTCGCGCCAAGCGGTGAGGATGAACTGAAGGGCGAGCGAGTCAGCATGGCCTTTCGGAATTACATCACGATGCGCAGAGCACAATAAGCGTTCTTACGTCATGCCAGGTTTGAGTATTGGATCAGCTTTATGGAGAGTCGGTGAGATGCGCCGCGCACATGTAGCGTGTTAACTGGACTTGGTGTCTTTGATCGTTGGTGGTTGCGCTACACCCGAAGGGGATCCTGGAATTCCGCAAGTCAACGAACAGGCTGACTGCATTGTGGAATAAGTGATCTATCGCAGCGGGGGTCTGCGCATTGTTGGCTGGGTCATGAGACCAAAAGGTAACGGGCCTTTTCCTGTGCTCCTGCGAAACCATGGATCACAGATGGGCAGGGATGGCCCTTGGTATGGTGACAGACCATCACTCAGACTTGACGCGGACTGCGGAGACTTGGTGGTCGAAGACAAGATAGCTGCCTTCTTTCCTGAAGGGCGCGGCCAACCGTCAGGTGACTACCGTCTCAGGACAGCCCGACATATCCGATCAACTCTGAAGCCTCAAGCTGTCCGGCGAGAGGGGCGCACTCCAGATAAGGGGTCAATATTCAGTGCCGATTGACGTACCACTGTCCACGCTCACGGCCTCATCGCTGCGGGCGAGAGTCAGCAGCGCGTCCCGTAGCAGGTCGCCGTTCTCGGCCCGCGGCAGTTCCTTGACGAACTTGATCGTTCGCGGTGTTTTGTAGCCGCCCAGGACACGGCGCACCTCCCGTCGGAGGTTAGCGTCCACCTCGACCAGATCGGATCCCTCGTAGGGCACGACCAGGGCCACCAGCCGAACCAGGTTGATTGCATCATGGACCCCGACGGCGGCGTAGTCTGCGGCCAGACCGGTTGCGTGCATCGCTGCCTCGACCTCCAGCGGGCTCACCCACATGCCTGAGACCTTCAACATGTCGTCGAGACGGCCCTGGAAGGTGAACACGCCGCGCTCATCGACGACGTATATGTCGCCCGTGTCCAGCCATTCACCGTAGAGGGCTCGGCGCGTGGCAGCCGGCTGTTTCCAGTAGCCGGCCATCATGGAGTCGCCGGTCACCCACAGCCGACCGGGTTCGCCGACCGCGACCTCCGTACCGAGATCATCGACGATCCGAGCCCGATACCCCTCGACCAGGCGGCCGGTGGACCCGGGGTAGACCTCCCCGCCCCGGTTGGAGATGAAGGTGTGACACGACTCAGTGGAGCCGATTCCCTCCACGATGTCGGCGCCGATTTCGGATCTCCACTGGTCCAGCAGTCGCTCTCCCAGTGGCTCACCGGCCGAGACGAAGAGTCGGACGTTGTCAAACTCGCCGCCTTTGCGGGACCGGGGGTTGTCCAACAGGTTAGCGTAGCCGGTGGGCACCCCGAACATCACGGTCGGCTGGAAGGTGCGCAGGGTGTGAAACACCATCCGCGTCTGGTGTGGTTCTCGCGCGAGGACCGTTGTCGACCCGGCGGCGATGGGTAGGTACAGCCCGCCCCCGAGACCGTAAGCGAAGTGCAAGCCGGAGACGGAGAATGTCGTGTCGTCCTCGGTCAGGCCGAGGACATCGCGCCCGTAGCTGTTGACCACCGCACGCATGGCGCCGTGGTAGTGCATGGCTGCTTTGGGCGTGCCGGTCTCCGAAAGGCTGAGAAGCCAGAACGCGATGTCATCTCGGCTGGTCGCCGCCGGGCGCAACTCCGGGCTGGAGCGTGCCAAGAGGTCCTGGTAGCTGGCAACTTCGTTGCGACCCTGGCCGTCCACCACCAGATGCCGGAGGCGGGACGCCCGGGACGCGGCGGCCCAGACCTGGCTGACCGCCGACTCGGACACCACGGCCACCTTGGCTCTGGTTTCCTCGAGCAGGTAGGCGTAGGAGTCGACGTTCAGATAGGTGCTGGCGAGCACCGGGACGGCACCGATCTTGATGGCGCCAAAGAAGCACGAGGCGAACTCGCAGCTATCGGCCATGACCATCAGGACCCGATCCTCGATCTCCACGCCCAGATCAGCCAGGGCGTTCCCTGCCCGGTTGGTCTGCTCGCACAGTTCCGCGTAGGTCCAGTCACGGCTGGGCGTACGGATCGCAACCTTGTCTGCCCGGCCGTGTTCAAGGTTGCGTTCCAAGATGTCGACCGTGGCGTTGTAGCGCTTCAGCTCGTGGCCGTGTCGTTCTCGCCCGTGGACAATTGCTAGCTGGTGGGGCTGCTTGACCGGGTGACGATAGAAGAACTCGGCCAGGATCTCCGCTGCCCCTTTCGGTTGCTGGATGTGCAGCAGGTGGGAGGCACCGCGTAGCGTCTCGGTCTCTGTCTGCGGTGCCCAGGCTCGCACCCGCGCTTCTACGTTGCGGTACAGCTGCGAGCTGTCCGAGCCCAACACGAACAAGATCGGGCAGGCGATTTTGCTGCCGTGCTCGTTCTCGAATTCCCATTCCTCGTGTGCGGGAGCCTCGACGGAGAAGAACATGTCGACGTCGCGCAGCGCCCCGTCCAGCCCACCGGGTACGTTGCGGGAGATGTCGGCCCGTTCCTTGGGGGAGCCCAAAAACAGGTCCGCGGCCTCCTCCCAGTCCCCCGCCCGGTACAGGTCGGAGGCCATGGCGACTAGGTCTCGGACCTCTTGGCCGCCCTCGACGGTCAGCAAAGCCGCCTCCATGAGGGCCAACGACGAAACGTACTCGGGGAAATCATGGGTCATCTGCAGAGCGATGGCCCCGCCGTAGGAATGGCCCACCACGTGTGCGAGTTCCACGCCCAGATGATCCAGCAAAGCCCGCGCGTCATCAGCCTGCTGGGCGATCGTGAACCGTCCTTTGGGTGGCGTCGAGTTGCCGAAACCCCGTCGGTGGTAGCGGATCAGCTGGTAGTGGTCGGTGAGCGCAGGCTGGGCCAACAGGGGGACGAAGCTTCCGGAGATGTGGCTGCCGTGGATGAGCAGGACCGGTTCGCCCTCGCCGCGCAGCTCGTATTCCAGGTAGACGCCGTTGACGCGAGCCTTTCGCATGCGATGAACTGTCCGTGACCCTTTCATTCGGTCACCCCAGCCTCCTCCTGCATGTTGCCGAGATGAGGAATCCGCTGTTTAACGACGACTGACGAAGTTATAGGACGCGCGTGAGCGTAACAAGATCCGCCCCTGGATGGCGGCGGTTGTCCGTAGCGTCGAGAACTCGGCATGAAAGGGCCGCGTCGTTGTCGCGGGCGCCGAAGGGAGAGGGAAGCGGCGCATGCCTACGTTCGAGCTCGAAGTCACCAGTGAGCTGCTGCGGCGTCGAGTTCCCATCCCGGTGCGCGATGGCACCGTGCTTCGCGCGACAGTCTATCGGCCCGACGACAATGAGCGACATCCGGTTCTGCTGGTCAGGACGCCTTACGGCGAGGCGATGACGCGCACCATGCCGGTGCAGCCGGCGCTCGACCTCGGGTTCGCTGTGGTGATCCAGGATTGTCGAGGGACCGGCGAGTCCGACGGCGACTTCGTGCCGTTCGCTTTCGAGGCCGACGATGGGGTCGACACGATCGCCTGGTGCGCTGCGCAGCCATGGTCGGATGGGACAGTCGGCATGTACGGGTCGTCGTACCAGGGCATGGTGCAGCTGGCCGCAGCCGGGCGGGCGCCCGAGGCCCTGAAGGGCCTGCTGCCGTCCGTGACGCCCGACGACTACCACTCCGGGTTGTTCACGTCCGGCGGTGCCATCGAGCTCGGCATGTTGCAGTACTGGTACACGCTGAAGTCGGAACAGACGCTTGAGCACCGCACCCGGGGCGGTGAGGACGTCTCCCGGCTACTGAGCCAGTTGTTCGGTCTCGCCGCCGATCCCCAAGCCGGCTACGACGCGCTGCCGATCCGCGCATCGGTGGTCGGCAGCATCATGCCGGCCTGGCGGCGGTGGACCGACCACGAGGCCCGTGACGAGTTTTGGGACACGCTGAGCTATGCCGACCAGCGTGCGGCGATGACCACGCCGGCGCTGCACGTGGGCGGCTGGTTCGACCTGTTCATCACCGGCACGGTGAACAACTACGTCACACTGACCGACCGGGCGGCGACTGCCCACGCGCGCCGCAACCAGCGGCTGGTCGTCGGTCCGTGGACCCACGCCGACCAGACCGGTGCGGCCGGCGAGCTGTTCTTCGGTCGCGATGCGGACGCGACGGCGATCGGGCTGGAGCGGCAGCAGCTGGAGTTCCTACGCCGAGTTGTCGCGGGAGATGACGCCCCGGACGGACCGCGGGTGCGGATCTTCGTCATGGGTCGCAACGTCTGGCGCGACGAGGAGGCGTGGCCGCTCGCTCGCACCAGATATACGCCGTGGTATCTGCACGCCGGCGGGAGGCTGTCACCCGAAAAGCCGGCATCCGCCGCACGACCGTCGACATACATCTACGATCCGCGCGACCCCGTGCCGACCGTCGGTGGACAGACGCTGATGAGCGGCGGATCGGACGGTGGCCAAGCGTGGCAGCCCGGACCACGTGATCAACGGCTGCTCGACGGCAGAACCGACGTGCTGACCTTCACGAGCGAGGTGCTCGCCGAGGATGTCGATGTCACCGGTCAGGTGACTGTCACGCTGTCGGCATCCACCTCGGTGACCGACACCGATTTCACCGCCAAGCTCATCGACGTCTGGCCCGACGGTCGGGCGATGGGCGTCGTTGACGGGATCGTACGGGCGCGGTTTCGTCACAGCGGTGAGACACCTGAGCCGGTGACGCCCGGCAAGATCGAGAGCTACGTGATCCGATTGGCGCCAACCAGTCAGGTGTTCAAGGCTGGGCATCGCATCCGTCTCGACGTGTCGAGCTCGAACTTTCCTCGCTACGACCGGAACTCCAACAGCGGCAAGGCCGCTGGCTCGGTCACGACCGTCGATTTTGTCGTGGCGGTTCAGACCGTGCATCACGCGGCGGACCATCCCAGCTTCGTCGTGCTGCCGATCATTCCGGAGAGCTGATCCCGGTCCGCTCGGTGGGGGCAGGCCACAATACCACATGCGCCAACAGGCGAGGACGAGACAGGTGTGAGTTCGACAAGGAGACAGGGGGCATGTTTGGAAAGACAAGAAGGCAAGAACCAGAACGCATCCAAAGGAAGAGGATAGCGACGTTCGCGGAGCCGGAGTACGGCGTGGCCGAGCTCCTAGGTGAGGGCATGGGGTCCTCCCACCCGACAAGGCCTACGTGAACACGCGCACCGCTATGCGCAAAGATCGTGTCAGCGGGCAGATCGGTGGCAACGGATCGGGGCGGTGAAGAGCAAGAATGCGCGGCGCACCATCCCTTTGCCGCGATACACCATCGAGGCACTTCGTCGCTGGATCGAGGCAGTGCCGCTCTCCAATACAGGCTTGCTGTTCCCGAATGGCGTGGGGAACGTGGAGAGCTACGCAAACTTGTACAACCGGCTTTAGGTGCTGGTGATGGTGAAGGCCGGGTTGGTTGATGAGGCAGCAAGGCAAAGGTTTGGGATACACGCGTTGCGTCACGCCGCGATCTCACTCTGGATTGAGCCAGGCACCTTCCAGAAGAAAGTCCAGACCTGGGCTGGTCACGCCAAGATCCAGTTCACAATGGATGTGTATGGTCATCTCTGGGCGGAAGAAGCGGGCGATGCAGCTATTGCCAACAAAGTGGAAAGATGCGTCTTGTCCTAACTCCAAGACGGGACGTGGGCGGCACACGCTCGGCACAAATCCTCGCTAAAGTATTGAATTTCTGCCTTTCACAGAAGCCTGAAAATCCATGTGTCGGTGGTTCGATTCCGCCGCTGGGCACCACTTCCCCAATGGCTGAAACCCTTACGTCGCTTGGTCTTTCCGCCGCGTTCCGCCTACCACCAAGCACCGGCCGCACTGCCATTGGCCGTGTCGGCTGTGGCTGTAAACGACCCGAATGCCCGCTCAAGCGCCCCGTGGAACTGGTCCATGTGACCAATCCCGAGCCTTGGCTTTGGCCTCGATTCTGACTAGGACGACAGCAGCGGAGCGGGGAAGGGATCGATCGGATCCACGTCGAACTCGACGATTCCCCGCTTTACGATCGGCGCCGACTCCGCCAGCGTGCGCGCCTCCTCGGCGTTTTCGCAGTTGATCAGGAGCACGATTCCCGGCGCGTCGCCCACCTTCCACAGCCAGTGCTGGATAATGCCGGTGCGGACCAAATCCCACACCTGATCGTCCCGATTGTCGCGAATATGCTCGATGAATTGCTCGCGCGTGACGCCCGGACGCAGGCGGCTGTTCAGCAGAAACTGCATGTCCCTCTGGTCCTCCCCTTACCGTTTGCCCCTCAACGGTCAATGACGCAGGCGGGCCAGATTGCACTATTCGTCGCTGCTCCATCAAGACTAGTCACCGGGCTCTGGTCCGGAGCGCGGGCCAGGAAAATGGCCGAACGGTCACGCTTTTGACACTTGCGGGATCATGCTACCGTCGGCGCCAGACGGGCGGAGTCATGCCGCGCATGGCAACCGGCAGAGTGTCGACCTGCAAGGAAGGGAGGGGACAATGGAGTTGAGGGAACGGGCCGAGAAGGCCGTGCGGGACGCCTGCGATGCCCTTGGGGAGGAGCCGCTGTCGAAGGAAGATGAAGCTGTGGTCGCCCAGATCATCGAGCGTGCCATGCAGGACGCCATCCGCGAGGCGGCCAGGGAGAGCGGCACGGCGGCGGAAGCCTGTTGCAGCCACGATTCGGATATGGCGCATAAGATCAAGGCTGAGATTGAGCGCGCGAACAAGGCGCTAATCGCCAACCTGTCCGCCCTCAGGTAGAGCGCCGAACGCTTGCGGCCCGGCTGTCTCGGAATGCTCACCCGGGTCGCAGGGCAGACCGATACACTTGCGTGGGTCTCCTTGTACGGGGCCTGTGCGCAATGCGCCGGCTTCGGCATGGCTCTGGGCGGCAGCTGATCTCCTGTTCGCGGTTCCGGAAGGCGCCGAGCCCGTGACCACGTTTCTCACCCTAAATACCTACCTGTTCGACCTGCGCGTCTTGGGCCTGCCGCTTCAGCGTCCCGCGCCTTATGTTCGCGAAAGGCTTGCCGCGCTGCCCGATGCCTTGCGCGGCGTCGCGGCGGACGTGGTCTGCCTGCAGGAGGTGTTTCGGCATCGGCACAGGGCGTTCCTGCAAGGGAGCCTGGCCGATCTCTACCCTTATAGTGCCGGTGTCGGGGCCCGGCCGCTGCGCTTCGGCACGGGCTTGATGGTGCTGTCGCGCTTTCCGATCGAGTCTTCGCGGTCGCGGCTGTTCCGCAGGCGGTTCCTGGAAGAGCGGATCATCGTCTACTCGGGCATGCTGCATTGCGTCCTGACCGTGCCTGGACTGGGCCGCTGTCACGTGTTCGATATCCACGCGACGGCCGGGGGCATCGGGCGTCATCCCGAGAGCACTGCCGCGGAAGCGTGCCGAGGCGCGCAGATCGACGAGATCGTGAGCCTTGCCAAGGCCCATAGCGACGACGTGGCGGTCGTGGCGGGCGATCTCAACGCTGGGCCGCATGCGTCCCCGGCCAACTACCGGCAAATGCTGGATGGCGGGTTCGTGGATCGTTGCCGTCCGCCGAACGGTGGGTCGCCCTCGTCCTCGCCGTTGGACGTGACCTGGGATCCCCAGAACCCGCTGGTGGCCGACGGCCCCGAAGCCCGCCTGGCGCCACAGAGGATTGATCATGTGTTCGCTCGCGGAAGGGGCCCAGGGGCCTGTGCCGTCAGATCCGCGCGCGTCGTTTTCGACGAGCCCAGCGTCAGGGTCGGTAGCGATCGCCGTGTCCCGCTGTCCGATCACTACGGGGTGCTGGCCGACGTCGAACGGCTTCAACCGACACAGGCCTGAGGTCCAGAGCTCCGCGCATGCGACACGCCCCAGGCAGGGGGTGCCCTGAGCGGAGGCGGCTTGCGGGGCATTACTGCGCGCCCGTTGGACCCGCCGCCCGTTGCCGCTTCGCCCTCCGTGCCAGATACCAGGTGTACAGCGCCCAGGCCGGCGCGCCGACCGAGGCGCCGATCAGCAGGTAGGGATGCCAGCTGAGCCAGATGACCGGCGCGAAGAGGTAGAAGACGTCGTCGACATCGAACCCTGCGAAGCCGGGAAAGGTCCGATCTCCCTCCGCCATCTGATCGTCCATCCTGTCGGTCAAGACATCGGCAACCAGGACCGCGACGCCGGCGATCAGGCCCAGAAGGATCGACCATCCACCGACGATCCCGTCGCGCAATCCTATGCCGATGCCCAAGAAAAAGAGGGTGTCGATGGCGATGTCCGAGGCCTGGTCGAAGGCCTTGCCGCCTTTGGTCATCTTGCCGCCGACGCGCGCCAGTTCGCCGTCGGCGCGGTCGAGAAACGCGGAGATCAGCCACAAGACGGTCCCCCAGAGCTCTAACGCACGGTCCCCGGTGGCGAACAGCCCACAGGCCGCAACCCCGGTCACCAGGCGCACGGCGGTCAGGTGGTTCGGGGTGACCGGCGTGTTGACGAGCGGCAGCACGCAGACGCGCGCCAGCTTGTGTGTCCAGGAGTCGCCGAGCAGGTGCATGGGGCTCAATCCGGCTCAGTGATCGCCCGAGGCCCTTAGAAATACGACTGGAGCTCGCCGCGGCGGCGGATATCCAAGGTCGCGCAGTGGAAGGACCCCCCGAAGCTCGCATAGTGGATGAAGGAGCACGGGATCGGCTCGAAACCCCAGTCCTTGAGCGCTTTGACCATGGACGGCTGATCCTTCTCGCAGATCACCCGATTCTCATCCAACATCAGGACGTTCACGCTGATCCATTCGCTGCACATGGAGGCCGAGGCGATCTCGCCGGCGACCGGATCGGGCCGCGGCGCGGGCAGGATGTCCCAGGATTTGAGAACCGAAGGGAGCCGATCGGCGTCGATGAAATCCGGGTTGATCAGGACCTTGCCGGGCGCAAGCGGCATGAAACTCGAATCGATGTGCATCGGCGTGCGGCAGGTCGTCTCGATCTCGTGGATCTTGTAGGGCTCGCCCAGATGCCGGCGCAGCCATTCGATCCCGGTCTTGTTGGTGACGTTGCTGCGGATGACGAAGATGTCGCGGCCGCAGCGGACGAAATCGGCGGCGTCGAAGACCGGCTCGAATTCCGTCGTCACGAAACGCACCGGCTCGCCCTCGGCGGGCACCGAATAGTCCGGGTCGTAGAGATCGTCCAAGAGGCGCGGCCGCGGCGCGGCAGTCCACTTGGCGCCCTTGGCGAAATACTCCATGAACAGGCTGCGATAGGCCTGGCTCTCGAAGTACCGGCACCGCCACGACATGGGGGCCTCGATGATTTCCTCGCCGACGACCATGAAGCCGTCCCGCGGACAGGCCACGGAATGGCCGCGAGACGACCAGTTGGGCGTCTTGTAGCGGGCCGACAAAGCGGTCACATCGGGCCGTCTGACCGTGACGCCTTCGCCCTCCAGAAGGCGGATGAAGTCGTCGAGTTGGCGCTGTGCGTGCTTGACCATGAAGCTGGGGAACCGCCGGCCGCCGAAGAACCGCTGGAGCCGGGCTGCTCCCCGCGGCACGTTGAACGTCGTGATCGGGTGGTGGCCGGGGATCGTCGAGTCTTCGAGCCGGCCGACGATCACCTCTTCCAGCGGATCCCATTCCGTGTACGCGCGTACGGGACAATCGGGTACCGCGCCCGTGACGTCGAGGGCTTCTACCTTTGCGGTCAATTGCGCCTCCTCTCGGCGACGGCGCGGAGATCTTCGCCCGACGACGCCGGGCTCGGATCCATGCCGTTCAATCAAGTCCCTATGACCCCCCCTTGGCGCGCCAGCGGCACCGACAGTCCGGAATTCATAACGGGCGCACCGCGAATCCGCAAATGCTCGATCGAATACGTTGATCGAGCTCACCCGGTCCTCTAGGTCCACCTCTTAAAATGCTTCCATGCTTTGGGAATTCCACGCTCAGAGGTTGGAGATCGCCTGCGCCAATGGCTCGACCACGACCGTTGAGCGGTCCGGCGAACCGGTATAGAACACTCCGCCCGGCAGGCGAGCGTCTCGAAAGCGAACTTTGTGCATATCGCCCCGAGACATGTCCGGGTGCAGACCAGACAAGACCATGGCGCAGCAGACACCCGCAGAACATCCGTCGAGACCCTTGCAAAGGGACACCGAAGCGCCCTCGATACGGATCGGCTCGGAGGCGCACAAGGTGCTGTTCTGCCGCATGCTCCTCGACACCCACGACCCCTACAAACCCGCGGTGATCGACTGGCCCGAGCTGGACGAGGACGCGCTTGCGCGCCTGACCGGGCTGCCGTTCTGGGACGTCGCCGTCGAAACGGAAGAGCGCGCCGCCGCGCACATCGCCCTGATGGGCGCGCAGGAGAACGACCCTCTGATCAAAGAGGCGCTCGATCTCATGGCCTTCGAGGAGCGGCGGCACAAGGACGTCATCGGGGCGATGGTCCGCCACTATCGGGTCCCGATGGCCGAGGAGCAGCCTTACACGCCGCCACCCCATCCGCAACGCTGCTTCATGTCCACCGGCTACGGCGAGTGCCTGGACTCCTTCTTTGCCTTCGG